>UBJO01000065.1 GCA_900465665.1 Hyphomicrobiales bacterium
AGCACATAGCGCGCCAGCCCCTGCCCGCCCGCCCAGGCAAATGCCCAGAAGGGTGGCGGCAGGCCGATCTCGGCGAGCTCTTCTTCTGTCTTCAGCCAAAGCTCATGCGCTTCGCTTGCAACGTTGAGCCGGATCTCCGGCACATGCGGCGGCGTCATCGGGCTGGTATTGTCGCGGATGAAGAGCGCGGGGTCGGTCTTCACGATATCAGCGCGGCGGGTTGTCGAGCCCGCCCATGCGGCAGACCTCGGCCCATTCCTCGTCAGTCACCGGTTGCACGGAAAGCCGCATCGACGTCACCAAGGACATCTTCGACAGCTTCTCGCTCGCCTTCACATCCTTCAGCGTCACCGGCTTCGGCATGTCACGGACGGCGCGGATATCGACGCAGTCCCACTTGGGATCGCCCTTGGCGGTGGAATCGGGATGCGACAGCGCGCAGACCTCGACGATGCCGACGATCTCCAGCCCATCATTGGAGTGGTAGAAGAAGCCCTTGTCGCCGATCTGCATCGCCCGCATGTTGTTGCGCGCCAGATAGTTGCGAACGCCGGTCCACTCCGTGCCCTTTTCGCCGGCAGCCTTCTGCTGCTCCCAGGACCATGCCGACGGTTCGGATTTGTAAAGCCAGTGCGCCACTTGAATTAAGCCTCCGGCTTGTTGAAGACCCAGTTGAAGGGCTTCACCTCGACGCTCTCGAACAGGCCCGCCTTCGCATAGGGATCGGCATTGGCGATATCGGTCGCCGCCTCGATGGTCTCGGCCTCGACGATCACGAGGCTGCCGCAAGGCTTGCCCTCAGCATCGAGAAACGGACCGGCCATCTTCAGCGTGCCGGCGGCGTTGAGCGCATTGAGATGCTCGACATGCGTGGGGCGCGTGTCCATGCGGACATTGAGGTGGCCAGGCTTATCCTTGCAGACAAAGGCGAAAAGCATGTGGGTTCTCCTATTCGGTCGTGATCGGACGCGTCATCAGCTGGTCGATGGCAGCGGCAATGCCGAGCTTGCCCTCGATGATTGCGGACACCGCGTCGGTGACTGGCATGTCGATATCAAGCGACTTGGCGAGCCGCGACACGACGGCGGCGGCAAACGCCCCCTCGACAAGCTCGCCATGCGCGGGGTCGCGCGTCTCGCCGCGCCCGAGCGCGATGCCGAAACGCAGGTTGCGCGATTGATGGCTGGTGGCGGTCAGCACGAGGTCGCCGAGACCGGACAGACCCGGCACCGTATCCGCCTGCCCGCCCTTCGCAACGACGAAGCGCGACATCTCGGCAAGCCCGCGCGCGATCAGCGCCGCCCGCGCCGAATCGCCGATGCCGGCGCCCTCGACGATACCGCAGGCAATCGCCAGCACGTTCTTCAGGGCGCCACCGAGCTGCACGCCGATCCTGTCGGACGAAGGATAGAGCCGGAAGGTGCGCCCCGAGATCGCCTGCGCCAGCCGCTCGGCAATCTCGCCGTTCTCGGCAGCAACCACCATCGCGGTCGGCAAGCCCTTGGCGATATCGGCCGCAAAGCCCGGCCCCGACAGTACGGCAATCGCATGCCCCGGCAACGCCTTGGCCAGCATGTCGGTCAACAGATTGCCCGTGGTCTTCTCGATCCCCTTGGCGCAGGTGACCACGACGGCGTCCTTAGCCAGGTAAGGTTCATACTGCCGCGCCGCATCGGCCTGCGCCTGCGAGGGCATGGCAAAGAGCACGATGCCGGCATCACCGATCGCATCCGGCTCGGCGGAAAACTGCAGCGTCTCCGGCAAAGGAATACCTGGAAGCGCCGCATCGTGCAGATGCTCGGCGGCGAGATCGGCCATCAGCTGCGGGTCGCGGCCGATCAGCGTCACCTTGTGCCGCCCCGTCAGCGCGATCACGGCAGCCAATGCCGTCCCGAATGCGCCGGCGCCGATGACGGCGATCGTTTCGCTTTCTCCACTCATGCCTTTGCTCCCCGCTTGCCGAAGCCCAGCAATGTCTCGGCGCTCGAATCCAGCGGCCAGCGCGAGCGCGGCTGCACGTCGAGGTCATCGGGCGCAACGCCCGTAGCCATCCGCTCCAGCCCGGCCCAGGCGATCATGACAGCGTTGTCGGTGCAGAGATGCAGCGGCGGGGCCACGAAGCGGAAACGGTTCTTGTCGCACAGCGCCTGCAGCGTGCCGCGCACGACGAGATTGGCGGCAACGCCGCCCGCCACCACCAGCGCCGGCTGCTCGACATCGGGATAGAGCGCCTTGAACCGCTCGAGCCCGCGCCCGATCCGGTCCTTCAGCGTCCGCGACACGGCATCCTGGAACGAGGCGCAGATATCGGCCACGTCCTGGTCGGTCAGCGGCGCAATCTCTGTCGCCGCCTGCCGCACGGCCGTCTTCAGGCCGGAGAAAGAGAAATTGAGCTTCGCCTCGCCGACCAGCGGTCGCGGAAATTTGAACCGCTGAGGATTGCCCGCTTTCGCCGCCCGCTCGACAGCCGGCCCGCCCGGATAGGGCAGGCTCAAGAGCTTCGCCGTCTTGTCGAAAGCCTCGCCCAGCGCGTCGTCGATCGTCGTGCCCCAGCGCTCATATTCGCCGACCCCGCGCACCAGGATCAGCTGTGTATGCCCGCCGGAGACCAGCAGCATGAGATAGGGAAAGGAAAGCCCGTCCGTCAGCCGCGCTGTCAGCGCATGGCCTTCCAGATGGTTGACCGCATAGAGCGGCTTGCCGGATGCCTTGGCGATCGCCTTGCCGGTCATCAGACCCACAAGCAACCCGCCGATCAGCCCCGGACCCGAGGTCGCGGCAATCGCGTCGATGTCGGACAGCGACACATTGGCGCGTTTCAAAGCCTCGTCGATCAGCGTATCGAGTGCCTCGACATGGGCGCGCGCGGCGATTTCTGGCACCACGCCGCCATAGGCGCTATGCTCTTCGAGCTGGCTCAGCACCACATCGGAGCGCACGGTCGGCACGCCCTTCGCATCCCGCTCGACAACGGCGGCGGCGGTTTCGTCGCAGCTTGTTTCGATACCGAGGATACGCAGAAAGGGAGCCATGGTGCCTGATCGTTGATTGCGATGGGTCTGAAACCTGTTTACGAGAAACTCCGGTAACAACGGATCAATGCGGATGCAAACAAAACCTTTCCGGATCGGCACCAGAGGCGGCCCACTGGCGATCGCCCAGGCAAACGAAGCTCGAGACAGGCTGATGGCCGCCCATAACCTCCCCGAGGAGATGTTCGAGATCGTGGTGCTCTCGACCAAGGGCGACCGCATCACCGATCGCTCGCTCTCCGAGATCGGCGGCAAGGGCCTGTTCACCGAGGAGCTGGAAGAGAAGCTTTCGAGCGGCGACCTCGACATCGCCGTGCATTCCTCCAAGGACATGCCGACGACCCTGCCCGAGGGGCTCTGTCTCTCCGCCTACCTGCCGCGCGAAGACATTCGCGATGCTGTCGTAGGCCGCACCGCCCCGAAGCTGATCGACCTGCCGCATGGCGCCACTGTCGGTTCCTCGTCGCTGCGCCGCCAGGCGCTGATCCGCCGCATGCGCCCGGATATCAACGTCATCACCTTCCGCGGCCTCGTCGACACCCGCCTGCGCAAGCTGAGCGAAGGCCAGGTCGACGCGACGCTCTTGGCGCTCGCCGGGCTGAAGCGGCTCGGCAAGGTCGAGGTCATCACCGACATCCTCGACCCCGACACCTTCCCGCCAGCACCTGCCCAGGGCGCGATCTGCATCGAAAGCCGCATCGGCGACACGGTAACCGACGCGCTGCTGGCGCCGATCAACGATATCAGGACCTACGACACCGTCTCCTGCGAGCGCGCCTTCCTCGGCGCCCTCGATGGTTCCTGCCGCACGCCGATCGGCGGCTATGCCGTCTGCGAAGGCGACCAGATCCGCCTGCACGGCCTGATCATCACCCCCGATGGCCGCAGCCAGCATGCGATCACCATCGACGGCCACCGCCGCGACGCGGAAGCGCTCGGCACCCGTGCCGGCCAGGATATCCGCGCCCGCGCAGGCACCTCGTTCTTCGACAGCTGGAGCTGACGGCGCATGCGCGTGCTCGTCACCCGTCCACCGCATCCGGGCGAGCGCACCGCAAAACGGCTGGCGGAGATGGGGCACGAGCCGATCATGCTGCCGCTATCGGCCCCCGCCCACGACCCGGACGCCGCCTTTGCGGCGCTCGCCAACTCCGACGGCCCGATATCAGTCACCAGCGCCGAGACCATCCGCGTTCTCACCGAACGCCCTGATGACCTCGCCCCACATCTCTCCCGCCCCCTCTTCGCCGTCGGCGACGCCACCGCGGACGAAGCAAGGATAGCGGGCTTCAGAGACGTCACCGCCTCCACCGGCGACGGCGCAGACCTCGCCGAGCGCATCGCGCAACTGGACACCGCGCTATCAGACAAGACCAGCCTCCTCTACCTAGCCGGCTTCCCCCGCGCCGAAACCTTCGAGACCCGCGCCGCCGCCCTCGGCCTGACCGTCACCACCGTCGAATGCTACCGCATGCGCCGCCTCGACATCCCCGACCAACTGCTCCGCGAACTCTTCTCGGCCCACGAACCCGACGCGATTCTCTTCTATTCTCGCCGCACCGCCGAGGATTTCTTCGCCCTCAAGGAAATCTCCGCCAACCTCGACGCCCTCATCGGCGTCCGCCTGCTTTGCCTCAGCCAGGCCATCGCCGACGCGGTTCCTCCGACCCTGCAGGGCCAGTCAGCGATCCCCGACAGCCCGGATGAGACCGCCCTGTTGTCGCTTCTGTGAGCGACGTGGCTGGCAAATTTCATCTGGCCTCTTTCCTTCACCGGCCTCACTGACTACTTTCGAACCACTGTAAGAATTATGAGGGTCTCATGGCACCAGGAAATCCGCCCCGCCATTCGAAGAGCACCGACGAGCCGGTCACGATCGACTTGGATGCGCAGGAGATTGCCTCGGAAGAGAGTGCCAGCAAGGACATCCAGCATGACGCAGGCCCGGATATCGGCAAGGCAGCCGACGAGGTAGCCGAAGCGCCGCCGGAGACCAGCGAATCGATCGTTCCCGATGAGGGCCTGACCGGGGAGACGGACGAGAGCGACGCCGCGAAGGCCAAGGCGGATGCGCCTGTTGAAGAGACGGCGGAGCCCTTCGCCTATGACAAGGCGCCCGATCCCGAACTGCCGCCCTATAATCATGCGCCTGAGCCTGTGGAGCCGCCGAAGAGCGAGCCGCCGCGCCAGCCGGGCGGCACCTCCGGGTTGATCGCCGCCGGCATCGTCGGCGGGCTGATCGCGTTGATCGGCGCCGGCGCCATCCAGTATGCCGGCTTCCTGCCCGGCTCGTCGACCCCTGAGACGGCTTCGCCCGAGGTGGCCAATCTCTCCGGCGAGATCGACGGCCTCAAGCAGTCCGTCGCCAACCTTGCCGCCGCACCGCAGGCCGCACCGGCCAATGATGCGCTCGAAAGCCGCATCGCGGCACTTGAGACCGCCGCCAAGGCGCCTCAGGTAGCCGACTCTGGCACGGATAGCGCCACGGTCGATGCGCTGAACCAGAAGATATCGGATCTCACCGCCCAGCTCGACCAGCTGCGCGGCGCCGTCAGCCAGGCGACCGAGCAGCGCGCGACAAACGGCGCCGAGCTCGAACAGCGCCTCACCGCCGCCGAACAGAAGCTCAACGAGCCGCGCCAGGACGTCGCCGTCGCCAAGGCGATCGCCGCGGCCGGCCTGAAGGCCGCGATCGATCGCGGCGGCCCCTTTGTCGCCGAGCTCGACACCTATGCCGGCGTTTCGCCGGATGATCCCGTCGTCGCCGACCTCAAGAATTTCGCCGAAACCGGCGTGCCCTCGCGCGCCGAGCTGATCCGCCAGGCGCCGGATGTCGCGACCGCGATTGTCGGCAGCGTCAACAAGGCCGATCCGAACGAGAGCTGGTCCGACCGGCTGATGGCCGGCGCCAAGTCGCTAGTCAGCGTGCGCCCGGTCGGCAACATCCAGGGCGAAAGCGTCGAGGCGATTGCCGCGCGCATGGAAGACAAGGTGAAGAACGGCGACCTGCCGGGTGCGGCCAACGAGTGGACCACGCTGCCGGCAGATGCCAAGCAGGCATCGGCCGCCTTCAAGCAATCGCTGGACGCCCGCATCCGCGTCGAGGAGCTGGTCGGCAGCGCGCTGTCGAAGGCTGTCTCAGGCACCGGTAAGGAGGGCTGAGGATATGATCAGGCTCGTCGTCTTCGCGCTTCTCGTGCTCGTTCTCGGCTACGGCTTCTCTTGGCTTGCCGATCGCCCAGGCGATCTCTCGCTCATCTGGGAGGGCCAGCTTTATCAGACCCGGCTGATCGTCGCCGCCACCGCCATCATCGCGCTGATCGCGGTCGTCATGGTCGCCTGGTGGCTGGTGCGCGTCATCTGGACCTCGCCCCACTCCGTCACCCGCTATTTCCGCGCCCGCAAGCGCGACCGCGGCTACCAGGCGCTCTCGACCGGCCTGATCGCCGCCGGCGCCGGCAATGCGCTGATGGCCCGCAAGATGGCCGCCCGCTCGCGCGGCCTGATCCGCGCCGACCAGGAGCCGCTGATCGCGCTGCTCGAAGCCCAGGCCGCCCTCATCGAAGGCCGGCATGACGAGGCCCGCGCCAAGTTCGAGGCGATGGTCGAGGATCCCGAAACCCGCGAGCTTGGCCTGCGCGGCCTTTATCTCGAGGCAAAGCGCCTCGGCGCCAACGAGGCCGCCCGGCAATATGCCGAAAAGGCCGCCGACAACGCGCCCTATCTTCCCTGGGCCGCACAGGCGACGCTCGAATACCGCAGCCAGTCCGGCCGCTGGGACGATGCGATCCGCCTGCTCGAGCAGCAGAAGGCCGCCCGCGTCATCGAAAAGGCCGAGGCCGACCGGCTGCGCGCCGTGCTGCTGACCGCCCGCGCCGACGAGAAGCTGGAGAACGATCCTTCAGGCGCCCGCGACGACGCCACCCACGCGCTGAAACTCTCGGCCGATTTCGAGCCGGCCGCGATCATCGCCGCCAAGGCACTGTTTCACGAAGACAAGCTGCGCAAGGCAGCCTCCATTCTCGAACAAGCGTGGAAGACCAACCCGCATCCCGAGATCGGCGCCACCTATGTGCGCGCCCGCAGCGGCGATTCGCTCGCCGACCGGCTGAAGCGCGCCGAAAAGCTGGAGGCGCTCCGCCCCAACAACATCGAATCGCTGTTGATCGTCGCCCAGGCAGCGCTCGACATCAGGGATTTCGCCAAGGCCCGCGCCAAGGCAGAGGCCGCCGCCCGCATCGAGCCGCGCGAGGCAGCCTTCCTGCTGCTCGCCGATATCGAGGAAGCCGAGACCGGAGACCAGGGCCGCATCCGCCACTGGCTCGCCCAGGCGCTGAAGGCGCCGCGCGATCCGGCTTGGGTCGCGGACGGCTATGTCTCCGACAAATGGCTGCCGCTCTCTCCCGTCACGGGCAAGCTCGACGCCTTCGTCTGGAAGGCGCCGTTCGGCCAGGTCGAGGGCCCGGTCGAGGAAGGCTCCGTCATCTCCATCGACAGCGCGCTGAAGAGCCTGCCGCCGGTACGCGATGTCAGGCCCGAAAGTGCCGCCGGCGATCACCGCATCATCGAGCTTGAGCGCGCCGCGACCATCGCCAAGGCCGCCCGCCCGGTGGCCGAGACGCCGGCGGCACCCGCGCCGGCCAAGCCGAAACCGGCCCCGAAGGAGCCGGCAACCGCGACCAAACCTGCCGACGCCCCCGAACCGCGCCCCTTTTTCGGCGGCCTGCCGGATGATCCGGGCGTGCGCAATCCATCGGCCGAGCCAGAACCCAAGACACGGCTTCGCCTCTTCTAGCCAAACAGGACCCGTATGTTCGAACGCTTCCAGGCATTTTTTCAGAACCTGACCGCAGACACCCCAAAGAGCAGCTTCGCCCCCGATGATCCCCGCATCGCGGTGGCCGCACTCTGCATGCAGGTCATGGAGGCCGACGGCCAGATCAAGGACAGCGAGAAGAAGCGTCTGCGCACGCTCCTGAAGGACCAGTACGGTCTCGACGGCAAACAGCTCGACGCGCTCATCGCCGCCGGCCAGGAAGCCGAGAGCGACGCTGTCGACTATTACCGCTTCACCTCGGACCTGAAGCGTCACCTCGACACCGAGCAGCGCCTGGAGCTGATCGGCATTCTCTGGGACATCGTCTATGCCGATGGCGAGCGCAGCGAGATGGAGGACGACGCCATCTGGCGCATCGCCGAGCTTCTCGGCGTCTCAGCCCGCGAGCGCATCCAGAAGCGCCAGGAAGCGGCAAAGCGCGTCACCGGCATCGATGTGGTGCAAGACGATGCCGACTGACAGTACAGGCGCGGCGGGCATAGGTGGCGCGGGCACCGGCATTGCCGGCCCCGGCGCCACGGACGCCAACGACCCGGGCTCAAGCATCGAAGGCAAACGCCCGGTCCTGATCGTGCTGCATCAGGAGAGCTCCAGCCCTGGCCGCGTCGGCCAGCTGCTCGCCGAGAAGGGCTATCCGCTCGACATACGCCGCCCGGTGCTCGGCCAAAAGCTGCCGACAACGCTTGCCGAGCATGCCGGCGCCGTCGTCTTCGGCGGCCCGATGAGCGCCAACGATCCCGACGACTTCGTCAAGGCCGAGATCAACTGGCTCGACGTGCCGCTGAAGGAGAAGAAGCCGTTGCTCGGCATCTGTCTCGGCGCGCAGATGCTGGTCCGCCATCTCGGCGGCAAGGTCGCGGCCAATGCCGACGAGACCACCGAGATCGGCTGGTATCCGCTGCGCGCGACCGAAAAGGGCCGGCAGCTGATGCACTGGCCGCGGATGGTCTACCACTTCCACCGCGAAGGCTTCGATCTGCCGCGCGGCGCCGATCTGCTCGCCGAGGGCGACGTCTACCCGAACCAGGCCTTCCGCTACAACGGCCACGCCTGGGCGCTGCAGTTCCACGCCGAACTGACCCGCGCCATGATGCACCGCTGGGTCGTCCACGGCGCCCACCGCTTCATCCTCCCCAACGCCCAGCAGGGCCGCGAGCATCTCGAAGGCCGCATGCTGTTCGACGCGCCGCTCAAGGCCTGGCTCAACGAATTCCTCGATCTCGTCTTCGAGGGCAAGAAGCCGAAATCGGCCCCCGCGGCCAAGGCCACGCTGACGGCCTGATGCGGAGAGCCGCGCGCCGTGTTATGGTGTGCGACGTCACTTCGACGGCATTTTAGTAGCAGAAACAGGTTCCGATCCACGATCCGGCCGATTGGTCGCGCCAAGCGCCGCCATGACCGCAGCCATGTCAGGGGAACAGCATGTCGAACTACGAACAGAAGCTTGTCTCGCTGGGCCTCGTCCTGCCCCAGCCGCTGAAACTGCCCTCTCACATGACGCTACCCTTTCCCTGGGTCAACGTGCGTGGAAACAGGGCCTTCATCTCCGGCCACGGCCCGCAGAACCCGGACGGCTCCCCATCAGGCCCCTTCGGCGTCGTTGGCGACACGGTGACGATCGAGGAAGCCCACGCCTCGGCCCGCAAGGTGGGGCTTGCCATGCTGGGAAGCCTGAAGCGCGAACTCGGCAGCCTCGACCGCATCACCGGCTGGTGCCGCGTGCTGGGCATGGTCAACTGCGCCCCCCACTTCTCCAACCCGCCCGCCGTCATCAACGGCTTCACCGAGCTGATCAACGACGTCTTCGGCCAGGACGTCGGCCGCCACGCCCGCTCCGCCATCGGCGTCGCCGGCCTGCCGCTGAATTTTCCTGTAGAGATCGAGGCGGAGGTGATGATTTCGGGGTGAGGGTTGAGCGGGCGGGCGTTGTGCCGGGTCATACCCCCCTCTGCCCTGCC
>UBJO01000133.1 GCA_900465665.1 Hyphomicrobiales bacterium
AGGGCAGAGGGGGGTATCACGCCCACCAATCCCGCATTCCCAGTCATACCGCCTTCATCCGCTCGACCGCCATCAACACCCGCTCCGGCGTCGCCGGCGCGTCGAGCCTCGGGCAGACCTTGTAGTCCGCGACGCTCGCAACCGCCATCGACAGCGCCTCCAGCACCGAGATCGCCAGCATGAACGGTGGTTCGCCGACGGCCTTGGAGCGGCCGATGGTCTGTTCGGCGTTTTCGGACCATTCGGCGAGCTTGACGTTGAAGATCTTAGGCCGGTCGGAGGCGAGTGGGATCTTGTAGGTGGAGGGGGCGTGGGTGCGCAGGCGTCCCTTGGCGTCCCACCAGAGCTCTTCCGTCGTCAGCCAGCCCATGCCCTGCACGAAGGCGCCCTCTACCTGGCCGATGTCGATGGCAGGGTTCAGCGAGCGGCCGACGTCGTGGAGGATATCGGTGCGGTCGATCAGGTATTCGCCGGTCAGCGTGTCGATCGAGACTTCGGTGCAGGAGGCGCCGTAGGAGTAGTAATAGAAGGGCGTGCCTTTTCCGGCGGCGCGGTCCCAGTGGATCTTCGGGGTCTTGTAGAAGCCGGCCGCCGACAGCTGGACGCGGGCGAAATAGGCCTGCCTTATGAAGTCGGGGAAGGGGATCTCCTGGTTGCCGACGCGCACCCGGTTGGGCAGGAAGGCGATGTCGGAGACCGGGACGTCCCATTTCTCGGCGGCGAAGGCGACGAGGCGTTCCTTGATCTGGCGGGCGGCGTCATAGGCGGCCATGCCGTTGAGATCGGTGCCGGAGGAGGCGGCCGTCGCCGAGGTGTTGGGCACCTTGCCCGTGGTCGTCGCGGTGATCTTCACATGCTCGATATCGATCTGGAAGCTGTCGGCCAGAACCTGCGCCACCTTCGTATAAAGGCCCTGGCCCATCTCCGTGCCGCCATGGTTCAGGTGGATCGAGCCGTCCTGGTAGACATGGACGAGCGCGCCTGCCTGGTTGAAGGCGGTGAGCGTAAACGAGATGCCGAACTTCACCGGCGTCAGCGCGATGCCCTTCTTGATGTAGCGGCTGTCGCGGTTGAATTCGATGATCTCTCGGCGCCGCGCCTGGTAGTCGGCGCTCTCCTCGAGTTCGCCGACGATCCGCTCCAGAATGCTGTCCTCGACCTCCTGGTGATAGGGCGTCAGCGTGCGGCCGGAGCCGGGCTGGCCGTAGAAATTCAGCTTGCGGACCTCAAGCGGGTCCTTGCCGACGGCATAGGCGATTTCCTCGATGAAGCGCTCGGCGCCCAGCATGCCTTGCGGTCCGCCGAAGCCGCGAAAGGCGGTGTTGGAGACCGTGTGGGTCTTGAGCGGTTTCGAAGTCAGGTGCACATGCGGATAGAAATAGCTCGAGTCGGCATGAAACAGCGCGCGGTCGGTGACGGGGCCCGACAGGTCCGACGAGAAGCCGCAGCGGGCGGCATAGGTGGCGTCGACCGCGTGGATGCGGCCGTCCTCGTCGAAGCCGAGCTCGTAATCGACCATGAAGTCGTGGCGCTTGCCGGTGGCCGCCATGTCCTCGTCGCGGTCGGGGCGGAACTTGATTGATCGTTTCAGCTTCTTGGCGGCGATGGCGGCCAGCGCCGCAAACTGGTTGCCCTGCGTTTCCTTGCCGCCGAAGCCGCCGCCCATGCGGCGCACGTTCACCGTCACGGCGTTGGAGGGGATGTTGAGCACATGGCCGACGATGTGCTGGATCTCGCTCGGATGCTGCGTCGAGGACCAGACGGCGACCTCGTCGTCCTCGCCGGGAATGGCCATGGCGATCTGGCCTTCGAGATAGAAGTGCTCCTGGCCGCCAATTCGCATCTGGCCCGTCAGCCGGCGGGCGGCGTTTGCCATCTCTGCTTTTGCTTCGCCGCGGCGCAGCGTCATCGGGCTGGTGACCAGCGCACCACCGTTTTCCAGCGCGCCGTCGATGTCGCTCCAGTGGGCGAGATCGCGATATTCGATCTTCGCCTTGCGGGCGGCGCGGCGCGCGATGTCGCGGGTCTCGGCGATCACGGCAAAGATCGGCTGCTGGTGGAACTCGACCTTGGTTTCGGCGAGCAGCGGTTCGTCGTGGCTGCCGTTGGAGCTGACGTCGTTAATCCCTGGCACGTCCTTGCCGGTGAAGACCCAGACGACGCCGGGCGTGGCTGCGACGTCGGAGAGGTCCATGCTGACGATCTCGGCATGTGCGCGATCCGACAGGCCGAGCGCGCCGTGGAGCAGGCCAGATGGTTCCGGAAGGTCGTCGATGTAGTCGGCCGTACCGGTGACGTGCTTGTGGGCGCTGTCATGGCGGCGCGAAGCGTGCATCGGCCCTGAGATGATGAAAGTGGGGTCGGGGAAGGCAGACTTGTCCATCAGGGGTTGCCTCCTGTGGTGGGGGTTTGTGAGTGGGCGATTGTTGAGGGCGTGCGGTGTGGCCCCCTCATCCGACCCTTCGGGCCACCTTCTCCCCGTGGGGGAGAAGGGGAGATGGAGCGAGCGGCTTGCCACGAGTCTCTTCTCCCCAACGGGGAGAAGGTGGCGGCAGCCGGATGAGGGGGCTGCACGGCGCAACGGTACAAATCATACCCCATCACGCCACCTCCTCGAACCGCCGCAGCTCTGCCGGCGCACCCGTCGTCTCCAGATAAAACCGCGTCAGCAAATTCTTCGCCGTCAGCTGTCGATACTCAGCCGTCGCGCGCCAATCCGAAAGCGGCTGGAAATCGCTGTCGAAGGCATCTCGCACCGCCTCGATCGTCTCCTCATTCCACGGACGGCCGATCAGTTCGTTTTCGACGGCGCGGGCGCGCTTGGGCGTGCCGGCCATGCCACCGAAGGCTATCCTCACATCGTTGACGTCGCCTTGCTCGTCGAGCGTCAGATAAAAGGCGCCGAGCACGGCGGTGATGTCCTCGTCGCGGCGCTTGGTGATCTTGTAGACGGAAAAATGCGTGTCTTCGGCCGGATAGGGCACGAAGAGGCTTTCGATGAACTCGCCGGGGCGGCGGTCCTGCTTGCCGTAGTCGATGAAATAATCCTCGAGCCGCAGCATGCGCGTGCCCTCCGTCGAGCGCAGCTTGACGGTGGCGCCGAGGGCGATCAGCGGCGGCGGGCTGTCGCCGATCGGTGAGCCGTTGGCGATGTTGCCACCGATCGTACCCATGTTGCGCACCTGCTCGCCGCCGATGCGGGTGATCAACCGGCCGAGCGTAGGAACCTTGCTGGCGATGGTCTCGAAGGCGCGGGTATAGGTCACGCCGGCGCCGATGGTGATGCCGCCTTCGCCCGAGGTGATTGTCTGCAATTCCTGGAGATGGTTGATGAAGACGACAGGGTTCAGCGCCCGCATCTGCTTGGTCACCCACAGCCCGACATCGGTCGAGCCGGCGACAATGGTCGCCTTCGGCTCGTCGGCCAGGATGCGTGCCAGCGCCTCCAGCGAGCCCGGTACCAGCAGACGGTCCTCGCCTGACGTGATCGAGATGGTGCCCGATCCCTGCATCGCCCACAGTCTTGCGACGATGTCGGAACGGGTGCGCTCCAGCGGGTCGAACAGCGCGCTCGGCCGCGTCCTCGCTACCTGTTCGGCCGCCTTGACGATCGGCTCGTAGCCAGTGCAGCGACAGAGATTGCCCTGCAGCGCCTTTTCGATCTCGGCGCGATCGGGATTGCTGTTTGAAAGCCACAATCCGTACATCGACATGACGAAGCCGGGGGTGCAGAAGCCGCATTGCGAGCCGTGACAGTCGACCATCGCCTGCTGCACCGGATGCAGCGTGCCGTCTTTTGCCGCCAGATGCTCGACCGTGACGACATGGGTGGCGTTCAGCGAGCCGATGAAGCGGATGCAGGCATTGACGGATTCATAGTGCAACTTGCCGTCGATCAGCCGGCCGACCAGAACGGTGCAGGCGCCGCAGTCGCCCTCGGCGCATCCTTCCTTCGTGCCCGTCAGCCGGCGCTTCAGCCGCAGGAAATCGAGAAGCGTCTCGGTAGGCTTGACGTCTTTCAGCGTGACGTCTTCGCCGTTCAGGATAAAGCGGATGCTGTCGTTCATGTCGTTCCCGGTTTTTCTCTTTATTTGAAATGGTTATGCCGCCGTCCAGCCTCCGTCAATCGAGATGTGGGTGCCCGTCACCTGGCGGGCCTCGTCGCTGGCGAGGTAAAGCGCCAGTGCGCCGATCTCCTCCGCCTTGACGAATTCATGCGTCGGCTGCGCCTTCAGGATCACCTCGGTCTTGACCTGTTCCTCGGTCATCCCGCGCGCCTTGGCGGTATCCGGGATTTGCTTCTCCACCAGAGGTGTCAGCACGTATCCCGGGCAAATGGCGTTGACGGTCACGCCCGTTTCGGCAAGCTCAAGTGCTGCCGTCTTCGTCAGGCCGAGTATACCATGCTTTGCCGCGACATAGGCGGATTTGAACGGCGAGGCGACGAGGGCATGCGCCGAGGCGATATTGATGATGCGCCCGTGCTTCTTCTCCTTCATCAGCGGGATTGTCGCGCGCATCGTGTGAAACGCGCTGGAGAGATTGATCGCGATGATCTGGTCCCACTTGTCGATCGGAAAATCCTCGATCTTCTCGACATGCTGGATGCCGGCATTGTTGACCAGCACGTCGACCGTGCCGAAGGTTTTCGCCGCGGTGGCGATGAGGTCGGCGATCTCGTCGGGCTTGGTCATATCGGCCGGATGATGGATGACGCCGGCTTTCGAGAGTGATTCAAGCCGTTCCGTTATGCCCTTGATTTCCTCGGGCTTTCCGAAGCCGTTGAGGACGATGTTGTCACCCTTGCCGGCGAATGCGGTGGCGATCGCCAGGCCGATGCCGCTGGTGGATCCGGTAACGACGACTGTTCTGGCCATGAGGTTCTCCGATTTGTCCTGCAACGCGGTTGTGTGGAGCGTAGTCCGGAATCGGTTGGGCTGGCAATTGGGGGCGGGCGTTGTGGGGAGGCATCGTGGTCGGGAGAGCCATTCCCGTCG
>UBJO01000044.1 GCA_900465665.1 Hyphomicrobiales bacterium
GCCGCATGATCCGGCCAGCCGTTTCCTACGACGAACTCGACGAATACCTTCGCGGCGATGGCCACAACGACTACGTCGGGGTGAGCGCCATCGATGGGCTGGTCGCAGCCATTGTCGCCGGCCCGGTGAAGATCCTCCCGGAGACCTGGTTGCCGCACGTATTCGGGGGCTCAATACCGCAAACCAGGCCGGGCTCGATCGAGGAGCGGCTCGTCAATACAGTGCTCAACCGCCACGACGAAGTGGAAAGCCTGCTATGCGACGCCCCAGGGCACTACTATCCGATCTTCATGAACCACAAAGGCAAGACCATCGTCGGTCCCTGGGCGATCGGATTTTCCCTCGGCCTCGGTCTGGGCGGCGAAGCGTGGGCGCCGATCCTCCTTGCCACGCCAAAGCCGGTGATCGCCCCCATCATGGCCGTCAATCAGCAGCTCGCCAAACTCCTCATCCGGCTTTCTCCTCAGGAGCGGCGCAAAATAAGGGCGACGGCCCACCACCATATCTCATCCGCAGTGCTGCAGTTGCACGCCATCACAAGGCAGGCCAGATAACAGCGCTGCCGAAACCCGCACAAACGAAACCGATCCGCAAGATGGCCTGTTCGTTGCGCTTACCAACGACCACGCTCGTGCCGCCGAAGCTGGTCAAAATGCTCGAGTAATGTCGGGGAAGGGTGAGGCTTATGCGTTGCTGAAGACCCTATGCAAAGGGACGTGCGCTGGCGTCGCTCCACCGGCACAGGACGTACGCCAGGCCTGAAGTCATTTAGCCATTGATTTTCCAGTGGTTGTTCCCCGAGGGACAAGCGACGCCGTCCAGAGTTGAACTCCCAGTGATCGTCTGATGTGTGCTGATGAATTGCCTGCATCCTTGGCCTCCATCGAGGACAGGTCCAATTTGCTGAATGACGCCGGCGCTGCCTGTTGAAGGGTTCGCCCAGGCCAGGGGGCGCATGCCCTCGTCAGAACGCCCCACGGTCTCGGCGATCACAGCTTGATCGGTTTGGCGTGGAGTTTCGGGCAGGCCTGTGGAGGCTGTCACAAGAGGCTCGGTTGTGGTGCAAGCGCTCAGCAAAGTAAGAACCGGGAAACTCAGGCCATGCCAAACTCGAAGCATATCTAATCCATTCGCCATCACACTGCCCGTCATCATAGCAGCGTGCCATTACTTAAAGGTTATTGAGGCGTAAATGTCCGTTGAGAGGCTCCGCACACCCCGCTGACGGTATCGATCGCGAGGAAGGCCATGAGGCACGCGAGATTGGGCCTCTGCCCCTCTCGTAGGACGATGTCATTAATGACCCAAGATTTATCCAGACGGCGCGTGTCGTTGACCTATGCTCAATGTGTGGCTGGCCGCGATAGAACCCCAAATTGGCACGCGTCGCAACCGAGGAAGATCATCTCCGGCTTGAATTCCCGACGCTGCGCGCTAAGTCATCCATTGAATTGTTTCCGACGACTTCCAAGGAGGTCAGGAGGTTGTTGTCGAGGCAAGGGAAAGGTCGGGCGCGAGAAATCCGCCCGACCTTTCCATTTTAAATCAAGCGCTTTGAGAGAGCTGCGAGGATGTCCGACAATCTAAAGCCATTCTTTATGACGTCTCGTGAGATCACTGCCGTCCTTATTAAGTTCGGCACATTACTCGAGGAGTTCGCGTATCAACTTCCCAGTGAGAAGAATGCGCTAATCACGCTGGTGAGGAACGCCGCTGCCTCCATCAAAGAACTTGCGTACGACGTGGGAAGCGGCGATCCGGAGATCGCGGCCGAAATTGTGAAATCGAGCGCAAGGTTGGTAGCTTCAATACGCGAGCAAGTCAAAACGTCGCCATTAGGCGCGACAATTCATTGAGGCTATCTAAGCTGTCGACCGGTTTTGACCATGCACTACGTCTGATCAGCGACATTGGTGCTCGTCGTCTCCACCGTCTTTGCTCAAACGACTATCACCAGCCTCACTCACTATGTCGATGAGCGCCTGAGTGACTTCAGGATCATATTCGGCAGACATCATAACGGTCAAAAGCGCCTCGCGCTATGCCTCTTGGAGGCGCTCCGGTATTTTGCCTTGACCGCGTCGATCAGCGCTTTGGGCTTCATGCCCGGAACCGCCAATTTTCTTATTGTCTCAGCGACACGTTCTCTTTCTCGAACCTTCTTCTTGCCCACCTTTCCCTCCTCGGTTACGCACCAATACTAGGGGAGGTCATGAGGGTTTTTTGACGTCCCGTTCGCAAGCCATGGCGCAATTCCGGTTAGAGACGAGGGCAGTCGTAGCCTTGCCGAGGCCCCCGATGATCGCCATCTATATCAACGAGAATCCCAGGCGTTAACGAAATTATCCGACATTGGAAACGAGCTCATCTGCAATCGTATGGTGGATCGGCTGGTCGACATGGCTCGGAGAGTGACGCGAAGCGGCGCGCCACATCACGATGACGCTCACACAGCAGGAGCTGGAGGAGTACCATGCCTTTTGAACCCCGGATGGGCGACGTTTGCCTTTTTGAAAATGAAAAAGCCGGACATGATAGTGCACCTGACCACCGAGGCTATTTCGTGGCCCACCGCGACATAAAGGCGGGAGAGAAAATCCAGTTCGCTCTCTGGTCAGGGCGACCGGGCAGCGCTCGATCATTCGGCGGACGGATCGACGAACCGCTGTCGCGCGCGCCAAAAGAAAGCCCCCCCACTGATCTTTTCGGTAACCCGCTGGACGAGTAAATCCACCGGGAGATTTTCGTTGAGGGGTGGGAGCGCCGGCAGCGCAACGTATTACTGACAAAGCACAGCGTCCGTCGAACAGACGGCCGTCAAGGGATGAGCGCGCCAGGCGTTTCGACAGGCTCAACATTTGCGATACGCGTTGTCTCGTGCGCTCGTTGTCATTTGCCCGTAATCTGATTGTAGAAGTGTTCTTTATAAAGGTCCCGGAAAAACGGCCCCTGCCCGAAACCGATCGCGTCATCGCCCAAATCAGCAATCCCACCAACTGGAGAGTCATGACATGCTCTTGCCATGCTTCGGTGGCCGGCTGGACGCGCAAGCGCAGCGACGCAGAACTGTCGAAGGCTGTTCACGTCATTGAGGAGAGAAAAGCCCTGCAGAGGCTCGCTAAGCCGAAAGAAACAAACAGGTATCCGATACAAATGCGAGGCATGTACAAGCAGTTGCAGTGATACTGGCGAAAGACCTTTTACCGACAACCCGTGTCTTCGGTGGTGTTACAAAAGGCAGAGCTTAAACGGGATGAAGTGATTGTTGTGGTGATTTGCGTAGGGCGATCAGCACATCAGGCCGCCTCCGGGCCGCCTTTCTGTTTGATACGTCGCACAGTGTCCAAGCTACGAGGCGGTTCGCTTTCGTCTAGGCTTGACTGGCTTCACCTCTTCGCTCGCGGCCCTCTCCGCATCGCGAGCCAAGCGTAGCTCCCGCAACTGCGACGTCTTCTTATCGCGCGCGGCATCCTGAGCAGCGATAATCGACATAGATTCTATGTGGGTGATGTGCGCTTTGGTCTCTGATTTGTTCATCAGCCATAAGTGGTGCGAAAAATGAAAATCTCAATGGCTGATAGCCCTCCGCAGCCGTCCGCCAGCAGCTGGATAGCTAACTCGAGCGCATAGCCCCGCCTTCCAGCGGGGCAACTCTACGCCATTCAGACCGTTATCGGCAGACTTTGACCGTCTTAACAATCCACCGGCCGTGGTGTTTCACCTTGTGGCGCTCAGTGTGGCAGACTTGCTTGTGCGGATGAGCATGCTTTCAATCACGGTGATTGCTTGCTGCCTGAGCAGACATGGGAGCGGCTAGAGAAGCCAAAGCGAGTGCGGCTGCGACTGAGCTTGCGAGAAGTTTCATATTCATGGTCCTCGTTGTTGACACGAAGACCGTAGGACTGGCGCTATTAACTGAATATGAATGGTTTGGTTAAGATTTTGTAATGCAAGGTGTTTTGGACTCCAAAAAGCCCAGATGCCCGGAACGAAAGAGGGAGAGTGTCACAGCATCGAAGACCGAATGTTCAACGGTGACTTTGCCCGTGGCGCCGCATTTCAGACACCTAATTTCATGTAACTGCCTCCCAGGTTAGCTTGAAACAGGAGCTGGCTGTAGCCGACTAATTAAACGTCCTCGCTTGCGCTTACGGCCAGCCGTCTGGGAGCGATTTGGGTGGGCGCTGTAATCAGCTCATCGGGTACAGGGCGTATGTTTGCAGGCTGATAGACAGTGCTGCAAAAAATGCTCCTGCAGCATTAAGCGCCGACCCGAGCTTTAGACGCTTGATCAGACCTGCGGGAGCCCCGTCCCAATATGTCTCGCTCAGAACAGGAGATATCAATGCAGATCCCAGCCACGCAGCCGCCGAAAAAGCTCCTAGAATTATCGAAGCCCAGATCATGGTGTCTCCTGAGGTAAACTTAGTATCGGTTCTCAAAAATGCACGGCATGAGCAATTGGCGCAAGAGTGGCAGAAGGCAAGACAGCCGATGACGCATATGCTGCTGGCTTTAAACCTGACGGCGGGAATTCATCTTGCTTACAACATAAAGACGACATCGCACAACGCGTCTCCGAGCTCTTGGAGAGGGAGAATGTTTTGCCGCAAGGCTACCGAGAAAGCCATCGACAGCTCGCCATCACAAGACCGGCTTTGCTGACATCCGCAAGGTTATGAAGTGGCAAGGCATGCTTGTGACCGAGGGAGAAAATCCCGATGGTGGTCAAACGCTGGTCATCAAGACTGTCGTCGCCAACAATCTGGAGATGATCGCTATCGGTGAAAAACTTGGCATGTGCGGCGAGCGGCGCGAGCGCACCGGCAAGCGCACCCATACATGCCGAGACGGGAACATCGCTGGAATTGCTGCTCAGCGAAAGGAGCTAGACGCTACCACCCAGCTGACCGACCCAGAGCTCAAAGACGAGAGACACGGCTTATCAGCCTGTCAGCTGGTCGGCTCGGTCGATCTCGTCGACGTCCGGATACGCGTTCTCCGCATTCGTCGCTTCCGAGCAACATTTACGATTCGGGCTAGACTGACCGGAAGTGGGCGGTTGCTCCCCTCGGGCGTGAGGTTGCCTACGACGTCCAGAAGACGACGATCATCCACCGGGCGACCGGACCAGAGTCGATACGGCATCGAGCGAACCTTGAGGACATCAAGCGCACGTCCGACCTCGACATCCTCAGTTCAGGCAGTCCCTTCGAACTCATATCCGTTGCAACCATCAATCACCGGTAGACCGTAGCTATCGCTCGGTAAACGCCGCAGCTTTCATTGCATATCAGAGAGTAGAATGAACCGATCGCGTTTCTTCGCGAGCGTTCGAACCTCCTTGTTCGGCGGCTCGTTCACTGTGTCTCAAGTACAGTTGAGAGGGAATATTTGAGATCCGGTCGTTTTCCTCGTGGGTCCGCTCACCGGATCTCGTGCGCCGCAGCAATGAGGGGTGTGCGGGGCGCTCTTAGCCAAATCACCCATTTTAATCGCCGTCGAGCGGTTAGGCCCGACGTGGTTAGCGCATCGTTACTATCCACCCGTTTCAGTGGCTAAAGCCAGTCGAAGGCCATCAGTGGCGTGGATAAGATTGCCAAGGTTATCAGAGACGATAGCGCCAGCTTGATGCGCCGAATGCGCCGAGTGCGGACGCCTTTCCAGTCGTATGCCATCGAAGATCCTCATGATCACCCGCGAGAATGCTCGCGTCATTTAAGCTGGGATGCCCGTAGCATCCCGAAACTTGCGTGAAGCTTGTCGAGGCTCATTTCCCGGCATATCGATTGCAACCCTCACTGAAATCATTGGAGATCACAGTGCTCGTAAAAGGCTGGCGCGCCGTGCTCGTCCGCGGCTGTTTGTTGCCGCTATTGAGTTTGCGCGTTCCTGGTGGGCCCAGCAGGAAGCCTGTTCGTTTTCGGAGACTGGATTTCTGGCCATGCCGATGCTGCCGATGGAGAGTCGACTCAAAAACGGCAACGCCGACTAGCGCGACCACAGCGACTGCCAACGCAATTTTGCAGATCAAGGCAATCTCCATGAAGGCCATCACATCCGATCGTTAGCCGCCTAGCGGTAAACGATTCCCTAATTCACACCAAACAGCGGAGTTTTCCATGACCGTGCACCTAACTGCCGCGCATCTGAGCGAGGGCGAAGGGGCCATGAACGCCTGAACATGAACTCTGTGATCACTACGGCGCCCGGTATGGCCTCGACCGAACGCACCAATCGGTGCAATACTTCGCCCAGCTATCGCACGTGAGCGCCGAATTCCGCTTCAACCGAGAGGTCTGGGGCCGACAGGCGCCCAGAAGCGCTGCGACACATGCACGGACCTTGATAACACCACCCTGGTTGACGGAGATGGCAAGCTCTACATGGGTGCACTTCTGGCTAGTCGACAAGGACGGGCGATTACCAGGCATTTCACGGCTGGTGCCTTGCCCTACGGCTCATCCCCTCCTGACTTGTCGCAAAGCCAGATCTTGTAAACACCGATCCGAGAGTAGGTCTCGTGCCGCTGGTATTGGCAGAGCCGCAACCCCGATCGTTGAGCCGACCAGGGCGCCATCGAGACGATCACTAAGAGCTGGCACGGCGGCATCACCGGCTTCGCTCACCACGTCGAGCGCTTCGTTCGCCTGTCGTTGGTTCTTCCCGGCTATGCGCCGAACGCCTTTACCCAGTTTCAGGAGAGCGCGTGGCCTGACGCGGACTGCGATGACGACCCGAAAACGCGAAGCGCTTTGCACAAGCCGCTGTCAGCAGACGACGAAAAAAAGTGCGTGCGCCGGGTTTGAGAAGCTGCCGGCCGACCCTGGAAACGACGGTGAAAATCTTCAAGAACGACGACCGCGCTGATCACATCTCATCTCACAATCGCCTCGACACCTCTTAAGCCACTGGTGGTGGCAAGGGCCCGACCCTCCACTAAGGCCGGACCCTCCCGTTGCCGCCTAGATGAGACAGGAAGCACGGCGGCGGGGATTTAGTCGATTGAATAACACCGGTCAACCATGGAATTCGATCGACAAGGCATCTGGGGTTGCTAGGGAGCATTGATTTGACGGAACGCAAGATAGCCCGATCCACGTTGTTTCGCCGCCGTTCAAGTTCATCATCTCGTCTTCCGATCCGGCTAGCCCGCTCACGCCTTGAAGTGACGGCTAAAAAGGCGAAGGGATCTTTGGGAGAACGCCCTTCGCCTGTCGCTCAGGCGTCTCAACAAACCCCTGAGCGACAGCCCAAATAAGCTGATCTGATCACGAGGGCAAGGTCAGCAGCTCCGCATCAAAAAGAAACCCCGCACAAGGCGGGGTGAATTGGAGAGGGATAACAACCGCGCGGGAATCGGGGGACGAGCGCGGCTGCCTTAATAACCCCTGACCCGCCCCAACGTTCCCATGTCTTATGATTTTTCTCGTCCAAGGTAATCGTCGAGCAGCATTGACGGCTTCAAGCGGAGGGTTTTACAGATAGTCAGAAACGTTGGAACAGACATGGTATTCTTGCCGCTCTCATACTTTCCTATCTGCTGAAATGAAACTCCGAGAGCATTCCCAAGATTGGTCTGACTCAACCCAAGCGACTTGCGAGCCATCTTGATACGCCGTCCCAACTGATAGTTGACTTCATTCTCATCTTTCTTCTGATCCGCCGAATTCATCTTGCAACCCGTTTTCGATCACAGCGATCTATTTACACGTTGAAAGCGACTTGGTGGATTTCATGTGAACGAAAAAAAATACAACTTAGCTTATAGGTCGGTTCAGAGCTGTGTCATGGTAGCGGTCAACTCGTCTGTCGACGGGATGATGCCGGCCTATGGAAATAATTTCTGCCCGATTTCATGCAAGAGGCGATCTCGAAAGTCATACGGTCTCGAATTTCCCGGAATTTCGGTCATATTGCGCGCGATATCGATGAAATCTCGAACGAAATTGGATGTTGGTGTCCAGGCTCCATCCGTGCACGAATGACGCGACGATGCACACGTTTTTGACAAGCCCTTGATTTGATTCGGAACGAATCACTTGGGCGTCAGTTGAGTCGGATCCACTGTCAACTGAGGTAGCGCGTCGTGGCCAGCTTTTCCCTTACACCAATCGAGCCGCTCGAAGTCGAGATCCGCGGCGCCGGGCAGCATGCTCGCGTCGAGACCGTCGAGGAAATGATCGCGTTTCTCACGTCGGAGTGGCCAGATAAGACAAAGCCGGAATTTCACAGTGCTCTCGCCCGGTCGATCGACGCCATGGTGATGGCCGCCGAGCCGGCTGCGGCCCGTGCTGCTTTTGTCGAGGCTGCCCACGCTACCGGCATGCACATTTTCCCCGACGACATGGCCGAGTTCCGGAAGGCGAGCTGACCGCCGTCTATTGCTTGCTTCCCCTCGTGGCAGCCATCTGCCGCAACTCGACCACGCTGAGGCCGATTAGCGCCTCATATTGATCTCCCATCATCTGGGAGAACTGCTGTCGCAGGCTAAAGTCGGCAGACATATCAAGGCGGTTCATCGTTTCCAACGTTCGCTGGATATGCTCTCTAACTTGTGAGCTTTCGAGTGCCATGGCAAAGTGACCTCTGGTTACCTCCTCAATCTACCGGCCAGGGGCACAGTGGTCACCTTACCAAATAGGCTTGGCCCTAGGTTAAACCTGGCGAGGGACGGAAGCTGCGCCATGCATCCTGTGATGGGCTTCGCAAGGTGCAGGACGAGAGTGCGGTCTAAGCTATCTGATCCGTCGGCAAACAGCCCGGGAACCCTTCCAGCATCTCCGCGCAGACAAAAACACACGTTCGATGCAACGGAACTGGACGTGCGTTCGTCCAGTTCTCAAAACAGGCCTTGTGCCCGAACTTTCGATGCCAAAACGCTAAGGGTGCGAACCATGCGCGTTTGCATGAAACCCACCCGTTTCTGCAAGTCCAGCGGCCGTAACCGTCTTCGTTTTGAAGCCCGCCTCAAGGCAGGCGGCGAAAAAGTACTCACGCGCTACGGCGGGGGGCGTCATTTTCTTTAGAGCGTTACGGCAGGCAACAACCGCTGAATTGTGATATGCGCCACGCTTAGATGGCCATTCGAACTCCAGAAAGTCCAGGGCATCCGAGATGCTGCTGAATGATTTCTCCAGACCAGTTGTCAGCCTGATCGTCACAGGGCTTTCCCACAGAACATCAACAGGGCTCATAACATCCTCCATCGCTGCCAAGTTGTGGTCTATAGCGAAAATCTAATATGTGATTTTTGAGGTTTCAAGTGGTTTCGGATCGCCGTTTTAAAGAGGTTGCGGCTGCAGACATGGCCTGTTCGTCGCCGAGATTTTCCGTGGCGCTTTCAACAGCATCAGGCATTGCGGTCTTCTGCTGCCACGTCCTGCGATCCTAGTCGAAAGGGTATGGGTTCGCCTTGCGGTAAGCGAGACCAGCGGCCGTCAGCCGACACATCGGAAACCGCGAGCTATCGCGGACGTCGACAAACCCGGCTTCATCCGCAGCGTTCACCGTTTTTCGTCCCAAGCCCGGCGGGAGAGGCATGAAGTCGTCGGTGCTCAGGTGGTGCAACAGTAAGGCAAGGCGAAGGGTGGGGCCGTATCCTGACACGCAGGTGCTCCTGTCACACATTTCCAGTGGGAAGTGGGGAGCCCCAATAAGGCTCCCCACCCTTTAACCGCGTCAGGGCAAAGCCGGCAAGCTGGCAAGCGCGGTCGGACGTGAAACGAGCAAAACGATTATATGTTCCAAGAGGATGGGTGTGGAGAGCCGAGAGAGTTACAGGGGCTCAATGCCCTCCACTGCCGAGCAAGACGTTGGGAGACTATCTCGGCGGAGTAAAATTCCTGTCACGACGAAATGTTCCCGCAATTGCAATATCAAAGACCTCTATTGCCTATCGCTGCATATTGACCGTCGTGGTCTCGTGATTTGGGTTCATCTTCCCAGAAAAGAGCGCGCCGGCGGCTATAATAAAGCCAGTAAGTAGCAGGCCACCCACGTAAATCGCAGTCTGATTTCGACTATTCGTAGCCATTTCTTGACCCTTTGGCAGCATCTGCGAATCTTAGGATAAATAAGCGGCGAAGAGCCGATCGCTTTGAGGGGTTCCAGCTCTTCACCATATCGCCATACAACGCGTCTAACTTTGCATGACGATATCCATAAACCTCGATAGCACCGTTGTGTTCCTCGCGTCAGTAGCGATATTCGAAGCGAGCGGCCATATCAAGCTAATGGGCGAAGTCAATTCAGTGATTTTGAGGACCCTAGCGCTTTCGCTTTCTCGCCGTTCATATCCTGCCTCGGACAGCCCCGGAAACACCACCTCCGGTCCATATATCTCCTGCCGATCCACGTTGTCGCCGGCGCAGGGGTAGGAAGGCGCGTAATCCTTCGTAAACTCCGGATATGTTGAACGACCTCACTTTCGATCGCGTCGATCGACCTTTGCGGATGGTAATGGGTGACTTGCAGTCTCACCAAGCGCGTGAAGCTCATCCGGTTCCTAATCGATCACGCCGAACAACAAGGCGAAACCACAGAGGAATCTGCAGAGAAGTATCCGAAGTCAGCGATATGAATAAATCGAGCTTCGACAAGCCGATAATGCAGGACGTTTAGGTGCTCGCTCGCCAACGCGACCAAATGGCATCCGAAACAAAGGCCGGCAACGCAGTTGCGTCACCATTCGGCCCGACTAAAGGGGCTGTCAAAGCAATACGGTTTCTGGACTATCTTCTTCGTTGCAATGGGAGGGGTTTCGCTCGTGTTGCTCGACGCGAAAATGCGGGATTAGGTAGCAACTGCCACCCGACTCTCCGCCGCTGAACTCTTAGGATCGACGCGATCCTAAAGGAGTGGTTGCGTATGGGTCGATGTTGCGGAAGAGTTGAAGCGGAAGAGCGCTGAGATCGATGATCTGCGGAAGCGGCTCTCAACGCTCGAACAGCAGAGAGCTGCCTTCGATGTCGTCATCCAGACGTATGAGCCAGGCTATGCCGCTGCCGCATCCCTCGGTGTTGTCCGGCACCGAGGCGGCGAAGGTGCCGACGGAATCTCTGCGCTCTTCAAGGACTTCGACCGTCGGAGCTTCACCCTTCGCACGCTCCGTCAGGCTGGGCGGCCGATCACCACGGCGCAGTGCGCCTCAGCGTTTGCCCGTGAAATCGGATTGGAAGAGGACGATCCCCGTATGGGGAAGATCGGCAATCGCTTTTCCCAAGTACTGGACCAGCTCGCCAAGGCGAATAGAATTCGGCGCGCCGGGATGGCCGATGGTCATCGGCATCTCTGGGAAGTGGCTATTTAATAAGGCCCACATGGTTCCGGACGCCGACACTTTGAATGTCCTGCGGAACCATCAACTATTTAACGCCAGCCAGGTGCTGGTTGCTCTGGGTCAGAATCTGGGTCGTCAGACACGTCTATCATGCGTTCACGACGCCGATCGGCAACGTTTTGCTTGGCTTCCAACCTTTCCAGAATGCCTTGGAGTTGATGCTCACGCACTCGTGCATCAAGACGTTCGTCTTAACGGTATTTCTGAAGGATTGAGACGGGCCTAAGTTGATCGCCGAACTCGCGTTCCGTTGTCTTACCAATATGCAAGTCACGGATAATGAACTCAAGTTCCCGAAGGGCAGAGAGAGCTCGTTTGACCGACGACTTATTTTCCAAATCTGATAGTTGATCTTCAATGTAGCATTCTAGGATCAACAAGCTCGCAACAGCCTGCCGCAACGAGTGATCGTTGCGGCGACCCAGCATATTGATGTTGCTCAGACGGCTCCTGACGCAGTCCAGGGGGTGCATCAATGTGATGGAAATGGCTTCCGGATTTTCAGCATCAGCAAAGGTGATTGAATTTTCGAGGAGGGACTTGTCCTCGACCCCTTTGATCTGGGCAAGGAAGTCCACCACTATGTCGCGCTTTCCAAGCTTGCCCGTTACGACAGCCGCATTCGGGGTGTGGTTGTCACCGGAGGGTATCTCCAGAAGGCCGTTTTCTAGGCTGTCTGCAAGCGCGCGCTCGGCTTCCCGGTTATGATAGAAATCGAGATCCTTGCTCGTTAGCTCGCCGAGGCCGTCGAGCTCCTCATCCATGCCATGATAAAGTTCGGCCCAGATGTTAACAGCTTGCCCGCCAACTATGACCGGATTGAATCGCTGAACAAATCCTAGAAGCGTTTGAACTTCTTCTGCTGTGAGATGCGGCTCGGCATCTTCGCCACCGTGGGCAATCATGTCCGGCTCTCTCTTAGGAGTGAGCCAAAGCTTTACCGCCGATAGCAACCATCTTGTAACGGTGAAGGGGAAGTGCAGCAAACGCCGAGTTCTCGCGGCGCAACTGAGAGGGGCTTACCGAACCATTATCGAGGCGCGCTTGATCACGATCGCGGCTCTCTTGCTTTTCAAGAGCGCGTTTTTGCAAATCAAGATGGGCAACCCTGTAGCTCATACCGCTTATCCTAACCAAACTTTCTTTAGATTAATTCAACAGCCATTTCAATGGCGCAGATGGATCAAATCCATGGAACCTCGCTCATTCCAGCTAACATCAAGATAAGACGGTTGGAACCACATTTCAATTCGCCGGCCAATCGACCAAGAGTTCCTTCGCCGCCCTAAAGGCTATTCAGCCGGACTTAGTCCATCTTCCCAAATGAGTTCTGGAGGGTGGTTGCCCTGCGCCTGGCGTGAGGATAATCGCCGTGTCGACAACGGCCTGCTGCTCTGGGGAATGCTCCACAAGGCATTGTCGAGGCCGACGTCGAAAAACCTCTGCGGATACTGGCCGATACTTTGACTGGTACGCGGCCGAGATCGTCGTCAGGCGCTTGAAGTTCTGGTTCTCGGCACAGCGCCGATCGACCTTACGGTTCTCCGGCTTGATATGGCCGCCCGCGTACTTGCCATCGATGTGGATCTCGCCTTCCAGCATCATCCGGAAGCGCCTCGTCGAGATCGCCGAAGCCGACCTGCGTCCGCTGCTCGCATGCAAACTGCTGGGAGATCCGGCGTGCCAGTACAAGACGGCCTGGGTGCTGCTGATGAAGATGCGCGATCCTAACGCTCCGAGAGGAGACCCGCTCGGCCGCGGGCGCGAGCAGACCCTGACGCGCGTCATCCGGAGGGAGGATTCCAACGAGGCGTGGGAGATGGTTAGGAAACACGTCCGCAAGGGGTCTCGTCTGCATGCGGACGAGCATTTCAGCTACAACGATCTCGACGGTCTTCAGGCGTTGCACCGGGTCAACCACAGCCAGGAATACCAGACCGAAGGCGGGATCAACACGAACCATGTCGAGAGCTTCCTCAGCCATATCCAGCGGGCTTATGTCGGCATCCATCACCGCTTCTCGGTGCGATGCCGTCGCGAGTTCTCGGTCACCACGGGGACGGTCTTCAGCCCAGCTCGCGGGAGAGTTGCAGCGCGCTCTTGCCCTTCACGCTGTTCACCGAAAACCACCGCCAAAATGTCCTGAAAGCTCATCTTCCGGAAGGCGTCAGCGCATGCTGAAGACTTTCTTCCGTTTTGTCGCCGTTGATTTCGTGTCTCGAACAGCCCGGAAAGCTACCTCCGGCTGATAGCTCTGTTGCCGATCGATTCAGCCGCCGGCGCCGGGGGGCGCGTCGTTCTCCATGAACTCCGGATACTGAACGACCTCGCTCTCGATCGTGTCGATCGACCTTTGCGGATGGTCATTGGCAACGTGGAATGTCGATCCACTTTCATCCATAACGTCGAACCGTTCTGGCGGAGACTTCGAGAACAGCTCCGATGCTTGTTGTGCAGCTGCTTGGGGCGTCTCGGCAACAACTGTCACGGACGTGCTGACCGTGAATTTCTGCTTCTGCATACCTGCGGCCCTCGCTCATTGTTCCGGGCGGGGCAAACCCTTAGAAGTCCCACCTCCGGCTGCGGTGCAAGAGATGGCTCGGAAATGAGCCACCGCACAACATCCCGTATAACGTTCATGAAGGCGCCCCGTTCCGCGACCTAACTGAAATCCTGCCATCGTTGCCCAGCCAGATAGCTCACCACGCCATCTTCGATCTCCCTCGAAACCTTTCCATAGTAGGCAGTCCACTGCGCGGGAGCGTGTTTTTGAGAACGAACCCTATCCTGATGAGCGACGGCCCTCTCGTAGGCCACAAAAAGCGCTTCAATCTGTTCGCCCGCAGCGTTTCGAAGTTGGTCTCGCAACGCTGGTAACCGCATCATCAACTTTTTGCGGCCGAGCTCTTTTTCGAATTCCTCTTCCCGGTTCACCATCTGCGGCCCAGAAAATTACAGGTTTTTCAGCAGCACCAGTCGATTACCGCCTGGCAGATCAATCATTCCCTCGTTTTTGAGGGCGTACAGCGCGTTTACGATGGCGTCCTGACTTATTTCTTGGTCGACGAGCGGCGGGCCGATCTCATAGAGACTAAGTGACACCCCTGGCTTGAGCTTTATATCTTTCAGCAGCTTGAGAAGCGCAGATTTTGCATCGATATCGGTCATCAATGAAGTCTGCTCCCGGCTCTATCTTTTGGCAAGTCCGTAAGCTTCGTGTGGAGCTATAAATAGAGGGGTTGATAGCGATCGGGCATAGAAATTATCTGCGTCTAAGTAGGATCGGAAACCCATTGTCCCGCACCCAAAGTCTAGCTGCGGGATGAGTTGACATACCGAACTCAATATACTTGCTTAGAAAATAGATGGCGGGCCTGGAGGGGAAGTGACGACTCCCGAAACGACGAAACACATGCGCTCTTCCGGAAGAGACGGTCACAAACACTCAGGATGCCATCATCGAGTGGATCTATGCTGCGCGCGCGCGAGGACTTAATGTCCAGCTCCGGGAAGCGCGGCTGCGCGGGAGCGCGATGAGAAGGAGAGACTGACCAGGGCTCTCAAATCGGGTGCGGAAGACGTGGGTCACACAGATAGCCGTATGAGAGAGCTCGAGCGGACTGTTCGGAAGATCGAAAACGCCGACACTTAGTCGCTGTTCGCATATTTGACGGGGATGCCCGGAGCTCCTCACACGGAAGGCAACAAGCTTCTTTTTTAGTCACGCCGGTCAGTGCGGTGTCCCGGTCTCCACATGCTGGCAAACCCTTTAGCAGGATTTGCCCACTTAAATGGGAGCATCCTGAGAAAGCGTACCATTCCCTGTATTCACGATCAGTGTTCTGGCGATGATAGGAGCGGTGGTCGCTTCGCGGCCCAAGAAAACGTTCAGGTGCCTACCATACGCTCTGTTGATGGCGTGGTTGCTGACCTCCATTTTCGTCCTGGATCACTGCCAAGCGAGCCGCTGCCCGATTGGCGCGCAGCGGAGGATTTGGCTGATCATTCCGAAGGAGACAGCTAGTCGCTGAAGAAAGAACTGCGGCTAAGAAGAGGATTGACAACCTGTTTGCAAGCCGATCCCTTGGTAAACAATAGCCCAAGAAATTGTTCGTCGGTGCTCACTGTTCGGTGCCACCGTTGATGTGCTGAAGTTCGCGTATATCGCTCCTTGCGTCAAAGGAGACGAGGTTTGTCAACTGATGTGGAGAGCCGAGAGAGTTACAGGGACCTCAAGGCCCTCCACGTGCCGAGGAAGTGCTGTTTGGAGACTATCTCGGCGGGGAAGAACTCATCTCAGCGCTTTAGGTTCCAAGGCCTTGCGCGCGGGGCAGCTTTCATGCCGGTGAGAATGGTGGCGCTTGCTCGCTGTCAAGGCGCCGGCCGAGACGATCCTTCGGCTCTTAGAAAATCGACAAAGCTGCGCATGCCCGAACCGAGATGGCGGTGTCGAGGGTAGTAAAGGCAAAGGCCGGGGTAGGGGGGCGTCCATTCCTCCAGCACCTGCCGCAGTTTTCCGTCGGCGAGAGCATCGGCCGCCATCCACCGTGTCACGTAAGCAAGACCGATACCATCAAGTGCCGCTGCCAGTAGAAGTCTGGACTGGTCGACCACGAGATTGCCGGGCGTTGCGATGACGACGTCCTCGCCGCGGCGCCGGAACTCCCAGCGATAGATCGACCCGCCTGCCATGCGAAGCTGAACGCACTGGTGAAGCGAAAGATCGGACGGTGTCTTGATGGCGGGCGCTTCATCGAGATAGGCGGGCGATGCCACGACGATGTGCTGCTGGTCGGGACCGATTGCGATCGCAACCATCTCGTCGGGGACAAGTTCGCCAGCCCTAATGCCGCAGTCGTATCCTCCTTCGGCGATATCGACCAGTCTCCCCTCGGAGCGGATTTCGAAACGCATGGTGGGCTGAAGCTTCATGAAGCGGGTCAGAAGTGGCATGAGGACCTGCTCGGCGGCATTGGCCTCGCAGTTGATCCGCACGAGCGCCGACAGTGAGGTCGCCTGCTCATGCAGCTCCTCGACCGCGAGGCCAATTTCGCCAAGCGCAGGCATCAGTCGCTCCGCAAGTCTTCGCCCCGGATCCGTCAGCGATACGTTGCGGGTCGAACGATGGAAAAGCTTTACCTTCAGTCTTCTCTCTAGTCCGGCGACCGCGTGGCTCACTGCCGACGGCGTCTGGCCCAGCATTCGGGACGCGGCCCGAAATCCGCCGTGCTCGCACACGGCAAGAAAGGCCGCAAGCTCGCCGGGCGGAAGCGAGCTCACTGTTCGAATTATCTCATCATTGCGTAAAGCGTGAGCCATCTAGTTCACGAATGCCACGCGCTTATCTTCCAGGCAAGTCGAATGTTCAAAGGAGTAAGACCATGGCTTCATCCATCCCATTTGGGTTCTCATCCACTGCCGCCGAGGTCTTGGAAGGCGTCGACCTTTCCGGACAAAATGTCATTGTGACGGGAGGCGCCGCGGGCATCGGATTTGAAACAAGCCGCGCTCTCGCTGCCGCAGGCGCGGCCGTGACGATCGCGGCCCGCCGTCCGCACGACGCCGAGAGAGCTGTCGCCAAGATGAGGCAAGCCATGCCCGCCGCTCGGCTCAGCGTTCGTCGCCTTGACCTCGCCGATCTTTCTTCCATCAGGGAGTTCACAGAAAGCTGGGACGATCCCCTGCACGTCCTCGTCAACAACGCTGGCGTTATGGCCATTCCGGAGCTCCAAAGGAGTGGGCAGGGACAGGAGATGCAGTTCGCCACGAACTATCTGGGGCATTTCGCGCTCGCGCTCGGCCTGCGCCAGTATCTGGCCAGCGCGAACGGCGCCCGCATCGTTTCCGTCGCCTCGACCGGCAACTTGTTTGCGCCGGTGTTCTGGGATGATCCCGACTTCCGTTTCATTCCCTACGATCCGCTACTTGCCTATGGGCAATCGAAGACGGCCTGCATTTTGATGTCCTTGGGGATAACCAATAATTGGGCCAGCGATGGCATCACGTCGAACGCTCTCAACCCCGGAGCAATCGCAACCGGGCTTCAAAGGTACACTGGCGGCCTTCGAACGCCCGAGCATCTCCGCAAGACGATAGAGCAGGGAGCATCCACGTCGGTGCTACTCGCGGGCTCGCCGCTTGTGGGGGGAGTTTCCGGCAGATATTACGACGATTGCCAGGAAGCTCCTGTCGTCGACGAGCGCGGAGCCGGGCCATTCAAGGGCGTGGCAAGATACGCGGTCGATCCGCAAAACGCTTTCCGTCTTTGGGAAATGGGGACGCGGATGATCTCATCGCCGCTTTAGTTGGCGTGGCCTGCCGGACCTTTGCGGGGGCCGGCAGGCTGCCTCCTTCACGAGGTTGCGAGCCTGATTAAGCCTTTGCCGCCACCGGAAGACGGAACGGCGCTCCAAGTCGGTTGAAGGCGTTCATCGCGGCGATCGTGATCGTCAGATCGACGAGGTCCTTCGGGTCGAAAGCGGCAGCGGCAGCGGCATAGGCCTTGTCAGACGCATGGGTCTGGCTAACGTTCGTTACTTCCTCGGCCCAGGCAAGAGCGGCGCGTTCCTGGTCGCCGAACAGGTGAGGCACCTCGTCCCACACCGGAACCAGCGTGATCTTGTCGACGGACATTGTCTTGCGTAGATCGCGGCTGTGCAAGTCGATGCAATGGGCGCAGCCGTTCATCTGAGACACCCGCAAAAAGACGAGGTGGATCAGCTCCGCCGGCAGGTTCGTCTTGGCCGTGACATACTGGTGGACAGCGAAGAGCGCCTTGGCGCCCTCGGGGGCGACTTCGGACCAGTTCATGCGGGACATGTTGTTTTCCTTTCGTAAGGACACGGCTTTCCGTTCGCCGGAGAAGCCGTCGTCGGATGATCTGTGTTTTAGCGGATATGTCTCGTAGGACGCTTTACGGCTTGCGCGGCGTCGTCAGGACGGTGTCGTCGGTATCGACGACGAAGACGGCGAGTAGCTTCGCCGGTTCGGTCTTGCTGGCATTGGCGCTGACGTCGTGATGGTCTCCCGGCAGCTCGGTGAAGTTCTGACCGGCGGTAAAGGTTTTCGTCTCGCCACCGTTCACGGCACTCTGGATCGCGCCTTCTAGGACCGTGGCGTAGATGAGCGCGGACTTCGCATGCGTGTGGGCGGAGCTGTAGCCGCCTGGCCCGTATTCGACGAGGACGCCCTTGACGCTCTTGCCGGCAACGTCGGGCAAGGGATGCTCGTAGACGAGTGTCACCTTCGCATCTTTCGTGTCGTATGCGAGTCCGGCCTTTGTTACGTCATGAGCGGACGCGGTAGCAAGGGATGCCGTGAGTGTTGCGGCCGCGTAGAGAATGGTCTTCATGATCGCACTCCTCTCAAACCTTCAGCCACTCGGCGACCGTGAATCGGCCCTTGATGTACTCTCTGCCAGGAACTAGCGAGCCCTTGGCGACAGGTGCGCCGAAGTAGTCGACTGCGGCGTCTGCGATCACCGGACTGCGGTCGCCCTTCGCATCGAGATACGCCCGGATAAAGGAACCGAAGGGTGCCCGTTCCGGTCCAGCAAGATCGACCGTTCCGTTTTTGGGTTCCCCGAGCGCGGCTTCCACCAGAGCGGCGGCGACGTCACTGGCCGCGATCGGCTGAAAGTCAATATCCGGCACCTTGACCACGCCGTCGGCTGCATAAGCGCCGGCCAGGGTTTCGATGAACTCGTGGAACTGCGTTGCCCTGACGATGGTATAGGCTTGACCCGAGGATACGACGGCCTCTTCCTGCGCAAGCTTTCCCGCCATGTAAGGATTGGCCATGAGCTTGTCGGCATTGACGATCGAGAGGGCGACGTGATGGCGTACGCCCGCGGCCTGTTCGGTGCTCGTCAAGTTCCGGCTCGACGTCCCGAAAAAGTCGGTAATGACGTCCTTGTCGAACGACATCATGTTTGAGACGTCGATGACGGCGTCGGCGCCCGTGAGCGCGGCTTCCAGTCCTTCTCCCGTGTAGGCGTTGATGCCGTTGCGGGAGCTTGCGGCGACGGCTTCGTGGCCGGCGTCCTGCAGAAGCTTCACTGCCTTCGAGCCGATCAGGCCCGTGCCGCCGATGACGACGACCTTCTTCATTTTGCTCATGGTGCTTTCTCCTATGACGAGGCTCGATTGCCCGTCTTGCGTTCGTGGAGTTCGAGGAAGGCGCATCCGCGGGCGGCAATGGCGCCGTCGTCGTCTGCGCCGAGGTCCGCCAGAAGGTCCGCAACGGACACCTTGGCGAGTTCTGCGCGATAGACCTTCTCGGCCTTCAGCATCGCGGCCTTGATCTGGCAGGGCTTGGTGAAGTAGCGCTGCGGCAGAGGGTTCGGTCCCCGCTGGCGGATCTCTGCGCACCGGAACGCGGGCGCCGGTCCTTCAACCGCGAGGACGATGTCGAGGAGGCTGATGTCCTTGGGCGTTTTCGCAAGTCGGTAGCCGCCCTTGGGGCCGGGCGTCGTCGCAGCGATCCCGGCACCGGAAAGCGCTTGCAGGTGCTTCAAGAGGTAGCTCGTGGACACGCCATGCAATTGCGCCAGGGCTGCCGCCGAAAGCACGCCATCCTCTGACAAGCCCGCGAGGAATGCCACGCAGTGAATGGCCTGTTCTACGCCTTCGCTCAGTTTCATGTTGCGTCTCCTATCATGGATATAAATTATCCATGATTGAGATCGATGTCAATACAGGTCCGGCAAAGCTGGATCGGAGTATGAGATCAGAAGACGGAGTTTCGGACGGACGATGCGCGGCCATCGTCGATAAGCTCACAATGAGCTGAACACATTGTGAGAGATGAATGAGTGCCCAACGACAACTTTCGGCGACGCCGGAAGGCATCGTACCCGCGCTTTACCCACGTCAATATGCTGGACGTCGAACAATGTTCGGCTGCTACGACCCCGAAGGAGTGAGCGTTGACGCTCCCTTCGCTGCCGCCTCGGCCAGATCGCTATGGCGGCGATCAGATCCGGGGGCTGTCTACAGAGCGGGCATCGTCTGTCTCGGCCGGCGCGGTCTCCGGTGGCCTTTCGCGCTTGTCATCGTCGACTTCCTTCCCTAAGCCAATCGACCCCATTCGGAATTCCATTCAACACGTTCAACAAGCTCGACATAGATTGGCTCATTGCTAGAGGCTCTATGAGCGGCCGCCAGCTTGAAGGCGGCCTCTGGCTCCATTTCTTCACCGGGAAAAATCGTATCATCCGCGTCTGTGTCGGCTATTTTGCGGACATACCCGCGGATCTGGTCGCCGGAATGATAAAACTTGATTACCAAGGATCCAGTGGGGACAAAGTTGCGGCGGTATCGTCGAAAGTCGTAGCGTACTTCTGTCGCGTCAGCGGCTCTATACCAGTGGGCTAGCTCCTGGCCCTCGGGACGGCCCTCATCTTCCCAGATCTGATACGCGCGTTGTCGTATCGTCTCCTCGTCGACAAGAGGTCTCTGTTGCTGCTCGACGACCTTAAGGACGACTTTGCCCCGGATATGTCTCTCTTTGAGGGCGGACTGGGCTTCGGCTGCCTGAGCAAGCCCGAATATGCTGCCAACAACGACCTTGACCTTGCCTTGGTCGATCAGCTGCGCGATTTCGCGCAATTGGTCTCCATTCGGCTGAGCGGTGTAGCGCGCAGCACAAATGTTGAGTTTTTTTGCGCGCGCCTTGTCTGGCTCTTGGAGCGTGGAGATGAGTGCGCCTTTTGGCTTGACGACAGAAAAGCTTCTCTCCTGCGTCTCGCCGCCGATCAAATCGAATACGAGGTCAACAGGCTCTACAACACTTTCGAACTTCTCGGCCTTGTAATCAATCACCTGGTCGGCACCGAGGTCGGTCACGAAGTCTTTATCGGACGATGACACGGTGGTGGCGACCCAAGCGCCCTTGGCCTTGGCAAACTGAATGGCGAAATGGCCGACCCCGCCAGCACCACCATGAATGAGCACGCGCTGGCCCGCCTGGAGGCCACCGTGATCGAACAGGCCCTGCCATGCGGTGATGCCCGCAAGCGGCACGGCCGCTGCGCCGATTGCATCAAGTGCCTGCGGCTGTGCAGCCACCTCTTTCGCGTCCGCCACGACGAACTCCTCGTAACCGCCATGTTCCGGCGACAGGAACGCGAACACCTTATCGCCACTCGTCACACCGGAAACGTCAGATCCGACGGCCGCGATCTCGCCGCTGACATCTCTGCCAAGAACGTAAGGAAGATCCTTTTCGGTCACGACGGGATATTTACCCTCGCGCATCTTTGCATCGACAGGATTGACGCTGGCGGCAAAGACCTTGATGACCACTTCGTTCGCGGCTGGCGTCGCCCGATCGATTTCCTCGATCGCCATAACCTCGGGACCGCCGAAGCGATGAATACGAACAGCTTGCATGATCATTTCCTTCAAAGCTGAAGATTGGATTTCTAAGATACAGCATCGATGGACCCAGTCGGTTGTCGCACGCGGCGAGACCCAATTGATGGCTGCGGAACCGCAACTGCGATGAGGAGACGCCGCTAATCAGTGTTTGGGTTCTTTGCCAAAATCTTTGCGCAACTCATTCTTTGCCTTGTCGAGCGTTGCTAACCTCGACTTCGACAGTTGCCTGCCCGCTCTGTTGATGTAGAAATTCAACATCGACATCGCAGACCGAAACGGGCCGGTCTTGCGGCGGTCGCTATGTTCGGCAGACGCCTTCAGCGAGTCCGCGATCTTCTTGGCGCTGCGCTGTTTGAAGACGCCGTCTTCCAGATCCATCGCATCGCTTTTGTCGGTCACATCCTGTGACCACTTCCGTTTGGATTTCTTCTTTGCCATGAGCGTTCTCCAAAATGGACGGCGCTAGGGTCGTGATGCCGTTCAATGATGAGCGTGGTGCTCGTTGCGCTTGCGCGTGGCGGCGGCCTTTTTGGCTGAGGCCGAGCGCTCCTCCTTCGTACGCGAAGCGGAGGCCGCGCCGCCCTTGCGTCCGCCGTTCTTCGAGGAGTCGTGGCTTTCTGCGTGGTTACGCCCGGAGCCGGACTTGTTACCGCCACCACTTTCTTTGTTGACGGTTGCCCAAGCGCGCCGTTCCGCTTCCTTTTCGGAAACGCCCCGGTCCTCGTAGCCTTCCTCGATATGCTCAGCCTTGCGCTTCTGCTTGTCAGAATATGCGGATTTGTCGCCCTGGGGCATGGAACAACTCCTTTTCTGCTGAATGAAGACAGTAAAACTTTGCCTTCCCGTCAAAGTTCCCCCCGAACATTTGGTGATGGGTCTTTTTAAAGCTTGCGCTTTGAACGCGCTTCTAGCGAGGGTGGCTGCATTGGTGTCACGTTCGAACTTCAGCCAGTGCGGCGCCAAGGACGGTTATGATCTGATCATCTGCGCGATGGTTCCTGTATTCACGAGGCGGCCGACCGTCTGAAACAGTCTGGCATCGCGATGGGTCGATCGAACCGGTTCTTTCGACAGAAGGCGCTGTCGACTGCTTTCTGGAGGCCATGGACGCGTCGGACGATCTGTCGACCCGCTGATGGCCAATGCTGGTCGCGGCATCGGCAGAGGGTTCCTCAACCAGGACTTTGCTGAAGCGTGCAAAGTCGTTGATACGAATATCGTAGGTACGATCTATCTCGCCCAGCAGGTTGGCAATCTTATGCGCGGCCGCGGGGAGGGGCGTATCTGCTGACCGGGTCGATCGCCGGCTTCATGTCGGGATCTTATAAGGCGGTCTATACCGCCACGAAGGCCTCATAAACAGCTTCTCACATGCACTCCGGTGGCTCCAGTTTGCCTTGCAAGCTGTCAAGTAGGGTCGACCAGCCTTTGGTAGGCATCCTTCGTCGCTGCGCGAGCGCACCGGCCGTTGAAGATTGCAATCAACGATGAGCACCGTGCCGCCGGCGTCCAGGCGCGCGGAAATGAACTGCCGATAGGCTTGCGGCTTGATAAGCTTCTGCCGAAAAGGCCCATGTGACGAAGGACTACACGGTCCCGGTTGGAATAGCGCATGTAGTACACCGAAACATCCGGATTGGCTGACAAAAGTTTTTCGACAACCGGCAGGCCAGCTTCGAAGCCGCGTTGAGGATCGCCTGGATCTACTCCGCTGTGACGCACCGGGTTTGGAAACGTCTTTGGCAGCCAGGGAGCGCCCCCGCCTCGGGTGCCAAGTTGACCGGAGGCGCATCCAAAACACTTTTTACTTGTTCAGATCAGTCGCCATCTTCAGATGGTGCTCGAGCGCCGGCCGGGTTTTGGCGGCCCAAGCCTTGAGCTCGTCATTTTCGCCTTCATCGCCATTACGCTTAAAAAGGTCGACCGCATCTTTGTGCACATCTTCCTGATCGGAATGGTACTGTTTGGTGAAATCGTCACCGTTGAGCTTCTTCAGGTCGTCGAGCATGCTCTGGTGCGACGATGACATCGCCGTTGGGACGGTTGCCTTGACCTTGCCCGCGGAAATGAGGCCCTTGAGCTCGTCCGATGTTTTCTGATGATCGGCGAGCATTTGCTGCGCGAACGTCTTCGTATTTGCGTCCGACCGTTCCAGTGCGAGCTTGCTGGACTCGATTTCGAACATGTCGCTGCTGGCCGCCTCCATCACGAAATCTTCCGTCTTGGGCGCAATGCCCATTAGCGAATTCGCGCCGGTTTTTTCGGCTGTCGATTGTGCCAACACCGCGGAACTCGTGGCTGCGAGAATGAGTGAAACATAAATCAGGTTTTTCATGGAAGGTCCTAGTTGTCGACCAAGGCGCAAACCATGGGTCGTGCAACAAAGTTCCCCGGCGTTTGGAACTTCATTTGAGACCGCATGTTCAACAGTGGCAAAGGGAGTGTCACGATGAACGTTGTCGATCTCACACAAGAACCGGTTGGCGATCTGGTGTCTCGCCTAGAGCAGATGACCGTCGACGAGGTATTCGCGGCGATGGACATATTGGAAAAAGAAAGCGAGGAAACGAATGGAACCGCGCGAGACGAGGTGCTTGCGCGTATCGGGCTCATCCAGGACGAGATCGAGCGTCGCTTTCCAGGTCAGCGTCTTGCCCCTTATCAAGACTGGAAGAAGAGCCAGCTTTTACCTTGAGGAATGAAGATGGTCCTGAAATCTCTCATCGCCGAAATCACGGGCCGAGTGCCAGCCCAAGCAGGTGAACTCTATGACCAGATTGCGCCGGGGCACCGGCTTGTGGTGATCTTCGAAGACACGCTTGGCGCGCTGCGCGATTGGCAAGACGAATTATTGCGGATCGATGGCGATGCGCTGCGCCAGATGAACATATGGGTCGCTTGTGTGCCTTCAGATGGGCAACCTGCGCTGCTCAACGGTCGGGCGAGCGATCTTCCGGTCGTAAGGCTTCGTCAGGCGTTGTCAGAAGCCTCACCTGGAGAGTTTCAGGTCGTGCTCCTGGATATTGAAGGTGACGTGATACTTCGGGCGGATGGTCCAGTGACGATAGAACAGCTTTCTGAGGTGGTGGGCCGCGTATCCCCGGGTCAACCGAGACGCTCCTAGATCAATTTATCCCCGCTGTAAACTTCCCGTTCAATCTCACGTGACGGGCCAGCTGGACGCGAATTGGAACTCTGCCTGGTCACGCTCGTTCGGCTGCCTTCTCGCGGCGGATGTTGCCGCCTATTGGTTCGCCTGTGCAGGGCCTTTTTGACGGCGTTCGGCGTTTCGATGTCTAGCAAATAAGAGCGCGGCCATACGCCCGAATGCGCCGCACCAACGATTCTTTATAAACCAGTGCGAAAGTGTCCGATGTGCGATCCGGCCTAATCTTTCTCTCTTAAGACCGCAGACTATATCGTAACTGGTCACTATCCACGACAGCTGACCAATATTTAGATACAAAAATTGGTCAGTGAGGCGTTCAACCTTCATGTCGTGATCTGAAGAGCGGTGGCCAGGTCGCGACGAGCGGGTCGTCGGCATGGAGGAGGCTCTGCCAGTGGATCCGGCTCGCCGCTCGATGTACGAGGAGTCGCTTTTCAGCACAGCGTCTGACCCTAGGCCCGAAAAGTCTCGACCGCCGAAACGGTGCGCTACGACGAGCTTGTCCACACGATCGGAAGCGCGAAAGCGAGGCAAGGCAGCGCTGGCGCCAGCTCCAAAAATCCGATCGCCGTCTCGGTTCCCTACCGGCGCGTAACCAGGATTATAGGGTTGAGCATTCCGCGTAGAGGAAGCGCCAGGCTGATTTACGCTTCTGGCGGCTAGGCAGCGAGGCGGTCGCCGGCGCGAGCCGGATGCCGCCATTGCTTACGACTCGTGGGGACGCAGGGAGTCGTTGATTCCTCTCGGATGCTGGCTTAGATCTGTTGAGGCGCCCGACGCGTCAGGCTCGCGCGGCGAGAGTCAGTGCCCGGGAGATCTCATGACCGAACGAAGACGTGTTGTCGCCGTCATTCCTTGCAACGACCTCGTTGCCAGCGAAGAATTCTACGGTTTGCTGGGATTTGCCAGACACCCAGAAGCGGTGGACTACGGAGACTACGTCATGCTTCACGACAATGGCGGCGCCGAGATCCATCTGACCAAGGCGGCGGAAGACTGGCTGGTCCCTCACAAAAGCCCATTCGGCATATACTTCTATGCCGACGACGTTGATGAGCTGGCGCGGCGCCTGGAAGGTCGGCTCCTTCATCCACCGAAGATGCAGCCTTGGGGAATGTACGAATTTGCAGTGTCCGATCCCGATGAACACCTCGTGCGCGTCGGACGAGGTGCCTGACAATCCGTTTGATCTGGGTCGACAAGCGCAGATGATCAGACGCTCCCGTTCCGCCGCATAGCTCGACCGCTTTATAGGAGGAAAAGTCTCCCAATCGCTACCGGGAAGGCTTCCTTCGCCGCTTGAAAGGAGGCGGCGGGGACGACGGGTAGCAGCGTCGTCTAGGTGTGCACTTCGGCGGTGAACGGAGTTTCCAAATATGGGTATCAGCCCGCCTTGCTGCAGCAGTTCCGGCCGGTTCTACGATGTCGTCGTGAAAGTCAGCCGTGAGCGGATGGGTCTAGGTTCATCGCCGCTAGCCGACAGCAAGTCCGAGATCGCACCTGCCGCTCCTTTTTAATGGCGGGAGGAGCGTTGCGCAAGGCTCAGGGCCACCCCTATCAAAACTTCGAACGGCGCCACTGGTTTCCTGATAATCTGCTCCTTGGGGAAACGCCTTGGCAGCACGTCCCTGTCGAATCCGGTGACAAAGAAGAAGGGAATGGCCCTGTCACGAAGGAGATCCGCCAACGGAAACACGTCCTCGGCGGCAAGCCTCACGTCAAGAATGGCGGCATCGAGCTCCGCCCTTTGCAAGGCCATGAAGGCGCCCTCAAGGTCGGGGTATGGGCCAACGATGTCGCCGCCTTGCCGTTCGATCGCCAACGCCATTGCCTGGGCTTGGTCGTAATCATCTTCGACGACAAGCACCCGTCTTCCAACTAGGTTTGAAAAACTCATAAGCGCGGTTCCATCTTGTCCGAAGAGGCCGGAGATCAATCTCCGACCTCTTGGACGGTTCAGTGCCAGTACATCCGTGGTCACCAAACCTGGCTTTCAACCTACCTTCGACTTCACCATATCGAGGTGGTCGATGTGTTCCTTGATCTGGCCGCGAGCCAGCTTGGTGACGCTAAGGTGCTCGCGGTTCTGGCCAACTTTAAGATAGTCTTCCTGGATCGCCAGCAGCTTCTTATGGCCGTCGAGCTGAGCGGTAACGAAGGCTTTGTCGAACGCGGCGCCGCTGGTGACCTTCAGCTTCTCCAGCGCAGACTTGCTTTCCTCGTCGATCGCCTCTACCTCGCTGTCGGACGGCCGCTGGAGAGCGCCTTGGGCTTTGCCCTCCATCTTTATAGACTTCAAGATGTCGGCGATGGTCTCCTGCTCGGCGACTTCCCATTTGGCGAATTCCTTTACCATCGGATCGGAAGCCTTTTCGGTGGCAACACGGCTCGTCGCCAACGAAAGCGATCCGACCTTCTTCGTGTCGTCCGCGTGTTTTTTCTCAGCGTCGCTGGGAGCCATAGACGCCTGAGCGAAGGTGGCGGTGGAAGAAAGAAGGGCAGGCAGAGCGGTCGCGGCGGCGACGGCAGTTAGCATTGCACGGCGGTTCATCCCTATCTCCAGGGTTCCTAAACGGCCCGATAACCTGGAGCAAGATCGAAAGTTCCCTAGCCGAGCGCGTGCTCGATGCGTTCGACATGATAAGCGTTGGTCGACGTGCCGTCCTCGATGGCCACGATCTCCGCTTCAGTCAGCCCGGTGGCAATCGCGAGGTCCTCAAGGCTGTATGATCTCGCGATGCGAGCTTCGCGAAGACGAGAACTGAGCATCTTGCCGGCATCGTCCAAGGACGTTTCGATATTAATGTGATCCATACTTTACTCCGAGTGCTGCAAGGGTGGACTTGTTACTTCAGCGTTTCCAAATCTGTTCATTCTGAAGATGTGTTGGCGGCCGCAAGCCGCAGCTTGCGAAGGCGCTCGTTTTTCTCTTCACGAAGTCGGCGCTCTTCAACTGCGACGTCGGCCGCAATCTTGTTCGTGTGTTCGAAGGCCGCCATGCGCTGTTGCACGGTCAGGGTCTTCCTGATCCTGCTTACCATGATATTGATCCTCTTAGGTTTCTTCATATATGGGAGGATTGGAAAGGTGTTTCAACGACTTGAGGCCGCGTGTCTACTAGCGTACAGCCGGTCGTCCTGCTTCCTAAAGCGCGTGCTCCCAATCAATAACGGTAATTCACCCCATCATCATTCGAGCTTGCGCAAGAGGCGTCCCTCGCCTCTGCGTGACTGCTTGCTCGTGGGGTGAGACCACCGCCTCCTTCTCGAGCGAACGCCGCCGAGCTGGTCGAAAATCTTCAGGATAACAGCCTTGAGGGCACCCTCCTCGTCGTTCATTGGAATAGGCCGAACTCGTCGCGCGCCTCCTTCTAAAACATTCGTCGTCATCACCCCGCAAAAGCCGGACATCGCGATGCTCGCGCGTGGGAGACCGTCGAGCCTTGGAAGAAGTAAGATGCGCAGCTGGTGGTGTTCGACAAACACGACGCCGAAGGTGAGCTCAACGACCGGTGTCGTTTCTACGCACGCCGATACAAACATCCGCGCCATAAGGTACTCTATTGAGGTCGCTGGCACTGCGGGCATTTCTTCGGGATCGTGGTTCGACATCGGGCGGTTTATGGTGGAAGTGTTGCAGCGGCGAGAGTGGCAGCACCCGCTGAAAAGCGCGGTGAGACGAACTGAGTTCTCAGTCAATCGGCACGGTTGCCAGCAGCTTGCCGTTGTTGTCCATGATTTCGAAGAGTTTTCGGCCAGAGCCGCCGCCCTGCGAAGGGGCCCGTTGCAGCTGCGCGCAGAGGAGGGCCTCCGCGATTGCGTCTCCGATATCGGGAAGCAGAACGCCATCTCGATCAATCAGCAAATTGCCGTTCTTGCGGATATTGAAGTGAAAACGTTGGAGGCGAGAAGGTTTGGGCATCGCCTAACCGCCAGATTCCCTAACCGCTTTCACGTCAACTTCGGCAGCCTCGTGTCGCAATTCGCGCAAGGTCGAGGCGACCAGCCCAAGGAACATGGCTGCGATCAGGGCGGTCAGGATCGTAAGAAGGGCAAACATCCGATTTCTCCAGCGTGTATCAAGAAAATGACGGGTCGATGGAAAAGTTCCGCATCTGTGAGGCGTCAAGTGCTTGTCGGGAGTGTCGTCGTCTGTCGATGTGGCGCGTCGAAATAAAAGGCTCGGTTGCCGTACACGGTTCATGGCATCAACCGGAAGCATCCCGGTCGTCTCCCAATCGGCCTCGCGGTCTTCGGCCGAGTCTCGTCAGACCTCGGTTCGGTGTCGTGTATTGCGAGAGCTTGAAGGCCTTAGCTTTGATTCCTTTGGCCTCTTCCTTGGTATCGGGGCAGGCCCACAATGTCGCTGACCACAATCTACAGCTTGTCCTTATCGAACACCAACGGCAATAGATCAGCAAAACACCTTGCAGTCACAAAGGCGAGCGTCCCAGCCTTAGCCGGTGACTTCACGAAGAGCTTCGCTTTGCGGATATCGAGCCGGCAGCCCCTTAGTGCGTTATTGTCGTAAATGCCATCGACGACCAATATCGTCGGAACGCCGTCGATACCGCGACCCGCCCCCGGCCGCCAGCGTTTTACATCGGAAAGCCCGATGTCGGTCGCGAAAAGCGTGAGGATGAGTAAGGCCGCGTTCATGAGACAAGTCTTTTCTTAGCATCGCCAGCTGAGTGGTCGCTGAGAAATTGATCGCAAGGCCGCGGACTACAGCGTCCATGACGGCTCCGAAAGCAGGACGAAGGTGGAGTGCTCGTCGACCTCGTTTCCGATGCCGACCACAAACGAGCGCAGGCCGGCTCCTAAATCTGCAGACAGAACTCGATTTTCGAGGGGGCAGAGGCATCCGAGCCAAAGACGTAGCCGATGCCATCTTTTTTTGCAGAGTGTCTTTTGAGGGTCGATACCCTCTAGAGAGCCACCAGAAGGCTCGCGCCCACACTGTTTGAATACTTCGAAGACGAGCGTCACCCGCGGCAATTCGATTTTACCGCCAAAAACGAAACCATGCTCTTTGAGTAAATACCCCCCGAGCGAAAAGGCGGAGCAGGCAGGCGACAGGAAGAGCGTGAGTTCGATCCACGCTTTCCCCCTGTGTTATCCACAACCCACGCTGAAGACGCCATGGACCTGGACGCCTTCAGGGAGCGAGGGCCTCCTGCTTGGTTTCAATGAATGCTTCCCGCCCGACATGATTTCAAGCCATCGTCGTGGAACCATTATCGGAAGTTGCACCTGGGGCTTTTAACGATGCTTCGTCTGCATCCGGAACTCGGCCGTCGGGTGTGAGGTCGTCGACGGCCTTCGGGAGATCGCGGCTGAGCCGATCGACGATCTCCTCATGCGACATCCCTGTCTTGGCGGCGAGCTCGTTCAGGATATCGGGGCCAAGGGCCTCGGAGAGTTGGCCGCTATCGATTTCCGTGTTCGGTCCAGGTTTGATCCACGATTCAGCTTTGTCCGCGTGGCCGTTCTGCTCGAAGGTTTTCAGGAGGTCACCCAGACCGCCGCTAAGGATGCCGCCAGTCGTCAGGCCACCGAGAAGATCGCCGAAGCCGCCGGGTCCGCTAAAAAGACCGCCGAGCCCGCCGGCCTGTTGGCCCTGGCTTTCGCTCTGGGGCGCTCGCGAACCGTTATCAGGGTGGTTCTGGATACCGCGGAGGAATTCCGCAATCTTGTCGCGGTTCTGATAGCCAGCAACGGCGATCACGCCCAACAGGGCTTTCAATGGTCCACTCATCATCTTGTATCTCCTTCATTAACAGGCGGCTATTGTCACTCGATCTGGTCGCCACGCCGAACAACAAGCCGACCAGTAAGCTGACGAACCGGACGCTCGTTAAATCTAATCGAGCAGGTCGGCGGGAACCTTCCCGCCATTTTCCGCGAGCTTTTTCATCAACGCCTTGTGCAGGAACATGTTCATCTTGGCGCTGTCGTGGGCGTCGCCGGAATAGCCGAGTTCGTGGGCGAGTTCCTTGCGCTCTTCGAGGCTGGCGTCCATTCCAAGAGCCTTCATCAGGTCGACGATCGAATGGCGCCAGTCCAGCTTCTGGCCGGACTTCTGGACCGCAGCGTCGAGGACGGGCTCTATGTCGACCGAAGGTCGCGGCGTTGTGTCGGCCTGCTGCGGCGAGCGCTCCTGCGATGGTGCGGGCGAAGCCATCTGCTCCTCGGACGCAGACGTGTTCCCCGCCGTGGCGGCGGGCGCGGGCGCCGAGGAGGCGGGCCGAACCTGCGGGGCAGGTGAGGTATCAGTCGTCCCCCCCTGTCGACGGCTGCGGAACGGGGGCGGCGTGCGCCCCGCCGAAGATGGCGTGCTTGATACGGTCGAAAATGCTCATTGTCTGTCCCTTGGTCGTAGCAGGGAGCCGGATGGCTCCCGGTTCTGGCTAAGTTCAACGCGCGATGTACGTGTCGTCGTCGCGGCCGACGTGCGTCGTGCCAACCGAACCGCCAACCCATGCGGCAACAGCGCCGACAGCGAGAGCAATGAACGCCAGGATTGCGCCCGCCGAGAAGGCTGTGGCCGCGGTCTTGGCCGCTTCAGTTGCCTGCTCCTTCGCCTTGGCGACCGCGTCCTTGTACTGCTGTTCGTATTGTGCGACCTGCTGCTTGGCCTGGTCGACCGGAATACTTTGCGCCTTGGCGATGGCGTCAGCTGCGCGGTTGCGCGCTTCTTCCGCCTTCGCCTGATCGCCGGTTACAGCGGCGCGCACGGAAGCGACCGCGGCGTCGCGGAGCGCGGCGGGGTCGTTGCCACCGGAAGCATCACGGATGTTCTGCTCGATACCCGCCATCGGATCACTTGCAGTAGCCAGCGCCGGCGCAGCGGTCGTCGCCGCCGTCGCTACACTCGAACCTGCAGCGGAAACAATACCGCCGAGCCCGGAAAAGACACCGCCGACGAGCGCGCCGACCGATGTCGTCAGGAGATAAACGACAACCAGCGTGGTGACGGCCCAGGTGGTGAGGCCGTGAAGCGCGCCGGTCGAGCCGACCGGACGGCCGCAAAGACGGCTTGCAACATATCCTCCGACGAAAGAGGCAATGAGACCGGAGACAACAAACCACACAGCGGTGCTGACGGAGAGGGTGGCGGCGCTCGGATTGTCGTTGGTGCCAGGATCGATGACTGCAGCGCCGATGCCAGCACCGAGCAAGTTTAGAAGCAGCTGAACCACGAGGGCAACGGCGACACCGGCAAAAATCGCTCCCCACGAGGCCTTGGTCAGCGCGATATAGGGATTGGCGTCGCGGGTGTGGACATGCGCGACTGTTGGAACGGGTTCGGTCATGAGTTTACCTCCATCACGGAACTGTGAGTGGCACTAAAACCTTCGAGGAAGCCTTTTGTTCCAACGTGCTGATCTCCTTTGAAAATCAGCCCAGAAAAAGTCCGCTGGAACCGCCAGGATCGTGTAGTCAAACAACGGCGATCATTGCCCTTGAAAGCTCCGAGCCGTTTTTCCGGCAGGGCTGAACGCTGCTTGGATGCGGGAGTTTCGTCGAGCGCTCGGTTGTAATCCGTTGCAACCGAGACGTCGCAGGCAAGTCGCGTTCTATAGAATGGCTTTGATGCAGATTACGGCATGTAGTGCAAATTCTGCAGGTCAACAACGAGCCGCTTCTACTGCTCGCTATTGACCTTGCAGAGGGTGCAGGTTTTGCGCCTTTGGAAGCGGGCGACGATAACGAGGCGGTCGTCTTACCCGAAACGCGACGTGCATCCACGTCGTCCTTACCGACATCGCTCCGCTCGGCTGGTGCAGGTGTTCTTTCGACCGCTAAAGAGCTTGCAACAAGCCAAATCGCCTTTGCTGAGGACGTCGCATTGCGCGCCGTAAGCCTTATCTCCACCGTTTATCATCGGCATCCGCGAAAGGCACTTCAGCCGACCCTTCAATGACAGACACGGGTGCGCTGCAACCTTCCGCCGCCTTCTATGTTCTTGTGATTGCAGACGATAGCAGGAGTAATTTTAGGTGACGCTTCACAGTGGAATTGACAATGAACCGAACTTGCAACGCTACGCGAGCATTCGGTTCGCGACCAAAGAAGACATGAACATCCTCGGTCGGTTTGGGGCTGATCTTATGCAGCTTCATCACGACTGGGACAGCTCGCGCTTCATCTCGCCAGGCCCCTACACCCCCAGCATGTATGCGAACCACCTCTGCAGCCAGCTCGGCAAGTCGGACGTGATGGTTCTTGTGGCGGAGGTGGAGGGTACTGCGGTTGGATACGCCTATGCGGGCGTCGAAGGGCACGACTACATGGCTTTGCGCGGTCCGGCGGGCGTGATACACGACGTCTTCGTCGACGCCGGTCAGCGGCGAAAGGGCGTTGGGCGCATGCTTCTCGCTGCAGCGGTAAGAACGCTTGGGGCGATGGGTGCGACCCAGGTGGTTTTGTCGACGGCACATCGCAATGGCGCCGCGCAGCGATTGTTCGCATCACAAGGCTTCGAGCCAACGATGATCGAGATGACGAAGCAGCTCACACGGTAGTTGACAAGGTCATAGCAGATAGTCAGGCGCCTCGGATGAGGTAGGACGATCTGCGTTGTACAATGAAAGAGTGCCTTTCGCAGATGAGTTCCGGAAGGGGGTTCGTGCCCATAACACGTTACAAACGACCTGACATCAGGCACTTTTAGCCAGGAGCTGATTTAAGACGCCAGAAATTATTAGTCGTTCGAAGTGTGCCTGTCCCGAAACTGCTCTATCTGCTCCGGTTCTTTCTCGTCGAGCTTGGTGATCTCGTTGCGGGCCTCGCCATGCGCGTGAAGGAGTTCGTCGAGCTTGGCATGGATCGCCTGCGTGTCGCGATGCTCGGCCCGCTGGATAAACAGGGTCATACACCATGTGGCGAGCGTGGCAAACCCGTGCCATTCTAGCGTCTCCGGGCTGAAGAGGAACCACGAAAGCGCGTAGATCAGCACGATGCCAAATGCAATCGGACTTGCCGTCCAGGTGCCGAGGACTGTGAGCCAAGAAAGCCACCGCATTCGCATCTCTCTTCGTTGTTCGTAAATAAGACTTTCCACTGCGATCCGGTTCTCGCTGGAGACGCTCGCTAACATTTGGCTAAAAGAAAGCCCTCCCAGGCCACCGGGAGGGCTTTCTATCGCCGCATGGGAGGGAGGCGGCTGAACGACGGGTAGCATGGTCGTCGGCCTGCAAACCTGTGCGACAAACCGAAGTTCCCGGCGATACCAGAAATTCATCCGTTGCGTACTCCTTGTTAAGCGGCCCCTTCATAGAATCTGTTGATCTGGCGCCCGTGTTGCGCACGCGTGCTACACACCTGCGACTTTCCGATAAGGGTGAACACTTCGAACATCGAGAGACGGCGCGCGGGATCGTGCGAAAGTCGCCGCTGGCCAAAGGAAGAACCTATCGCCACGTGTGGCAACGACGGTACGCCGCACCGTCCGGTAGCGTACCGTATCGATCAGGCCGTTCGTGCGTTTACGAGAAAATCGCAATGATGGCGGATGTCGAGACCAAAGATTAGAAAGCTGAGGCCGTCGCATGAGTGCCAAAGGCACGACGCCAAAACCGAATGCCTGAGCGCTGGTGTCTTAAAAGGCTGAAGACCAGGCACGCCAGCTCTAACCAAGGAGACGATGATGGACGAGGAAATCCGTAAGGCGGCATACAATCGGTGGGAGGAAGACGGTCGTCCCGAAGGGCAGCACGAACGCCATTGGCGCGAAGCGGAAGAAGCTCACCGTTCAAATTCAGCCGTCGACCAAAATCGGCCGTCGGATCATGGTGGCGTCGTTCCACCGGACGGACGCGAGACATCCTCCGACGCGGTCCCTTCGAACCGACCGGGACGCTTCAAGCCCGGCGAACTCGCTTCCGAAAACAAGTGATCCTGCGCGGTAACTCACAAGTCACGATGGTAGATCCTCCAACCACTAACCTGAACACAGTGGAACGCAAAGTCGAGCTCAATCAGACGGTCGACTACGCGATCCAGCTCCTCGTCGAAGAGGCCCATCTCGTCGGTTGGACGCGCGTCGAGTTCCTTACGGCTGTACTCGACGCGGCAAACGCCCGGCTGTCTGTTATCGAGGAGGAGCGCGAACTCGATGAGGGAAGCGCTTGAAGATCGCGACGTACACGTCCTCGCACTTGTGTCGCACGACGCGGCCAAACCGAAATTCGGCAAGTTCATGACGTGCAAAAAGCTTCGTACCGAGCCAAGAAGACTGCAGCGGCGAAGGACGCTCAAAGAGCGGGAGGCCCTTCGCCAAGCTGGAACGGGTACGTACGCGACCGCGCCAGCTAGAACAAAAAAACTGCGTGAGGACGGTGCTTTTGTTCCCGACATTCAGGTCTGATGAGCTTTCATTTGAACGCTCTTGATAAGCTACTTCAGTGAACTGCATTGAACGATCAAACTGGGTGAACCCCACGCTGCCATTTCGCAACGATTGATGCAAACCGGATCCGCCTTTGCTGGCGCCCATCGTGCTGGAACAAGCCATCCGGTCGCACAACGGCGCTGCGACCACATCACGACCGAAGCGCCCCAACCTCCAAGTCTCGTCGCCGAGAACCTAGGCTTATGCCGCTTACTAGGCGGGCAAAAGCGCGCTTTGCGCGGATCATCCGATATCATTTTGATTATAGAATGCTGGCTTCCTTCCAGCCAAATGTATGCACGTGATACCCGCGTTGCATGTTGAGGAACAACCGTACCGCCCGCAAGTTTCTAAAGCTCAGTCTAAGGAAATGGCGCGAGCGGCGCCCGCTTTGGAGACAACATCGATGACAACTCCGAGACGCGCGGACAGCCCAGGACCTCGTATTTACTACGTTAATCCGCTGGACCTGCCCCATGCGATGAGCTGGCTTGCCGTGTTCGATCATGCCGCTTCCCTAAACTTTGACACGGTTCTGACGGCTCCTTTCTTCCGAAGGCAGGATCCGGAAGGAAGCATTTTTGCGTCGTCAGATTACGGCTTTGTCGATCCCGCATTGAAACTTTCCGGCGGAATTGAAGAATGCGCCGCGTTTTTATGCGATGCCGCGCGCTTGCGGGGCATCTCTCTTATGATGGATGTCGCATTTTCCGGTGAGGGATCAGCCGGGGGCGATTGCTCCGGCTCGCTCGATCCCAGACGCTCACCATCCGCTCCTTGGCGACATAATGTTCAAAGGGGCGATTTAGACCGCCTTCTAGGCGTCGTTTCGCGGTTGTCTGCAGCCGGCATCTCTGGGTTTCGTTACTTGGGTCTTGACGAGTTGAGCGAGGCAGATCTGAAGCTCGTTGCTAGTCCAATAGCAGCCAGAAACCAGCCGCTGCGGCTGGTTTATACGCCTGGCACCGATTTCGCCTTTCGCAAAAAGTTACAAGGCCTCGGCTTCGACGGAACGTTTTCCTCACTTGCTTGGTGGAACATGCGCGATGGTTGGCTTCTTGAAGAACACCGCTTGCAAAGACAGTTGGGTCAGCAAGTCGCTTTTCCGGAAGCGCCGTTTGCAAGACGGCTCGCACATGGGACCGAGAGCCGTGAGATACGCCAGCGGAAATGTCTTCGCTCGCTCAGGCTCTCCGCGGAATTTGGCGATGGTATCCTGATCCCTATGGGGTTTGAATACGGGGCCGTCTTACCGCAAGATTCCACGAGGGGTTCGGGCCAAGACTTGCGTATGATGGCATCAAGCGGTGAGTTCGATATTTCTGCAGCGGTCCGAGAGGTCAACGGCGGGATGGCATCGCGCAAAACCGTCTCGCCGTATGACTGTCAGACCTCCGACCGGGTCAGCGTCATCACCTTCTCGGACGCTCCCGATCTGCGTATCGCAAGCGAGGTCACGTTCCTCGCGATTAACAGAGATCTTCGCAATCCTTCGCCGTACCCACAGGACATCATATCGACGGCGGCGCCGCCATTTTTTCCTGATCTGAAAGCTACACTTGGCCGCCTTTTGCCTGGCGAGGTGGGGAAGCTGCCTGCGGCTGCGCGTCCCGCGATCGCCCTTGAGATCTTGACCTCACCGGAAAAGGCCACCGCGCAATCGCAGCGGATCGCGATAGAGAACATCGAGCCTCAAGTCGACGGGGGACGTTTTCCGGTAAAGCGGGTCGTGGGCGATCTGGTCTGCGTCCAAGCCGACATTTTTTCCGACGGCCACGATCACCTTGCGGCGTCCCTGCTGCACCGCGGTGTAGGCGATGATGTTTGGCACGAATCGCCGCTGCAACTCGATAATAACGATCGCTGGGTTGGAGCATTTCGTCCCGATCGGCTCGGCCGGTTTGAATTTTGCGTTGAGGCCTGGAAAAATCCATTCGCCATCTACCGGTACGAGCTTTCCAAGAAAGCTGAAGCAGGCCTCGATCTAACGTTGGAACTGATCGAGGGAGAGGCGCTGGTCGGCAAGGCTGTCGCTTCAACGGCGGGTGAGGCAAACGCCACACTACACGCCAAGCTTATCGAGATTGCAGACAGTCTGGCGAAAGCTGACCCGACGGCGAAGACGAGACTGCTGTTATCCTCTCATGTGTCGGATCTGATGTCTGACGCAGATCAGCGACCCTTTCGAGTTCGATCACCGCCCTATTTCGTCGATGCTGAGCGCGTCGAGGCATCATTTGCTAGCTGGTACCAGGTGTTTCCGCGATCGCAGAGCGGAGAGGTGGAACGGCACGGGACTTTCGACGACGTCATCGGTCGTTTGCCGGCAATTCGAGAGATGGGATTCGACGTCCTTTATTTTCCTCCGATCCATCCAATCGGTAGCACCAACAGGAAAGGTCGAAACAACAGCCTTACGTCGACGCCCAATGACCCGGGAAGCCCTTACGCGATCGGCTCGTCCGATGGCGGCCATGATGCCATCCATCCTCAACTTGGCGGGTTTGAATCCTTTCGGCGGTTGATCGCGGCGACAAGAGAGGAGGGTCTGGAACTGGCGTTGGATCTTGCAATTCAAGCATCTCCGGACCACCCTTGGCTGATAGAGCATCCCGGCTGGTTCGAATGGCGGCCAAACGGGACGATCCGCTTTGCCGAAAACCCGCCGAAAAAATACGAGGACATCGTCAACGTCGACTTCTACGCGCAAGACGCAGTACCTGCGCTTTGGGAAGAGCTGCGAGATGTCGTTCAGCTTTGGGTCAACGAGGGCGTTAAGCTTTTCCGTGTCGACAATCCGCATACCAAGCCGTTCCCCTTCTGGGAATGGCTAATCGGAGACATCCGCGCGCGACATCCTGAGGTCGTGTTTTTATCCGAAGCGTTTACGAGACCGAAAGTGATGTATCGGCTAGCTAAGGTGGGCTTTTCTCAGTCGTACACGTATTTCACGTGGCGCAACACCAGGTGGGAGCTCGAACAGTACATGAGCGAGATCACCCAGACCGAGGCTAAGGAATTCTTTCGGCCTCATTTCTTCGTCAATACGCACGACATCAACCCAGACTTTCTCCAAAACGCGCCTCGGCCAGCGTTTGTCATTCGGGCCAGCCTCGCTGCTACCCTTTCGGGGCTTTGGGGCGTTTACAACGGATTTGAGCTTTGCGAGGGGCGCCCAGACGCCAAACGCAAGGAATACGCTGACAGCGAGAAGTATGAGATCCGCGCGTGGGACTATGACCGCCCCGGCAACATTAAATCAGAAATAACGACGTTGAACCGGATCCGCCGGGAGAATTCTGCTCTTCATTCTCATCTTGGCCTCACTCTTCTCAACTCATCAAATCCGAATGTGATGTTCTTCGAAAAGGCGGCGCCCGGCCGCCATAACGTTCTGCTCATCGCAATCTGCCTCAATCCACACGCGGTAGAAGAAAGCACTGTCGAAATCCCCTTATGGAAGTCCGGTCAGGACGACGACGGAACGATCGAGGTGGACGACTTGGTCAGCGGCAGCCGTTTTTCGCTAACGGGGAAGTGGCAGACGCTGAGGCTCGATCCATCATATTTGCCATTCGCCATCTGGCGCGTCAGGACAGGAGAAATTTGATATGGACGACGTGTCAATGGGCGAAAGCGCCACGAAGACCGCCAGCGACACCTTGTGGTACAAGGACGCTATCATCTATCAATTGCATATAAAGTCCTTTTACGACGCCAATGGCGACGGGATAGGGGACTTCGAAGGTCTCTTCGACAAGCTCGATCATATCGCAGCGCTAGGCGTGACGGCGATATGGCTTCTGCCTTTCTTTCCCTCACCCAGGCGCGACGACGGGTATGACATCGCAGATTACGGCAGCGTAAGTCCCGATTATGGGACGATCGACGACTTCCGTAAGTTCGTTGCCGCGGCCCATGATCGCAACATTCGCGTGATAATGGAGCTGGTGATTAATCACACCTCTGACCAGCATCCATGGTTTCAAAGAGCAAGGCTCGCCCCTGCGGATAGTCCGGAGCGCAATTTCTATGTTTGGTCGGACACGGACCAAAAGTTTCCCGAGACCCGCATCATTTTCATAGACACCGAAAAGTCCAACTGGACGTGGGACCAGACGGCCGGGGCGTACTATTGGCACCGTTTCTATTCGCATCAGCCTGACCTGAATTTCGACAATCCGCTCGTCATGAAGGAGCTCCTGTCTGTAATGCGCTTCTGGCTTGAGACGGGTATTGATGGCTTTCGTTTGGATGCGATCCCTTACCTCGTCGAAAGGGAGGGAACGATCAATGAGAATCTGCCGGAAACACACGCGATCTTGAAGCGTATTCGAGCGGCGCTCGATGAAACCCACCCAGGGGTCATGTTGCTCGCCGAAGCCAACCAGTGGCCTGAAGACACCCGTGAATATTTTGGGGAGGGAGACGAGTGCCACATGGCGTTCCATTTCCCACTTATGCCCCGGATGTATATGGCCATTGCTAAGGAAGACCGCTTCCCGATTACCGACATCATGCGGCAGACGCCAGATATTCCCGACACTTGCCAGTGGGCGATATTCCTTAGAAATCACGATGAGCTGACGCTCGAGATGGTGACGGACGCAGAACGCGACTATCTCTGGGATACCTACGCGTCTGACAAGAGGGCACGTATCAATTTGGGCATTCGTCGCCGCCTCGCACCGCTGATGGAGCGTGACCGCAGACGGATTGAGCTAATGAACGCGCTTTTGCTGTCGATGCCCGGCACGCCCGTTCTTTACTATGGTGACGAGATCGGAATGGGTGACAACATCTATCTCGGCGATCGCGACGGCGTTCGCACACCGATGCAGTGGTCTCCCGACCGCAACGGCGGCTTTTCGAAAGCCAATCCTGCGCGGCTCGTCTTACCGCCTGTATCGGACGCTCAATACGGCTATGAGGCTCTCAACGTCGAATCCCAGACCTCTGACGCCCACTCATTGTTGAACTGGACCCGCCGCATGCTAGCGCTGCGCGGCCGCCACCCGGCCTTCGGCAGGGGATCGCTACGCTTTCTCACGCCTGAGAACCGACGCATCCTTGCCTACCTTCGTGAGCACGAAGGGGAGGTCATCTTATGCGTCGCTAATCTATCAAGAGTACCGCAAGCCGTCGAACTCGACCTTTCAGCCTATGAGGGGCGGGTCCCAGTCGAGCTAACGGGAATGTCACCTTTTCCGCCGATCGGACAGCTCACCTACCTTCTTACTTTGCCGCCATACGGGTTTTTCTGGTTCCAGCTCACCGATCAATCGGACGGTCCAGCGTGGCGCACAGCTCCGCCCGAGCAACTTCCAGATTTTCACACAGTTGTTATTCGCCGCAGCCTGATGGAGCTCGTGGATGAACCCCAGCACGAGCGGGTGTTGAGTGGCGATATCCTACCAGCATATCTGTCAAGGCGGCGCTGGTTCGGTGCCAAGGACCAAGCACTTCAATCGGCAAGACTGATTTCAGCCACCCCGATCCCCTTTGCCGACGGCGTGGTGTTAGGCGAGCTTGAAGCGATCCTACCTGACCACGTCGAGAGCTATCAGCTCCCGCTTGCCGTCGAATGGGACGACACCACGACCAATATCCTTGGCCAGCAGCTTGCCTTGGCAAGAATCAGACAGGGGCGGCGGGTCGGGTTCCTAACGGACGGCTTTACTGTGGATTCGATGGGACGGGGGATCGTTGAGGGCCTGAAAAACCGGTCGATGATTACCGGTCGCTCCGGCACGATCGAATATATTGGCACCGACCATCTGGACCGCCTTGATATCACCGACCAAATGGAAATCAGGTGGCTCTCGGCCGAACAGTCCAACAGTTCGCTCATTATCGGCGACGTCGCGATGATCAAGCTTATCAGGCACGTGTTCGAGGGTATCCACCCCGAAGTTGAGATGACGCGCTTTCTCACCGAACAAGGATATGAGCATACTGCGCCCCTGCTCGGCGAAATCGCGCGCACCGATGGCGAAGGTCGCCGCTCGACCCTCATCGTCGTTCAAGGAGCTGTCCGCAATCAAGGTGACGCGTGGAACTGGATGCTGGCCAATCTGCGGCGCGTCGCAGACGAGGTTGCAACGACGGAAGCCGACCTTGAGCTAGCCGACGACCAACTAGACCCTCTCTTAAATTTCGTTGCCATGGTCGGCCAACGCCTCGGAGAGCTGCATGTACTCTTGGCCAAGCCAACTGATGATCAATCCTTCGCCCCACGGCATGCCGAGCCGGCTGACGTCGCCTCGATCAAAAAGGCGGTGACCGGCGAGATCGCGTATGCCTTTTCAAAATTAGAAGAACTGAACGACACGGGTGATGACGCGGTCGACGAAGGCGTTCGTAGCTTGCTTGCCCAGAAGGACCAGATACACGAGCTTGCTGCCCAGTGTTCCGAAAAATCTGCGGGGACGTTGCTGACACGTGCACATGGTGATTTTCACCTCGGCCAGATCTTGGTATCGGAAGGCGACGCTGTCATTATCGACTTCGAAGGCGAACCCGCACGAAATCTTGCGGAGCGTCGTGCCAAGACGTCTCCGCTGAGAGACGCGGCAGGCTTGCTTCGCTCGCTTGACTACCTCGTAGCGACAGCAAGCCTTGAGAACGACGCCGTGTCAGATCATCACGACGAGCGTCGGCGGCTGGTCATCCGCCGGTTCGGCAGCGCCGCTGAGAAGTCGTTTCTCGAAAACTATACCAAGGCGCTTTCGGCCTCACGCGAACTGCCAAGCGATCCGGAAACCGTCAGCGAACTTCTCGACATTTTCCTCTTAGAAAAGGCGGCTTATGAAATCGCCTACGAAGCGCGCAATAGGCCCAAATGGCTGCCAATTCCGCTTTTTGGATTTTCGAAAATCGTTTCACGTTTGCAGGAAGGTCGCGCATGATGGAGCCGTTGGTGGAAGTAACATCGGATCTCGATCCAAGCGAACTTGCTGCAATCGTAAAGGGCGCGCACGGGGACCCTTTCGCAGTTCTCGGTCCCCACTTGGCATCAGATGGCAGGGTAAAAATCCGTACCTTTGCGCCTGGAGCGCTCGGGGTTGAAGTGATCGACCGTGGAGATGGATCGGTTTTGGCGGTGTCCTCGCTTGCTCACGCGGAGGGAATGTTTGAGGCGGCTCTGTTGGGAGAGGCGCCATACAGACTAAGGGTCCTTTGGCCTAACGGCCCCCAAGAGACGGACGACCCATACCGGTTTGCTCCGCTGTTGGGTGACCTCGATCTGCATCTGATATCACAAGGAACTCATTACCGCCTTTCGTCTGCACTCGGCGCCAACCCGCTTGTCGTTGAGGGGGTCACAGGCGTTCGTTTCGCAGTCTGGGCGCCTAACGCGCGTAGGGTTTCTGTGGTCGGAGACTTCAACAGTTGGGATGGTCGACGACATCCAATGCGACTGAGGCGTGAAGCCGGAGTCTGGGAACTTTTCATTCCGGACCTGACGGTTGGGGATCGTTACAAGTTTGAGATCCTCGATAGTCAGGGCAACCTACTCGCTCAGAAAGCCGACCCTGTGGCACGGAGTGCCGAAGCTGCGCCATCGACTGCTTCTGTCGTGGCCTCACCTGAGCCCGTCAGATGGCAAGATGCTTCCTGGATGGAAAAACGCGCGACGACTGATGTCATGGACCGACCAATCTCCATCTATGAGGTTCATCCGGGATCGTGGCTGCGGGAGATGTCTGACGGCGGAAGGTCGCTTGATTGGTTCGAGCTTTCGCAGCGACTGGTGCCATATGTCAAAGAGATGGGCTTTACCCATATCGAGTTGATGCCGATCATGGAGTACCCGTTTGGCGGATCGTGGGGATATCAGCCCTTGGGACTTTTCGCGCCGACCGGAAGGTACGGCACTCCCGAGGACTTCGGATATTTCGTCAACCGCTGTCACGAAAACGATATAGGCGTTATTCTAGACTGGGTTCCGGCCCATTTCCCAAGTGACGTTTGGGGCTTGGCTCGCTTTGACGGCACCGCACTGTACGAGCATGAGGACCCACGAGAAGGGTATCACCATGACTGGAATACTCTGATCTATAATCTCGGGCGATCCGAGGTTAAGAACTTCCTGATTGCTAGCGCTCTCGAATGGCTGGAACGGTATCATGTCGACGGTCTGCGGGTCGATGCAGTAGCCTCAATGCTGTACAGGGACTACAGCCGTCCGGAAGGGGAGTGGATTCCCAACCGATTTGGCGGTCGAGAGAACCTGGAAGCGATTGAGTCCTTCAAGCACCTCAACAGCATCGTCCATGAACGCCATCCGGGCGTGTTGATGATTGCCGAAGAATCGACAGCCTTTCCAAAAGTAACCGGTTTGCCTGCTCATGGAGGATTGGGTTTCGACATGAAGTGGAACATGGGGTGGATGCACGACACACTTCATTACATGTCGGATGACCCGGTCTATCGGAAGTATCACCATGGCTCCATGGTGTTCGGGATGGTCTACGCCTATGATGAGCGGTTTGTCCTACCGTTCTCACACGACGAGGTGGTGCACGGGAAGGGCTCGATGCTGGGAAAGATGCCCGGTGACGACTCGCAAAAGTTTGCAAACTTAAGAGCCCTTTTCGCCTTCATGTGGGGCCATCCAGGCAAAAAGCTGCTGTTCATGGGTTGCGAGATCGGTCAGCGAAGCGAATGGAACCATGACGGTTCGGTCGAATGGGATTTGCTTGACGATCCTCGTCATCGAGGGCTCCAGAGATTAGTCAGAGATCTCAACCGAGTGTATTCGCATTTTCCGAGCCTTCAGCACGGTGATCTGCATTCAGATGGGTTCGAGTGGGCGGTCGTCGACGATTCTGAGCAATCAGTTGTAGCTATGATCCGGTATGATGAGACGCGAAGCACCGCTTGCCTGGTTGTTTCGAACTTTACCCCCGTGCCTCGCCACGCCTATAGGATAGGCGTGCCGTTCGAGGGCCTATGGCGCAGACTTTTGAGCACCGACGATAGCGTCTACGGTGGGTCGGGAGTGGATACGCTGGACGCCACCGGCCAACCCGTTCCCGCTCACGGTCGTGCAGCTTCAATCGAGACCGATTTGCCGCCATTATCAACGCTTATCTTTATCAGAGAGTGATAACTGCTGCTTGCGCCGAGGTAGACGGTCCAGTGATTTCCTTGCGCGCAGGGCCATTCGCTTCAGCTTCGTCTGTCGCATCCTGCGATCTCATCGTTACAACAGGTGCGTCCTCGTATTCAGGTCATGGTTGTGAGGCTTCCAATCTAATCGTGCCCCAAATAGTGAAGTCATTGGTCGCAATGCTGCAGCCTTGGACTTTGGACGTGCATGCTAAAGCGACGGGCTGCTGCTTTCAGGCTTTGCTCATGTCCGTTTACGAGGAAACTTCGAAAGTGGTTGTTGGTCGCCATTTACTGGATCGGGGGTACCTGACGCCAGTGCGTCACACGAACAATCAAGGAGAGGGCCGAAGAACCGACGCCCAGCATCGGCTCTCAACGTCTGGATAAATGACGACTAAAACGTTTGCTCACTGTCGTCAAAGGCGTAGTCGCCAGTGCTACCCATAATGTCGGCAAACCTCGATGGCGTCACCGGCTTGCCCGGCGTCTTAGATCGTGCAGGCGCCAAGTTGAGTGTCGCAAAGTACACGGCGGCTTTCGTTTTGGAACTCAAGTCTATTTTAGAGGTTGTTAGCAACAATTCACCCGTTGGAGACTGCCAATGACGCCATCCGTAGCGCTTTTCGATGGAGCCATATCGCGGATCGATAGGGCGGCGGCGTTGGCACTTGCCGCGGAGTTGAGGGTCGCAGCACTCGGGCGGATCAAAGGTGAGATATCTTCAACGTTCGATGCAATCGCAAAAGCTAGGCGCCAACCGTTGTCCAGCACCCAGACATTTCCAACGAGCATCTCCAGCGCCGCCGTCGGGTGAAGTTGTCTTTTAACTCGGTTCGGTAGCAACGATGTCCTTCGGCCTTGCTGCGTCGCGGCCGTGATTGGTTTCGTTGCCATTTGAGGCCCGACGACGCACTGTACAGAAAGAGAAAACCATGGGATCGAAACTTGACCGGCTTGCGCACGCACACGGGATCGGCCTCACAAGGCCAGACCCCGAGACCGCGGAGGTGGCAATCACTGATGCTACCAAGCGGAAAATTCTTGCAGCGTTGAGGGTGGATATTGACCGCGGCGGCTACGAAGCGGCGTCAAACACGGCACCCGTGCAATCGATGGCCAAACCTACACCCAAGTCGTTTTTACCTGCTTGCTTGAGACGAAACCGTCTTTGGGGGATAAGCCTGCAGCTCTACGAGCTTCGTTCAGCGCGCAACTGGGGCATAGGCGATTTCGAAGATCTTGTGCAAATGATCACACTAGCGGCTTCCCTGGGCGCTGACTTCGTCGGTCTTAATCCACTGCATGCACCGTTTCTGGCCGACCCAAATCGATGCAGCCCTTATGAACCGTCGAACCGGCAAATGCTGAACCCACTTTATATAGCAGTGGATAAGGTCCCAGGTTTTGAGAGCGACCCAGAGCTAGATGCGCGATTGGCAGAGTTGAGGCAAACCGACCTCGTAGATTATGTGGGCGTCACCGAAACGAAGATCACGGCATTGCGTGATTTGTGGAAGAAATTTCGTGCATCGAGGGGTAAATTGACGAGTGAGTGGAAGAAATTCAACGCTTTCGTTGAAGATGGAGGTGAAGTTCTTCGACGGCACGCTTTGTTCGAAACCTTGTCATCGCACATGGGCACGCTGGGAAGAGGCACGGGCTGGCAATCATGGCCACTCGAATACCAGCGCGCCGATTGCTCAGAGACTGCCGTGTTTGCCAAAGAACATGCAGAAACGATCGACTTTCATATGTGGCTGCAATGGCTTTCTCATCAGCAATTGACCAGTGCTGCAAACGCCGCTCGCAAACATGGCCTCCGGATTGGCCTATATCTTGACCTAGCTGTTGGCGAAGCGATCGACGGGTCAGCCACCTGGAGCGAACGCGAAGCGTACATCGCCGACGCTACTATAGGGAGCCCCCCTGACCCGTTCGCAACAAAAGGACAGAACTGGCGCTTGGCAGCCCTTCATCCCGCGGCAATAGCGGCAGGAGAGCGTGCACCTTTCCGGCGCATGCTTTGCACGGCCATGCGTTATGCGGGGGCCATCAGGATCGATCACGCAGCGGCTCTCCAACGACTTTTCCTCGTTCCAGTTGAATGCACGCCGGATCAAGGGGCTTATGTCGACTATCCGCAGAACGAACTGTTGCAGATCTTGTCCGAGACCTCCAAAAAGTTTCGGTGTCTCGTCATCGGGGAAGACCTGGGGATCCTTCCCGACGGCTTGCAAGAAAATCTGGCCGCGGCTCAAGTTTTGTCCTACCGCATTTTATCCTACGAGCGTGACGAGCACGGGTTCAAGCCCGCGGATACGTATCCTCGGCTGTCGATTGCGTGCATTTCCACTCATGATCATCAAACGTTGGCTGGCTGGTGGCGTGGCGCGGATATCAAGGCCCGACTGCAACATGGGATTGTGCCCCCAGATTTGACCAAGACCCACCTTGAAGAAAGGCGTCACGAACGCGAGGATCTCTGGAATGCACTCGACGATGCTGGCACACACCCATCTGCTGAACCGCCACCACCGACCGCCAGCGACAGCAAGTTGGACGATTTGGTCGTGCGTGCTCACGAATTTATTGCCAAGACTTCATCATTGCTCGTTTCCGTTCGGTTAGCCGACATGACTGCCGAAAGGCGTCCTACGAACATTCCCGGCACGAGCAACAGTTACCCGAACTGGAAACCAAAGTTGTCTCTCGACTTGGATCATCTAACCGGCCAACCGCTGCTGTTAAGGATCTGCGATGCGATGCGCGAGGAGCGATCGACGTCTTAAGTTGGTAAACGATTCTGAGCAGATCGGCTGGCCGAGCTCTGCGATAAACTCGATGGTGCTCGACCGGCGTCCCCGAGACAGGGCTCCGGGGCGGCCAGCCGCTTCACGTGCCCGAGTTCCTTGACGTTCATTATGCCCTGAACTGCGTTCTCCTTGACGAATATCCCGGAGCCAGCAGTCGAGAGTTTGGTGAGAATAACGCCCGGTGGACGCAATGTCGTGAACCAGAAGGCCGCCGCGCACAAGCCGGCGAAGCATGCAATCGCAGTCAAAGAACCAACTGATCTTATTCTCGGCAGGCAAACGTCCTACAGTCGTGACTTTGCAGCCCGAGGCTGGTTAACAGTCTCGAGCGCATTCGCTATTGTCCAGGCAGTTCTTCGGTATGCGTCGGACCGGCCGGGAGCTTTTCTTCGGAATGCTCCCTGTCCGCAGCACGGATGGGTGCTGTCGCGAAGGATGACACGTAAAGCGATACCCCAACGGCAACTGCCGCAAAGAGGAAAGCCGCGCCGATCGAAAATGCGGCACGCTTCGGATCCTCTTTCATCATTCCAAAAGCCAGTGCAAATCCCAGCAGGGCGGCACCGCCTACAACAGCGACAAGCCAGATATAATTCAAGGCCATTCTCCACTTTGTGCGACACCAGGGGCCCAGAGCACTTCGATCGGAGCCAATGCGCTCATCGCTACTGGCGTGGATTTGACGGGCTGCATTGTTGCCCTCTCAACGCGAAGGGTTGCTCGGGCTTGGTCAATCTCACCGGCCGGGCAGCGACTGCTAGCGAGCGCGCGACGTCACGGACGAGCCGGCCTTGCCACCGCCGTCCGCTCCGGCTTCCCCGTTGACGTTCCTCCTTTGCTCGAAGTCGGAAATTGCCTGCTCCCAATGATCAGCATGTCGGCCTTCGGGGCGACCTGCTTGCTCCCACAACGAGTAAGCACGCTGGCTGATCCACTCGTGACGTTCGCGCTCAAGGTCAGACACTGTTTGACCATGGCTTAAGGAAACGCCAGTTCCGCCGGCTTGCCTCGTCGTCTCTTCGTCAAGACCAGGGGCTGTGCCTGGCTCTTCGCCCGAGGACTTTTCCGCTCGTTCCAGGTGCGAATGCTTTTTTGGTGTGTTCACGGGATTTCGAACCTTTTTCATTGGCATTCCTGTCCATTTCTTGGTGTACGTTAGAAAAGTGACCCACAGCAATCGGGCGGACGTCCCAGCGGGATCGTGCTCAATGGGGTCCGCCCCTTTGGAAAAGGGGGCTGATTTCCGTTCGTTGTTGAACCAATGAACCTCGATAGGTCCCTGTTGTTCCCGAGAAAATTGCTTACGACGTTAAGTTGTCCAGCTTTGAAGCCGGAGCTATCCTGGGTCTTACATAAGCAACATGTTCACGAGCGATCTTTTTGAGCGCCCTTACTGGAATTTGGCCGTCGTTTGGCTCAAGCAAGGGGTTGATTGAACCAGAACTCAGCTTGCAAATGCAGTGGATCGTGGAGGCTGGGCTCCTGCACAGGCGCAACTTGGGCAATCCAATTAATCTGGCCGTCGCCGCTTTTTACCGCAATTGTGGGGCGGATCCAGCAACTGCGGTTGACGGAACAATTACTTGCCGGTGCGGTTTGCAATGCATCCGTTCTCAAACGACGAGAGATTTCAAGATGAGTGGATCGAAACAGCCCGGAACCGATGATAGCCGCGTCTCAGATGGTGCGGACAAGCGACGTGAAGAACTCGCGGGACAAGCCGCCAAAGGACTACGCACGGCATTGCGCGACCAGGTTTCAAGCCCGGACGCGCAGTCGGCCACGGATAAGTTGAAGAAAAGCCCGTCGTCTGAAGCGCTGGGCTCTTCTGCAGAAGAAGCGGTTGAAGACGGTGAAGGTGCAGGCAAGCAATAACCTTTTGCCAAGCGGAAAGGCAGCTGCAAACAAAATCCGGATCGGCGTGGGTTCGCAGCTGGGATGCTCGCGGGATGGACCGTCATTGCCGTTAGCAACGTCCCGCCGCCAAGCTCGTGAGGTACAGCCGACCTGAGCTTGGACCGCTGCTTGCCATTCGCTTGTTAATCCCTTCGCGTTGAGACGGCACACTCGGCAAGAGAAAAACAGTTCCCGCTTTCAAGCGGAAGAGAATTGTAAAACGGAGGTCGACGCGCGCAAGACGTCGGATCCGCGTGAAGAAGGGTTACCGACCTGATTGCTGGGCCGGCGTTCATGTTAACGCCACGGTAACGGACAGCTGACCCAGCACCAAGCGGCGAAGGGCCGCTGCAACATAAGACCCTTCGCCATGCCGACGGGGTTGAACCGGAAGTCTCCCGCGCCGACCTGACTAAAACCTTGATGAAAGACCAGAGTTCCAAGTCTCTTTCGCCAATCTGATGCGCTGGCCACCTGCGCATCGCGCCTCTGCGGCCGTCGGCAACGAAAGCCTGCCGCCGCTCGCCGTCGGCGAGCTGCTTACGCACGCAGTCGACACCGGGGAATTTTATGCCGGCCGGAAGCTCGCCCAGTGGAACAAATGCACTAGCTCTTGGTTGGCATTAGACACTGCTAATGAAGGAGAAGAATATGCCTCCGATGTCTCTCAACACCCGGACCGAGAAAAGACCGGCAACTTCGAATAAGCTGACTCCCCGCTCGAAACCAAATGCTTTGCGGAACGCACAGGTGATACCTCCCTATCGAGTTGACCTGACGTTGATGCCAACCACGCTCGATCAAATGATTACCCGACCTCTCGTTGGTCGGGACCACTGATCGCTTTACATGGCAAAGCCCAGCATAAACCGCGTGTCACACAGGTACGTCTATTGCTCGATCTCGATCCCCACGAACTGGGGCGAACCGGAGCACCAGATATGACGGAAGTTCTAGGACGAGTATCATTCGCCCTCCCGCTCAGCATGACTTCGCGGTTCCGTGGTTCGGAAGCCAGTTGAACATTAATGCCATTGGTGGACGTCTGCAAAAACGATGCCCTTGGGATAACCCGCAACTCTACGATCGAAAATTGTTCAGGCGGTGTTCGACGCGCTGGCGATTGCCCGAGGTCAGTCGGTTATGCCACGGGCAAGTTTCTGCCGTCGTATGGATTATTCGACATGCCCATTCGCCACCAGGGTGTCGCCAGCGCTTTTATCGGGCCGATGACGGACTTCCTAGCGATCTGGTTCGCAAGTTTGGTAGAGCTCCTTCGAGACGGATGCTTTTAGACGACACGATCATGCTCTCGATGGAGAGCCCTCGGCCGAAGCGCCAACTGCAAGGCCATCTACTTCCAAGAAGCGCGGCGGGCGTTGTGCCGAGATTTGTGACTATCCGTTTAAGGCCTGCGGCTCGTTGTAGCGGCACAACTCTTTCTCAGGCGCTACTCCCCGACAAAACGCTGGATTGATGCCGAACCTGAAAACACCTTTTTCGTTTCGCCTCGTTGGCCGCCACTTTTTAAGGAGAATGATTTGCCCATCATTGCCACCGCGGGCTGGTCCATTCCAAAAAATATCGCTGACCGATTTGCAACGGGAGGAAGCAGTCTCACCAGATATGCCTCGGTACTCAATGGGGTCGAGATAAACTCGACCTTTTATCGCAGGCACAAGAGGTCCACCTTTGCCCGATGGGCGGACGCTGTCCCGGACAGCTTTCAGTTTGCGGTTAAGATGCCGAAAGACATCACCCACGCCCACGCGATGAAATGCGTTGCTGGCGCCTTCAGCACCTTCATTGAAGATATTGAGCCGCTCGGGAAAAAGCGCGGGCCGCTACTTTGCCAAATGCCGCCATCTCTCGCATTCGACGCTGGAATCGAAAGCGCGTTCCAGGCAATGCGAGACTGTGATGATGGCCCGATCGTCGTCGAGGCCAGGCATGAGAGCTGGACGTCCGCCGATGCATTGAAGCTGCTGAATACCTATGCTCTTGATCGAGTTTTCGCAGATCCTTCCCCCGTCTGGAAAGCGGATGAATTTGAAACCCCGCCAAAATACTTACGACTGCATGGCAGGCCAAAGATCTACTATTCCAGCTACACCGCAGATGAAATCAGATCGTTCTCCGACATGGTGGCGTCCGACGGCTGGTGCGTGTTCGACAACACTGCCGCGGGCGCGGCGATCGATAATGCTCTCACCGTGCTTGAAGACCTCTGACGATCGAGCGCGTCCGCATGGTACTTCCACCTCCTAAACTTCCTGGGATGCCTCCTTGCGGCCCGCCATGAAACGCGGTGGCGTCCAGTCGTCGTAAAGGTTAGAGGTCACTAGCGTAACCGGCACCCGAGATACACAGAGCTTTGAACAAGCCGACGGTTGGACTCGGTCTACGAGAGCGGCACGCTTTTAATGAAAGTAAGTGTGGCCGGTAAATCTTGTCTCGACGATCAGAGCGTCAAATCCTTTGAGTTCCAGCCAGCGGGCTGGCGCGTAGAGGTCGCCACTTCTTGGCGCTGTGTCCTTGGCCATGCCGTAAAACGGTAAGAGGACCAAAGGCCGCCGTCATCGTGATGGGCGGCCTTCGCTGTGAACCCTCAGTTGTTGTGGGCTGCGCAGGCTTCGTCTTCCGGCGTGGCGTTGCTCTTGCCACCCTGTGTCTGAAGCTTCCCGGATCCCGCGCTGCTGGCCGGATTGGCACACTTCGTTTTGTCCATCTTCATCGTGCTTCCGGTGGACGTCTTATCGACAGCCTTAGGTTTTTTCATGTCGGTGGTCGCGCCACCGCCAGTATCACCGTGGTTCTTGTCAATTGTCGAGCCAGCCGGCGCGGGGTTGGACTGAGCGAAAGCGGCGGTCGACATGCCAGCCACCAAGAGTGCCGTGGCGATGATCTTAATACGCATTGCAATTCCTCCTCAGGATTTTGCGTTTTCGACCTAAGCTTAACAACGGCTCGTTTACGTTGTTCCCAGTTTCAAACGAAAATCTCGGAATGCTGGAATGACTAGGCTCAGCCTGGGGTTTGGCGTGGACGTGGAAGCATGGGACGACGTTGAGCCGATGTTGGGCGACGTGAGGTCATCTATAACTATCCAAAGTGATTGCTTTCAATCGCGTCGCTCGCGGTGTCACCTCATCTAGATATGAAAACCGCGGATCGTTCGGTGCATCCATATAGACCACGGTGATATCTCGATTGACGGTTCGCTGTTGAGCACAGCTTTGCCTTTTTCACCTGCCGACGTCAGTGGCCGAGGCGTTATGTCGGTTCCAATTCGCTGCGATCAGGTTGCCGTCCGCCGCGGTACCGCGATGAAAACGATCGCCGAGGCAAAAAGAACCCCGCATAAAGCGGGGTCAGGGGTGCTGCAGGAGCAGCGGACATCCTGATCATAGCACCGACCTTTTCCACTTCAAGGACTTTTCTCGTCTCTTATCGCCACACGACATTACCGCGGATACTGAGCTGGAAAAAAGCATATCATGCCGTTAGCATGTTGAGCCGGGCCGACAATATTCCCGTTAAGTTCCCTCGGGATTTGGCCCGACGGGTTGGTGCCTGCCGTTGGCGTAATCGGTAACCACAGTCATCACCACGGTTGCTTCTGAGAGGCTACCTGTACAGCGCCACTCGCGTGGTTGGATGGAGGGAAGGGAGAGCCGACGACTTACAGGGGCTTTAGCCCTCCAGATGGTGCTTTGTTCTCGTGAGGATCGCAATAGCGCAGGTCAGCGTGACGGCTCGCAGTTCCTCTAGCCTGTCGCCGGCCTACAACGGTTCATGTCCAGTTCATAGCCAAAGCGCCATGGTACTAACATTACCACTGGAAAGGCATAACCATGAATAGAATCTTTTCCCGTATCAATACAGCCGTGGTTGCGGTTGTCATGACGGCTTCGAGCTTTGGCTTGGCTGCTGCCGCGCCGCTTTCCGCGCAACACACGCAGGTGACATCGGCGGTGGAACTTGTCCAGTACCGCGATCACCATCGACGTGACTGGCGCCGACACCACCACCCGCGCGACCGCTACGAGCGTCGGCACGGCCGCCCCGGCTACTGGAACGGGCATAGAGGTTACCGTGAATACCGCAGGGGCTACCGTCGACATAGTGATGGCTATTACTACCCGCGGTCGGTATTCCAGCTTTATATCCGATAAGACGGTCTTGATATCGCCGAATGCTTAGCCCCGTCAGCAATGGCGGGGTTTTTCGTTGGTTCATTTCAGTCGGAGAGGCTACAATGAAAGCCTTTGTCATCGTTGCCGTAGTTGTCGCTGGCGCATCCTTCACGGTCACTGCCATCGGTTGCGCGCACTACGAGCCTGCGGGCCGAGCGCTCTGGTGGGCGCCGTAGCGTTTGGCTTTCATAGCGCACGGTTTCGCCAGAACCTTCGCTTTTGGGGCGCTATTTTCGTCGCTCGCTTTGCCCATCGAACGCGCTACCGGACTTCTTGTTCATGGAAAGTTTCTCAGCTGAGGCTTTGACTTGAAACCTGCTCGCAACTGTTCGTCATTGCGAGAGGCGGTTGCACGACCTAAAAGCTGGATGGCAAGGCATCGACATCCTCGCGAGGCCGAATCCTTTTTTTGCCGCCTGTCCCAGGAAGTGGACGGTGGCTCGATTAGTCGATTGGATTTTTTCGGTCAAGCCATGTGCTTAGCTTCCGCGCAGGGCGACACGCAAGCGCAGCATTGAAAAAAATTCCCCCGGTGCGAACCGGGGGATAAAGGGAGGCGACCACGGGGACACTTGACGCGGTCAATGTAAGAACCTTTCAAAGATGAAGAAGTTCTGACGCTCCTGAGGTTCTGGAGCGGCCTGTCTTTGCGCATGTTGTCACGTTTGCCGCTGAGGCCGCTCGGATCAATCAGCACGTTTTTTCGAAGCCGCAACTCTAAGTGTTCTGGTGGATCCGATCATTTCATGCGGCGCATGCCGCACCAGTCATTGCTTGATGGACCTTGTCGTACTTCGCGTCTTGGGTGAGAGCGATCGGCTCGAAGCCGTCGTGTTGCAACGGCCTTCAGGCTCTCTTCCGGAGTTTTTATGAACGCGGATATCTCGGGCTGAGAAGCTGTGGCCTCATCGCCTTTTCGTGATCGCTCACCTGCTGGATAGGCGCACATCTCCGCCCGCATGACGACCCCCCGGCGACGCTCGTGTCAAGCATCGGGCGGCTGGCGCAGTGTTGAAGAGACGGTAAAAAAATCCCCCGGTCGAAACCAGGGGCTAAGGGGGGAAGAGAGCCACGAAGGAAAGGCGTTCACGTGGCCTCACTCAAAAACGATCGGTCGATGACAAAGTTCCCTGTCCAATAGGAAAATTGACCGATGTGACAAAAGGACCGGTTCAACTTGGAAAGGCAGGCCAGTCGCACTTGATCAATTGCTTCCCATGGTCCGTTCAGAGATAACTTCAGGGGAGATTCCGATCGAGACGGTCCCAGCTATTGGCCCCGCTGTTGACATCTTGCGGTCTGGTTGGGCCGCTCACAGTACCTCACGTCGCAAGCGTTAAGGGTGAGCAGCGCCAGGATCCTCGCCGATTGTAGTCGAGCACCGAGGTGCAACATAATAAAAGGGGCAGTTATCAATTACAGAAAAGCCCGCCGGGGGTGTCGGCGGGCATTTGGCATGACAGGGACCGCTTCAGTTTCTGTCAGGTAGATCACATCCGCCCGTAATGTGCATTTAGCGGAAAGGAGTAGGCCTCAGTCGTGATAGCATAGCGCCTCCCGCAATTCTTGATCACATAATCGCGCCGGCGGGTCCGGCGTGGCCAGCTCGTCGTCGGTTGCAAGCGACAATTATCGCGCTAGTTCCGCGAAACAACGTCAATCGGGAGCCGCCTACAAGGCGCTTGCCATTATAGGGGTGGTCTGGGCTGGCGTTACTTTGGACTTCAGAACTTATACCCGACCTGCACTCCAGCACGTGTCATGCCGTTGTTGGGTCCGTCGCAGAGATTGGCATGCGAGGAATGAGCAACTTGCGCCATGAGGTTCCAGTGTGCATCGAGGCGATAACCAACGCCGAGATATTCATGGAAAAGGAACCGGCAGCCAAGGTTGGGACCGTCCACGCTGTTTTCGAGATCGCCATTGTGCCAGACCCCGCCAAATCCGGCCTCGGCAAACAACTTCTCGTTGAAGTTCACGGTCCAGGCCAGGCCGCCGAAGATCTGCGTCGCCTCACCGGAGGTGCCGATAGAGGTGCCGAGGTTCAGCCGTGGGCGAGCCAGCGTCTGCTTCCAGTCTGTTGCCGTGTCCTGGCCGAACGGATCGAAGAAGACCGTGACTTCCGGAAAGACACCTTCTTCGTGGCTGTGACCGTCCTGGATCGACGCCGAGGCGCCAAATCGCAGTTCGTCGAAGATCTTCTCATCCGCGTGCGCGTATACGGGCAAAAGCGAGGTATTCACGACAATTGCCGCATACAGCAAGCCGTGACCGATAGATGCTTTCATATTTGTCCCCATGCGAAGCGCTCGATGTCGGCGAATCTCGCCTATCAACCCTTTGGTAGCACCGTTAAAGTTGCGGTAAACCAGTCTTTGTTCTCGACACGAGATTTCTCATCCCCTGCGGCTAATACGCAACATGTGGATAGCCGCCCCTCAGGCGACCGAGACGTGCAATGTTGGTGAGAAATCCAGTTGACGCGTGCCTCGTAGTGGCCGTCGCATCAATGTATTGCGAAAATGCGCCGCACCTTGAAAGTGGTATTCCCGTGGTCTTGAATTTCGAACCGGTAGGAGTTGGCTATCTGTGCGCGAGCCCAGCTTTCGTGAGGCGCCACATGAGCGCCCGTGATCGATCGCCGACTTCAGCAAGTCCGGCTTCCTTCGCCAAGGTGACCGTCTCTCAATTAACGCCTGACCGCGGCGACTTGAACTCGTCGCTCGTCAGGCTGTGAAGCAATAGCGCGAGGCTAAGACTTGGACCACGGACCATCATGCTTGGTCCTCTCAAGTCCTTAGCGGACGGGCGGTTCACCAATTAATCAGAGACGATTGCTGTCCATCGCTGCGCAACGGGTATCGACGACGAGTTGTTGCGAAAGGGATGTGGAGAGCCGACAAGCGTTGAGGGACTTTTGGCCCTCCACACGCCGAGGAAGCATGGAAAACCTGCTCGGCGGGACAGTAACTCGCCATAGGGCGACATGTTCCGTCGCCAGCTAAAGAAGACGGCTTTAGCGGAAACAAAGCCCGTCGCCCTGTCTCGACTTTTGAGCGACACGTCGATTACGTCGACCGCACAATCATTGGAAACTCACATGAGGTTTCATAAGCGACTATCACTGTGCCGCCATGGCATCAGGTGGCAGTTTTGCCAGCATATCGAACCACGCGTTTTCGGCGGCGCCATAGAAGTCTCCGGCAGCCGCTTCAAGGCCAGGGCGATCCACAATTTCGACATACCCACGCTTAGACCGGATCCAATGCTCACCTTCGAAGACATGCAGCCATTCGGTCACGCTCGCGCGCCTGACGTTGATATAGCTACCAAGCTCGTCGTGTGTCGCCACGATCTTATCCCCATCGATCCGGTCATGCAGCATGAGCAGCTCGCGCGCGAGATTCTGCTCGATGTTACCGGCGCGCCCGCTCGCGGCGATCATGGCGGACTGGACGTTGCGCCATGCGTCATACCGTGCAAGCCTAAACGCCAACTCTTCGTCTTGTCGCACCAGCGCCTTTAGCGCATCCGGCAGAATCTCGAGTGCCCAACCGTCGGTGCGCGCCTCAGCAACGAAACGCGCTGGCGAGGCGTCGGTGAGGAGACTGATGCCAGTCATTCCTTCTCGCCCTATCATACCGACCTCGACGTTGACGGCAGGCGACAAGGGGAAAATAACGGAAATCACGCCCTCTTCAACGAAAAGCGCGCTATGGATCATGTGAGGAGGTTGCTCGATCTTTTCGCCGCGATGAAATGATCGTCGCCTCAAAAAAGGCTGCAGCGACCGTCTCACATCCGACGATAGAACGCTCAGCAAGCGGTTGCGATATAACAGCATGATGAGTGGATATAGCGCGCTGCGCGAAAAGAAACTTTTCCGTACGCTAACGTACAAAATGCATCTTGTTTTTCTCTGTGCAGCGCTGAGGAGAACGTGAGATGCGGTTTGCTCTCGCATGCATATCTGAAAGCGCCCCAGAAATACTAGTGCGTTCACCTCAGTCCGCGATCTCTCATCGTCATACAGTCATTTTCGATCTACAAGTTCGGCCGAGCAGGTGGTAGGAAGTCAACCTCTCAAGATGCCCGCTTCCCTTGCCGCATGCACAAAAGCAAGTTTCGCCTTCGCGGTGGCCATCTTTCCGTCAAGCGCTTGTAGACAGGCTCGCCGGGCCACGGAAAACGATTTTCCACCTTTCGTCGGCCAGGACGTCATCAAAAACGCGACAGCTTCCCTGTTGCTCCCAACACAGCGGAAGTGATCGGCATCATCCATCATGAGTTCAATAGGTTTGTCCCAGAGATCTACGCTCATCTTGGTTCCTTTTTGTTTACTCGAGAGGAAATGCATTCGGCGTGGGACCGTTCCCCCGCTCGGACCGAAGTCCTACTCCCGGTTGCGACCAAAGACTTACGCTGCGGCGCGCTGAGGGCTTGATGACCACTGTCTTTGGCCACACCGCGCCCTGAAAGCGCGTTCGACAAAATTGTTGTCGCGCGCCGGCGCCTTTTGCTTTTCCGGGCCTGCAAATTGCGCTAAAAAGGAGGGGGTTGAAATACTAATTTCACTTCCCAGATCGTGCGCCGTCAAACGCGTCTAAGAAAGGAGATGACGATGGCAAACACACTGTTTGACGCACCACTGTTTATGAAAAAACGCCACTATATTCAAGAACTGGCCAGTCTTGAGGACGTCTTCGATTTCTTGGAGGAACTCCCGGAAGAGGCGAGAGATACAAGATATAACCTGCTCGACAAGGCCTGCCGTATGGCCGCGCAAGGTATTGTCCCCCTGCCTGCGATCCGTGAAGGCGTCCGTCGGTTCTTGATTAGGCGTCATTTGCTGGCAAATATCGAGGAAGTTCCGTTAGTTGTGAAACGTCGCTCCGATCGTAACGTGGGTTCCTAAGGACCCATCACGAGCTCAATCGAATTCTTGCCCGTTCGGGGCGACCGAGCGGGCTCGATCGTATCGACATCTGTCCTTAATCGGCGATCCATGAGCCCTTTGAGCCGGGTCCCTCAAGATAGGCTTGCTTGAACTTATCCGCGCGGGATACTGAAACCCGCGGGCTGGGGCCTATCCGTCCGGGCCCTGCGGTTCTTCCGCTATTGTCATCGTGCAAACGGTTGCCTGCCGCCGCCCGATCGATCAAGCAATTCAAGCGTCTATTCTATGCCGCAAGAACCTATCCGAAGCCAAGGCAGCAGATGAAAGATCCCTGGCGTCAGGGGAACGTAGCTTCTTGAACGAGCCACCAAACCGGCAGGAAAGCAACCGTTATCGCAATGGCCCATGCCGAAACGAATTTGATTATATACTGGCGACGAAACCGTAACTCGTTCCACTCGTAATACATTAGCATCTCCCCATTCAATCCCACACAACTGCGCTTTCGATGTAGAGTCGAGTGCTAGAATGCCACACTGCTTCACGAAGTGCGTTCGAGTGGAACGCGAGCCTTCGACCTGAAGGCTTTGGACACATTGAAAAAGAGCACCATTTCCCGGAGGAGAGACCGGAAATGATGCATGGGGGCGGCGGCTCTATTGCACACGGATCTTCGGCCGGCCACACACATACGTCAGAACACGCGGTGGCATAAACCGACACTCTAATTGGCCTGACACGCTAGTCGTGAGGCCGATTGAACGGCGTGGCACTCGGCGCTGGTCTGAGACCAAACCAATACAGGACACCCACGTCCGCTGCTCTTTTACTCAGCCGTTTACTGTTGATTGAAACCAGGGGTTAAGATCGGGGACAAGTCACCCGCCATTTTATCGCCAGGAGCGTCGTTTCGATTCCTGATATACTCCGCTATATCGCCGCCACAGGCAGTGTTCAGTTCATCAAAAGAGTAGCCTGCGGCTTCCGCTTCCGCTCGCAGAAACTCGGCTTGTTGTTCAACGGCCGCGCTGTCGCTGGGATTGAGCTCGCGTCCGAGATTGTCGTCAAGCCATTCGTTGATAGTTTTCATCACATCCTCCTAGACAGATGGGCGAGCCCCGTGGCGCGCCTCTAGCTGTAACGTTGGACGAAGGAGGAGGTTGCGCATATTTCGCCTTTGTATTCAGCTTCGGAGGGCTTGTGGCTATTAGGACGTCTGGCTGCTTTCGCGGCTGAACACCGGATGTGGCCCCCGTGCTCGTTGCCCTTGGTCGCCCAAGGCGGCCACGGTGCTTACTGTCTGAGCCTGAGCTTGCGTCTTACATGGCCCGCGGTTTGCCAGGAGCTGCGCGACTAATGCTGTGCTCAAGCATCGTAATTGTCGTCGATGCCTTCCAAAAGCTGCCGTGCAACGCACGCCGCATATAGTGCCCGCGCGAAATCGCCCAGGGACTTTGAGCTCCGCCCAACAGGTTTTGGAAAAGCGCAAAATCCAAGCAGCCGAGAAACTCACGACGCGGCCGCAGCTGAATATGAGCTCGCGTTCCTCGAACCAACGACGCTCTCAAGTTAGGCTTGCCTTCGCTCTGGTTGGCACTTTTGGAGCTGCCAGTAAACTTGCCGCCACAAACATCGAAATTGGCGTTCGCATTGCCATCACTGCGGATCCTTTGCTATACTGTTTTTTTCGGGCATGAGTTTCTTCAAGGAGGCAGCTATGCAGAGCAGACTTGAAGATGACTATGTTGCCTTGACGACACGACTTCGGGCGGTCGAGGCCTTTTGTGACTTCCTCAGCCATGGCGGCATCGTTCGTGTCGCGGAAACCGAGGGCGCACCTTTCACAGAGGTGACGAAAATCATGCTCGCTAGGCACCGTCGGGAAGCCGACGCGATCCGCAAGATGAGACGGACCCTCTACCCCGATCGCGCGGATGAAGACTTTCCCCCTTTGTGCAGCCGTCACTAATCTGTGAAACCCGCGCCGGTGAGCTAGCTAGACCACCGATGGCGCAACTGCTCACAAAGCGATTGCGTGATGGGAGGGAGTGTTCATAGGTTTCGAGGCAAAGGTTAGTCTCGTTCTCAAACGACGCCGCCGCGTGAGGCTCCGAACCATATTCCTAGCTTCGACACCGAGCTCTTTTTAAGCAAAGGCCGCCGTCCGCCTCGCGATCGTCATCAATGGCGGCCTGGCGGCGGCAGAACCGCCTCGATTTGATTGTTGGCGCACATGGCTACCGTCGCTCCCATCACCGAGATGGAAACAAGCGTTGCGCCGGTTTCCTGCTTCTGGACTACCGATATTGTGGCAGTGCTGAACGCCTGTCCCCCGACGAGATATCTGTCGAGCATTCGTCGCTGCAACGCCAGATCGTGTGCGTCCTGGATCCTCTTCCACAACGACGCCGCCTTACCCGACCTGGGTCACACTCTAGAAAAAGCTTAATATGGCGGGCAGCCAGTGGCCAAGAGGTCCGAGGCTCCGATTATGTTTCAATCGCGTTAAGGCGGGCTCCACCGCTCTGAACTGTCAGGTAGCTTGCTCTTGCTTTTGGCAACCGCACTACCATTCAATCGGGCTGCCATCGTATGCGATGAACTTGCCCGTCTCAGTCTGTCTGTCCAGCGCGCGAAGGATTGAGGTGGCCGCTTCTTCGGGACTGACCGTCGGATGACCCTTTGAGTAGGGAGCAGAGAGGGGCGTTCGGACCGTTCCCGGATGCATAGCCGTGACGACGGCATTTGGATGCGTTCGCGCCAACTCGATGGAGGCGGTTCGAACAATCTGATTGAGCGCCGCCTTGGACGCGCGATACGAGATCCAGCCGCCCTTTTTGTTATCTGTAATGGAGCCAACGCGTGCGGACAGAAACACCGCCGCCGTCCGAGACCTGCGATCCAGCTGCGGCAGAAAATGCTTTGCCACCAACGCTGGGCCGATCGCATTGACGCGAAACTGCGAAAGCATGATCTCGGGATCGATTTGACGAAGAGATTTCTCCGGTGACTGACCGTGCGTCGTAAGCACGCCCGTCGCGCATATCAGCAAATGGATAGGGCCGTTCGAGATGCGACCCGCGCGATCGGCGATGTTCACCTCCGATAGCAGATCGAACCCGTCAGACCCGCGCGCAACCTCAACCAGCTCGCCAAGCTGTTCATCGCTTCTTAAACGATCACAAAGCGCACGCCCGATCCCTCCGCTCGCACCTATGACAACGGCGCGGTAGCCTTGTGGCAGGGATCTTAGATGTGAACCTGCTTCGCAACCCATGGGTCAAAATCCATCACTTGCCATCCATTCGACTGCACCGCCAGAGTGAAGGTGTTTCGAACGCAAAGCGGCGTCACTTGTGCATTCCTACGATCCAGGCTTGGTATCAGATTACGGGAAAAGACGTTGGAATGGAATTTTGCGCCGCGGGCTCCCTCGGCGAAATCGCGAGAGGCACGATTGCTTCAGTCATCGGAAGGCCGGCCAACCAAAAGCGGAGAGCGTTGCGCCATCAAACTCGCTCTGCGAGGTTGGACGCCCGGAAAGGCAGAACCAATGGCGTTTGCATATCGATTTCGCTATCGCACGCAACCAACTCTCACAAGCTGAGCTTGAACGCACCAGTCGCAAGCCGACTCGCTTAGAATGGAACCATATGATCATCGAGAGCTTTCATATGCGCCAGCGAGATGTCTGTCGCGTCGACAATATGAGGAACGTTTCAGATGCGCCTTTTGGGCCTGAATGTAGCGAGAACGACCGAGGGTACGATTACGGTAGAGTATCATGGGGAGGGCAACGAGCTCATTACCGTGCGCATGTCCGTGGATAGTGCCGTCAATGACGAACAAGCTGTCATTTTCGCTGAGAAAATGATGGAGGACATGAGTGCAGCTCGGCGTGCATCAAGATCAACACAGGGCGGCCAAGACGTTAATCTCGACGGAACGCTAGCATCCGAGGCCCGTTAAGGCCTAGCAACCCATCGCGTCAGCCTCGGTGGGTTTGACCAGGTCTATGCCAAGAACTGTGTTTGCGATTGGCCCGGCAAAATCCGAAGAGCCGTAAAGCGCTTATCCAAACGATCTGACAGTGGTTACGGCAGAGAGGGTCTGCCGAAGGCGTTCCGCGATCGCCCACTCACCGGCAAACTCGCTGATCCCGGAAGGTTCATCGAGATGGCCGGTCGACTTATCGCCGTCGCGACCGATCGTGATATGGGCGCCCACTATGGTCCTCTGGGCACCGGCGTTAAATAGGCTGGCCGGGCCAAGAAAAGGCCTCGAGCCACGGACAACAATCGGTGAGCTAATCGGTGGTTGGTCGCCTATCCGCCCTCTTGCTTTAGGGAAATCTTGAGGGGGTGATCACATCATCGCGGGATCGAAGGCGACTGCTTTTTGGCTCCTTTTAACATGGCTGACCAGGCTTGTGCGTTGTGAAGCCTACGAGCCAATTCTCTTCCCGTCCGCAATATGCTCAGGTTTGCATGATGGCCCACTCACTCGACGATCTGGCGAAGCTATCTCAAAGAGAGCGGCGACGCCTGATATTTCGAAAGACGGCATCGAAGTATCGAGATCTTGGGGTGCCTATCGACGGAAATTCGCGTTTCAGGGAGCTGATTGAACGATGGATCGACGGCGAAATCGAAATGAAGGACGTAGCAGCCGGCGCTAGAGAGCCGGTTTCGAACGCACCGCCTCCCTTACTTCCAGGCGTAAACCCTCCATCGAACCTTGTCCAAACTTGGGACCATGGCGACGTCGAGCTTTCAAACGACGCTACCAAGGGCCAGAGCTCCAAACAAGAACCGCGAGCTGTACAGGATGACCTTCTCAGGGCAATTAACGAGCTAGCACAACGCGGCTTTACCGACCACAAGTAACTGCGTCAGCGTCGCTCTCTGCGGCACGTTGCTGGATGCCCCTCGCCAAACCATTCAGCATTTTGAACGGGTAAACTCGCAAACAGCTGTTTCATGTCTGACTTCTCGAAAGTCGCCAGCCAAGCGTGGCTCCTGGGCTCAAACGCAACGAAAGGCCAAAGGTTATTACACAGCCGTACTCGTCCCGCGGCCGAAATTTGGTAGTCGGGGCAGGGATTCGAACCCCGCGTCACAGCGCGAAGGCTGGAAGCGACCTCGGTTTTCCGAGGGTAGGGAGAGCACCGCGCTCCAATTACGCTTACGCCCGACTACACCACTAACACCCGTCATGGCAAGGAGTTCCGCCACTCCAACATATCGAACGTCTGGCATGGGCATTTTGTGTGAAGCTAAGTTACAGCACAGGAGCAGCGGGAGTCAGCGATGACAATAGTTACCGCGGCTTGATGAGTTGCAAGCGCGCCATGAGAGATCGATCTCACTCCATTCAGTATCCAGGGGTCGCTTTCGCAAATTATTCCGACAAGCGTTTTGCCGTCAGCGTGATGTAATCGACACTTTCGAAATTATGTTCGGAAACGCTGCTCAACCGCAACCAGATTGTCTGATACCGTACGGTCGCGGTCGACATATTGCCCTGTTCATATGCGTGCGTGATAGTGCTGGGGCTGACTGGGTGATACGTTTCGGCCCTAAAACCAGGCGTGCACATCACATCATTCAGTCAGCACCACAGGGGACCATTGTCAATTCTCAGCTCGAAGGACTTGTGTGCCATACCGTGCAGAGGTTGTTAAAAGTTCAATCTCTCGAAATGAGAGTACACTACCTTTTGTCGGCGTCGAGTTGAAATGGTGGACGTCGATCGGGAGTTTCTACTTGCTCTTGCCGAACGATCGGAGGAGTACCGCCCATGTTGATATCCCTCATATCACTAACCGACGACCAGATCGAAACCGTTACTGACGCCGTTCGCGAATGGTGCGCTTTGAACCACTGTGCCATCGATTCCGAGAAAGGCCGGCGAGCGATCACTGCCAGCGTCGACCTCGTTCAAATCAACGCAAGCGAAGCGCTGCTTGACCAACTGGTCCGGGCGCTGGGACCGTTTGAAAGCCGACCGGAGAAATTCAATGGGATTAGTCAGGCAATCGATAACGCAAGAAGGCCGACGCAAACTTGCCGCTGATACCGACAGTATCGCTCGTTCAATCGTCGAGCGGGAACGCGCAGTGCGTCATGCCAAGACCGCTCGTCTGCGTGATGCGCGTTTGAAAATGGAAGCCGAGGGTACCGAGCCTTCTATAACCGAGAGACATTGAACTTCGCAAAGGTCGTAGAAAGAGGCGTGGGCAGGCCCCTCAATCTGCATTCCCACGCTCAGGCTCATTTGGTCGAATTCCCCGGCTGTTAAGCCCCGAGGTAACCAGGTAAGTCAGACGGGTAACTGCTTGCGAGAAGGCGCTCTTCTCGCCGCTTACAATCTGGCAAAGTCACGGGAAATGATCAGCACGGCCGAACCCAATTCGGACCCTTGCTGCTGGCCGAGCATCAGTTAGGAAACTTAACCGTCACCCCACGCTGGCGGAAATATGCCTTCATTCGCTTTCTGCCCTCGCGATTTCCCTGCACAAGCTTGACGGGGTCGAATACGGCCTCCTTCAAACCCTCACGCGCCAGAGCCGCCTTGAGATCTGCAATGCGCTTATCGATATCGACATTGTCGGCCTGAAGGGATTCGTAGATCCGCTTCGTCGCATCGTCGACTGTGAATTCACCCACTGTCATGCTCCTGCTTTTTGCACTGTCCTTGGCTTCAACGCGCTATTTTCAGTTCAAGCTTCCAACTATCCTCAGGATTATGGCTAGACTCGTGGATCGAAAGACCGCTGCCTTCCATGTCGATTTGCATCGTCGCCAGGAGCCAATCGGCGGGCATCACAGATGGCAGAGCTTGCCCATTGAGTATATCTAGAAGCTCATTTTCAGTCGCGAGGCCGTTACGGGACTGCTGACCAAAACGGTCTAGCGTCCATAGGTAGCGTGTGGTCAAAGTCTGTCAGTCCATATGTTTATCTAGGGCCTCTCTAAAGCCAGAGGCCGCCAAGATCAAGTTTGGCGCGTTATGAGCAATGGTAAGCTCAGATGAAAACAGAAGCGATAGAGCGCCTTCGTATGACCCGAGAACCACCGCTCGACCATCCCGAAATCGAAATGGCGTTGGAGAAGACGTCGAAAGAGACGTCCTCTCCAAGTCGCCCATTTCATGCGGTAGGCCTGTGGCGTTGGCAAACGAGATGACTAGGGTTTCAGGTGCCGCATGGCCTCCTCCAATGGGCCACCATGTGGG
>UBJO01000148.1 GCA_900465665.1 Hyphomicrobiales bacterium
CAGAACGCCTATGACGGCGGCTATCACATGGAAAGCATCCGCGTCTGCCGCTAAGCATGTCGGCCTGACAGGCAGCAGCAACCACCGCCCCGGTCTCCGGGGCGTTTTGCTGTCGGGCATCGCGCAAGCCAGGCACTGAAACGAAAAGAGGCCCGGCGGATAGGCCGGACCTCTTCAAGTCGGAGCGAACCGCGCGAACGCTTATTCGTGGATCGTATAGGAGCCCATTTCGCAGAGGTTCTGCGTGTCGGTGGTCGTGTCGAGGTTGGAGCCTTCCTCGAACTCGAATTTCATGTCGTATTTGCAGACGTCGCGGCCGTCACCGATGGTGATGTCCATGCTTTCGCCCGGGTTCAGCACCTGCTTGCCGAAGACGTCGTCTTCCCACTCGTTGACGCCAACGGGCGAGGTGTAGAAATTGGTGAGCACCGAGTTGGTGCCGTTCTTCAGCGTGAAGACCAGGTCTTCCGCGTGAGAGACGCCTGCGAATGCCAGAAATGCGATGGCGGAGACCGCCGACAGCGTGATGTTTCTCATGTTTCCCCTCAAAACGCCCCACACGGGGCGCGACGGTCTTATTATCGGATGAGCATATGTAAAAGTGGTTTCGGCAGCCATTTCTGGTGGCTTTTCTTGGACTGCGAAGTTGTGTGCCAAGACATTGAAAGTCTAGCGTGCTGACCAATTTCGAACACAGTAGAATGTCATGGCCTCGGTGCCATGGCGACAAGCTTTAGGCATGACGAGGTATTGAAATGAAACTGGTAATCCTGACCGCCGGCGCACTTCTGTCGGCATCGATCGCGCAGGCAGCGGGCACGGCACAGCAGAACTTTCCCGGCGCACCTGGCGCGCTGACGCTGGCTGGACGTTGCAGCAAGCTCGTCGTCGGCAAGGTCGATGTCTCCAAGCCCTGCCAGAACGAGATCGCCAGCGTCACGCTGGTCAACGGTCAGGTCACCTTCATCTTCTCCGCCGAAGGCAAGATGCTCGGCTTCCAGGGGGACGGCACCAAGATCAAGCCAGCATCGGCAGGCAATGTCACGTTGCCGCTCGATATGGTGGTGACAGGCGCCGGCCAGAAGATGACCGGGCAGGTCAAGGTCTCGGGAAGCTGCACGCTCGGCAACCCCTATGACGGCAAGCCGGTCGCCATCGAATGCAGCGCCAAGAGCACCGACACGGCCTTCTCCGCCGTCTTCAAGACCAACGGCAAGGCGCCGAAGCAGAAGTAGGTTTAAACGATGCTCAGGCGCACCAGGCGCCCTTGCCGGGCTTGCGTGCCAAGCCTTCGTCCACCAGCTGCGCGCCGATCGAGCGACCGTCGCGCGAGATGACCCGGGGTGCTGCCCCCTTGTCGGGCTGACCGGCGGCGTTCATCGAGAACGACCCGGCATTCAAAAGGTTGAGCAGCCGGAGCTTGGCCGCAAAGCCCGCCTTGCGCTCGCCGTCGCAGCGCGCATTGTCGATGCCTGGGCTGACGATATCGGCGATGACGATCTTCTCGCCCTTGTACCAGAAGGTGCTGCCGTCGGCGACGCAGTTGATATGCTCGCCCTGCCCGCAATAGCCGAAGGCAGCCTTGGCGGATTGCGTCTGCGCCGGTGAAATGGACGCTGGCGAAATCGAAACCGGCTCCGCCCGTTCGGAAGCCGGCCCCTTGGACGAGGGGATCGGCACGGCCGCCGGCGGAATGATCTTGGAGACCGGCGCGATCGACGCCGTCTGCCTCGGCACCGCATCGCGCTCGCGTGTGTTCTTCGCCACGCTGACCGGCCGCGAGGCCGATGGCGCATGCGAGGCGAGCATCGGCTTCACGCTCTTCCAGTTGTCGTAGACGGCGATGCCGCCAAAGGCGAGCGCACCCACGACCACCCAGGGAAGCGGGCTGCCGCCTCCGCTCTTTCTCGCTCCCGCCCGCGAGCGTGTCGATGTCTTGCGGCGTGTCGCTGTCTTAGCCATGGCGTCCCGATTCCCGTGATGGCCGATTATCGCCGCGCAATCCTTTCCGAAAGGTTGGCAAGCGCCATTTGCCCCCGGCAAGTTTCGCCTGGCTAGATTAACTTCCCCCGGCCGCCACATCATCGCGCCATTTGCCCGCTACAGCCCTCCGCTCACGTTTGATTGAAGGCGCCGGTCGCCGAAATCGCTGGCATGGCCTCCCTCCGCTCCCCATGTGAGGCACGATCGCTGCGACAGCGACGATGGAAAGGCCACGATGGCTGCTGAGAAGAAGTAAACGCATGACGCGACGATATATGAGATTTCTGAAGTGGCCCGCAGGCCTCGCGCTAGGCGCTGTGCTCCTAGTCCTTGGCCATGCCGGCATCGGCCAGCTCACCGGAAATTTCCACGAAGTCATCCCCGGCGAGCTCTACCGCTCCGCCCAACCGAGCGGCTCCGACATCGCCACCTATGCCGATACCTACGGCATCAAGACGATCGTGAACCTGCGCGACGAGGAGCGCACCGACTGGTACCGCAATGAGGCGGCAGCCGCTCAGAAGGCCGGCATCACCCTCATCGATTTCCCGATGTCCTCGTCGAAGCTATTGCCGATCCCCGAGGCCGAGCGCCTCGCCAAGCTGATGGCGGATGCGCCCAAGCCGCTCCTCATCCACTGCGAACACGGCGCCAACCGCACGGGCCTGGCGTCGGCGATCTATGTCGGCGCCGTCGGCAAGCTCAGCGAGACCTTCGCCGAATTCCAGCTCAGCCCCTACTTCGGCCACTTCGCCCTCCCCGGCATCGGCCGCTACGAACTCACCCGTTCCTGGGACGCGTTTGAGGAAACAATCGGGTTTTGAGGGTGGTGGCCAGCCTTTCGTGCCAGTATGCCACGACGCCAACCACACCCAGCGACGTCATCCTCGGGCTCGTCCCGAGGATCTAAGCACGCCTCCGCGGGTGCAACGGTCATGGACTACCCACCGGCGTTAAAATCCATGTACGTACCGTCCAGCCCAACCCTCGGCAGATCCTCGGGACGAGCCCGAGGATGACGGCGGAGCGTGTGGCACCGGCGGAATCAATAACGACGAAACAAGCTTTACTGGCGATTACGACAGCCTCTCGTGCGGCTGTGCCATCGGGAAAACCACACCCGGCGACGTCATCCTCGGGCTCGTCCCGAGGATCTAAGCACGCCTCCGCGAGTGCAACGGTCATGGACCGCCCACCGGCGTTAAAATCCACGCACGTCCAGCCCAGACCAACCCTCGGCAGATCCTCGGGACGAGCCCGAGGATGACGTTGGCGGGTGGGGTATCGCCCCCGTGATAAGCGATCTTGTGACGGACACTCCCCGGCAAGATCACCTTCAACCCGCAGATCGCCCCTCACCACCGCCCCGCTTTGTCTCTCCCGCCCTCACACCAACACGCACAGTCGCCGTGGCAGGGACGGCAATCGCCCGCCACTCACTCTCATGCTTCATGGTCAGGTCGACGGGCACGGTATTTGCGGTCATATATCTCTCTCGCTATCGGCTGGAATTCAGTTCTTGTCGGAGCCCTTGTCGTCACTCGTGATCGGCCCCTCGCGCGACAAATCTCCACCCGTCACATGCGCGGGCACGTGGATGTCGTGGTGAACGCCCGGCGTCAGCGTCAAATCTACTTGGTGCGGCGGCATCACCTGGGCTGTCTTCATCCGGTTCGGCTTTGCCCGCTTCATGCGGTCTGGCGCTTGCGTGCGCTTGTCGGGAATATGGGTGTCTGGAACGTGGCTGTGGGTCGGCATGGTCGTCCTCTCCCTTCTCGTTACACTGGCTCCGTTTCCCGACCGCGCACCGAGCGCGCCGCGACCGAAGTCGGCGGCCCATCGGCGACACATCTGTCGGGCAACTGAGGAGCTAACGACCGGAGGCCCGGATGGTTCCCGAGAAAAGCGATCGCGCGCGCCAGCCCGATCTTGACTGAGCCGCGAACTTGACTATCTCTGTGAACATCCCTCGGCCTCAGACATCGGCCGACGGGCAACCTGGTGCCGGGCCCCTCTGGCGAGAGTTTTTACGGCGCTCTCGCGATGTCGGTACCGCCTGCAAATAAGCCGGCGGATTTTCATTCGATGAAAAAGCACACCATGCCTTACGCGCATGCCCGTTGTGGTATGTCGCATTCTCTTCGCGTATCCACGCCCTTGAACACCGCGATCCGTGGGGAGGTTCGCTCATGAGCACCCCCGCCAAGACGAAATCGACACTCAGCTACTTCACCTGGTCCTTCATCGTCACGGCCGTCGGCCTGGCGCTCGGCGCAGCCCTTGGATGGCAGACAACCGGCACCATAGGCGGCATGGCGACCGTCTTCTTCATTTGTACGGTGCTTGCCGTACTCGAAATCTCGCTCTCTTTCGACAACGCCATCGTCAACGCCAACAAGCTGAAGGAGATGACGCCGGAATGGCAGCATCGCTTTCTGACCTGGGGCATCGTCATCGCCGTCTTCGGCATGCGCATCGTCTTCCCGCTGGCGATCGTCGCCATCGCGGCGCAGATCGGCCCATGGGAAGCCCTGGTTCTCGCCGCCCGCGAGCCTGCCGAATATGCCCGCATCATGAACGACGCGCATCTGCCGATCGCAGCCTTCGGCGGCACCTTCCTGATGATGGTCGGCCTCAACTACTTCTTCAACCATGAGAAGGAGGTGCACTGGATTGCCGGCCTCGAACGCATGATGGCCCGCTCGGCCACCATCAAGGGCATCGAGATCGCCTTCGTGCTGGCCCTCATCCTGGTCTTCTCCTCCTTCCTGCCGGAAGCGGAAGCGAGCACCTTCGTCCATAGCGCCATCTATGGTCTTCTGACCTTTCTCGCGGTCGAGGTGGTGGGCGGCCTGCTGGATGCCTCGCAAAAGACGATGAGCGCCGCCGCCAAGGGTGGCCTCGGCGCCTTCATCTATCTCGAGGTGCTGGATGCCAGCTTCTCCTTCGACGGCGTCATCGGCGCCTTCGCGCTGACGCAGAACCTCTTCGTCATCGCCATCGGTCTCGGCATCGGCGCCATGTATGTGCGCTCCATGACGATCATGCTGGTGGAAAAGGGAACGCTTGCCGAATACCGCTATCTCGAGCACGGCGCCTTCTACGCCATCCTGATCCTCTCGGTGATCATGTATGTGCAGACGCTGTATCACATCCCCGAAGTCATCACCGGGCTGGGCGGCGCGACCCTGATCGGCATCTCGCTCTGGTCCTCCATCCGCTACAACAGGAAGGAACAGGCCGAAGAGCAGGCGCATGGCGAGACGCATGCGCAGAAGGAACAGCAGGTTCAGGCCTGACGCTGATCCGGCTGCGGCTCACGTCGCAGCCCCAATCTCAGACAAAAATAAAGCCCGCGACCGAGAGGTTGCGGGCTGGTTCGTTTCAAGCGACCAACGGCCGCTTCTATCTTGCAGGCTTAGTGATTGATGCGGCCGAACAGGCTCGGATCGATCCCAAGCTTGTTGAGATCGCGCTCGCGTGGGCGGCGGCCGGACTGGACGGCGGCGCTGGCTGCATTCGCGGCACCGATCATCGCAAAGGCGCGGCCAAGCAAGCCATCACGAATGGACTGACGGAAGGACATTGTCTTTCTTTCTCTAGCATATGATTGACTGCTCACATATGGGCGCGCGCGGTGGGAACCACAACCGCCGGGATTTCAACCCAGCCATGCGGGAATAGGCGGGGTGAGCCAGCGCTATTCGGTCCTTCGGACGGCAATACGCCTGCATTACATCTGCCATCGAGATCGGCACTATTTTCCCCGCAGACCGAAGTTGAACCAGACAGTGACAAGACGGGAGAACTCGGCGAACACCAGGAGGATAAAACAAGCTCCCCAACGTGGCTCGCCAAAAACCACCACGCTCAAAAGCACCACCAGAAAGTAGGCTCCAGCAACTAGCGAAATGTATCTTAACAGCAGCACGCCGCATTCCTCCCTGGCTTAAAGCTATTTGGTAATTGCATCGCAAAGCACAACCCAGCGTGAGAAGACGTGCATGACCACAGCCGACTAACAGCAGACTATTCCGTTTTATTCAGGGCTCAGGTCCTGGCAATTTGAGCCATTTTATTGACGAACCAGCAGTCCCGAAGATGTAAGCTTTCGCGTCGAGGGAGTGCCATTGGTAACAAAACGTCACTTTAAGTTTGCGGCCATTTTGCTCTGCCTGTTTGCGGTGATCGCCGGAGGCTACTCGTTTTTGGGGCTCTCGATCGAGGGCATGGATCCAAGCCGCTACACGTACGAGAGGCATTGCTACTTCGCTCCCTACGGCTGCTATCCTGAGAGACACGACCTCTGGCTTTCGAAAGCACTCGACAAAGCAACGAGAAAAGGCCCGTGAGCCGTCCGTCAGGCAGCCCTTCGCCCATGCCCTCGGCGACACGGTGAGGCCAACAAGCAAGTCCACTTCCCCCGATTGCGCCAAAAACGCGCCGCGATATTCCGATCATGTAGGGAGCATGTTATAAAACTTTAAGTCGCAATCAGAAAACCTGCAAACGCAGCGCTCGTCCTGCCGAGCTGATAGGGAAGCCGAATGTCGAGAAACGAACCACAGGTCGAATGGGGTCCCTGTTGCCTTTGCGGCATGGACATCGAGCCCGCCTCTCCTAACCCGCTCCGCCTGACCGCCGAAACCGCGGATGGCAACTGGCAGGCTTGGTTTGCACATGCTGCTTGCTTCAAAAGCAAATTGGTCGATCCACCTGCCGCGCCGCCCGGATTTTTTGCTCCAACATATTTCTAGGTAACCTTGCCGTTGGTTCTGAAGGCGGCGAAACCTCTCCCCATGGACTTCCCCAACC
>UBJO01000112.1 GCA_900465665.1 Hyphomicrobiales bacterium
AGGGCAGAGGGGGGTAACCCGCGGCACAACACCCACCATCATCAATACCCCACCGGCGGCAACGTCGGTTCATCTGGCTCGGCGACCCGCATCTCGTCGGTGTTGTCAGTGCCGATGTCCTGATAGGCGCGGTAGGTCAGCACCAACAGGAAAGCCAGCAGCGAAAAGGAGATGACGATCGCCGTCAGGATCAGCGCCTGCGGCAGCGGGTTCGCGGCGCCCGAAGGCAGCGCGTCGAGGCCTTCGGGGATGATCGGCGGCACTTCGCGGGTCAGGCGGCCTGATGTGAAGAGCAGGAGATTGACGGCGTTGCCGAGGATGGCGATGCCCAGCATGATGCGGATCGAGAATTTCGACAGCATCAGATAGACGGCGGCGGTGAAGAACAGGCCGACGAGGATGGCGAAGAGCGGCTCCATCATTCGACCTCCCGCTCTTCCAGCGACAGCGCGATCGAGGTGACCGCACCGACCACGACGAGATAGACGCCGATATCGAACAACATGACCGATGACAGCGGCACCTCGACGCCTGCAAGCTTGGGATAGATCCAGAGGCCGGTCATGAAGGGCACGGCGAACAGGATCGAGATGAGGCCGGCCACGGAGGACATCAATAGGCCTGCGCCCGCTATCGACAGCGGATGGAAGACGATGGCGCGGCGCACGGCGCCGGTGCCCCTGATGATGCCGAAGATCGCCAAGGCGGATGCCGCGATCAGCCCGCCGATGAAGCCGCCGCCGGGTTCGTTATGGCCGCGCAGCAGCACGAAGACGGAGAAGAGCAGCATCAGCGCTGTCAGCACGGGGGCGATGGTGCGGGAGATCAACGTGTTCATGGGCGCTCCACTCCGAGATCATCGGGCGCATCGGGGTCGTTTGCGGCAAGCTTGCGCTCAGCCCCTGCCCGGACACGGATCAGCGCCAGGATGGCAAGGCCGGTCATGGCGACGACGGCGATCTCGCCGAGCGTGTCGGTGCCGCGGAAATCGACGATGATGACGTTCACGACATTGGCGCCGTGGGCGATGGTTTTCGAATAGGTGTTGAAGAAATCGCTGAGCGTAGCGCTGAACGGCGCTTCGGTCGCCTTCATCAACAGCAGCGTCAGGCCCACGCCGCAGGCGAGTGCCACCGCGCCGTCGAAGATCATCTGGCCGACAGGGCGCGGATCGGTGTGCGATAGGCGAAGCCGCGTCATGACCAGCGCGAGGATGACGACCGATAGCGTCTCGACCATGAATTGGGTGAAGGCGAGATCCGGCGCGCCGAAGAGCAGGAAGATCAGCGCCACGGCAAAGCCCTGGATGCCGAGCGAGACGATCGCCGTCAGCCGGTCGCGAGCGATGATCACGGCGACGAGCCCGATGACTGCGAGCAGGACGACGCCCCATTCATGGATCTGCACGCCCACCGGCCATGCCGGCAGCGACGGCCCCTCGCCGAACAGCCAGAGCGGCAGAATGAGGATGGCGGCGACCGCGAGGAAGGTGCAGGTGACGTAAATCTCCAGCCGGCCGGGCTGCAGGATGCGGGTGACGCGCACGGAGAAGGATACGAGGCCCGATATGGCGTTGTCGAAGCCCTGGTCCGGCCCCGGCCCCAATCGCTGCAACAGCGCGGCCATCAGCGCGCGGGCGCGATCGAGCTGCCAGTAGACGGCGATGCCAAGCGCGATGGTGAAGAGCGACAAGAGCAGCGGCAGCCCGATATGCGGCGCAAGCGAGCTCTCGATCGTGGTCGCTGTTCCCCTGACGGATGAAGCCATCGGCGAGGAGATGAAGTGGTGGGTCGTTGCCGAAAACAGCGCCGCGAGAAGGCCGAGCAAGGCCAGCACGGCGGGGCCGAGCCAGAGAAGCGGCGGGGCCTCGTGCGGATGCCTGGGCGTTTCGACCGGGGTTCCGAGGAAGGGTTTCAGGGCGACGGCGAAGGCGATGGCGAACATCAGCACGTTGGCGGCAATCACCAGAACCGCGAAGAGGATCGAGCGCGGATCGCCATGGGCAAGGGCCGCGTAGATCTCCTCCTTGGCGAGGAAGCCAGCGAACGGCGGCAGGCCGCCCATCGAAAGGGCAGCGGCAAGCGCGATTGCGAAGGTGAGCGGCATTGCCGTTCTCAGCCCTCTGAGGCGGGTGACGTCGCGGGTACCGGTCTCGTGGTCGATGATCCCTGAGACCATGAACAGCGCGCCCTTGAACAGCGCATGGGCCACCAGATAAAGCACCGCCGCCTCGATGGCGTAATCGGAGCCGAAGCCGGTGAGCAGCACCAGAAGGCCGAGCGAGGACACCGTGGTGTAGGCGAGCTTCAGCTTCAGATCGGTCTTGCGAACGGCGAGCAGCGCGCCGACCACAAGGGTGACACCGCCGAAGAGCGGGAGGATGGTTTCCCAGGGCGTTGTGCCACCCATGGCGGGATTGAGGCGCATCAGGAGATAGACGCCGGCTTTGACCATGGTCGCCGAATGCAGATAGGCCGAAACAGGCGTCGGCGCTTCCATGGCGTTGGGCAGCCAGGCGTGGAATGGATATTGCGCCGACTTGGTGAAGGCGCCGCCGAGGATGAGCAGCAGGATCGGCATGTAATAGGGGTTGGTGCGGAGCAGATCGCCGGATTGCAACAGCACCGAGAGATCGGACGCGCCCGTGGTGCTCCAGATCATCAACAGGCCTGCCAGCAACAGCAATCCGCCGCCGCCGGTGATGACCAGCGCCTGCAGGGCAGCACGGCGCGACGCCTCGCGGCGGTGATCGAAGCCGATCAACAGGAAGGAGGTGATCGACGTCAGTTCCCAGAAGACGAAGAGCATCAGGAAATTGTCGGAGACGACAAGACCGAGCATCGCGCCCATGAACAGGAAGATGAAGGAGAAGAAGCGGCCGAGATCGGGATGGCCCTTGAGGTAGCCGCCGGCATAAAGCACGACCAGCGTGCCGATGCCTGATATCAGCAACGCGAAAGTGACCGACAGGCCGTCGAGCATCCAGGCGAAATCGAGATTGAGGCTCGGCGCCCAGGCATAGCCCCCGCGAATGACGGTGCCGGCAGCGATCTCGGGGAGAAGGCTTGCGAAGCGCAGGAAAGCCAGAAGCGGCGCAAGCGCCAGCAGCCAGGCGGCATTGTGACCGAATGCGCGGACGAGAAACGGTGCAAGAACGGCGCCAAGAAATGGCAGGCACAGTGCCGCAAACGTCAATGCCGTGCCATCGGCCATCCGCTCTCCTTTTATCCTTGAAGACCCCGAATCCGAAACAAATCAGATGCCATAGGTTTAAAAGAAGAGCGCCGCCATCTCAAGCTAGATCGGCCAAATGAGGGTTGGACGTCTCGCGCGCGGGGACGGATGGCGGCGCAAAGAGGCTGTTTCAGGCGGCTCTCGTCAGACGCGGCATGCGTCTCGGCGCGAGCAGTGCATGCAGGAAAAACGCGGTCAGCAGCAGCGGCCAGAGCGAACAGGCGGCGAGGCCGAAGCCACGCGCCAGCGTCCATCCACCCCTGATGGCCCAGCCTTCGAGCGCCGTCATCAGCATGAAGACACTCGAGATCGCGCAATAGGCGCTGACGACAATGGTTTCACTCATCTTCGCATCCCCCCGATGCTCGCGATTGGCCCCGATGCTTGCTTTTCATCAAATATAGCCAGGATCAGGGGCCACATTAGCTGGCTCTTATGATGAACCGGCGTTCATCCGAACGGGCGATGCGATGAAAGGCGCGATGGCCTCGCTAGAAACGAGCGGCAGACGCCGTTTCGTGGTATTCTCGTCGCAATAGCAAATGCCAATCATCAAGGGAGGATGAGGCGATGCTGGAAGCGGACAAGATCTTTGCCGGCTCCGTTCCTGAGAATTACGACCGCCACATGGTGCCGCTGATTTTCGCGTCCTATGCCGCCGACCTGGCGCGGCGGGCAGCCGCCCTCAAGCCGAAGGCGGTGCTCGAGATCGCGGCCGGCACCGGCGCCGTCACACGGGCGCTGGCGCCACTGCTCCCGCCCGGCGCGACCTATATCGCGACCGATCTCAACCAGGCCATGCTCGACTACGCCCGCTTGCACCAGCCGGCCAACGACCGTGTCGTCTGGCGACAGGCCGATGCCATGGCGCTGCCTTTCCAGGATGCGAGTTTCGACCTCGTTTGCTGCCAGTTCGGGGCGATGTTCTTTCCGGATCGACCGGCGGCCTATCGCGAGGCACGGCGGGTGCTGAAACCAGGCGGGCGGTTCCTGTTCAGCGTCTGGGACCGGATCGAGACGAATGTGTTCGCCGACGACGTGACGAAGGCGCTCGCCACCGTGTTCCCCGACGACCCGCCACGATTTGCCGAGCGCACGCCGCACGGCTATCACGACCGCAACCAGATCCGCGACGATCTCGCGCGCGCCGGATTCCGCGAGATCGAGATCGACACCCGCCCCGATATCAGCCGCGCGCCGTCCGCCCGCGAGGTCGCCGTCGCCTATTGCCAGGGAACGCCGTTGCGCGGCGAGATCGAGGCGCGGAACCCTGCGAAGCTCGAGGCGGCCACCAGGGCGGCGGAGGCGGCGCTCGCGAGCAAGCACGGCAACGGCGAGATCGCCGCCAAGATCCAGGCGCATGTGATTTTGGCCTCGGGGTAGGTTTGCCTCATCCAGCCCATTGCGCGGTCCGGCCTCTCTGGCGCATAGGAAGATTCAAACGGAATCAATCCTTTAGGGAATCGCAATGAACCTTATCGAAGAGCGCGTCGCGATGGCGCGGGCGGGCACGAACCCTTATGCGATCTGCCGCATGCGTTCCGGCTGGCTTGTGATCGGCGATGTGCAGCCGCTGCCCGGCTACTGCCTGCTGCTGGCGGATCCCATCGTGCCGAGCCTCAACGATCTCTCCCCCGAGGCGCGCATCGCCTTTCTCGGCGACATGGCGCACGCCGGCGACGCGCTGCTTTCCGCCACCGGTTGCGCCCGGGTGAACTACGAGATCTGGGGCAATGCGGAGCCTGCGCTGCACGCGCATATCATGCCGCGCTATCTGACCGAGCCGGAGGACAAGCGCCACCGCCCGGCCTGCATGGGCTATTCGTGGAGCGAAGCGGCGAAATCGGGCGGCGGCGAGGCCGCGCTGGTCGCCAAGCTAAGAGCGTATATCGAGGCGCAGGGGGCTGTGATCTGATGGACACGGCGGCCGCGAACTCGACTTTCGGACGCGCGCGGTCCCTTGATCGTTTAAGACAACAGCACCACATTCTCGAAGAAATCAAAAACACTCGCCGCAAGCCACAGCTGCGTGAAAGGAGCACTCCATGGCCGATACGACGATCGCCAAGGTTCACAAGACCGATGCCGAGTGGAAGGAACAGCTCACCCCCGAGCAGTACCGCATCACCCGCCAGCACGGCACCGAACGGGCCTTTACCGGCCCCTACTGGGATTCATTCGAAACGGGGCTCTATAGCTGCGTTTGCTGCGACGCGCCGCTGTTTCGCTCCGACACCAAGTTCGACGCGGGCTGCGGCTGGCCGAGCTATTTCGAGGCGGTTTCGCCAGACGCGGTGACCGAATATCGCGATACCAGCCACGGCATGGTGCGCACCGAGATCCGCTGCGGCAATTGCGAGGCCCATCTCGGCCACGTCTTCCCCGACGGTCCACCACCGACAGGCCTGCGCTACTGCATCAACGGTCACTCGATGGTGTTTACGCCGGACAAGTGATCGGCGATGCCTCCTGTTGATCCACTGGCGTTCAGTCCGTTGCGGCGTGATTAGATCCTCGGGACGAGCCCGAGGATGACGTCGAGAGGGAGGAAGCGCTGGTGTTTCAATGGGTTGCTAAACCGGAATTCCATCGCTTCATTGGTTTTCTGACGCTCGCAACATACTTAGCCGTCATCCTCGGGCTCGTCCCGAGGATCTAAGCACGTCTCCCGGAATGCAACGGTGATGGTGCTTTCGACGGTCCCTCATGCGATGCCAGCGCGCCTACCGGGTGATCCACTCACGTCCAGCCCGTTGCAGAGTGGTTAGATCCTCGGGACGAGCCCGAGGATGACGGCGCGAGGAAGGAAACGCTGGTGTTTCAATGGGTTGCCGGGTCGAAGCTCCGCCGTTTCGATCATTTACTGGCGCCGGCCACATACTCAGCCGTCATGCTCGGCCTTGTGCCGAGCATCTAAGCACGCCTCCCGGAATGCAACGGTGATGGTGCTTTCGACGGGCGCCCATGCGATGTCGGCACGCGCACTGGGTGATCCACTCACGTCCGGCCCGTTGCGGCGTGCTTAGATCCTCGGGACGAGCCCGAGGATGACGCCGAGAGCGAGGAAACATTGGCGTTTCAACGGGTTGTCGAATTCATGCTTCACCGTTTCAACGGTTCCGGCGCGCGCAACACCCCCGCCGTCAGCCCGGCACCCGCAGCTCCATGAACGTCAGGTCCAGCCAGCGGCCGAACTTGATGCCGACTTCGTGGAAGGTGCCGCCGTTGCGGAAGCCGAGTTTTTCGTGCAGCGCGATGGAGGCCTTGTTGCCCGCTTCGATGCCGGCGATCATGACGTGGATGCCGTTTTCGCCGGCGCGCTTGATCAATGCCGTCATCAGTTGCTTGCCGATGCCGGCACCTTGGTGGTCCTTTTCGACATAGACCGAATGCTCGACCGTGTGGCGGAAGCCTTCGAAGGCGCGCCAGTCGCCATAGGAGGCGTAACCGGCGATCTTGCCATCCTTCTCGGCAACCAGAACCGGAAAGCCGCGGGCGCGGCGCATGGCGAACCATTCGCGGCGGTTGTCGAGATCGACCACCGTTTCGTTCCAGATCGCCGTCGTGTGCTCTACCGCATGATTGTAGATATCGCGGATCGCGGCCAGATCGGCCTCGCTGGCGTCGCGGATGAGGGTGGCTTGCGTCATGATGGTCTATCCACTATAAATTCACTATGTCCACTATATCAGACAATTTCGATCGCTGTCTAGGCGATCGCGTCCGCGCCGAGCGGGAATTTCGGGGATGGTCGCTGAGCGATCTCGCCGACAACTCCGGCGTATCGCGGGCCATGATCCACAAGGTGGAGCGCGGCGAGAGCAGCCCGACGGCCTCGCTGCTGGGCAAGCTCTGCGGCGCCTTCGGGCTGACGGTGTCGTCGCTGATCGCGCGCGCCGAGGCGGGCAGCCAGCGGCTGCGCCGGCGCGAAGACCAGCCGCTGTGGACCGATCCCGAGACCGGCTATACGCGGCGGCATGTTTCGCCGGATGGCAGCCCGTTCGATATCGTCGAGGTCGCACTGCCTTCGGGCGCCCGCGTCGCCTACCCGGCCGCATCCTTCGTGTTTCTGCGGCAATGCATCTGGGTGACCGAGGGGGCGCTTACCTTCGTCGAGGGCGAGATGGTGCATGCGCTTGAGAGAGGCGACTGCCTGCTGCTCGGGCCGGCGGTGGATTGCGAGTTTCGCAACGATAGCGACGCGACCTGCCGCTATGTGGTGACGCTGACGAAGACTGGCTGAGGTTCCGTGAGCCTAGATCGGGCTCATGCTGAAACATGTGAGCACCGCAGTGTAATGGACCGCCGCGGCGGCAACGACGAAACCGTGCCAGATGGCGTTTTGGAAGCGCAGCTTTTCCCAGACGTGAAAGATCACGCCGAGCGAATAGATGATGCCGCCGATGACGATCAGGAGCATCGAGGCATAGGGGATGCGCTCGGCGACCGGGCCCGCGACCATGACGCCGCTCCAGCCCATGGCGAGATAGAGCAGGATCGCCAGCCGGTCGTAGCGGCCGGGGAAGACGCATTTCAGGAACACGCCCATGAAGGCCACAGCCCAGATGCCGATGAGCATGCCGAGCAGTAGCGGGTTGTCGGCGCCGCGCTCAAGGAACGGCGTGTAGGTGGCGGCGATCAGGATGAAGATCGAGGAATGATCGAGCCGGCGCAGGAACCATTTGGTGCGCGAGACGGGCCAGGCGTTGTAGGAGAACGAAATGCCGAGCGTCAGCACCAGGCCGAGGCTGTAGATCCAGGCGGCGGCCAGTTCGCCATGCGAGGACCAGACGGTGGCGTAGAAGATCAGCACGGTAGCGCCGACCAGCGCGAGCGCCAGACCGATGCCGTGGACGATGCCATCGGCAATCAGCTCGTATTTGTCATAAGCCCAGCGGATGCCGTTGAACTCGCCCATGCAGACCATGCCCCATTCGTTGGACCGGGATCGTCGCATCGAAATGGTTTGCGCGCAACACAAGCGCTGTGTGGGGAGGATAAATCTTCGTGAAGCCGGATGACACGGGAGGCCGTGGCAGCCTCCCGCATCTCCGCCTCCCTTTTATAGGCTTGCGCTCACGCCTTGCGGCGGTCGACCAGCACCGAGCATTTGGCGTGGCGCACGACGCGGTCGGCAGTGGCGCCGATGAAGTAATTGCTGAAATCGGGCATGTGCGAGGAGAGGATGATGAGGTCCGCCTGGTTGGCCTCGGCCGAGGCGATGATGCCGCTGGCGGGCCGGCCGTGGCTGATTTCGACGCGGGCGGGAATGCCGGTGCTGACGATCAGCCCCTGGAGCTTCTCCTGCGCATCCTTGGCGGCGTTTTCGATGAGGTCGACGGGGATATCGACGCCGAGATAGGTCGGGATGTCCTCGACGACGTTGAGCAGGATGATCTCGCCGCCGCTATCGAGCAGCGAGGCGGCCTTGCGGAAGGTCATGTCTCCATTTGCGAGCGCGCCGATTTCGACCGCGACGATGATCTTCCTGTACATGATGCAACTCCTCTATGACTGCATGTAATGGTGACAATATCCTCCTGAAATACATATGGCGCTTTGATCAGGATCAAGCTCGCGCCGTTGATCGGATCAAGCTGGCAGCTCGATCGGGATCAAGATCACGTGCGGCAGTCGTCAATGGATATCGAACGCTTCATCGTCAAAAACGGGACTTCTGTGAACAATCGCGATGCGCCATATAGGATGCAAGTACAGCGGCCAGAGGACCCATCACACGCATGAACCGGCGAACCTTCCTTGGCATCGCTATGGGCAGCAGTTTGCTGCCCGAGGGCAGCATCTTTGCTGCCGGCGCCGGTACGCCCTCCGTATCCCGGGCAGGAGACCCTAAGATGATCACCACACAGACTTCCTACGCGCTGACGCGCCCTGCCTATGTCGATCACTCGCATCTCGTCGTGACCGACCTCCCCACCGTTTCGGCCTTCTACCAGTCGATGCTCGGGCTCAAGGTCATCGAGAAGACGGCGAGCGGCGAAGTGCTTGGCGTTGGCGAAACGCCGCTTCTGACACTGACGACGGGCAAGGATGTGCGCACCGCGCCGCGCAATGCCGCCGGCCTCTTCCACACCGCTTTCCTGATGCCGTCACGCGTCGAGTTGGCGCGCTGGCTGCGCCATGCCGCGCATAACAATGTGGTTCTCGACGGCGCGTCCGACCATCTGGTCAGCGAGGCGATCTATCTCTCCGATCCCGAGGGCAACGGCATCGAGATCTATTCGGACCGCTCGCCGATGCAGTGGAAATTCCACCAGGACGGACAGGTGGAGATGGCGACCCACCGGCTCGACCTGCAGGCGCTCTATGAGAGCGCGCCTGACGATACGTGGACCGGCATGGCCGATGGCTCGGCGATCGGCCACATTCACCTGCAGGTCGGCAACATTCCCGAGGCAGACCAGTTCTATCGCGACGTTCTCGGTCTGAAGATCATGGCGCGCTATCCCGGCGCCAGCTTCTTTGCCACCGGCGACTACCACCACCATGTCGCCGCCAACATCTGGAACAGCCGCGGCGCCGGCGCCCGCACCGAGGCGATGACCGGGCTTTCCGACTACGCACTGCGCTTCAACGATACCGCGGCCCTCGACAAGGCCGTCGCCAAGCTCGACGAACTCGAGATCAAGAGCGAGAAGCGCGACGGCGGCGTGTTCCTGCGCGATCCCTGGGGGATCGGGCTGACGCTGTCGGCGTAAGTTCCTCTCCAAAGATGATTGTTGCAGCGCCCACCTTTCGGTGGGCGTTTTGCATTCCAACCCCTCACGTCGGCCATGCCGGCGCGGCCGGGCTTTCGAAGTGGTCGGCGAAGAGGGTTTCGGTGAGGTAATCGACCAGCACGCGGACCTTGGGCGACAAATGCCGGTTCGAGGGCCAGAGCATGTGGAACTGGCCGGGGCCGTCGATATGATCGTCGAGCACGGTGCGCAGCCGGCCTTCCGCCAGCCGCCGCCGGGCCAGAAAATCCGGCATGCAGCCGATGCCGAGACCGGCTTCCACCGCACCGCCCAACGCTTCCATGTTGTTGCAGACCAGCAGGCTGCGGATCGGCAGTTCCGGCGCGCCTGATGGCATGGAAAGCGGCCAGTCCTGCAGCTTGCCGCTGTTGGGAAAGCGAAAGCGGATGGCGGCGTGGCCGGCGAGATCGGCCGGGATCTTCGGCGTGCCGTGCGCCTCCAGATAATCGGGTGCTGCGCAGAGCAGCATGCGGAATGGCCGCAGCGCCCGCGACATCAACCGGGAATCCTGCAAATGACCGCTGCGGATCGCCACATCCACGCCCTCATCGATCAGATCGACGATGCGGTCGTTGAAATCGAGATCGAGCTCCACCTCCGGATAGAGGCGGACGAAGCCGGGCACGACGGGCAAAAGAAGATGATAGCTGACCAGCGGCAGGCTGAGGCGCAGACGGCCGCGCGGGGTGGCGACGGCGGCCGCAAGCGAGGCCTGCGCGTCCTCGAGATCGTCAAGCACACGGCGGCAGCGCTCGTGAAACAGCCGCCCCTCCTCCGTCAGCCTTATGCTGCGCGTCGAGCGTTGGAAGAGCCGCACGCCGACCTGCCGTTCCAGCGTCGTCACCGCCTTGCCGACGGCGGAGGCCGACAGGCCGAGCACGCGCCCGGCGGCGACGAAGCTGCCGAGATCGGCGGTTTTCACGAAGGCCGACAAGCCGCTGAGCTGATCCATATTGCGCTTTCCACGCTCCCTATTCGAGCGAATTTTTCCATGATGAACGGCATCATAGGCCGCTTATCGCGATATTGAAGCGAATTTATCTTGTCTGTGTCCTTGGCGATAGGCCTCCCGCTATCGCCGCGCTTCACCTTTCACACAGGCGGATTTCTCATGACACGACAACTCTCGACACCGCTTGGCGCCGCCGGCGCAAGCCGAACCGGCGGCGCCCGGAAGATCATGGCGCTGGTCGGCATCTGCGCTGCCGCAGCCGCCATGCCGCTGACCTTCACCGGGCCGGCGGTGGCACTGCCGGCGATCAGCCGCGATCTCGGCGGCAGCCCGATCGCGCTCAACTGGGTGACCAACGCCTTCATGCTGACCTTCGGCAGCAGCCTGATGGCATCAGGCGCGCTCGCCGACAGCTATGGCCGCAAGCGCATCTTTCTCATCGGCCTCGTCGCCTTCCTGCTGTTTTCCGCAGGCCTCGCCTTCGCCCCCGATATCGTCTGGTTCGACGTGCTGAGAGCGTTGCAGGGCATGGGTGCGGCGGCAGCCTTTTCCGGTGGTATGGCGGCGCTGGCGCAGGAGTTCGACGGCAATGCGCGGATGCGGGCCTTCAGCATCGTCGGCTCCAGCTTCGGCGTCGGCCTCGCCTTCGGGCCGATCGCCTCTGGCTTTATGGTCGACAGCTTCGGCTGGCCGGCGATCTTCGCGCTCGTCGTGGGGTTGGGCACGATCGCCTTTGTGCTCGGCTCCATCTTTCTGCACGAGACGCGCGATCCGGAGGCCAAGGGGCTCCACTGGCCGGGTGCTGCAAGTTTCACGCTGGCCTTGGCGCTGTTCACCTATGGCGTGCTGCTGGCGCCGGAGAATGGATGGGGCAGCCCCTCCGTCGTGGCGCTGCTCGTCGCCTCGGCAGCGCTTTTGGCGGGCTTCTGGCTGATCGAGCGGAGAACGGCGCGGCCGATGCTCGACCTGACGCTGTTTCGCTATCCGCGCTTCGTCGGCGTGCAGCTTTTGGCCGCCGCACCGGCCTACGCCTTCGTGGTGCTGCTCATTTTGCTTCCCGTGCGCTTCGTCGGCATCGATGGCATGAGCGAGGTGGGCGCCGGGCAGATGATGATCGCGCTATCCGGCCCGCTCCTGGTGCTGCCCGTCGTTGCAGGGCTCTTGACGCGCTGGTTCACCGCCGCCGTCATCTGCGGCGTCGGACTGCTGATCGCGGCGGGTGGGTTGTTCTGGCTGTCGACCATTCCGGCAGGCGTGCCGGCCTCGCAGCCGCTGCTTCTGATCGGGCCGCTTCTGACGATCGGCATCGGCATCAGCCTGCCCTGGGGCCTGATGGACGGGCTTGCCGTCAGCGTGGTGCCGAAGGAACGGGCCGGCATGGCGACCGGGATTTTCAGCACGACCCGCGTTGCCGGCGAAGGGGTGGCGCTTGCCATCGTCAGCGCGGTGCTTTCGGCGCTGGCTGGCACCCGGCTTGGGTCAGGTCTTGGTGGGTCAGGTGAAGAGGCGGCGCGGGCGGCGCAACGCTTGGTGACCGGCGATCTTGGCGCGGCGGCAGCCGTCATGCCTCAGATGAGCCGCGAGGCGCTGGCGCTGAACTACGCGCAGGCCTTCAGCACGCTGCTAATCCTCTTGGCGAGCATCACCATTTTCACGGCGGTCGTGGTGGTGGCGTTTCTCGGCCGCAAGGAGCCGGAGACGGCCTCGGAAGCCGCCGTTTGTGACAGTCCGGCAGGCTGACATATCGGATCTGGCAGGGCCGCGACGGTGCTCCGATCGGGCACGAAACGCAGCGGCCCTGCCTCCCCGCCGTTGCGTTCCTGATGATGCGCCTCAGATGAGGCGAGAATTCGGCATTCCCACTTTGACACAGGCGGAACCGGAATGAGTTTCGCGGCGTTCTAGGTGCGAAGCACAGGGGCTTCCGGGGAACGACTTTTCATGGGTATTGCCAACGGCATTCGCAAACAGGCGAGCAAGATCGCAATCGGAGAGCGGCGGGTCAGTTCATGGGCGAAAAACATGACTGACGCAGAGGAAGCCTTAATACAGGCGCCGGTGCGGCGGCTGGAGAAGGATGGCCTAGACATTTCAATGGCCTGGGCGATCATCGGCATCTTCGTGATCCTCGCTCTTTCCGCCGTCTACATGATGTCGCTGGTTCTGATCCCGCTGACGCTTGCCATCGTCGTCGGCATGATCCTCGGGATGCTGGCGGAGAAGCTGACGAAGATCGGCGTGCCCCGGATTACCAACGCCGTGATCCTGTCTTCAGCCGTGGCGCTCATCATCTTCCTCGTCGCCAATTCGCTTGCAGGCCCGCTGACGACGCTTGCCAACGAGGGACCGGACTTTGCCGAGAAGACGGCGAACCGGCTGATGCCCTACCTCGAGCGCATCAAGTGGCTGCACATCACGCCCGAAACCTTCCAGAGCGGCCCGATGTCGGCAGAGAAACTGCTGGAGAATACCGGCAACATCCTGCATCTCGTGACAGCGAACCTGACGCCGGCCCTGGTACAGGCGCTGATCTTCTTTGCGGCGCTGCTGCTCTTCCTGATGGGCCGCGTCAGCCTGCGCAAATCGATCATCATGGTGTTTCGCGAGCGCTCGCAGCGCCTCGCCGCCATCCGCGTCATCAGCAGCGTCGAGCAGGTGCTCGGCTTCTACTTCGCCACCGCCTCCGTCATCTATGCCTGCCTCGGCGTCGTCATGACCATCATCGCCTATGCCGGCGGGTTGCCGTCGCCGGTGCTCTGGGGCTTCTTCGCGTTTCTTTCGAGCTTCATCCCCTATCTCGGGATCACCATGATGACGCTCGCGATCGCGATTGCCGGCATCATCACGCATGATGCGCTCGTCCTCGGGCTGATCCCGGCAGCGGCCTTCTTCACCGTCCACCTTCTGATGGAAAACCTGATCTTCCCGGCGGTGATGGGACGGCGGCTGGAGATCAACGCCTTCGTGGTGTTCCTGGCCATTCTGTTCTGGACCTGGATGTGGGGTGCGGTCGGCGCTATGCTGGCGCTGCCCTTGTCGCTGATCGTCATGACCATCATCGACGAGCTGTTCATCGAAGAAAAGCAGCAGCCGCAACTGCCGAAGTGAGGCCGCCATGTCCGAGATAGAGCTGAAAAGCCTGAGCCAGGATCGATTGACCAGTGGCCGTTCGCCCTGGGGAAACGGCGTGAGTCGCCCCGTCTTCGCACCGCTCACCGATCATCTCCAGGTCGACGCACTCGTCATCGGCGGCGGCGTGACCGGGGCGCTGATGGGCCAGCATCTGGCCGAGCGCGGCATGTCGGTTGCGATCGTCGACCGCGAGCATCCGGGGCTGGGAAGCACCGCCGCCAGCACCGCGATGCTGCAATGGGAGATCGACAAGACGCTGACGGAACTCGAGCAATTCTACGGCTTCGAGCGCGCCGTCGGCATCTACAGGCGCAGTGCGGCCGCCGTTTCCGGTCTCGCCAAGCTGATTGCCGCCTACCGCATCGACTGCGCCTTCCAGCCGCGCCGGTCGCTCTATCTTGCCAGGAATCACGAGGGCGCGCGCGATCTCGCGGTCGAGGCCGAACTCAGGCAGCGCGCCGGGCTGCCGAGCCGCTATCTCGAACATTGCGATCTCTTCACCGAATTCGAGATCGACCGCGACGCCGGCATCCTGTCGCGCGGCTCGGCGGAGGCCGACCCGCTGCTGCTGACATGGGCGGTGCTGCGAATGGCTAACAAGGATGGCGCGCGGCTCATCGATGCGTCCGTCACGAGGCTGCACAGCGAGGGCAACCGCGTGACAGCGGAAACCGACGGCGGCTTCATGATCGAGGCGAAGATGGCAGTGCTCGCCACCGGCTACAGCCTGCCAGATATCGCGATGCCGAAGCTGCACCGCACGACATCCAGCTGGGCGATGGCGACCGTGCCGCAGGAGCCGGGCACGCTGTGGCGCGACCAGGCACTGATCTGGGAGGACAGCCACCCCTATCTCTACATGCGCACCACGCATGACGGCCGCATCGTTGTCGGCGGCGAGGATGACGACACGGTCGATCCGGCCGCGCGCGACGCCAAGGCGCCGGAGAAGATCATGACCATCCGCGAGAAGATGAAACTGATCTGGCCCCGCGCCGACACCCGCGTCGCCACCGCCTGGTGCGGCACCTTCGGCGAGACAGTCGACGGCCTGCCGCTGATCGGGCCTGTGCCGTCATTGCCGCATGTCTATGGTGCCTATGGTTATGGCGGGAACGGGATCACGTTCTCGTATCTGGCGACGCAGGTGATCGGGGCGATGATGTCGGGGACGTATCGCGATTGGTTTGATGATTTCGCGATGGATCGGGATGGGCCGGGCGGCGGTTCGCGGCGGGATGAGGCGGCGCGGGTGGAGATGGTGGTGAGGTAGTGGGGTTGGC
>UBJO01000019.1 GCA_900465665.1 Hyphomicrobiales bacterium
GGGCGCGGACGGGGCGGGCGAGGGCCAGGTCCCGGCGTCATCGGCGGGCCGGCGCGGCATTCGCCACGACCGACGATCCTAAAGCCGCTGCTATTGGCCTGGCAGGCATTGCCGAAGGTCTGCGTGCGTCCGCCACGTTCTCCGCAAACCGGAGCGTATTCCATGGTGCACATTTGCGGCTGCGGTGGGCGAGGGCGCGGCGGTGGCGCCGGACGAACCGGGCTCGGTCCCGGTCCGTAACCTGGGCCTGGTCCATAGCCGGGACCCATGTCCGCCGTGCAGGCGGAGAGTGCCGGCAGGATGACCAGCATCGCCAGTCTGATCGGGGATTTCAGTATTGTCGCCATGCCTCTTCCTCCCGTCGGCTGGATATCATTGATAATCCTAGCCGAATTGGGATGCGGGAGAAAGTGCTGACAGCGATTCCGTCTTAGCTCAGTCGAAGAGGCTGGAGACGGATTCTTCCTGGCTGGTGCGGTTGATGGCTTCGCCGATCAGCGTTGCGGTGGTCAGCACGCGGATATTGTGCGCCGACTGGACAGCCGTGGTCGGCTGGATGGAGTCGGTGATGACCAGCTCGCGCAGCTTCGAATTGGTGATACGGGTCACCGCGCCACCCGACAGAACGCCGTGGGTGATGTAGGCGGTGACGCTTGCAGCGCCCTTGGCGAGCAGCGCGTCGGCCGCGTTGCAGAGCGTGCCGCCGGAATCGACGATATCGTCGATCAGCAGGCAGTCCTTGCCAGTGACGTCGCCGATGATGTTCATGACTTCGGATTCACCTGGGCGATCGCGGCGCTTGTCCACGATCGACAGCAGACAGTCGAGACGCTTGGCGAGCGCGCGGGCGCGCACGACGCCGCCGACGTCAGGCGAAACAACCATGACGTTGGAGATGTCGTAATTGGCCTTGATGTCGCGCGTCAGGATCGGCACGGCATAAAGGTTGTCGGTCGGGATGTCGAAGAAGCCCTGGATCTGGCCGGCGTGGAGATCGAGCGTCAGGACGCGATCGGCACCCGCTTCGGTGATCAGGTTGGCGACGAGCTTGGCCGAGATCGGCGTGCGGCCCGAAGCGCGGCGGTCCTGGCGTGCATAGCCGAAGTAGGGGAGGACCGCGGTGATGCGGCGAGCCGACGAGCGGCGCATCGCATCGATCATGATGAGCAATTCCATCAGGTGGTCGTTCGTCGGGAAGGACGTCGACTGGACGAGGAAGACATCCTCGCCGCGTACGTTTTCCTGGACTTCCACGAAGATTTCCTGGTCGGCAAATCTTCGGACCGTTGCTCTGCCCAAGGGCACTTTAAGATAGTTGCAGATCTCTTCGGCGAGGTGCCGGTTCGAATTGCCTGCGAAAACCTTCATCTTGGTCCGCCTGTTGCCTGCTGATAGCCGCGCTTTTTAGCCAGCTTGTTTCCGAATGCAAGGGTAAACGCGACTTGCGCCTTGATATTTCCAAAAAGCTTGTGGCTTAACCGCCACGGGCGTCCCGCCACGAGGAAAACTCGGTGATCGTCTTGGACGCAATCTGCTGCATGACGGAGGCCGGAACCACGGCCCAAGGATCCTGCGCCTGCGAGGGAACGCTCTCCTGTCCCTGGATGCGGTGCAGCCGGGCGCCGCTGTTATCGAGCACATCCCAGACATAGACCACCGTGACCTTGCCGCTGTCGGAAAATGCCGAGAGGTAACCCTTGAGGATGAAGGCGGTGCTGTTGTCGTTGGAGCTCTTGATCGAAAGGCCGTGCGAGCGGGCCTCGGCGCCGAGCTGGCGCGACAGGGGCGTTACAGCCTGAACGGGGGCGCCGATGATTGGCAAGAAGCGGACGGTCGATGCGCCTGATGGCGTCAGCATCGCCGTGCGCTTCGGCTCGGCTGCTTTTTCCTTGGCTTCCGCGTCGGCGATGTCCTGCTCTTCGGCCTGGGCGTTAGATACAGGTTCCGAAACAGTGTCGGAGACCGGCTCGGAAAGAGGCTGGCTGCGGATGGCGGCAGACGCTCTTGGCGATTGTTCGGTCTGCCCGTCGAGCGCGTAGGCCTGGGCCTGCATCGTCGTCGGCGGAGCGCCGCGACCGGATATCGAGCCTGATGTGGTGTCTTGTTCTACATAGGCGGGGTGATAACCGCCTTCGCGCGGCGAAGAGGCAAACGTCTGGCTGCGGCGCGGCGTGCCGGCCATGCGCTCGACCTCGCCCTGGGTCACCGGCGTCGAGCGGATGCTGCCCGAGGTGTCGCCGATGTCGACGAGGGGCGTGAGGGCATCCGTGGTGTTGCAGGCGGAAAGCAGGGCAAGGCAGGCGATGAGCGTGGGCGCTGTCGCAAGTCGCGTCATCCCTCGTGTCATCCTTCTTTCCGTGCGCGTGTCGCCACGCGGCATATGCCCCGGCCAACTTTATGACGGTCGGGGCATGATGATGTCAATTGCGGATTCTAATGGATCGTCGCTCAGAGGTTGATGAAGTCGAGCGGGTGGCGCGAGAGCGCCTTTGGCTCATCGGTCGTCGTGAGATAGGTCTGGCCCAGCGTCATGGCCGTTCCGCTGTCGGAATCCATGATGATCATGTGGACGAAGAGCGACATGCCGGGTTCGATCGGCTGTGGATTGCCGACGTGGAACATCTGGTGCTCCATCCACGAGGGCGAGAAGCGGGCGCCGAGCGAATAGCCGCAGGCGTTCAGGCGATGACGCGAGAGACCGCGCTCCTCCATGATCTTCGAGTGAACGTCGAAGACATCACCGAAGGTGTGTCCCGGCTTCAGCACGGTTTCGATGGCCTGGATGTTTTCAAGGCAGGCATTGTAGAGCTCGCGGTGGCGATAACTCGGTTCGCCGATGACGATCGTGCGCATCATCGCCGCGTGGTAATGCGCGTAGGCGCCGGCCCATTCCAGCGTCAACTGGTCGTTGGCATCAAGCCTGCGGCGACCGGCCTTGTAGCGGCAGAGCAGGGCATCGACGCCGGAGCCAATGATGAATTCGTTGGCGGGATAATCGCCGCCGCCGGCAAAGACTGCGCCCTGCATGGCAGCCAGGATCGCGGCTTCGTCGGCACCTGCCTTCGTCAGCGAAATGGCTGCGTCCAGCGCGTCGTCGGCAAGGGCTGCCGCGCGCTCGACATAGGCGATCTCCGTCGGGCTCTTGATCAGGCGCAGACGGCTGACGAGGTAGGAGGCGTCGGAGATCTGGCCGAAGGCCATCAGCTGTGTGTCGAGAAGTCTTGCGATGCGGCCGGTCATGCCATGGGTGTCGTATTCGACGCCGATGCGCGCGCCGAGGAGGTCCATCTCGACCAGGAGGTTCTTGAGATCGACCGTCGGATCGGCGTTGACGCGATCGACCCAGATATGAATGTTTTCGACGATCGACGTCTGCCGCGCCTGGCGCAGATCGGCCGAGCGGGTCAGAAGCGCCATGGTGCCGTCGGCCTTGACGATCAGCGTCTGAAAGAAGCAGTAGCCGAAGGTGTCGTAACCCGTCAGCCAGTACATGCTTTCCTGGGCGAAGAGGAGGAGGGCATCGAGCTTCTCCTCCTGCATCTGTTGCGTCAGCCGCGCGAGGCGATCGGCGAATTCGGAGGTTTCGAAGTGTAGGCCCATACCGGTCACATCTCCCTTATGGCAATTGCCGAAATCTGTCGGCCGTAGTCCGGTTCCTGGCTGTGTGTCGTGCGTCGGTAGGAAAAGAAGCGTTCGCTGTCGGGATAGGTGCAGACGCCGAGGCTTTCGGCCCTGACGCCAGCGGCGCGCAGCCGATCGATGGTGAAGGACGGGAGGTCGAACATCGAATGGCCGGGCTTTTCCGACGGGGTGAAATAGCGCTGGTACTCGCCGTTTTCGCTGACGAAGCGCTCAACGAATTCGGGGCCGACCTCGTAGCTTGCCTTGCTGATCGATGGGCCCAGGCAGGCGACGATCGCCTCGCGCTTGGCGCCGAGCCTGATCATGGCATCGATGGTGTTTTCCAGCACGCCGGTGAAGGCGCCCTTCCAGCCGGCATGGGCCGCGCCGACCACCTTGTTTTCCGGATCGGCGAAGAGGATCGGGCCGCAATCGGCGGCGAGCACGCCAAGCGCGATGCCGGGGGTTGCGGTCACCAGCGCGTCGGCCGGCTGGCGGGTGCCGTCGTAGGAGGCGTCGACCACCACGACGTCGGGCGAATGCACCTGATGCACGGTTGCCAGCCGCTCGACCGGCAGATCGAACCAGCCGGCGACGCGTCTGCGGTTCTCCTCGACCTTGGCGCGCTCATCGTTAGAGCCGAGGCCGACATTGAGGCCGCGATAGATGCCGTCGGAGACGCCGCCTTGGCGGGTGAAATAGCCGTGCTGGATTGTGTCGCCCGTCGCTTCGTTCAGCAGTGCGCTTTGGATCGGTTCCGGGGAGGGCGCATGTGTCATCGGTCGTTCCAAGATCTGTTTTGGCCCAAGATCTGTTTTGGCCCAAGATTTGTTTCGGCCCGAGATTTGTTTTAGCGACGCCCAGACGGTGTGTCGGACGAAGCGCTGTCGATTGCGGCGATGTTGACCCCGCCGCGCGCGCCCTGTCAATCCACGGAGCGGAACGGCATCAGATCGATGGCGGGATGGGAAACGGCCATCACCTTGAAGAGTTCCCCCATCTTCCCTTCGCCTTCGCCGGCCAGGCGGTCGACGGCGGCCTGGATGATCTGCTGGGTGCGGGGTTCGCGGTCACGGCCGAGGGCCGCGGCGCGTTCGAGGATGCCGAGGCCCACCAGAAAGTCGCCTTGGTGCAGCTGGCCGTTGACGTGGAGCCCGGCTGCCACGGCGGTTTCGCCGAGCGCCTGGAAATCGACGTGGCTGGTCAGGTCCGCTTCGCCTGGGTGGGCGAGCGGCGGGTCGAATTCGTGCATGCGTACCGCCTGCAGCGTATCGCCGAAGCCGGTGATCAGGTGGCCGTAGTCGAGCGCCAGCGCCGTGCCGCCAAAGGCCTTCAGGCGATCGGCAATCGCGACCATGACGGATTCGCGGGCAGGGGCGATCTCGAAGAGGGTGCCGAGCGGCACGGTCGCTGCCTGCTCCGGGAGCAGCTGCGGATCGATGCCGGCGACGCCGGTTCCGAAGGACAATTCGTCATCGACGTCGAGGCCGACCATGCGTTCGCGAAAGCCGGTCGCGGTCTTCACGAACTGGCGGATGGGGATGGCGTCGAAGAGTTCGTTGGCGGCGATCAGCGTGACGCCCGCCGGGATCTCGTCGAAGCCGTCGTGCCAGCTGATCCGGCCCTGGTAGGCGGCGAGCGTCTCCGCCTGCACCTCGCGCAGGCGCGGGCTGGTCTCGACGAGGTGGACGGTCATCGTTTCGAAGAGCGGCGGCGCGAGGCGCTCGATGACGCGCAGCATGTCCGACATCATCGTGCCGCGTCCGGGGCCGATCTCGACCAGCTTCACATCCGACGGCGTGCCGTGGCGCTGCCATGCGTGAACGATGAAGACGCCGATCATCTCGCCGAAGAGCTGGCTGACCTCGGGCGCGGTGACGAAGTCGCCGGAGCTGCCGAAGGGCTCCTTGGTCTTGTAATATCCGTATTCGGGATCGGCGAGGCACAGCGAAAAGTAATCGGTGACGCTGATCGGACCGTTCGCCTGAATGATCGCCTTGATCTTCTCACCGAGTGCGGTGGTCATGTTCTCCTCCTCCGGTGCCGCGATCAGGACTGCAGGGCAGCCTGACGACGGGCGCGGATCATGGCCCATAGGCCCAGCAGGATCATCGGCGACGACAGGACCATGCCCATCGTCAGCCAGTTGGTGCCGAGAAGGTAGCCGAGTTGTGCGTCAGGTTCACGGAAGAACTCGACGAAGATGCGCGACAGCGCATAGCCGCAGACGAAGACGCCGGCGACGAAGCCTGGGGTCTTCAGCGCCTTCATGCCGTAGATGAGGGCGGCGAGCACGAGAACCAGCACGATGCCTTCGAGGCCCGCTTCATAAAGCTGGCTCGGATGGCGTGCGAAAGGGCCACCGGTGGGGAAGACCACGGCCCACGGCACGTCTGTCAATCGGCCCCAGAGCTCGCCATTGATGAAATTGGCGATGCGACCGAAGAACAGGCCGACGGGAACGACGGCGGCGACGATGTCGAAGAGGTTCCAGAGCGGGATCTTGTTGCGCTTGGCGAAGATGATCATGGCGATCGTCGTGCCGGTCAGGCCGCCATGGAAGGACATGCCGCCGTTCCAGATCTGGATGGCGCGGATCGGGCTCTCGATGATCGCGGGCATGTCGTAGAAGAGGATATAGCCGATGCGGCCGCCGAGCACGACGCCGAGCGCCACCCAGACGACGAAATCGTCGAGCTGCGCCTTGGTGATCGGCGAGACATTGCCGGGCCAGAGGCTGTCGTTCGCGGCGATGAGGCGCGCGTAATACCAGCCGATCATGATGCCGGCGACATAGGCCAGGCCGTACCAGTGAATGGCCACGGGCCCGATTGCAAAGGCGATCGGGTCGATATTGGGGAACGGCATGATGGCCATAAGGTCGGCAGCTGTCTGCAAGGTAATCCCATCCGTTGATGTGGGCGGAAGATGGCCTTGCCATAACAGCGGGTCAAGTTGATTGTTAGTGATGCGAGATAAGTGCGACCGCTTATCCAGTGCAAAGCGCTTGCATCCTTAACGGCGAAGCCCTACCTCATTCCTGAGGGCCGAGAGCGGCCGGAAGCCATTATTTCAAAGGGAGTAAACCGCCATGACGACAGGCGCAAACCGCATCATGGACGAGTTCGCAAAGCTGATGACAGATGCCGCAGGTGCCGCCCAGGGCGTGCGCAAGGAAGTCGAGACGATGTTCAACGCGCAGGCCGAACGCTGGCTGAACAGCATGGACGTGGTCAAGCGGGAAGAGTTCGAGGTCGTTCGCGAGATGGCGATCAAGGCGCGCGACGAAAATGATGCGCTGCTGGCGCGTATCGCCGCACTCGAGGCGAAGCTCGAATCCAAGCCTGCCGCCAAGGGCAAGTAAATCCCGTTTGGGGACAGGGCGCGGTGTGGCCTTTGAGAGACACACCGCTGCTTCGGCTAAAAAAGCGGGTGTGTTTATCCACCTGTGGACACTGCCAAAAAAGCCAATGGGCAGAGTCGTTTATACCCTCCTTCTGAATCCAATTCCCAACACCTTTCCACAGTGGCGTTCCCTAAAACGGCCCTCAGGGGGCTGGCACACCACCGGGTGCGTTATACACTGATTTTAAATGATGATTCGAAGCAGTTGGTAAGCTCCGGGCAGGTTCACTGCGTAAGTCTGGTAGCGGTTCAACGGTCATCTGGGTTGGTGGTTTCCGGGTTAGTTGCGTGTGTTCGCTTGTGTCTCGTTGGACGAAGTCGTTACGCATTCACTCCGGTCAAGAAGGTGCTGCATGAGCCTCATGGAATTGGAAGTCGAGCGTCAATCGAACCCGGTCGATATGATCGAGTACGTCGCCGCCCACAACGACTGGGCTTTCGAGCGGTCGGGTGACGACGAAATCGCGATGACGGTCGAGGGCAAGTGGACGGATTATCACGTCTCCTTTTCCTGGATGGAGGAATTCGAGGCGCTGCATCTCGGCTGCGCCTTCGATATCAAGATCCCCGAACAGCGCATGAATGAAGTGACGAAGCTTCTGGCCGGTATCAACGGCCAGGTGCTGATGGGTCACTTCGACGTCTGGCGCCAGGAAGATGTGATCATCTTCCGCCAATCGCTGCTGCTTGCCGGCGGCGCCGAGCCGACGAACCGTCAGGTGGAGGTGCTGCTCGCCAGCGCGCTCGATACCTGCGAGACCTATTATCAGGCGTTCCAGTTCGTGATCTGGTCCGGCATGGACGCCAACCGCGCCATGGAAGCCGTGTTGTTCGAAACCGTGGGTGAAGCGTAACATGTCCGGTCTGTCGTCCTCGGGTCCAATCGTTCTTGTCGGCGCCGGCAACATGGGGGGCGCGATGCTCTCCGGCTGGCTGAAGAATGGTGTGCCTGGTGCCTCCGTCGTCGTCGTCGATCCCGGCCCCTCGGCCCAGATGATGGCAACGATCAATGAGGCGGGCGCCAGGCATGTAACGGCGCTGCCGGCCGAGCTGAAGGCCGGCGTGCTGTTTCTGGCGGTGAAGCCGCAGGTCATGGACGCCGTGCTTCCCTCCGTGAAGAGCGCCGTCGGCGACGATACGGTCGTGGTTTCAGTCGCGGCGGGCAAGACGCTCGGTTTCCTCGAATCCCATCTCGGCGAAGCGGCGATGGTTCGCGCCATGCCGAATACGCCGGCCATGGTCGGCCGCGGCGTCACCGGTGCTTTCGCCAATCAGCGCGTTGGCCAGAACCAGCGCGATCAGGTGCATGCGCTGCTCAGGGTTTCCGGACCCGTGGAGTGGGTGCCCTCCGAATCCGATATCGATGCCGTTACAGCCCTTTCGGGCAGTGGTCCTGCGTATGTGTTCTATCTCGTGGAGTGCATGGCAGAAGCAGGCCGCAAACTTGGCCTGCAGGCGGACCTTGCCATGCGGCTTGCACGGGAAACTGTCGCGGGGGCTGGTGAACTCTTGCACCAGTCCCCCGACGACGCATCGAAGCTTCGCCAGAACGTGACGTCGCCAGGCGGCACGACGGCGGCGGCGCTCTCGGTGCTGATGGCTGACGATGCGATGCAGCCGCTGTTCGACAAGGCGCTTTTGGCCGCTCGCAAGCGCGCCGAGGAGCTGGCAGGCTAATTCGAGGCTGATTTTCATGACCGAAGAAATTACCTACGGCGATTTCGAGCGGGTCGACATCCGTGTCGGCACCGTGATCGAGGCCAATCCGTTTCCGGAGGCCCGCAAACCCGCCTTCAAGCTCTTGATCGACTTCGGGCCCGAGATCGGCGTCAAGAAGTCCTCGGCGCAGATCACCGTGCACTATACGCTCGAAAACCTCGTCGGCCGGCAGGTGCTGTGCGTGGTCAATTTCCCGCCACGGCAGATCGGACCGTTCCGCTCCGAGGTTCTGACGCTCGGTTTCGAGGACGAGGCCGGTGCCATCGTGCTTGCGGCACCGGACAAGCCGGTGCCAAACGGCAAGAAAATCATGTGATTGGTGGAGCGCCGTGGCCTTGCGCCCGGCGTTTTAGTGCCGACGCTCTAGTGAATATCGCGCGAGAGCGGGTCCGAGAGGCTGAAGTCGTGAAACGTGGCTTCGAAGCCGGCGCGTTGCGGTGAGCAGAAGACCGGGCCGACCGCCAATTCCGCAAATTTCGGGTCGAACCAGGCGAGGCGCGCCATGCGCCAATCCGCCATCATGGCCGTCCTGTACTGGATGAACAGCGCATCGCCATTGCGCGTGACTCGTACCGACAGCCTCGCGAAATCATGGTCGATGCGAAATGCCGACCAATCGGAATTGCCGTTGGTGACGACGACGCTGAAGTGGCGGGCGCCGTCCGTATATTCTATCCCGCATTTCATCCAGTGCGTCGCGTCGGCGCGCAGCATGATGCCCGCCTGATCGTAGAGCGCCTGGTAATCCGCTGAAAAGCTCAGCTCGGCGGTGAAGTCGCCTTGGCGTAAACGATGGAGGAAATGACCGTCGTCGCGGTGAAAGCCGTAATAGGTTCCCTGCCAGAAATCGGTCTTCTCGCCGGAGCGCACGTGCAGGCCGTCGTCGCGCTGCTCGGCGAAGGGCGGCGGGTTGAGCCAGGTCATATCGGTGATGTCGATAGCCATCGTGATCTCACGCCGGGATGCGGATGACGGCGCGCAGGCCGCCGAGCGGGCTGTCGCCAAGCGTGACGTTGCCGCCGTGGCTGCGGGCGATGTCGCGGGCGATCGCAAGGCCAAGCCCCGTTCCCGACGCATCGAGATTGCGTGCCTCATCGAGACGGAAGAAGGGCTTGAAGACGTCCTCGCGGTTCTGTTCGGGAATGCCGGGGCCATCGTCGTCAAACACGATCGTCAGCCACTTGGCGCCATGCTTGGCCTCGATGTTGAGGGTCTTGGCATAGCGGCGGGCGTTGGAGGCGAGGTTGGTGACGAGGCGCGTGAATGCGTTCGGCCGGACCACGATATCGTCGTCGCCCTCGATCGAATAAGTGAGCGTCTTCTTGTGCAGGGCGAAGTCCGGCTCGAGCTTCAACAGCAGCTCGCTGAGCTTCAGCTCGCCGACATCTTCCTCGACCTCGCTGCGGGCGAAAGCCATGTAGGCCTCCAGCATCGACTGCATGTCGTTGACGTCGTCGCTCATGCCCTGCAGGTCGGGATTATCCCCGGCGAGCGCCAGCTGCAACTTGAAGCGCGTGAGGATGGTGCGCAGGTCGTGGCTGACGCCTGTCAGCATCGCCGTTCTCTGTTCCATCTGGCGCTCGATGCGCTCGCGCATGAGGATGAAGGCGAGGCCGGCGCGGCGGACTTCGTCAGCGCCGCGCGGGTAGAAGTTTTCGGCCTTCTGGCCCTTGCCGAAGCTTTCGGCGGCGGCCGCAAGTTTCTGGATCGGGCGGATCTGGCCTCTCAGGAACAGGATGGAGATGGTGATCAGCACCAGCGATGCGCCGACCATCCAGACAATGAAGATATGGGTGTTGGAGGCGTAAGTCTGATTGCGCTTGGCGAGCACGCGCAGGATCTTGCCGTCCAGCTTCACCCTGACCTCGACGAGATTGGAATCGCCGACCGTATCGATCCAGAAGGGACGCTTGATCTGGTCGCGGATCTCGTCGCTCAGAATGCCGTCAAGAATGGAGAAGAACGGCTTGATGCGCGGCGGGGGGAGCTCGCCATCGGGCTCGATCGAGATCTGCAGGCCGAGCTGATCGCGGGCGATGCGGGTTGCCTCGCTGTAGTCGGTATCCTGCGGGTAGGTCTCGATCATCTGGATGATCGCGGCAATATCGGCGGTCACGGCCATCGACAGGCGCTGGGTGACCATCTGCCAGTGCCGCTCCATGAAGACGGCGGCGACGACGGACTGCAGGAGCACCATCGGCATGATGATGATGATCAGCGAACGGACGTAAAGGCCCTTGGGAAGCTGGCGGCGCAGCAGGCGCGTGAACCAACGCCAGCCGGAAACCGGCGAGCGGTCCTCGCGTCGCAGGGAATCGAATGTTACCATCTAGAGCCTTTCCGGGTCCCGGATCATCAATCGATGCTCAGGCGGTATCCTATACCACGAACCGTCTGGAGCCAGACCGGATTTGACGGATCGTCCTCGATTTTGCGGCGCAGGCGGTTGATCTGCACGTCGATCGTGCGCTCGCCGACATCGACATCGTTGCCGATCAGTTCGTGGCGAGGAATGGTGTCACCGGCGCGCTTGGCGAAGAGCAGCATGATCTCCTGCTCGCGGTCCGTCAGGCGCACGATCTCGGCGGCCTTCTTGAGCTCGCGGCGGGTCAGCGAAAATGTGTAGGGGCCGAACATGACCTGTTCGATCTTGGGCGCATCGCCGGAGACGTTGCGGCGCAGGATGTTGTTGATGCGGAGCACGAGTTCGCGCGGGTCGAAGGGCTTGGGCAGATAGTCGTCTGCACCGGCCTCAAGGCCGGCGATGCGGCTGTCGGATTCAGCGAGCGCCGTCAGCATGATGATCGGCACGTTCTTGATGATGCGCAGATCCTTGGTGACGTCGATGCCGGATTCGCCGGGCATCATCACGTCCATGATGATCAGATCGAAATCGAGGCCGCCAAGCTTGCGGCGTGCTTCGGCGCCATCGGCCGCAACCGTCACACGGAAGCCGTTCTCGCTCAGATAGCGGTTGAGCAGCGCGCGAATACGCGTGTCGTCATCCACAACGAGCAAGTGTGCCGCATCGTCCGAAATCACTATCTTCGCCGCCATTCAGTCCGCTTTCGAGTTTTGTCTGTTCTGCATGCCACTCAGGAAGGCCTTTACGCCCGCCCTGACCTCCGGGGAGGCTCCGTCGAATGCTCTCTCAATACGGCGCGATTGCGGCTCGGCGAGTGCAAGCGCCAGATCCCTGCCTGTTGCGGTGGGATAGAGCTTGCGCTGACGTCGGTCCTCAGGCCCCGCTTTTTGTTGAATATACCCCGAATCGATAAGCTGTTTGAGTACCCTTGCGAGACTCTGTTTGGTTATCTTCAACGTATCCAGGAGATCGGCAACGGTCATGCCGGGGTTTCGGTTAACGAAATGCACCACGCGGTGGTGCGCACGTCCAAAGCCGCTCTTCGCCAGGATGGCATCAGGATCGGAGACGAAGTCCCGATAGGAGAAAAACAGGAGCTCGATGATGTCGAAGTCGATGGTTTCGGTGTTTTCCAACGGCTTGGTCAAAGGCTCCGGCTTGGGCTCCTGCCTGCCGGCTCTCGGGCTGCTCTGTCGTGCCAATTTGGCATTTCCTTTCCTAGTCTGCGCCGCTTGACCGACAGCGCGGGAACATAGGTCAGCAATCATGACATATGTTCCAGTGTCTCTCGGTTTTCGGCTTTCGCGCGTGCAAAGAAGGTCGGTGTTGTCAGTCGAACCGAGATGCCCCGCGCAAAACTCCCCATGCGATACGCAATTCCCCTGCGTGATTGGATTAAGAGGCATATTTGCGGCAACAATCAACAGGCATGACGCGAGCGTTGCGGCGAGTTCACAGCCGTCTGGCGAGCGCGCATGAAAAAGGCGGCCGGGTGGCCGCCTTTGCTGTCCATGATTTCAGGTCTTAGTTGTAGACGTAGACGATACGGCGCGTGCCAGGATCGACCAGTACAGGACGATCGTTGATGCGAGCGTAGCGGTACTGGTAGTCAGGGATTTCCTGGAAGGTCACGGTGCCGGGCACCTGCGCGCCGACAACGACGTCACCGCCGATATCGACCGTGTGGCCAGGGTTGCTCTCGATATAGGTGGTGACCGTCTGCGGCGGTTCGATCGTCTCAACCGAGCCGACCGGGCCGAGCAGTTCGTCGCCCGGAGCGGGTTCGGCGGGGCCGGTCGCTGCCGTGGTTTCATAGGTCACAACGGGGATATCGAGATCGGACTGGTGCTGCTGGACGATCACCTGGTTGCCGTCCTGATCCATCTGCAGGTACTGGGCGTAAACCCAGCCGCGCATGCCGTTGACATCGACACGGCACCACTGGCTGCCGGCGACGCAGCCGTCGAGGATGGTTTCGGAGCCGCGCGTCGCAACGCCGACAGCGGGATACTGCTCGCCGGGGCCGGCGTGAATGGTCAGATCGTTGATGGCCGTTGCGGCCATTTCCGCGCGGGCGAGGCCGGCGGTCGCCAGAACCATTGCGCCTGCCAGGAAAAGATTTCGCTTCATGGTCATCGTGGGTCTCCTTTTATAGACGGGTTGGTAACGCCCGGAACAAGGGGAGGTTCCGCCGACGGCGATCACAGGAGATTACACTTGTCGTTGCGGCGTGACGGAGGGCTCGGCAAAATCGAAGCTGCACGTGCCGGCGTTTGCGACTATATCGACATCGAGACGGACGATGTACGCAAGACATAAAGCGAGGCACCCCATGAGCATGCTCCAGGCCGGGATCATTCCGGTGACAGCGTTCCAGCAGAACTGCACGATCTTTTTCGATGAGGCGACGAAGGAAGGCGTGGTGATCGATCCGGGCGGGGATGTCGCCAATATCCTGCAGGGGATCGAGCAGAATGGGCTAAAGATCAGGGCGATCTGGCTGACCCACGGCCATCTCGATCACGCCGGCGGGGCCAAGGAGCTCAAGGAAGCGCTTGGCGTCGATATCATCGGCCCGCACGAGGACGATCTACCGCTGCTACAACGGATAGAGACGCAGGCGGAGAAATATGGGCTGCCGGCGGGGCAGATGCAGAATGTCGAGCCAGACCGCTGGCTGAAGGACGGCGATACCGTCTCCTTCGGCGAGCATGTGTTCGAGGTCTATCACACGCCGGGCCACGCGCCGGGTCATGTCATCTATTTCAACCGGGCGCAGAAGTTCGCGCATCTGGGCGATGTTCTGTTCAACGGTTCGATCGGCCGCACCGATCTTCCCGGCGGAAACCACCAGCAGTTGCTCGATTCCATCCGCGACAAGGTGCTGCCGCTGGGTGACGAGGTCGGCTTTATCTGCGGCCACGGGCCGGGCAGCCGGATCGGCGACGAGCGGCGCGGCAATCCCTATCTGCAGGGGCTTTGAGCCGGGCAGGGGATCAGGGCGGGCAAAGCCCGCACAAAAACAAAAGCGCCGCTGAAAAGCGGCGCTTCGTGCATGAACGATCTGTATTCGATCAGTTGGCGACGCAGAAGTGGCTGCGGCCGTCATTGCCGATGAAGGTGCCGCTGCGCGGATCGAACGAACGGTAACGGTAAGAGCAGTAGCGTTCCCACTGCGGGGTCCACGGCTCGACACCGACGCGAACCGGAGCCGGCTGGTAGTAGCGCACGGGCGCCGGGCGGTAGTAGCGGGGAGGCGCTGCGTAGACCGGACCATCGTCATAGGCGTAGGGCGGGTCGATGTAGCGCGGTTCGTCGTAGCGCGGCGCATTGGCGATCGCCGAGCCGACGATCAAGCCTGTCGCAAGACCGACAGCGCCGCCGACCCATGCATCGTTGTTGTGGTGGTGGCGATAGCCCCAGTCGTCAGCCGATGCGACGCCGATCGACGAGAAGGTGATGGCAGCCGCGGTTGCCGTCAGAAGAAGGGTCTTGGCAAGGCTATTCATGTGTTCTGTCCTGTTCAAACTCTTGGCCGGTTTTGCACCTTGATGATGGCAAGTTAACGGCTGGCGGCTGAATGCAGGCTGAACGATAAAACCCGGCGACCCGCCGGGCTTCAACTCGATTGCAAGAGTGGCTCTATCAGCCGTCGATCTGCAGGTTGACGGCCTTCGGGCCCTTGCCGCGACGATCCGGTTCGGTGTCGAAGCTTACCTTCTGGTTTTCCGTCAGTCCGGCCAATCCGGAAGCCTGCACGGCGGAAATGTGAACGAAGATGTCCGCGCCGCCCTTGTCAGGCTTGATAAAGCCAAAGCCCTTGTCGGTGTTGAAGAATTTTACAGTCCCAGTCTCGGCCATGCGTCAGGTCCTTTGATCTCTGCCCGCCATCCACACGGGCAGCATACTGATATTGCCTCCTCACGGAGACGCTAACAGGCAATTATTGAATTGTGAGAAAAAGGTCCCCTCTAAATCAGTAGAACTCTCCGCAGAACTTCCGCCTGCTTTTTCAGAACCTACCGACCGGAGTATTAGCGTCTCCGGCGCGCACAATCTTAAGGACTTCCCATGCTCGCAAAATGCCCGAACGCCACGAGATTGCTGCGATTATTCACTTTTGGCAAGCAAAAGTTTTCCGACGCAACGCGGCCTCGCGCGCCAAATCCGGGTGGGTTTTGCGCTCTGACGAAAAAAAGCACTCATCAGCCGCCGCTGAATAACGTTTTGTATCGTGAGCAATATATTTTAGGAGCAGATTTTGCCAAAATTACAACGTGCGCGCGACCTCGCGAACGTTAAACTTTTTTTCATATTTTCGGCTTCAGCCCGGATTTTGGCTGATAAGCAGGCCGTTTTGGCGACGTCGACGCGCTATCTCGGGGACGATTTCAACTAGAAGCATTGCCGCGAACATCAGCGCGCAGCCGACATAGCCGAGGGGCGAGATCTTCTCGCCCAGCACCAGAGCGCCGAGTGCCGCGCCGAACAGCGCTTCGGACGACAGGAAGATGGCCGCCTGCGAGGAGGTGGTGTAGCGCTGGCCGATGATCTGCAGCGAGAACGCAACGCCCGACGAGAAGATGCCGACATAAAGGATCTCCGGCGCTGCGTCCCAGATCGCCGCCAGGCTGATGGGCTCGACAATGACAGCGGCGGCCAGCGCCAGGACGGCCGTGACGGCGAACTGCGCAACCGACAGCGTCAGGGCTCGGCCGGTCTCGGAGACGATGATGCCGGCAAGTGTGATCTGCCCGGCGGAGAAGACGGCGCAGAAGATGGTCAGGATATCGCCGCGAGACAGGGCCGACATGTCGCCACCCGACAGCAGATAGATGCCGGTCAAGGCCATCAAGGCGCCCGGCCAGACGATCCAGTGCGGCGCCCGGCGCAGAAAAACCACGGCGATGATCGGAACGATGACGACGTAGAGCCCGGTGAGGAAGCTTGAGTTGGTGACCGTCGTCGTCTGGAGACCGATCTGCTGGGTGATCATGACGCCGAAGAGGGTGAGGCCGATCAGCAGATAGAGCATCGCGTGGCGCCCGGTGGTCTTGGTCTTGCTCTTGCGCGCCTCGGCCAGCGCGAAAGGGAGGACGGCGACGGTGGCGATGGCGAAGCGGAGGCCGACGAACCAGAGCGGACCGATCGTTTCCATTGCCGTCGACTGCGCGACAAAGCCGCCGCCCCAGATGGCGCCAGCCAGCAATAGAACAAGGTTCGCCTGTATGCGCGTCATGTAAGCCTCAATCTGGGAGGTCGGCCAGACGGGGTTAGCGCTTTGCGGCCGAAACGGAAGTAGTCGAGATGGGCGACCGTTACCAGTTTCGTTCGACCGCAGCAAGGCGACGCCTGCCGATGAGATCAGCCGTTGTTCGCAGGTGCCCTGGAGACGCGCAGCAGCGCGCCATCGTCGTCGTCGGTGACGATCAAAAGCGCGCCATCGGGCGCCACCACGATATCGCGCATGCGGCCATAGGCGCCGTCGGAGATGCGCTCCTCGGCGACGAAAGCGCCGCTGTCATCGCGCTGCATGCGCGACAGGAGTTGGAATTTCAGGGCTGCGACCAGGAAATCGCCATTCCATTCGGGAAACATCTTGCCGCGATAGATGGCGACGGCGCCCGGCGCGATCGAGGGATCCCAATAATAGAGCGGCTGCTCCAGACCCTTCTTGGCGGTGCCTTCACCGATTTCGGCGCCGGAATAGTCGCGACCGTAGGTGATGATCGGCCAGCCGTAGTTCTTGCCCGGCTCGATGCCGTTGATCTCGTCGCCGCCGCGCGCGCCGTGCTCGACGGTATATAGCTTGCCGTCGGCGGCATCGAAGGTGATGCCCTGCGGGTTCCTGTGGCCCTTCGACCAGATTTCCGGTAGCGCCTTGGCGCCGTCCTTGAAGGGATTGTTATTGGGGATGCTGCCATCGGCGTTGATATGGACGATCGAGCCGGCATCGTCCTGCCAATCCTGCGAGCGGTCGCGATCGCCACGGTCGCCGATGCTGATGAAGAGCGAGCCATCCTTTGCGATGGCGATGCGCGAGCCATACTGAATTCCGCCGCTGGTGAACTTGCGCATCTTGAAGATCGATTTGACGTTCTCAAGCGCGGTTCCGTCGGCCGAAAGCGTGGCGCTGAAGGCTTCGGTGCCGGAGCCGCCGTCACCCGGGGTCGCGGCCGTGAGATAGAGGGTCCGCGAGGTGGCGAAATCGGGTGCCAGTTCCACATCCATCAGGCCGCCCTGGCTTCTGGCGTAGACCTTGGGCAAGCCAGATATCGGCGCGGAGAGCTTACCGTCGCGGATGATCCGCAAACGGCCCGGGCGTTCGGTCACCAGATAGCCGCCATCGGGAAGGACGGCCACCGCCCATGGGTGCTCCAGCCCCGAGGCGATCGTTTCGACTTGCACCTGCACCTTCTTGGTCTCGACCGTGTCGGCTGCCATGACAGGGGCGGATTGCGCGACGACTGCCGCCAGCAACAAGCCAATCCCTGGCGCCATACCGATCCGAAGTGTCGAAACTGATCTCATCGTTCATCCCCCAATGCCAACTTACAAATGCCAACCTACTGTCGCTGCCTGAGACTTGGAGGAGCGGGTGCTTCGGTTCAACCCTCAGGGGGTGGAGGATAACGGCATTGTGTTTCGGCCTTGAATGGAACCGGTCGTTTTCGCATCCACAAGCTCAGCCTCAACGATGTAGCGAAGCGGCCCGCGTTCGGTGGCGCCGAAGGGCCAGCAGGTCGCCAGCACGAGGTTACGGCCGTGCGCCGCCGGATCGATACCGCTGTTGTCCCAGGAGACGACGCGGCCTTCGCCGGCCTTGAAGATCAGGCGTTCGCCGTCGCGGCGCGTCACCTCGATCTCGTCGCCCGGCTTGACGTCCTTCAGCCAGCGGAAGTGGGTGTCGCGGTGGGCGGCGATGACTGAGGTGCCTTCGTCTCCCGGCTGCGGCGTGTTGGTGAGCCATGCGGGGCCGAAGGCAAGGGCTTCGCCGGAGGCGCCGGAAAGAACGATCGCCTGCTTGCCGAGGCGCGGGGCGCTGACCTTCGCCTCGGTGGTGAAGTCGGCCCAGGGCCACGGCTTGGCGTCTTCGCCGCGCAGCTCTGCCGCGAAGGCGCGCGCCAGCAGTAATTGCGACAGCTGCGCCTTCGCTTTGATGTAGATGCCGTCGCTGATCAGGATCATCCCGTAGAGCGCCAGGATGGCGATGCCTGCAGCGATCACCTTCTCGACCACCGAGAAGCGGGGCCACAGCGCCGACGGCTGCTTGTTATCAGGCGCATCGAAGGCGGTTGCCGCCGCCGTCGCCATGGCGAGTTCCAGATAGGTGGGAAGCGGGCCGAAATCATCAACCGGCCCGGTCCCGTGGGTTCTGCCCGTTCTAATGGCCACGGCGGGATCCTTGCGCCATGGTGTTGCGGCGCTTCCACGCCATCAGCCCGGTTGCGGCCAGCAGTGCCAGTACCATCATGGTCACGCCACGGGCGATCTGCTCGTCGGCGCGGGTGGCGGTCTGCGGCAACTGGATGGAGGCCGAGCGCTGGGCGATCAGATTGGCGGCCTTGGGTGTCGGGGCGGCAGCCATGCGGGTTGCCGCGAGCTCGGCCACCTGCTGCAGCGGCGCGGCCATGGCGTGGTCGGGTCCGTTGCCTGCAGGTGCCTGCGAGGCGGGGGCGGTTTCGCCGTAGACTTTCTCGAAGTCCCAGCCATCGGGGAGGTTGAGCGGGAGCTTTGCCGAATCCAGCGGCTTGTCTGATGGCCGCGACGGGGTGACGTCGACGGCGACGAGGCTGGTCATGCGTGAGACCAAGTGATGGGCGAGCGCCACGGTCTCGACATCCTTGTCGAGCGCCGTCGGGTCCTGGCGCTCATAGGCGCGGGCTTCGAGGTCGTCGATCTTGCGGCGCGCCCAGAGCTTGGAGATGCCCTGGCCATCGGCGGCGTTTGCGATATCCATCTCGACGCGCCATGGCTGGACGCCGGTCTTGCCCGTTATCTGCAGCTTGCCTGTCGGCTTGGTGTCCGGCAGTTCTGATGTCAGCACCACGGGTTCGCCGGCGTAGAGGTCGGGCATCGGGTTGGGGGTGATGTCCTCGGCCTTGGCGTTTTCGAAGATCGCGGCGATATCGGTCATCGTCGGGTTCTGCAGCTTCTCGAACAGCTCGGCCATGCGCGTGGCGATCTGGTCGGTGGAGCCGATCTGGGTGAAGGTGCCGCGGCCCATCTCGGCGGCCTTGGTCATGAAGTAGGAGTTGGGTGCCGAGCCGATGCCGACGGTGAAGACGCGGGCGTCGCCACGGTTCTGGGTGATCTCGGTGAAGAGCTGCTGCTCGTTGCCGATCGCGCCGTCGGTGAGGAAGACGACCTGACGCAACGCGCCCGCCGCGACCGAGCCTTGGTTGCGCAGCGCATCCTGCAGCGCCGGCAGCATCTCGGTGCCGCCATCGGCATTCAGGCTCCTGACATAGGATATCGCCTTTTCGCGATTGTCAGGGGAGGCGGCGACGAGGCCGTTGAAGTAGTCGGTCATCGTGTCGTCGAAGCGGATCACGTTGAAGCGGTCGTCGGCGTTGAGCCTGGAGATGGCAAGCGCCAGGCTCTCCTTCGCCTGCTCGATCGACGGGCCGGACATGGAGCCGGAATTGTCGATGACGAAAACGACCTCGCGCTTGGCGGGGGCCGCCGCCGCATCCGGCGTTGCGGGCGGCGTGACGAAGGCGAGAAGATAGGTCTTGCCGTCGCGCACTTCGCGAAACAGGCCGGCGCTCGGCGTCTTGCCGGGGGCCGCCTTCCATGTGAGTTCGAAATCCTTGTCGGCGGGAACCGCTTCGCCCTTCAGCGCGATCACGCGGTTCTGGTCGCCGTCGGTCTTGATATCGACATCGTGGAAGGAGGATTTGACATCGCCGAGCGGGAACCCGGCCTTCAGCTTTACGGTCAGCGCGACGGGGTTGATCTTGGCGTTTTCGCGCGGGTCGAGCACCGGTGCGGTGATCTTCTCGCGGTTTTCGACCGGATCGGACGGGACGGCGAAGCCGGCGCCGTTGTTGAACTCGACGGTCTGGACGATCGGCGCCGGATTGTAGCGGGGTGCCACGACCATCGGGAAGCGCAGCGAGAACTCGCCGCCGGACTGGTGCACCGTCTGCTGGTATTCGACCTGCACGACGATGGTTTCGCCGGGGCCGATATTGGCGACCTGGTTGGTGAAGATGTTGGGGCGCTGCTGTTCCAGAAGTGCGGTCTTCTTGCCCTCGGCCTTGGCCTGCTCGTAGATCTCGCGGGCTTCCTGGCGCGGCTTGATCTGGCCTTCGATGAAGCGATCGCCGATCTGCATCTTCAGGACGTCCACGGCGGAATTTTCAGGCAGCGGGAAGACGTAGGTGCCTTCGACCCAACCCTTGCTCGGGTTCTGGAAGCGCTGGGTGACCTTGACGCGGGCGATGGGGCCGGTGACATCCATCTCGACGTCGGTCTTCAGGCGCGGCGCCTCGACGAAGAAGCCGGGTTCCTTGGCTGGAAAGAGCAGGGAGCCGCTGTTGACGTCGTTCGGCTTGATCAGGCCGGCGAGCTCCCGGGCTTTCGGCTGGCTCTCTTCCGCGGCATAGGCGGCCGTCACCAGTCCTGATGTAACCAGGATGGAGGCGGCGAATGCCACGAATGCGATCAACAGGGATATGCAAACGCGGGCGGCGCGCAGCCGCCTGATGGTGACTTCATCTTCCAGAAACATGGCATGCCCTCAGTAACCAATTTCGGAGATGCAAGAATGCGGCTTCGATCTCGGCGGGCTCGCGACCGAATTGCGGCATGCCACGGCATTTGTTGCGGCCAATTCGTGGCGAAGGGCCGATTTGGCGAAGTTTTTGATTTCAGGGCGTAAATTGGGATCGCCTCGATGAGGCGGCTTCGGATTATGCGAATCACGATCCCGATGGCACGAATGATCACGAAGAATCATCCGTTTCATCACGCCTTTGGCCTTGAAAAGCCTGCCTACATTGGACATAGACCGTAGCGCAGAAATCCGGCCCCGGCCGTCTGCTAAAATCAACCGTATAGGACCGATATCATGGCCTTTCTTGCCGATGCTCTTTCCCGTGTGAAGCCTTCCGCCACCATCGCCGTTTCCCAGAAAGCGCGCGAGTTGAAAGCAAAAGGCCGTGACGTGATCGGTCTTGGCGCCGGTGAGCCGGACTTCGATACGCCCGACAATATCAAGCAGGCGGCGATCGACGCGATCAACCGCGGCGAGACGAAGTACACGCCGGTTTCCGGTATCCCTGAGCTGCGCAAGGCGATTGCCGCGAAGTTCAAGCGCGAGAACGGCCTGGATTATTCCTGGGAGCAGACGATCGTCGGCACCGGCGGAAAGCAGATTCTTTTCAACGCGTTCATGGCAACGCTGAACGCGGGCGATGAAGTCGTCATCCCGGCTCCGTACTGGGTGTCGTATCCTGAAATGGTGGCGCTGTGCGGCGGTACGCCGGTCACGGTCATGACGACGCAGGAAAACAACTTCAAGCTCCAGGCTGCCGATCTCGACAAGGCGATCACGCCGAAGACGAAGTGGTTCATCTTCAACTCGCCGTCCAACCCGTCGGGTGCCGCCTATACGCATGACGAGCTGAAGGCGCTCACCGACGTGCTGCTCAAGCATCCGCATGTCTGGATCTTGACCGACGACATGTACGAGCACCTGACCTATGGCGACTTCAAGTTCGTCACGCCCGTCGAAGTCGAGCCTAAGCTCTACGATCGCACGCTCACCATGAACGGCGTTTCGAAGGCCTACGCGATGACCGGCTGGCGTATCGGCTACGCGGCCGGCCCGATCCAGCTGATCAAGGCCATGGACATGATCCAGGGTCAGCAGACCTCGGGCGCATCGTCGATCGCGCAGTGGGCTGCTGTCGAAGCGCTGAACGGCACGCAGGCGTTCATTCCCGAGAACAAGAAGATCTTCGAAGGCCGCCGCGACCTCGTCGTGTCGATGCTGAACCAGGCCAAGGGTATCTCGTGCCCGAACCCGGAAGGCGCCTTCTACGTCTACCCGTCCTGCGCCGGCCTGATCGGCAAGACGGCGCCGACGGGCAAGGTCATCGAGACGGATGAGGACTTCGTGTCCGAGCTGCTGGAATCGGAAGGTGTTGCCGTGGTTCACGGCTCGGCCTTCGGTCTCGGCCCGAACTTCCGCATCTCCTACGCGACCTCGGAAGCACTGCTGGAAGAAGCCTGCAAGCGCATCCAGCGCTTCTGCGGCGCCTGCAAGTAAGCAGTCTCGCTTGAACTTCGAAACCCGCCGGCGACGGCGGGTTTTTTGTTGCGGGTGTGTTTTGCTCCCGCCCATTTAAGGATCGCTAATGACTGCCGCCTATTGGTGCGGTGTTTTTATAGATTTCATTGCTTTTGGTATCATGACGCTTCAATCCTTCCAGCTCGATCTCGCAACGGTTCTCCTGTTGCATCAATGCTCGTTTCTCGTCGGCGCTCTCTGTTTTCTCTATACGCGCTGGCAGTCGAAGCGCGGCGAGGGGCTGGGCACGCTGGCGATCGGCTTCCTGTCGCTGGCGATGTCGTCGACTTTGGCGGGGCTGGGCGAGCGTTCGGTGCTCTCCCATGAAATATGGACGTTCGGCACCTTCGTATTCGGCCTGATCGGCTATTCGGTCTTCTGGGTCGGGATGCGCCAACTCAGCAGCGGCAGGCGGCGGCGGATCGATTGGCTGGTGCTGGTCATTCCGGTGGTTCTGATAGTGGTCGCGTTCGCGACGCGGTTCTATCTGGTCGACGCCGTTCGCGGCGCGGTCAGCAATTTCATTTCCTTCCTGTCGCTTGCCGCCGCGACCGCCACCGTGCTGCACGATCGCCGGCCGGAACGGCTGCCGGTGCGGGTCGTGCTGTCTTGCGTGATCGCGCTGTCGTCGCTTCTGGCCTTGCTCATCGTTGTTGCTATGCTGACGCCGGCAATCGCTCCGATGACGCCGCGCTGGGCATTCTTCATTCGCATCATCTGCCATTTCGCGATCGCGCTCTTCGTCATCATCCTGGTGAAGGAGCGGGCCGAGGCGGCGCTGCGGCATGCGGCGGATACCGACATGCTGACCGGCGTCGGCAACCGCCGCTGGTTCACCTCGCGGATGCCGAAGGTCATGCGCGCGGATGATGCGCTGCTGTTGATGGATCTCGACCTGTTCAAGCAGGTCAACGATCGTTTCGGTCACGATACCGGGGATCAGGTGCTCGTGAGCTTCGCCGATGCGATCAGCCGCAACCTCAATGCCAGCGGCAGCTTCGCGCGTCTCGGCGGCGAGGAGTTTGCGGCCTATCTGCCGAAGACGAATGCCTTGGAAGCCATGAAGGCGGCCGAGCGTCTGGTCGATGTAGTCGGCAAGCTCGAAGTCGACAGCAACGGGCAGCGTGTGCCGCTCACCGTCAGCATCGGCGTTGCGACGAGCGCGGATGCCGGCGGCTCCTGGAGCGATCTGCTCAAGATGGCCGACGCGGCGCTTTATGCCGCCAAGGATAGTGGGCGCAATCGCGCCGTTCTCTACGACAAGATCGCGGCGTGATCGCTTTTCTCAGTTGGTAATCCGATTCAGGTTTTCGCCGTAAGGCGTTGATTTCGGATTCTATGCGCCGCTATAGCCCCAGGCTCGCGAGCATCAGGAACGTCGCGAACAGGATGAAGTGCGTCATACCCTCGATGGCGTTGGTCTCACCATCGTTGAGGTTGATGGCGGCGGCGATCAGGGTGATGGTGACCATCACCGTCTGCACCGGCGTCATCGCCATGATGAAGGGCTGGCCGGTGTAGAGCGCGATCGCCTCCATGACCGGGACAGTCAGGATGACGGTCGAGAGCGAGGCGCCCATGGCGATGTTGACGGTTGCCTGCATGCGGTTCTTCAACGCGGCGCGAAGCGCGGTCAGGATCTCGGGCGCGGCCGATATGGTGGCGACGACGAGGGCGGTGAGGCCGATGGGCGCGCCGGTGCCCTTGAGGCCCGTCGTCATGAAGGCCGACATGAATTCCGCGAGCAGGCCGATGATGACGACGCCCGCCAGGATCGTGGCGATCGAGACCGCCGTCGACCCTTCGTCGCCATGGTCCTCCGATGCGTCCTGTTTGCGCTCGGCGCGAGGGTAACTGTAGCTGAAGAAATAGCTGTGCTGGCCGACCTGCATGCGCAGGAAAAGTGCGTAGAGCGCGATCATCGCCACGATGGTGAAGGCGGAATAATAGTGCCATTTCTCGTCGGGCACAAATTCGGGGACGATCATCGAGATGCCGATCGCCGTCAGAATCATGACGCCGTAGGTCTTGCCGGAATTGTCGTTATAGGGCTGCTCGCCGTGCTTCAGGCCGCCGAGCAGGGCGGCGAGGCCGAGGATGCCGTTGATATCGAGCATCAGCGCCGAATAGATCGTGTCGCGCACCAGCGTCGGCGAGCTTTCACCGGCCATCATGATGGCGAGGATGATGACCTCGACGGCGACGGCCGAGAGCGTCAGGATCATCGTGCCATAGGGATCGCCGACCTTGATGGCGAGGATCTCGGCGTGATGGGCCACACGCATCGAGGCGAGGACGATGGTGACGACGAGGGCGGCGGCCGCGACGAGTGCCGCGCCCTGGCCCATCTCCATGATCGCGTGTTCCGACAGAAACGCCGCCACGCCGACCGCAATCGCGATCAGCAGGTACCGTTCGGTTTTCAGGCGTGACACTATCCCCAACGTCGAGCTCCGATCTTGATTCATCTCTCAAGTCTAAGGCGATGATTTCACATATCAAGTCGGCGATTGCGCCGGGCAGGTTTGCAGTCTTGGGCATTTAATGGAATACTGCTTCATCGGTCAGCCGGAAGCATATCGCGGCGCCTCTCGTCTTTTTGCCAGATGGCACCGCGCTAAACAGGATTCGATCCTGTCGGTTCGGTGTGTTGAACCAAGCAAAAGAGGAGTGAAGTGCATGGTCAAGGTGGTCTATGAAGTCGTCCAGCACGATGGCGGCTGGGCCTACCGGCTGGGAAACGTGTATTCCGAGGCCTTCCCGACACATTCCGAAGCGCTTGAGGCGGCCCGTATCGTGGCGGCCGAGCAGCAGGTCGGCGGCGATTCCGCCGAGATCAGCTGGCAGGACGACAAGGGCAAGTGGCACGAGGAATATGCCGAGGGTGGCGACCGTCCGGAGACCGAAGTGGTCGATGGAAACTGGAAGACCCACCAGGCCGCAACGTCGCCACGCGCTTGACCGATCGCACTCTTCATGAGGCGTTCCGTCAGTCCCGGCGGCCGAGCGCTCCTTCCCTGACATAATCGAGCAGGCCCGCGACCAGCGCATCGAAGGTGACGCGGTAGCGTGGCGAGGTTCTGATCGCCTCGTGCATCACCACCCAAGTCGCGAGCGGAATTTGAAACGCCTGCGGCAGCACGTGGACAAGATCCTCATCCGACGCCGCCAGTCCTGTCTGGCACATTCCAATTCCCAATCCGGAGCGGATCGCTGCTAATTGCGCCAGCGTGCTATCGGCCTTGAAGCCGAAGGTGAGGTCGGCGAAGACAGGGTAGCGTTTCAGCATCGTCCTCACATAGCCAGTATGCCGGTCGAAGCCGATCAGGCGGTGGCCCTTGAGATCGGCCAGCGTTTGCGGCGTGCCGCGTTGGTCGAGATAGCGGCGATGGGCGTGGAAGCCCAGCGGAATGTCGCCGATGCGGCGCACGACCAACGCGTCCTGCGTCGGCTCGCTCATCCGCACAGCGATATCGGCTTCGCGGCTCAGCAGATCCTCGACCGCATCGGAGGCGGAGAGCTCGATCTCGAGCTCCGGGTATTGCTCCATCAGCGGTGCCAGGATCGAGGGCAGCACCTCGACGCCGATCACTTCGCTGGCGCTGATGCGGACTGGGCCGGCGATGCGGTCGCGATGGCCGGAGGCGGTGCGCAGCAACGCCGCCGACGTTGAGGCTAGCGTTTCGGCGTAAGGCCGGAGTTCGAGAGCGGCTTCGGTGGGCATCAGGCCGCTCTGCGAGCGGAGGAAGAGCTGGGTGCCGACGATCTCCTCCAGGGCGTCGATATGGCGGCCGACAGTAGGTTGCGTCAGGCCGAGGTCGCGGGCGGCGGCCGATAGTGAGCCGTGGTGGAGCACGGCGAGAAGGGTGCGGTAGAAATCCCAGCTTGGCTCTGCGGTCATTCAAATACGTATAGATGAGATACGAATTTCGTCAATTTCGTTTATCTCAACGCTAGCGCATCATCTGATCATCAACAGATGGAGATGATGATGACACAGCAGATCGCACTTGTACTCGGAGCAACCGGTGGCATTGGCGGCGCGGTTGCCCGCAAGCTTGTTTCGCGCGGCTGGCATGTCCGCGCGCTGAACCGCAATGTGGAAAAGGCGCGCGCCGCCGAGCCCTGTTTGAACTGGGTGCAGGGCGACGCGATGCGTGCGGCCGATGTGATGGCAGCCGCTGAAGGGGCGAGCCTGATCGTGCACGCCGTCAATCCGCCCGGCTATCGCGACTGGGAAAAGCTGGTGCTGCCGATGCTCGACAACACGATCGCGGCCGCCAAGGCGGTCGGCGCAACGATCGTGCTTCCCGGCACGGTCTACAATTTCGGGCCGGACGCGTTTCCTGTTCTGCGCGAGGATAGTCCGCAGCATCCGGTGACGAAGAAGGGCGGTATCCGCGTCGAGATGGAAAAGCGGCTTGAGGCCGGATCGCGGGAGGGGGCGCCCGTCATTATCGTGCGCGCCGGCGATTTCTTCGGGCCGGCGGCGGGGAGCAGCTGGTTCTCGCAGGGTATGATCACGCCGGGCAAGCCCGTTTCCACCGTGACCAACCCGGCACGCAAAGGCGTGGGGCATCAGTGGGCCTATCTGCCTGACGTGGCGGAGACGATGGTGCAATTGGTCGAGCGGCGCGAGCGGCTGCCTGGTTTCGCCGTCTATCACATGGACGGTTTCTGGGATCGCGATGGGCAGCAGATGGTCGAGGCGATCAGGCGCGCCGTTGGCGGGCGGGTGAAGGTGCGGGGCTTTCCCTGGTTCGTCGTGCCGCTGGCGGCACCCTTCGTGACCTTCATGCGCGAGTTGAAGGAGATGCGCTATCTCTGGCGCGAGCCGATCCGGATGAGCAACGAGCGGCTGGTGGCGGAACTCGGTTTCGAGCCGCGGACGCCTATCGATGAGGCCGTCAGGATGACCTTGCTGTCGCTCGGCTGCCTTGAGGGGCGGATGGACGGTGAGGTGGCGGGCGCAGTGGCGCCGCGTGGCTAGCCTTGGCTTAGTTCTGCGAGCGCGATGCGGGCGACGGTGAGCGGGCTCTGCGCTTCCGATGACATGCCGTCGTCGAGAAACCAGGCGGCGGAGAGGCCGCAATAGGCGGCGATCCAGCGCAGCAGGCGCGCGGGTTCGATGTTGGCGGCAGCCGATACGATGGGGAGTTGGCGACGGAGGCGATCGGGATCGGTGACCGTCGAGAGTTCCGGGTTGGCGAAGATGTTGGCGTAGTCGAAGCCGCGCTCGCCAACCAGGCCCTTGGGATCGATCGCCAGCCAGCCGTGCTCTTCGAAATCGAGGACGTTACCGTGGTGGATATCACCGTGCAGGACGGTCTCCTCGCACGGTTCGGCGAGCAGGGCGTTGGCGATGTCGTGGCAATCGGGGAGCACGCCGCCATATTTGCCGGCGGCTGGAGCGAGGTCGCGGAACCAGCGGGCAAGGGGAATGAGCGGCGGCTTCGATGCATCGCGCGGCGCATGCAGTTTAGCGACGGTGTCGCAGAGGATGCGGCTTGCCTCGTCATCCTCGCCTTCAGCGGCCATGGCGAGTAGCGAGCGGTGGCCTAAGGCGCGCTCGAGCACGATCGCATCGGCGTCGTGGCAATAGACCTTGGCTGCACCGTGACCATCCCACCAGTGCATCACCGCGGCGCCCGATCGCTCGGCTTCGTCGGCGCTGAGCTTCAGCATCGCCGGCTTGCCGCGCCATAACACGGGCAGGAGGTTGCTGGAGTGGGTGACGACAGGCTCGCCGTCAGGAGTGAGATGCCAGCGGTCGAGATAGGGCTTGAACATGAGGGGATGCTAGCCGGTCGCGACCGGAAAGGGAAATGACGTGGACCCAGAATAGCATGGGCCCAAAAGAGAAATCCCGCCGGGTGGCGGGATTTCGAGGCTTGGTGTCGATCAGGCGACCTTTTCGAGGACCGGGTAGTCGATGTAGCCCTTCGGGCCGCCGCCATAGAGGGTGGCCTGGTCGATTTCGTTGAGCGGGGCGTTGGCCTTGAGGCGCTCGACGAGATCGGGGTTGGCGATGAAGGGCTTGCCGAAGGCGATCAGGTCGGCCTTGCCGCTTTCGGCGGTGTCGATGGCGAGCTGGCGATCATAGCCGTTGTTGACCATCCAGCTTGCCTTGCCGCCAGCCTTTTCATAGGCGGCGCGCAGGCCGGCATAGTCGAAGGGCTTGTCGCCCTGCTGGAAGTTGCGGTCGCCGCCGGTGGCACCCTCGATGACGTGGATGAAGGCGAGGTCGTATTTCGCCAAACCCTCGACGACATAGTCGAAGAGCGGCTGCGGGGCAGCGTCCGATGCGTCGTTGGCGGGGGTGACCGGCGAGATACGGATGCCGGTGACGCGCGGGCCGATTTCCTTGGTGATCGCATCGACCACTTCGAAGAGGAAGCGGGCGCGGTTTTCGATCGAGCCGCCATACTGGTCGGTGCGGTCGTTGATGTCGGCGCGCAGGAACTGGTCGATCAGGTAACCGTTGGCGGCGTGGATCTCGACGCCATCGAAGCCGGCGTCGATCGCGGCGCGGGCGGCCTTGCGGTAGTCCTCGACGATGCCTGCGATCTCGGCGGTTTCAAGCGCGCGCGGCTCGGAGGTTTCGGCGAAGCTGCCGGTGCCGTCGGCGTTGACGAGGTAGGTCTTCGACCTGGCGGTCTTGTTGCTTGAAGAGACCGGCTTGCCGCCGTTCGGCTGCAGCGTCGTGTGGGAGATTCGGCCGACATGCCACATCTGGACGACGATCTTGCCGCCATGGGCGTGCACGGCGTCGGTCACGCGCTTCCAGCCATCCAGGGCTTCCTTGCTGTAGAGGCCAGGGACGTCGGCATAACCCTGGCCCTGGTGGGTGATCGCGGTCGCTTCGGTGACGATCAGGCCGGCGGAGGCGCGCTGCGTGTAATACTCGACGTTGAGGTCATTAGGCACGGCGCCCGGCGAGCGGTTGCGGGTCAGCGGGGCCATGACGATGCGGTTCTTGACGGCGATGTCGCCAACCTGCGTCGGTTCGAAGAGCTTGCTCATGGGAAGTCCTTTCGGTGTTTATGATGGTTTGGGGGGCGTTGGAAGGATCATTCAGCCGGGGCGGGCATGGCTGCCTTGCCCTTAGCGGAGAGATAGGTAAGTGCCGTGACGACAAGGCCGATCAGGGCCATGAAGGCGGCGACGAGCGGCACGCGGGTCATGTCGAAGCCGAGTTCGATGGCCATGCCGCCAGCCCAGGCGCCGAGGGCGTTGCCGGTGTTGAAGGCGCCGATATTGATCGTCGAGACCAGATTGGGCGCATCCTTGCCGAAGTGCACGACGCCGACCTGCAGAGCCGGGACGGCGGCGAAGGTCGCCACGGCCCAGATAAAGAGGGTGATTTCGGCGGCGATGAAATAGGGGCTGGTGAAGCCGAAGGCGACCGAGGTCACGGCGATCATCGCGAAGACGCCGGCGAGCGTCGGCCCAAGCTTCCAGTCGGCGAGCTTGCCGCCGAGAAGATTGCCGACGGTGAGGCCGAGGCCGATCAGGAACAGCGTCCAGGTGACGCCCTGCGGCGTCAGGCCGGTGACATCACGCAGCAGCGGCGCGATGTAGGTGAAAAGCGCGAACATTGAGGCGGAGAAGAAGACGGTGGTCGACAGCGCCAGCCAGAGGTGGCCGTTCTTCAGGGCGGCGATCTCGCGGAAGATGTTGCCCTGTTCTTCTTGGCGGTCCTTGGGGAGGACGGCGATCAGGCCGGCGATGGTGATGATGCCAAGGACGGTGACGACGGCGAAGGTCGAACGCCAGCCGAATGCCTGGCCGATCGCGGTGCCGAGCGGCACGCCCAAGACGTTTGCGAGCGTCAGGCCGGTGAACATCAGCGCTACGGCGCGGGCGCGGCGATCCGGGGCCACAAGGCTGGCGGCGACAACGGAGCCGATGCCGAAGAAAGCGCCGTGGCAGAGCGCGGTGACGACACGGGCGATCATCAGCACCCAGTAGCTCGGCGCCAGCGCGCAGAGCAGATTGCCGGCGATGAAGAAGGCCATGAGCGCGATCAGCGCCGTGCGGCGTTTCAGGTGCGCGGTGGAGACCGCCATGACAGGGGCGCCGACGGCGACCGCGAGTGCATAACCGGTGACGAGCCAGCCGGCCTGCGGGATCGTCACCGCAAGGTCGGTGGCGACTTCGGGCAGCAGGCCCATGATGACGAATTCGGTGGTGCCGATCGCAAAAGCGCTGAGCGCCAGGACGAGGAGGGCGAGGGGCATGTTCAGAGATCCTGTGCCAGTTGCTTGAGGAAGGCAGCGATGGTTTCTTCGTTGCGCTTATAGAAGATCCACTGGCCGACCCGGCGTGTGGTCACGAGGTTGGCGCGGCTGAGCGTGCCCAAGTGGGCGGAGACGGTCGATTGCGAGAGGCCGCAGCGTTCGAACTGGCTGGCGCAGACGCCCATTTCGAGTGGGTGCTCCTGCGAAGAGAAATGCTCTTCGGGGTTCTTCAGCCAGTTCAAGATTTCCATCCGCTTGGGATGGGATATCGCTTTCAGGATTTCGTCGTTGTCCATCGTCGTTTGCCGAACCATAAATCGTTTCTGATCGATATATGGATCGACGGTTTTCGATGTTCAAGACATGCGCGAACGGCGCGTGCGATTTTTTCCGTGGTTAAATTTTAAGCAAAAAAAGAGGGCCACCGAATGAACGGGGCCCTTTAAGGTGTGAAGGTTATTCAACCTCCAGAGGGGAACAGCTAATGCAGCGGCACTGGGAGAGAACCGCCATGTGCATCAACTGAGTGCGATATGATGCTTTGGCGGGCAGATTTCAATGCCCTTTTGCGCATGCCTGCTATGCAATGCAGCATTTTTTGCTGCGATGCGAAAAATTAGGGCAAATCAAGGCAAAAAAAGAGGGCCACCGAAAGCTCGGGGCCCTTTATAGGTATGAAGGTCTAAACCTCCAGAGGGGAACAGCTAATGCGGTGGAACTGGGAGGAAAAGCCACCGTGTGCATCAGCTGAGGTTGATATGGTGTTTTAATGTGCAGCCGGCAACCAATTTTTGTGCATGTCAGGCATGCGCGCGGTGCACGGCTTGCGAATTTCGTCGCAAAATCAGTTAGAAGCTCCAGTTTCTGGCCTTGCTGACGATGAAGTCGCGGAAGGCCTTAAGCTTGGCGGCGTTCTTCATTTCGTCGGGATAGCAGAAATAGGTGTCGAAGGACGGCACATCGGCATTGATCGGAAGCTGAATCAGGCCCGGGTCGCGGCCCACGATGTAGTCGGGCAAGCAGGCGACGCCCATGCCGAGCAGGCAGGCGCGCTTGATCGAGGTCTGGCTGTTGATCTGCAGGTGCGGAATGCGCTTGTTGTCCGACGAGCGGCCGGCGATTTCGAGCCAGTTCACGTCGAGCAGATAGTTCGGCGCCGGTTCGCCGAAGGTGATGATTCTATGGTTGTCGAGATCCTCGACCGCCTGCGGCTCGCCATACCGGTTGATGTAGGAGGGGGCCGCGTAGACGTGCATGTGCACGGTGAACAGCTTGCGCTGGATGAGATCGGATTGCTGAGGCTGGCGCAGGCGGATCGCGCAGTCGGCATAGCGCATGTTCACATCCACTTCCTCGTTGTCGAGGATGAGCTGGATCTGGACATCCGGATAGAGCTGCATGAACTCCTGGATCTTGTCCGTGAGCCAGCCCTGGCCGAGACCGACGGTCGTGGTGACGCGCAGCTTGCCCGACGGCGTTTCCGTCGTCTCGGTCAGTTGCATCTTCACGGTTTCGAGCTTCAAGAGCACGTCGTGGGCGGTGCGGTAGAGCAGTTCGCCCTGTTCGGTGAGGATGAGGCCGCGGGCGTGGCGGTGGAACAGCTTGGTGCCGACATCCTGCTCCAGCGCGCTCACCTGACGGCTAATCGCGGATTGGGACAGATGCAGCTTGTCGGCCGCGTGCGTGAACGAACCGGCTTCGGCAGCTGCGTGGAAAATACGCAGCTTGTCCCAGTCCAACGGCATTCCACCACCCCTCATGCCGATATTACTCCGCAGCTACGGCGACGGGCATGTGGCCCGTGAGATAACGTTCGGCCTCGAGCGCTGCCATGCAGCCCATGCCGGCGGCGGTAATCGCCTGGCGGAAGGTGTCGTCGGTGACATCGCCAGCCGCGTAGACGCCCTCGACCGAGGTCGCGGTCGAATCGGGCGCGGTCCAGAGGTAGCCGTTGTCCTTCAGCTTCAGCTTGCCCTTGAAGAGCTCGGTTGCCGGCGCATGGCCGATGGCCACGAAGACACCGTCGATCGTGTGGTCGGCAACAGCTCCGGTACGCGTGTCGCGAAGGCGAACGCCTGAGACGGACGGCGGCATCGGCGGCTTGGCCGGCGCGCCGGTGATTTCGGCGATCTCGGTGTTCCAGAGGATCTTGACGTTCTCCTTGGCGAAGATGCGTTCCTGCAGGATCTTTTCCGAGCGGAACGAGTCGCGGCGATGCACGACCGTCACGGTCTTGGCGATGTTCGAGAGATAGAGCGCTTCCTCGACGGCAGAGTTGCCGCCGCCGACCACGATCACGTCCTTGTTGCGATAGAAGAAGCCGTCGCAGGTGGCGCAGGCGGAGACGCCGAAGCCCTGGAAGGTCTGCTCGCTCTCGATGCCGAGCCACTTGGCCTTGGCGCCGGTGGCGATGATCAGCGTGTCTGCGGTCCAGACCTGGCCGCTATCGGTGCGGGCCACGAAGGGGCGCTGGTTCATCTCGACTTCGGTGACGATGTCGTTGACGATCTCGGCGCCGACATGCTTGGCCTGCTGCAGCATCTGGTCCATCAGCCAGGGGCCCTGGATCGGATCGGCGAAGCCCGGATAGTTCTCGACGTCGGTGGTGATCATCAGCTGCCCGCCTTGCTCCATCCCTGCGATCAGGACCGGCTTCAGCATCGCGCGCGCCGCATAGACGGCAGCGGTATAGCCGGCGGGGCCGGAGCCGATGATGAGCACCTTGGTGTGGCGGGCGGACATGAGACTTCCTTTCAACTGGCTGGACGCGCTGGATATAAGGCGAATACGGCCATCACGCGTCCATGCGTTATTTATGAACGACCAATGTTTATATTCAAGGGCAGCCTTGCGTTACCAACAAGGCATTCGGTGTGGATGTGCAAGATTCCGTCATCATGGGGAAAGATTCTTGCGTATTGTGCCGCTTTATATAGAAGCTGGATTCACGATTTTAAAGAAAGGCACTCGCTTGGTTCGCGCTGAACTGGACGCCATCGATATCAAGATCTTGCGTGAGCTGCAGGCGGATGGGCGCATGACCAACGTCGAGCTCGCCGACCGGGTCGGCATCTCGGCGCCGCCCTGCCTTCGGCGTGTGCGCAAGCTGGAAGAGTCCGGCGTCATCGAAGGCTATCACGCGATGCTGAACAGCCCGAAGCTGGGCTTCGATCTCGTCGCCTTCTGCATGGTCGGGCTCAAGCATCAGTCGGAAGCCAATCTCAAGGCGTTCGCGGCTGCGACGACACAATGGCCGCTGGTGCGCCAAGCCTGGATGGTTTCGGGCGATAGCGACTTCCTGCTGCATTGCGTGGCTGAAAACCTGACGCGGTTCCAGGACTTCGTCATCGAGGTGCTGACCGCCAACGAGCATGTCGACACCGTGCGCACCATGCTGACGATCCGCCAGATCAAGAAGCTCGGATTGACCGAGGTCTGACTTCGTCTCAGCCGAGGCTGTCGTAGACGGCCTTCAGCTTCGTGGCCTCGCCTTCGATCCGGAAGTTTTCCATGACATGCGTCTGGGCATTGGCGGCGAGCCGTGCCAGGCGGCTTTCATCAGCCATGAGGTCCGAAACGGCCTTTGCCATCGCGTCGAGATCGTCGCGGGCAATCAGCACGCCCGCGCCTTGGTCGCCCGTCGTGACGATCTCGGGAAAAGCGCCGACATCGGTTGCGACGACGGGTACGCCCGAGGCCATGGCTTCGAGCGGCGTCAGGCCGAAACCTTCCCAGCGCTGCGGCGCGACGAAGAGATCGAGCGCGCGATACCAGTCGTTGATATTGGTGTGTTCGCCGACGAAGAGGATGCGGTCGGAAAGGCCGGCGACGGCGACCTTGGCCTTCAGGCCGTTCTCGAACTCGACATGCTGGGCCGTGGCGCGGCCGGCGATGATGGCGCTCCACTCCGGATGATCGGGGAGGAGCCGCAGCATGGTATCGACGAAGAGGTCGGTGCCCTTCTGGTGGCGGACGCGGCCGAAGCAGCCGGCGATCTTCTTGTTCGGGTCGAGGCCGCATTCGCGCTTGGCTTGCGCCTTATCCAGGGGCGGCGAGAAGCGGGCGGTGTCGATGCCGTGCAGGATGACGGTGCTCGGGACTTCCAGATAGTTCGCCGTCTTGCCCGAGGTCGCGATCACGGCGTCCATCTTCGAGACGAGGAACTTCGTCCAGCCGCTATGCTTGCGCTGCGAGGCGGAGGTGAAGACGATCTTCAGCTTCATGCGCAGGAGGTCGCGCATGATGAGGGCAGGGAGCATCTCGATGTTGCGGCGGGCGTGCCAGACGCGGAAGGGCCGGGTCGAGGGCGCGCGCCACAATTTTGAGAGGTCGCGGAAGCGGATATGCGGGATCGATGCCGGCAGGCCCGGCCCGAGCGCCGCGATCTTCTGACCGAGCGCCCGCTGGACCGGGATAAGCTGGATGATCGTCGAGGTGACGCCTGACAGACGCTTCTTGAAGTTCGGCGCTATGATTTCGACGTCAGCGATATCGACGATGTGCGATCGGCCGCGATCCGCCAAGGTCCTCAGCCCCAGGTGATGGCCAGAACTTCGTAAGCCTTGGAGCCGCCGGGCGCGTTGACCTCGATGGAATCGCCGACTTCCTTGCCGATCAGCGCGCGGGCGATCGGGGAGGAGATGGAGATGCGGCCGGCCTTCACGTCGGCTTCCTGGTCGCCGACGATCTGGTAGGTCTTTTCTTCCTCGGTGTCCTCATCGACGAGCTTCACCTTGGCGCCGAACTTGATCGTGCTGCCGGACATCTTGGAGAGGTCGATGACCTCCGCGCGCGCCGTCAGATCTTCAAGCTCGCCGATGCGGCCTTCGTTGTGGCTTTGGGCTTCCTTGGCGGCATGGTACTCGGCGTTTTCCGAGAGGTCGCCGTGTGCGCGGGCCTCGGCAATCGCCTCGATGATTCGCGGGCGTTCTTCCTGCTGACGCCAGCGCAGCTCTTCCTGCAGCTTGACGAAACCACCCTGCGTCATCGGTACCTTATCAACCATTTTCTTGTCCTTCAGTCTTTGTGTCGGCTAGGCAGAGACACAAAAGAAAACAGGTCCCGAAGGGGAACTTCGGAACCATGCAAAAACTCTATCTGCTTCGTTTATAGCAGATTGCCTCCGTCGATTTCCAGAGAATTCGATGAAGCGACTTGCAACCCCTCATGGCTTTTCGCGTCAAACTTGAAAAACATCAATCTATGGCGGCTTTTCTTGACTGTTAGCGATGGAACATATAGTGAACATATGCATGAAGAAGTCACTCGAAGAGCGGTTGGCCATCCTCTCGGACGCGGCCAAATATGACGCCTCCTGCGCCTCCAGCGGAACCACCAAGCGCGATTCCGGCAAGAGCGGCGGGCTTGGTTCGACTGAAGGTGCCGGCATCTGCCATGCCTATGCGCCGGATGGGCGATGCATTTCGCTGTTGAAGATCCTGCTCACCAATTTCTGCATCTACGACTGCGCTTATTGCATCAACCGCTCGTCCAGCAATGTGGAGCGGGCACGGTTCACGCCCGAGGAGGTTATCTGGCTGACGCTGGAGTTCTATCGGCGCAATTATATCGAGGGGCTGTTCCTGTCGTCTGGCATCATCCGCTCCTCCGACCACACGATGGAGGAGATGGTGCGGATCGTACGGGAGTTGCGCACAACGCATAATTTCCGGGGCTACATTCATCTCAAATCCATTCCAGAGGCCTCGCCGCACCTGATCGAGGAGGCCGGGCTTTATGCAGACCGTCTGTCGCTCAACATCGAGCTGCCGACCGACCGCGGCATCGCGCAACTGGCGCCGGAAAAGAAGCCGGCCAGCATTCGCCGCTCGATGGGCGATTTGAGACTGAAGATCGAGGCAGCCTCCGAGCCGACGCTACAGACCAAGCGGCGCAAGCGCTTCGTGCCGGGCGGGCAGAGTACGCAGATGATCGTTGGGGCCGATGGGGCCAATGACGCGACCATTCTAGGCACCAGCGCGCAGCTTTACGGAAGCTACGGGCTGAGGCGCGTCTACTACTCGGCTTTCAGCCCCATTCCCGACTCGTCGAAGAACCTGCCGTTGATCAAGCCGCCGCTGATGCGCGAGCACCGGCTCTACCAGGCCGACTGGCTCTATCGCTTCTATGGCTTCGGGATCGACGAGATCACGTCCTCGCAGGAGGGCGGCATGCTCGATCTCAATCTCGATCCGAAGCTCGCCTGGGCGCTTGGCAACCGCAACGATTTCCCCGTCGACATCAACAGGGCGCCGCGCGAGACGTTGCTCCGTGTGCCGGGACTGGGGACGAAGACGGTGAAATCGATCCTCTCGGCGCGACGTTTCAGGCGGCTGCGGATCGAGGACCTGACGCGGCTCGGCGTGTCAATCAAGAAGGTGCAGGCGTTTATCTCGGCCGAGGGCTGGTCTCCGCGCCGGCTGATCGACCGGCCGGATCTGAGGGCGATGTTCGAGCCGAAGCCGGAACAACTGTCGTTGCTGTGATGATTACCGTGTTGCTGGAGGGCCGGGGGGAATTGGCCGAGTGGCGCGACGCGGCGCGGCGGCTGGCTGCCTCGGGTGTTGCGCCCGAGGAGATCGAGTGGCGGGAGCGGTATCGCGAGACGGATCTGTTTGCCGCTCCTGAAGCCTTGCCGAAGCTGCCGGCGCTCGATGCTTCCAAGCCGCTGACGGTGCCGCCCGCCTTTATCGGGCTTGCGGAGGCGGTGATCTGCCATAGCGATCCGATGCGCTTCTATCTGCTTTATCGGCTGCTCTGGCGGCTGCAAAGCGATCGGTCGTTGCTCGACGTTGCCTCTGACGAAGACGTGGCGCGAGCGCGGGCGATGGACAAGAGCGTGCGCCGCGACGCGCACAAGATGACCGCCTTCGTGCGGTTCAAGGAGGTGGGATCGGGGATTTCGCTCAACGGGCGGCGGAAGTTTCTTGCCTGGTTCGAGCCGGATCATCATATCGTCGCCCGCAAGGCGCCGTTCTTCCAGAAGCGGTTCAACGACATGGACTGGGTGATCGCGACACCAAGGGGCTCGGCTGCCTGGGATGGGGAGAAGCTGACCGTCAGCCATGACCCTTGCGAGAAGCCCGATCTCACCGATCCGGCCGACCAGCTGTGGCGGACCTATTACGCCAATATCTTCAATCCAGCGCGCTTGAAGGTGAAGGCGATGCAGGCGGAGATGCCGAAGAAATACTGGAAGAACTTGCCCGAGGCCGATCTCATTCCCGGCATGATCGCCGACGCGGAAAGCAAGGTTCTGGAGATGGCCAAACGCCAGGCAAGCGAGCCACTGCCGTTTCACGACCGCTTGCAGGAAGCCGCGCGCCGGGTGCCCGCAGCGCCTCGAGCGCCGGTCGGCACGCTGGCGGCGCTGCGCGAAGAGGCCGCCGTCTGTACGCGCTGTCCGCTGCATGAGAAGGCGACGCAGACTGTGTTCGGCGAGGGACCTGAGAATGCGAACGTGATGTTCGTCGGCGAGCAGCCGGGAGATCAGGAGGATCTCGCCGGGCGGCCGTTTGTCGGGCCTGCGGGCAAGGTGTTCGACCAGGTGGTCGTAGACGCCGGGATCGACCGGCAGGCGGTCTATGTGACCAATGCGGTGAAACACTTCAAATACGAGCCGCGCGGCAAGCGCCGCATTCACCAGCGGCCGAACATGGGCGAGGTCACGCATTGCCGCTGGTGGCTCAATCTGGAGATCGAACTCGTCAAGCCGAAGCTGATCGTCGCCATGGGCGCGACTGCGCTGTCGGCGTTGACGGATACGAAGCACAAGGTCTCCGATATCAGGGGGCAACCGATCAGAATGGGGAAGGAGCGAACGCTGTTCGTCACCGTCCACCCGTCCTATCTGCTGCGCATTCCCGACGAGCGGCTGAAGGCGGAGGAGATGGCGCTGTTTCGAGCGGATATGGTGCGGGTGCGGGAACTGATGGCCGGGATGGCTGCCTGACGATCGCTCGGTTTGCGAATTGCCATGGCGCTTCGGCGTGAATGTTGTAGCGTTGCCGGCAAAGCAATCTGGAGACGGTTTATGTTCGATCATGTGTCGATTGGTGTGAAGAGCCTTGAGAAGTCGCAGGCGTTTTACGATGCCGCGCTGGCGCCGCTCGGCTATGAGCGACTGACGAATTTCGGCAATGTCAGCGGCTATGGCGCCGATCGGGTGGGGCTGTGGGTCGGCGAGGTGGCGCGGCCGGTCGCGGCGGACATGGAGTCGGGGCTGCACTTCTGCTTCGTGGCTCCGTCGGAGGAGTCCGTCGACGCGTTTTACGCGGCCGGGCTTGCCAATGGCGGAACCGATAATGGTGCGCCGGGCGTGCGGCCGGATTACAGCCAGTTCTATTATGCCGCCTTCGTCATCGATCCTGACGGCTACCGGCTCGAGGCCTATTTCAAGCGGCCGGAGTGATCGGAACGACCTCCGAATCTTCTGATGGTGGTGGGCCGTCGTTGCTCCAGGGCTCGGTCTCGAAGCGTAAGGGCAGGTTCGGTGGGGCGTAGGGCGGCGCTGTCGTCGACGACAGTCGGTCGATGACGGATTGGTGCAGCGAGGCGCCGTCGGGAATGAAGCGGCGGTCGGCCAGCGGCAGGTAGATGCGCGTCGTGTCGCCGCGCTTGCGCCAGGAGGTGACTGGCACACGCCTCGGCACATATTCGAGCAGTCTCCATGCCCAGTTCATGGAATCGTGCAGCGGTGCCGTTGGGGCAGGCCGGACATAGCTCTTCGTCGGGTTGTCGCCATGGACGAGTTCCTTGACGGCGTCCTCGTTGTAGGTGAGGCCGGTGCTTCGGGTCTCGGCGATCATCCAGGCGAGCGGTATCTTGATCGCGGCGCTCTCCGCTTCCGGATAGCCGCCACCGATGTCGCCATGGACACCGGAGAACCAGACTTCCTTCACATTCTGCGGAGGCGGGGCCGGCGGCTTGAAGGGGCCGCCCCAATAGTCCTGCCCTTGCCGCCATGGCAGCGGATTGAACATGGTTCGCCGCTCGTCGATGGCGAGCGCGTGGCGGACCACTTCGACGCTCGGATTGCGATCGGTGAAGGGAAGCGTCAAGAGTTGCGGGCGCCATTTGCCCCAGACGATGACCGAGGACACCGTGTCGAAGAGGCCGAGCAGCTTGATCGGCGGGCGGTCGGTCTTCAGCGTGCGCTCGTAAAGGCGCATGGTTTTGAAGGCCGAGGGTGCGTCCCAATCGACATCGGCGGCATCCGCTCCTCCCTGCTGCTGCTCGCTTTCGGAGATGCCCTTATAGGTGTTGTAGGCGTAGTCGATCAGGTTGACGTGGTACTTGCTCATCAGCCCGAGCGAATGGACGAAGCCTGCGAGAACGCGTGCCGTATAGGCGCCCCGGCTGAAGCCGAAGATGTAGATGTTGTCGCGATCCCGATACTCCTGATCGTCCCCCGGTTCGCCGGGCTCATAATTGTCGACGAGGAAGCGGTAGGCTTCCTTGACGTTCTGGTCGAGGCCCCAGCCGGTTGCCAGGCCCCAGAGCTCGACCGTCTTGCGGTAGGCGTTGGACCATGCATTGGCAGCGCCGAAGGTGCCGACGCCGGGATCATAATAGACGATCTGCCTGCCGCTGCGGTCGAGAACGCCGAACAGCCTCAAAATATTGGTGCGGTCGGCGGAGATTTCGTTCGACGTGCCATCGAACAGAATGACGATATTCTTGCCCATCGATGCCCCTCACGTGTGGGGATATCGTAACATGATCGCGAAGGGTTTGAAATCTCAGGTGGATTGTCGCGTTTTGCGACACTTCGGCGTGTCGTCGCGTTGGCCGTCGTGCGGCGGAAAAGCCGGCCGTGAAGGATCACGGCCGGCCTTGATATCTTAGGCGAAGTAGCTCTGCAGCGGGCGAACCTCGAGGTTGCCGGCCTTCAGCGCCTTGATCGCCTGGGCGGCTGCCTCGGCGCCGGCCATGGTGGTGTAATAAGGCACCTTCTGCATCAGCGTCGCGCGGCGCAGCGACTTGGAGTCGGAGATCGCCTTGTTGCTATCGGTCGTGTTGATGACCAGCTGGACCTGACGGTTGCGGATGGCGTCCTCGATGTGCGGACGGCCCTCGAGCACCTTGTTGATCTTCACGGCCTCGATGCCGTTTTCGGCGAGGAAGCGGGCGGTGCCGCCGGTGGCCAGAACCTTGAAGCCCTGTTCGACCAGCATGCGGATCGCGGGAAGGACGCGCGGCTTGTCGTCGTCGCGTACCGATACGAAGACCGTTCCGTCACGCGGCAGTTCGACGCTGGCGCCGAGCTGCGACTTGGCGAAGGCCAGCGCGAAATCGGTATCGAGGCCGATGACTTCGCCGGTCGAGCGCATTTCCGGGCCGAGCAGCGTGTCGACGCCGGGGAAGCGGGCGAATGGGAAGACGGCTTCCTTGACGGCGATGTGCTTGAGGTTGCGCGGATCCGGCTTTTCGCCATAGGCGGCAAACAGCGGATCGAGCTTTTCGCCGGCCATGGCGCGGGCGGCGATCTTGGCGATCGGGGCGCCGATGGTCTTGGCGACGAAGGGAACGGTACGCGAGGCGCGCGGATTCACTTCGAGCACGTAGACGGTGCCGTCCTTGATGGCGAACTGCACGTTCATCAGGCCGACGACGTTGAGAGCCTTGGCCATCGACTTCGCCTGGCGCTCGAGCTCGTCGATCATCTCTGGCGAGAGCGTGCGCGGGGGCAGCGAGCAAGCCGAGTCGCCGGAGTGAATGCCGGCTTCCTCGATGTGCTCCATGATGCCGGCGATGAAGGCGTCCTTGCCGTCGGAGAGGCAATCTACGTCGACTTCGATGGCGTTCGACAGGTAGCTGTCGAAGAGCAGCGGGTTCTTGCCGAGCAGGGTATTGATCTGGCCGGTCTTGTCGTTCGGGTAGCGCTGCTTGATGTCTTCGGGCACCAGTTCTGGAACGGTGTCGAGCAGGTAGGTCTGCAGCATGCTCTCGTTGTGGATGATCTGCATGGCGCGGCCACCCAGAACGTAGGACGGGCGAACGACGAGCGGGAAGCCGATTTCGGTTGCGACCAGGCGAGCCTGTTCGACCGAGTAGGCGATGCCGTTGTTCGGCTGCGTCAGGTCGAGCTTGATCAGGAGCTTCTGGAAGCGGTCGCGGTCTTCGGCAAGGTCGATCATGTCGGGCGCGGTGCCGAGGATCGGGATGCCGTTCTTTTCCAGCGCTTCGGCGAGCTTCAGCGGGGTCTGGCCGCCGAACTGCACGATGACGCCGACGACTTCGCCCTTTTCCTGTTCGGCGCGCAGGATCTCGATCACGTCTTCAGCCGTCAGCGGCTCGAAGTAGAGGCGATCGGAGGTGTCGTAGTCGGTCGAGACCGTTTCCGGGTTGCAGTTGATCATGATGGCTTCATAGCCGGCGTCGCGCAGAGCGAACGCGGCATGGCAGCAGCAATAATCGAACTCGATGCCCTGGCCGATACGGTTCGGACCGCCGCCGAGGATGACGACCTTCTTGCGGTCGGAGATCTCGGCTTCCGAGCGGGCAGCGCCGACGAAGGGCGTCTCGTAGCTCGAATACATGTAGGCGGTCGGCGAGGCGAATTCGGCGGCGCAGGTGTCGATGCGCTTGAAGACCGGGCGGACGTTCAGCGAATTGCGCAGCTCGGCCACTTCCTTCGGGCGCTTGCCTGACAGCGTTGCGAGGCGGGCGTCGGAGAAGCCCATGGCCTTCAGCGTGCGCAGGTTTGCGGCGTCGGTGGGCAGGCCGTGCTCGCGAACGCGGGCTTCCATGTCGATGATCGCCTTGAACTGGGCGATGAACCACGGGTCGATCTTGCAGCCTTCGTGCACTTCCTCGGGGCTCATGCCCATGCGCAGTGCCTGTGCGACCATGCGCAGGCGATCCGGCGTCGGCGTGCCGATGGCGGCGCGAATGGCATTCTGGCTACCTTCGCCTTCCTCGACGCCGGGGATTTCGATTTCGTCGAGGCCGGTGAGGCCGGTTTCGAGACCGCGCAGCGCCTTCTGCAGCGATTCGGCGAAGGTGCGGCCGATCGCCATGACTTCACCGACCGACTTCATGGCTGTCGTCAGAACCGGCGAGGCGCCCGGGAACTTCTCGAAGGCGAAACGCGGGATCTTGGTGACGACGTAGTCGATCGACGGCTCGAACGAGGCTGGCGTCGCGCCGCCGGTGATGTCGTTGTCGAGTTCGTCGAGCGTGTAGCCGATGGCGAGCTTGGCGGCGACCTTGGCGATCGGGAAGCCGGTGGCCTTCGACGCGAGAGCCGACGAGCGCGAGACGCGCGGGTTCATTTCGATGACGACGAGGCGGCCGTCCTTCGGGTTGACGGCGAACTGGACGTTCGAGCCGCCGGTTTCAACGCCGATCTCGCGCAGAACCGCGATCGAGGCGTTGCGCATCATCTGGTATTCCTTGTCGGTCAGCGTCAGGGCCGGCGCGACAGTGATCGAGTCGCCCGTATGGACGCCCATCGGGTCGATGTTTTCGATCGAGCAGATGATGATGCAATTGTCCGCCTTGTCGCGGACGACTTCCATTTCATATTCCTTCCAGCCGAGAACCGATTCCTCGATCAGCACTTCGGTGGTCGGCGAGGCATCGAGGCCGCCGCCGATGATTTCGAAGAACTCCGAGCGGTTATAGGCAATGCCGCCGCCGGTGCCGCCCATGGTGAAGGAGGGGCGGATGATGGCGGGCAGGCCGACGACGTCGATCGCCTGGGCGGCAATCGCCATGGCGTGGCTGATGTAGCGCTGCTTGCGATCGGTCTCGCCGAGGTTCCACTGGTTTTCCAGCGCGTCGAGCGCCTTGTCGAGTTCGGCACCCGTGAGGCTTTCCTTCAGCTTGTTGCGTTCGGCTTCATGCGTCTTGCGGTCGGCATCCTTGATGTCGGTGGCGTTGGCGAGCATCGAGCGCGGGGTTTCGAGGCCGATGCGGTCCATGGCTTCACGGAACAGGGCGCGGTCTTCGGCCATGTCGATGGCAGCAGGCTTGGCGCCGATCATCTCGACATTGTAGCGGTCGAGAACGCCCATGCGCTTGAGAGAAAGCGCGGTGTTGAGCGCGGTCTGGCCGCCCATGGTCGGGAGCAGCGCGTCGGGGCGTTCCTTGGCGATGATCTTGGCGACGACTTCAGGGGTGATCGGCTCGACATAGGTTGCGTCGGCAAGGCCCGGGTCTGTCATGATCGTGGCCGGGTTGGAGTTGACGAGGATGACGCGGTAGCCTTCCTCCTTCAGCGCCTTACAGGCCTGGGTGCCGGAATAGTCGAACTCGCATGCTTGGCCAATGACGATCGGTCCTGCGCCGATGATGAGGATCGATTTGATGTCTTGGCGCTTCGGCATGGGCTTTTTTCCGTTTCCTAGCTGCGCAGAAAGCCGGCCAGGGTGGGAGGCACCGGCCGGGTCGCGCATATGATGGTCTTTTCAGGCTAGAAGCGGCTTATAGGCAAATGTATCCGTGAACGGAACCCCATAATTTACGGAATCGACAGGAATCGGAAAGGGCTAGCCGAGGCTCGGCAAAACGAGGGCGCGAATCTCGCCGGGACGGGCCGGATTGCTGATCGCTTCCACCGCTTCGCCAAGCCCGATACGGCGCGAAATCAGCGCTTCGACCTTGATCGTGCCTGATGCGATGAGGTCCGCGGCGCGCCTGTGGGTGAAGGGGTTGATGAAGGAGCCGATCAGCCTGATTTCGCGAAACAGCAGGTCGAAGGGCTCGATCGACACTTTCGCGCCCTGCGGCATGACGCCGAGAATCACGACCGTGCCGCCATGACGGGTAAGGGCAGGGGCCTGCTCGACGGTCTCGGCGACGCCGGCGCATTCGATGACCACATCGGCGCCGCCCGGCAGCAGACCATCCGGTGCGGTGATGTGTTTGATGATGTCGCCATCACCAGGGTCCGCGGTCACAGTGGCGCCGAGGTTCTCGGCCAGCCGCCGCTTGTCGGCGCTGCGGGTGACGAGCATAACGTCGGTGGCGCCGGCAAGGCGCGCGAGTTGCACGACCAGCAGGCCGATGACGCCGCCGCCCAATACGACCACAGACGAGCCGGTCCTGATCCCGGCTAGGTCGACGCCGTGCAGGCAGCAGGCGAGTGGTTCGCAGAAGGCGCCGTGTACGGGATCGAGGTCATCGGGTAGCGCAAACGCCTGTTTTTGCGGGATGATCACATATTCCGCGAAGCCGCCGTCGCGGCTGATGCCGATTGCCTGGAGGTTGCGGCAAAGATTGACGCGGCCGCGCTGGCACCGGTCGCATTGGCCGCAGGAGATGTTCGGGTCGCCGGTGATGCGCATGCCCGCGCGAAAACCGCTGACGGCGGGGCCGATCTCCTCGATGACGCCGGTGAATTCATGGCCGAGCGTGACGGGTGGTCTGGATGGGAATTCGCCGTGAAGCAGGTGCCTGTCAGTACCGCAGATGCCGCAGGCCTCGACGCGGACAAGCAGCTCGCCCGGACCGGGGCTGGGCTTTTCCACCTCACTGAACGAGAGTTTCCCGATTGCTTCCAGCCGCACTGCCTTCATGCCCAGTTCTCCTCCGATATCTCCCTCGTCCAGAAGGGGCGAAAGCAAGGCGCGCGTCAAGCGCCTGTCGCGGCCGCGAAGGGTGCGTGAGCGTGGTTGAAATCGGCTGGAATTTCCCATCCCCCCGGATATATAAGAGATGAGAGAGCAAGCAGTCTCTGCGGGGAGATCATCATGGAATGGAAAGGCCGGCGTCAGTCCGACAATATCGAGGATCGTCGCGGTGATCCTTCCATGGGTGGATTGGGAAGAGGGGGCGGCTTCAGCTTTCCGTCCGGCGGCGGCATGGGCCGGCGCGGTGGCGGGCTCAGCATCGGCACCATCATCTTTCTCGTCGTGCTCTATCTGATCTTCAAGGCCATGGGCATCGACCTCCTGCAGGTGATGGATGGCAGCATGTCGAGTGGGCCGGGCTATGAGCAGAGCCAGTCCAGCAGCAGCCAAACGCCCGCCAACGACGAGATGACCGCCTTCGTGCGCACGGTGCTCGCCGAGACCGAGGATACGTGGCAGGGCATCTTCCAATCGATGGGACGCCAATACGAAGATCCAAAGCTGGTGCTTTTCTCTGGCCAGACGCAGTCGGGCTGCGGCTTTGCATCCGCAGCAACCGGGCCGTTCTACTGCCCGCAGGACCGCAAGGTCTATCTCGACACCGCATTCTTCAACGAGCTTAGCCGCAAGTTCGGTGCATCGGGCGATTTCGCAGAGGCCTATGTCGTCTCGCACGAAGTCGGCCATCACGTGCAGAACCTGCTCGGCATCCTGCCGAAGTTCAACGAGGCGCGCCAGCGTATGAGCGAGGCCGACGCCAACAAGATGTCGGTGCGCGTCGAGCTGCAGGCCGATTGCTTCGCCGGTATCTGGGGCAAGTTCACTCAGCAGAAGGGTATCCTGGAAGCGGGCGATCTTGAGGAGGCGCTGAATGCCGCGCAGCAGATCGGCGACGATACGCTGCAGAAGCGCAGCCAGGGCTATGTGGTGCCTGAAAGTTTCAACCACGGCACCTCGGCGCAGCGCGTGAAATGGTTCAAGCGCGGCTTCGACAGCGGCCAGATGCAGGCCTGCGATACCTTCTCCGGCCCGGTCTGACAGTTGCAGGTCCCGGCTCCGGGACCGCGTCCACCGGCTTTCGTCTTGTGCGCCGCTGTGCGATAGTTCGGCTCAATTTGAGCCGATCGTGCGGGAAAATGCACAATGGATGATCTTCCACTCAGCGACCTCGATGCCTTCACGGCAATCGCCAGGGAGAGAAGCTTTCGCGCGGCGGCGCGCAAGCGAGGTGTCTCGGCGTCGTCGCTCAGCGATTCCCTTAGACGGCTGGAGGAGCGGCTGGGGGTTCGGCTTCTCAACCGGACGACGCGCAGCGTGACGCCGACCGAGGCCGGGCAGCGGCTTCTCGAACGATTGGCGCCGGCGCTGGGCGAGGTCGCTTCCGCGCTCGGGCAGCTCGACAGCTTTCGCGAGGGACCATCGGGCACGCTCAGGCTCAACGTGCCGACGATCGCGGCGCGCTCCTTCCTGTCCGATATCATCAACCGTTTTCTGAAGGCCTATCCGAAGGTGCGGATCGAGGTGATCGGCGAGGACAGCTTCATCGACGTGCTCGGCGCCGGCTATGATGCGGGCATTCGCTATGACGAGCGGCTGGAGCGCGACATGATCGCCGTGCCGATCGGTCCGCGACGGCAGCGCTATGTGACGGCGGCGTCGCCCGATTATCTCAAACGGCGCGGCGTGCCGAAGCACCCGCGCGATCTCATCGACCATGATTGCATCATCCACCGATTCCTGAGCGGGACGAGCGCGACGCCGTGGGAATTCGACCGGGATGGCGAGACGCTGATGATCACGCCGACGGGGCAGGTGTCGGCCAATGCGATCGAGATCGAGGTGGGAGCCGCTGTCGCGGGCCTCGGTGTCATGCGCACCTTCGAGGAGGTGGTGATGCCTGAGGTCGAGGCTGGGCGGTTGCAGCTCATTCTGGAGGAGTGGGTGACCGAATTTTCCGGACCTTTCCTCTATTACGCCAGCCGTCGCCACATGCCGGCGGCGCTGCGCGCCTTCGTCGACTTCATCAAGGCGGAACCACAAAAACAGCGTTAGGTGCGCGCTTTGTTCCGCTTCGCCATCAACGGAAGTCGTGAGCCTATCAAAACAATTGAAATGTTCACGTATTGTTTCGCTGTTTTGCCTGCTGTATGTAGAACGGGCGGCGATGAGATCGTCTTTTCAGAAAACAAACAGCTGTAGAGACCTCGCATGCTCGATCCGAAATTCGTCCGCCGCGGCCTTTTCCTCGTCTTCATGATCCTGTTTCTCGACGTGATCGGGATCGCGATCATCATGCCGGTGCTACCAGTCTATCTTGAGCAGCTGACCGGTGGTTCCGTCAGCGATGCCGCGCTCGATGGCGGCTGGCTGCTCGTCGTCTATGCCGGCATGCAGTTCCTGTTCGCGCCGTTGCTGGGCAATCTGAGTGATCGCTTCGGGCGGCGGCCGGTGCTGCTGCTCTCGGTTTTGACCTTCGCGATCGACAATCTCATCTGCGCGGTCGCGACCAGTTTCTGGATGCTGTTCATCGGGCGCATGCTGGCGGGCTTGAGCGGCGGCAGCTTCGCGACTTGCTCGGCCTATATCGCCGACATCAGCAACGAAGAGAACCGCGCCAAGAATTTTGGTCTCATCGGCATCGCCTTCGGCGTCGGCTTCACCGTCGGCCCCGTCATCGGTGGCTTTCTCGGCGAGTTCGGGCCGCGCGTGCCGTTTTATGGCGCGGCTGCGGTGTCGTTCCTCAATTTCGTCGCGGCTTGCTTCCTGCTGCCCGAGACGCTCGATGCGAAAAACCGCCGCCGTTTCGAATGGAAGCGCGCCAATCCGCTGGGCGCGTTGAAGCAGATGCGAAACTATCCCGGCATCGGCTGGATTGCCGCCGTCATGTTCCTGTTCTGGCTGGCGCATGCGGTCTATCCGGCTGTCTGGTCGTTCGTCACCAGCTACCGCTACAATTGGAGCGAGGGCGAGATCGGGCTTTCGCTCGGCATTTACGGGATCGGTGCAGCCGTCGTCATGGCGCTGGTGCTGCCCCGGATCGTGCCCGTTCTCGGCGAATGGAAGACGGCCGTGGTTGGGCTCTGTTTCTCGGTGGTGGGCCTCACGGGCTATGCATTCGCCTGGGAGGGATGGGTGGTCTATGCGGTCATCGTGCTGACCGTGATGGAGAACATCGCCGATCCGCCGCTTCGCAGTATCGCCGCCGGCAAAGTGCCGCCCTCGGCGCAAGGCGAGTTGCAGGGGGCGCTGACGAGCCTGTCCAGCATCACGACGATCATTGGCCCGCTGATCTTCACGCAGATGTTCGGCTATTTCACCAAGCCGGATGCCCCGGTCACCTTCGCGGGCGCGCCGTTCCTGATGGCGGCGTTCTTCATCCTGATCGCCACGCTGGTGTTTCTTCTCAGGGTGCGTGTCTCCAAGACAGGAAAGGCGCTCGGTCAGGCGGCCGAGTGATCGATCAGAATCGATGATGTGATGATGAATATTTCATCATCTGCATGTTTTTGGGTGTCGTTTCCTTGGGATTTCGGCTAGAGCCTTGGTCATATTGTCGCGCTTTGCGGCCATTTGGATCAATTCACAGGACACTGTCATGGATACGCCGATCGACGCGCGAAAGCTGGCGCCGACAACCGATAACCGTTGGAGCGCGCATATCCGCGCGACGCTGGCGCTCGGCGTTCCGCTGATCGGTGCGCAGCTGGCCCAGCTCGGTATCAACACCACCGACGTGATGATCGTCGGGCGGCTGGGTGCCGAGCATCTGGCGGCCATGGTGCTGGCCGGCCAGTTCCTGTTCACGATCCTCGTCTTCGGCTCCGGTTTCTCGATCGCTGTCATCCCGATGGTGGCGCAGGCCTATGGCCGTGGCGACGTCGTCAGCGTGCGCCGGTCGCTGCGTATGGGCCTGTGGGTGGTCATGGCCTACTGGGTTCTGATGCTGCCGGCCTTCTTCAATTCCGAGCACATCTTGCTTGCGGCCGGGCAGAAGCCCGAGGTGGCGGCGCTGGCGCACAGCTATATCGTCATCGGCCAATTCGCGGTGCTGCCGGGGCTGCTCTACAACGTGCTGCGCTCGCTTGTCAGCGCCATCGGCAAGGCGGCGGTGATCCTCAATGTCACGATTGCCATGCTGGTGCTGAACGCCGTCTTTGCCTATGCGCTGGTGCTCGGCCATTTCGGCCTGCCGGCCATGGGCTTGCGCGGTGCTGCGATCGTCTCGGTGCTGGTGCAGACGGCGGGCTTCTTCTTCATTCTGGCTTACGTCCAGAGCCGGCCGGAGACACGACGCTACGAGATCCTGGTTCGCTTCTGGCGGCCAGACTGGAAGGCCTTCTTCGAGGTCGTGCGTTTGGGGTTGCCGATCAGCGTGACCATCCTTGCCGAAGTCAGCCTGTTCACGATGGCATCACTGTTGATGGGCCGGATCGGCACCATCGAGCTTGCGGCGCACGGCATCGCGCTGCAGTGGGCATCGATCGCCTTCATGATCCCGCTCGGCCTGTCGCAGGCGGCGACCGTCAGGGTCGGCGTCGCGCATGGGCAGGGGGATCGCGTGGCGCTGGTGCGCGCGGCTGTCTCCGTTTCAGTGCTTGCCTGCGTCATCTCGGCGGTCGGCGGGTTGCTGTTTGCGATCATGCCCGGTTTCTTCGCCGGCTGGTTCCTCGATACGCACTCGGCCGAGGCGCCGCAGGTGCTTGCCTATGCCGGGCCGCTGATCGTGATTGCCGGGCTGTTCCAGCTGGTCGATGGCCTGCAGGCGATCGCCAATGGCCTGCTGCGCGGGTTGAAGGACGCGCGCGTGCCGATGATCCTGGCGTTGATCGCCTATTGGCCGATCGGCTTCTTCCTGGCCTGGGCACTGGCGTTTCCGCTAGGGCTTGGCGGCATCGGCATCTGGCTCGGCTTCCTGATCGGATTGTTCACGGCCGCGCTGATGCTCTGCGCGCGGTTCTACATCCTGATGCGGCGCGAGGTTTAAACCTGGCGTCGCTTAACTGCGGGTATTCGGCTGCGGGTTGCCGAGGATCTTCGATCCGCGTTCATGCCAGAGCGATACCAGGGCCCGGCGGGCCGGGGTCTCGATGCATTCGTAGCTGATCCAAGCGATCAGCAGGGCGGCGGCGAGTGCGGCCGGGACGACGATGTAAAGCGGCAGCGTTGATGACAGGGCATTCCCCATCAGGAACATCACTGGCACGTGGAAGAGATAGAGCGAGAAGCTGATCTTGCCGAGAAAGCGCATCGGTGCGGCGGCGAAGACGGCTGCTGACAGCCGATGCTCTTGCGCCACCAATAGAACGGCGAGCGCGCCCGCGAAGGCGGGCGCCAGTCCCCAGGCGTTGTCAGCATTGGGAAACAGGTGGTTCGATATCAGGATGAAGAAGGGTAGCGTCAGCGCCAATATGCCCGTGGTGATGCCATCCAACCGGTCGTTCAGTCGCGTTTGGAGCCGGCCGACAGTGGCGCCGAGAAGGAAGAACGCGAGCTTCGAGACCAGCAGGATGCCGGGACCGGGGAAGCCGTCTAGCGCGTCGAGCGCCAAAAGGCCTGCAAGCAGGACACCGATTGCCTGGTATCGTCTGGTGTCGCTGAAGAAAAGCCAGATCACCGGGAAGAGCAGATAGAACTGGATCTCCGGTGGGACCGACCACAGGACGCCGGTCGAACCCAGCAGCAGGATGTGGCGCAGGATTTCCTTGCCGCCGTGGATCGGGTTGATGAAATCGAAGTCCGGAATGCTCGACAGAACCGCGACGACGAGCACCGCGACCAGATAGACGGGATAGATGCGCGAGAAGCGGCTGACCAGGAAGTCGGCTACGGCCTTGCGGCTTATCGGTCGGTCGCCATAGAGATAGGCCATCAGAAAGCCGCTGAGGGCAAAGAAGATCGCCACCGCCCGGCCGCCGACACCTGTGATCATGTAGGGCGCAAGCGAAGGGAAGATCAGATCGAGGTGCGAGAAGACCACTGCCGCTGCGGCCATGCCGCGCAAGCCGTCGAGACTGGCTATGTGCTTCTTTTCCTGCATCGATGGCACCTTCGGCCGGCGTTGCGCGCGCCTGGGTGCGGATCATGAAATGCCGGCCTTAAATTGCTGTTAACAAATGGCGGCAAGACCGGGCCCAAGGCCTGAACTGAAAAGAGCGGCGCCGTGGTTTTCGGCGCCGCTCTCGTTAATTGATCTCTGTCTATCCGCTTAGCGTTCGGCCAGTGCCGCTTCGCCCTTCTTCTCGCGCACCATGTTGATGAAGCGGCGGAAGAGGTAGTGGCTGTCCTGAGGGCCGGGGGAGGCTTCCGGGTGATGCTGGACGGAGAAGATCTGCTTGCCGGATACACGCAGGCCGCAGTTCGTGCCGTCGAAGAGCGAAACGTGAGTCTCCTCAACACCTTCGGGCAGCGACTTCGTGTCGACCGCGAAGCCGTGGTTCATCGAGACGATCTCGACCTTGCCCGTCGTGTGGTCCTTGACCGGATGGTTGGCGCCGTGATGGCCCTGGTGCATCTTTTCGGTCTTGGCGCCGAGCGCCAGGCCCAGCATCTGGTGGCCGAGGCAGATGCCGAAGAGCGGGATATCCGTCTTGATCAGCGACTGGATGACCGGAACGGCGTACTCGCCGGTTGCTGCCGGGTCGCCCGGGCCGTTCGACAGGAAGATGCCGTCGGGCTGCATGGCGAGCACTTCCTCGGCGCTCGTCGTTGCCGGCATCACGGTGACCTTGCAATCGAGGCCGGCAAACAGGCGCAGGATGTTGCGCTTGACGCCGTAGTCGAGGCAAACGACGTGGTACTTGGCGTCCTCGGCCTTCAGTTCTCCATAGCCTTCGTTCCAGACCCACGGGGTCTGCGACCACTGCGAGGACTGGCCGGAGGAGGCGATCTTGGCGAGGTCGAGGCCTTCGAGGCCGCTCCAGGCCTTGGCTTCTGCCTTCAGCGTGTCGACGTCGAAGACGCCGTTCGGGTCGTGGGCGATGACGGCGTTCGGGGCGCCGTTCTCGCGGATCCAGGCGGTGAGCGCGCGGGTATCGATGCCGCAAAGACCGATGACGCCGCGAGCCTTCAGCCAGGCGTCGAGATGCTTGGCGGCGCGGTAGTTGGACGGGTCGGTCATGTCGGCCTTGAAGATGACGCCAACCGCGCCGTGGCGTGCTGCCGGCGTCAGGTCTTCGATGTCTTCTTCATTGGTGCCGATGTTGCCGATATGCGGGAAGGTGAAGGTGACGATCTGGCCGAGGTAGGAGGGATCGGTCATGATCTCTTCGTAGCCTGTTAGCGCGGTGTTGAAGACTACTTCGGCCTGGACCTTGCCGGTCGCGCCGATGCCCTTGCCTTCGATCACTGTGCCATCCGCCAGAACGAGCAGGGCGGTCGGCTTTTCGGTTGTCCAGGGTGCTGTCGCGGTCATCTTCATCCCGTTTCCGGCCGCCAGACGTCCTTGGGCAACGTTGGCCGGCCATTTTGGTTCGCAAGCGTGTACGCGCGGCAAGGCGCGCGCTCTCAGGCCTGATCACGAATTTTGGTGCAGGTGGCGGTAAATAGCCACGCTATTTCCTGAGGTCAATCTTTCTACCGCAGATTCTAAGGGTTTTCTGCCGCTTTATGTCCCGCGTTTCGCAATTTATTTGATCCCACGCATTCGTCTGGTTTATGAAGCGGCATTCAAACAGGAGTGTTTATGATGTTGCGCGATCAACTCGCCGCCGCCCTCAAGGATGCGATGAAATCCAAGAATGCCGAGCGTCTTTCGACCGTTCGCCTGATCCAGGCCGCGATCAAGGACCGTGATATCGCCAATCGCGGCGCCGGCAAGGAAGAGGCCAGCGACGACGAAATCCTGCAGATCCTGGCCAAGATGGTGAAGCAGCGCGACGAATCGGCGAAGATCTACGACGAGAACGCCCGCCCGGAGCTCGCCGCCAAGGAGCGCGCCGAAATCAAGGTGGTGCAGGACTTCATGCCGAAGCAGCTCTCCGATTCGGATGTGCGCGCCAACATCGCGGCGATCATCGCCGAGACGGGTGCCGCTGGCCCGAAGGACATGGGTAAGGTGATGGCGGTGCTGAAAGAGCGCTATGCCGGCCAGATGGATTTCTCCAAGGCGTCCGGCGCCGTCAAGGAACTCTTGAACTGATCGATCAAGCCAGGCGCGCGGTCTTCGGGACCGCGGGCCCCAGCACGCTTGCGGCCGCCGCGTCGATGACGGCGAATTTCGCGGCCTGATAGCCCCAATATTCCCGCACGAACTTTCTGGACATCCAGGTCTCGCCCTTGAACGAGGCCTCCGACCAGCCGATGCTGCCCATCTCGGCTGCCTGCGACAGCAGTCGCTTCAGATGCGTGTTGGAGATCATGAACTGGTCGCGAATCTCCTTCAGCGACAACCTGCCGATCGCGACGCGTTCCATCGACTTGTCGAACGAGCTTATCCGCGTCATGAGCAGATCCATGACGAGACCGCCGGAGTTCGCCCAGTTGAACAGATTGTAGGTGGCGCCGGGGTCGCGAACCGCGTCGCTGTCGATGATGCCCTTGGCGATCAACGGCTGCATGCGGGCAAAGACCATCGGATCGTTCATCGCCGCCTCGAGGCGATGTCCGCCATCGAGGTTGTCTAGGATCATCAGGTGGGCGGCGAGCCATTTGTGGAAATGTTCCATGGCCGTTTCGGTCGGCTCCAGCAGGCGCGTGCGCTTGTCGGACGGGCTTTCGACAGGGCGCAGGAAGCGATAGGCGAGCATTTCCTGCATGAAGGCGGCCGCCGTGTTGCGGCTAGCGATCTTCTTTTCGATGGCGAATGAAATGAAGCGGCCGGAATAGAGACCACCCTTGGGATCATCGGGGTAGCCGAAATAGAGCGCGAATCCGAGCTGCGCCATCAACCAGCGCTGCTGGGCGGCGAATATCGACGCGATGCGCGGGCTTTCGCGGTAGATCGCGAGCATTTCGCGCGCGAATTCCAGAACCAACGCGAAAAATGCGTCACTCTCTAAAAATTCTTCAACCTTATGTGGCATGCCTGGCAACCATCCGAAGTTGCCGCCTTCATTGGACTTGCGACCAACGACTGTCAATCAATTGCTGGTGGAATCTGCCTGTGATTGGCAGTCTAGATGCAAAATATAAAACGTCAGGTAGAAATTAAAGAAGGCAGGAACTGGGGGCGTTCCTGCCTTCTTGCTCTTTGCTCCGGCTGACGACGCAGGACCTGGGTCCTCATCAGCGGGTATTTGCAAAGGCACCCTTGCAAGGCGGCGCCGGGGGTAGGGATGGTGCCTTGCGAGGGGATCGCTTTGTTGAAACTGACGTTATTGCGATGCGGCATGAGATTCAAATTACAAAAAAATAATAATTGGCGGGAATCGCCGCCTTAAAGCGAACACCAGTTATGGTGTCCGGCTCGCAATCGGATTCGAGTCTCGGCCGTAAGGTGTTGTTTTATTTGCGGGGAGCGGGGGCGTAACGTCGCGGTTTGTGTCGGTTTGCCTGCAAACCCGGTGGCGACAGGCCGACGAGCGGACCCGACAGTCACGCTTTGTTGAAAGTTTCAGGTGGCCGCGTTGTCGGGCATCGGTCATCGAAGCAACCTGTGTATAGCGTGGCTATCGGCCAAAGTTCGTGGCATGCGTCCGGGAACTTGCTTATATGGAGGATAGCCAAGAGGTAGAAATGCGCTTTTCAAACTCCTTTCTCGACGAGATACGCGACCGCGTCCTGATTTCGGACGTGATCGGCCGCCGTGTGAGCTGGGACAAGCGCAAGACCAACGTCTCGCGCGCCGATTACTGGGCGTGCTGCCCGTTCCATGGCGAGAAGTCGCCGAGCTTCCACTGCGAGGACCGCAAGGGCCGCTATCATTGCTTCGGCTGCGGCGTCACCGGTGACCATTTCCGCTTCCTCACCGAACTCGAGGGCCTGAGCTTTCCCGAGGCGGTGCAGACGATCGCCGATATGGCCGGCGTCGCGATGCCCGTCGCCGACCCCGCCATGGAGAAGCGCGAGAAGGAGCGGACCACGCTTCTCGACGTGATGGAGATGGCGACGCAGTTCTTCCAGGACCAGCTGCAGACGGCGAACGGCGCACGCGCACGCGCCTATCTGCGCGACCGCGGCCTGACGGGGCGGACGATCGAGACCTTTCGTCTCGGCTTCGCGCCCGATAGCCGCAATGCGCTGAAGGAGCATCTGGCCGGCAAGGGGGCATCCAAGGAGCAGATCGAGGCCTGCGGGCTGGTCGTGCACGGGCCGGAGATCCCGGTATCCTACGATCGCTTCCGCGACCGCATCATGTTCCCGATCCTGTCGTCGCGCGAGAAGGTGATCGCCTTTGGCGGCCGCGCCATGTCGCCGGACGCGCCGGCCAAGTATCTCAATTCCAACGAGACGGAGCTCTTCCACAAGGGCAACGTGCTCTACAATTTCGCCCGCGCGCGGCGCTCGACGCAGGGCGCCAATGGCGAAGGCACGATCATCGCCGTCGAAGGCTATATGGACGTGATCGCGCTCTATCAGGCGGGCGTCGAGAACGCGGTCGCGCCGCTCGGCACGGCGCTCACCGAAAACCAGCTCGAGCTCCTCTGGAAGATGACGCCGCAGCCGGTACTCTGCTTCGACGGCGACGGCGCCGGCATTCGCGCCGCCAATCGCGCGGCCGATCTGGCGCTGCCGCATATCAAGCCCGGCCGCACAGTGCGGTTCGCGCTGCTTCCCGACGGCAAGGATCCCGACGATCTCGTGCGCAACGAGGGGAGGGCGCCGTTCGACAAGGTGATGAGCCAGGCCAAGCCGCTGGCCGAAATGATCTGGGGCCGCGAGTTGAAGACCGGCTCGTTCGAGACGCCGGAGGCGAAGGCCGAGCTTGAGGCGCGGCTGAGGCAGCTGGTGGCCGTCATTGCCGATGAGGATGTTCGCCGGCACTACCAGCAGGACATGCGCGACCGGCTGAACGGCTTTTTCCGGCCGCAATTCCAGAACCGCGACGGCGGCGAGCGGCGCAATTTCGATCGCGGCGGCTTCGAGCGTGGCGGTGGGCAGGGGCGCGGACGCGGAAACGACGGCCCGCGCGGTGCACGCGTTTCCGGCGGCGGTATTTCGGATCGGCTGGCTCGCTCCGGGCTGGTGCGCGGCCACCAGGAGACGCCGGCGCTGCGCGAGAGCGTATTGGCGCTGACCGTCGTCAACCATCCGGCGCTGATGCAGGACGAATATGACGAGATCGCCTCGATCGATTACGACAGCCGCGAGCTGCAGCGGCTCTGGTCGGGCATGCTCGGGGCCGCGGCGGCTGTCGCCGGTCCGCATCTGACGCGCGATTATCTGATCGAGCGGCTGGAAGAGCAGGGCTTCGGCGGGCTGATCCAGACGCTTGAGCAGCAGATCCGCAATGCGCGGCTATGGATCGCCACCGAGCAGGCTGCGATGGAGGATGCGCGCGAGGGTTATCGCCAGGCGCTCGCCTTCCACAAGCGTTCCAAGGCGCTGCGCTGGCAGAAGATCGAGCTGGAAAAAGAGATCGCCGAGGCCACCGAAAGCGGCAATGAAGAGGTGATCGACCAGCTGATGCGGGCGCTGCAGGAGGTTCATTTCGAGGGCCTGCGGCTTGAGAACCAGGAAGCGATCATTGATGGCTTCGGCGTGCTCTCGGGTCGCGTCAAAGGGGCTGCGAGCCATTGATGGACGCGGCGGATACACGGTTTTCGGCGGGTGATGCGCTGTTTGGCGCGGAGCGCACGCCGCTCGGCATTCTCAACCACGTCTACGGCTATCCGGCCTTTCGCGGCAAGCAGCAGGCGGTCGTCGAGCATGTGGTCGATGGCGGCGATGCGCTGGTGTTGTTTCCAACGGGTGCCGGCAAATCGCTCTGCTTCCAAATCCCGGCGCTCTGCCGCGATGGTGTTGGCATCGTCGTCTCGCCGCTGATCGCGCTAATGCGCGACCAGGTGGAGGCGATGAAGCAGCTCGGTATTCGGGCGGCCGCGCTCAACTCGTCGCTGACGCGCGAGGAATATGTCGAGGTGCGCCGGGCGATCTCGTCGGGAAATCTCGACCTGCTTTATGTGACGCCGGAACGCATCCTTATGGATGGGTTCCGCGATATCATCAGCAATGCCCGGATCGCTTTGTTCGCTATTGACGAGGCGCACTGCGTATCCCAATGGGGCCACGACTTCCGGCCGGAATATCGCGAACTCGGCAAGCTCGGCGAGCTTTATCCCGGCGTTCCCCGTATCGCGCTGACGGCGACCGCCGATCCGCATACGCGCGACGATATCGCGGCGCGCCTGGGGCTCAATGGCGCGAAGATCTTCACCACCAGCTTCGACCGGCCGAATATCAGTTACGAGATCGTCGAGCGCGACCAGCCGCGCCAGCAGCTCCTGCGGTTTCTGGCTGGCCACAAGGGCAATAGCGGCATCGTCTATTGCCTGTCGCGCGCCAAGGTCGAGGACACGGCCGAGTGGCTGAACGGCCAGGGCATCCGGGCGCTCGCCTATCACGCCGGCATGGACCGCGCGGTGCGCGACGCCAACCAGGATGCCTTCCTTAAGGAAGAGGATCTCTGCCTTGTCGCCACCGTCGCCTTCGGCATGGGGATCGACAAGCCGAACGTGCGCTATGTCGCGCATCTCGATCTGCCGGGGTCTGTCGAGGCCTACTACCAGGAGACCGGCCGTGCCGGGCGCGACGGGCTGCCCTCCGAGGTGTGGATGGCCTATGGCATGGCCGACGTGATCCAGCGCGGGCGGATGATCGACGAGGGCGGTGCCGCCGACGAGATCAAGCGCGTCGAGCGCTCGAAGCTCAACGCTCTGCTTGCCATCTGCGAAACGGCGTCGTGCCGGCGGCAGGCGATCCTGTCGCATTTCGGCGAAAGCCACGCCGGCAATTGCGGTGGCTGCGATACCTGCCTGAAGCCGGTCGAGACCTGGGATGGCACGGATGCGGCGATCAAGGCGCTGGCGGCGATCTATCGTACAGGCGAACGTTTCGGCACGGGTCATGTGGTCGATGTCCTGATCGGCAATGTCAACGAAAAGACCGAGCGCTTCGGCCACACTGAAATGCCTGTGTTCGGTGCCGGCAAGGATATCGCCGCGCGCACCTGGCAATCCGTGTTCCGCCAGCTTCTGGCGATGGGCCTCGTGCGCGTCGATCACGGGGCTTTCGGCGCACTGAAGCTGGAGGAGGGCGCACGCGCTGTCTTCAAGCGCGAACGCGAGGTGTTCTTCCGCAAGGACCGCCCGGCCTCCGAACGGCGGCCGAAGAGAGCGGCGCAAGCCGAGCGGCGCTCGGTTCTGTCAGGCTCCGACGACGCGCTGTTCGAGGCGCTGCGCGCCGAGCGCACCGCGATCGCCCGCTCGCTCAGCGTCCCACCCTACGTCGTCTTCCCCGACACGACGCTGATCGCCTTCGCCACCGAGCGGCCGCGCACGCACAAGGAACTGCTCGGCATTTCCGGCGTCGGGCAGTCGAAGCTGGAGCGATATGGGGATGCGTTTCTGGAGGTGATTTTGGGGTTTGACGAGTGATCCGGTGACGGATCGGCTTTGGTCTCGCCAAGACAAACGGATGCTGATGTGCTAGTGCGATGGCATCGGGAAGTCTCAAAGAAGGGCCACCAATGACCTCGCAGTTCCTCTCCCATTTGCGCACAGAGCTTGCCGGCCTGAAGGAGGCTGGCCTCTACAAGGCGGAGCGTGTCATCACCTCGAAACAGGCGGGTGAGATCGCGATCGCCTCCGGCGAGCGGGTGCTGAATTTCTGCGCCAACAATTATCTCGGCCTTGCAGACAATGCGGAGCTGGCGGAAGCCGGCAAAAAGGCGCTGGATCGCTATGGCTATGGCATGGCCTCGGTGCGTTTCATCTGCGGGACGCAGGAAGAGCACAAGCAGCTCGAGGCCCGGATTTCGTCGTTTCTCGGGATGGAAGACACGATCCTTTATTCCTCCTGCTTCGATGCCAATGGCGGCTTGTTCGAGACGCTGCTTGGTGAAGAGGATGCGATCATCTCGGATGCGCTGAACCATGCCTCGATCATTGATGGCGTGCGGCTCTCCAAGGCCAAGCGTTTCCGCTATGCCAACAATGACATGGCGGCGCTCGAGGAGGAGTTGAAGAAGGCCGAGGGCAGTCGGTTCAAGCTGATCGCCACCGATGGCGTGTTTTCGATGGACGGGATTATCGCCAATCTCCAAGGTGTCTGCGATCTTGCCGAGAAGTATGGCGCGATGGTCATGGTCGATGACAGCCATGCTGTCGGGTTCGTCGGCAAGCATGGGCGCGGCTCGGCGGAGCATTGCGGCGTCGAGGGTAGGGTCGATATCATTACCGGCACGCTCGGCAAGGCGCTGGGGGGCGCCTCTGGCGGCTATACGTCGGCGAAGGCGGAGGTGGTGGAGTGGCTGCGGCAGCGGTCGCGGCCCTATCTGTTTTCAAATACGTTGGCGCCTGTGATTGCGGCTGCGTCGCTTAAGGTCTTCGACCTGATAGATCATGGCGATGCTTTGCGGGCGCGATTGTCGGCCAATGCGGATCTGTTTCGTTCGGAGATGACGAAGCTTGGCTTCACGCTGGCCGGCGAGGGGCATCCGATCATTCCCGTCATGCTGGGGGATGCGAAGCTGGCGCAGGATATGGCGGCGCTGATGCTGAAGAAGGGTGTCTATGTGATCGGTTTCTCTTTCCCCGTAGTGCCGAAGGGGCAGGCGCGCATTCGTACGCAGATGTCGGCGGCGCATTCGGTCGAGGATGTCGAGCGGGCGATTGAGGCGTTTGCCGAGGCTGGGCGGGAGTTGGGTGTGATTTGAGGCGCTGCGAGCGTTCCTCTTCTCCCTGGTGGGGAGAAGATGTCCGGAGGACAGATAAGGGGGCGAGCGGAGCGAGGCTCTGAGCGAAAGCGAAGAGCAGTTGGTCTGGTTTAGGGTGTGCCGTGTGGCCCCATCATCCGCCCTGACGGGCACCTTCTCCCCGGTGGGGAGAAGGGGGAGCGGCGACAATTGGGAGGAATTGAATGTCGAACATGATGAAGGCGCTGGTGAAGTCGAAGGCCGAGGTCGGGCTGTGGATGGAGCAGGTGCCGGTGCCCGAGGTCGGGCCGAACGATGTGCTGATCAAGGTCAGGAAGTCGGCGATCTGCGGCACAGACGTGCATATCTGGAACTGGGACCAGTGGGCGCAGAAGACCATTCCGGTGCCTATGGTCGTCGGCCATGAGTTCTGCGGCGTGATCGCCGAGGTGGGCTCCGCCGTCACCAAGTATCATGTCGGCGAGCGGGTGTCGGGCGAGGGGCATATCGTCTGCGGCAAGTGCCGCAACTGTCGCGCCGGGCGCGGGCATCTGTGCCGCAATACGCTGGGCGTCGGCGTCAATCGTCCGGGCTCCTTCGGCGAGTTCGTCTGCATCCCGGAAGCCAATGTCGTGCCGATCCCCGATGATATTCCAAATGAGATCGCGGCGATCTTCGATCCGTTCGGCAATGCGGTGCATACGGCGCTGTCGTTCGATCTCGTCGGGGAGGACGTGCTGGTGACCGGTGCGGGTCCGATTGGCATCATGGGAGCACTGGTCGCAAAGCGGTCGGGCGCGCGCAAGGTCGTGATCACCGATATCAACCCGCACCGGCTCGATCTCGCCCGCAAGCTCGGTATCGATCATGTCGTCGATGCGTCGAAGGAGAACCTCTCCGACGTGATGACCTCGATCGGCATGACCGAGGGCTTCGATGTCGGGCTGGAAATGTCGGGCGCGGCACCTGCCTTTCGCGACATGATCGACAAGATGAACAATGGCGGCAAGATCGCCATTCTCGGCATCGCGCCTGCCGGTTTCGAAATCGACTGGAACAAGGTGATCTTCAAGATGCTCAATCTGAAGGGCATCTACGGCCGCGAGATGTTCGAGACCTGGTACAAGATGATCGCCTTCGTGCAAGGCGGGCTGGACCTTGCACCTGTGATTACCCACCGCATCGGCATCGACGATTTCCGCGAGGGCTTCGAGGCGATGCGGTCGGGCAACTCAGGCAAGGTGGTGATGGACTGGTGATGGGAGGAGCATGACATGAACTATGAAGGAAGCTGCCACTGCGGCCAGATCGCTTTCGATGTCGAAGGCGATTTCACCTCGGCGATCGACTGCAACTGTTCGCTCTGCCGGCGCCGCGGCGGGTTGCTCGCTTTCGTGCCGCGCGACAAGTTCAGCCTGAAGACGCCACGCGAGGCACTATCGACCTACACATTCAACACCCATGTGATCCAGCATCACTTCTGCAGCAATTGCGGCGTCGGGCCGTTCAGCGAAGGCAAGATGCCTGACGGGACGGAGATGGCCTGCATCAATCTGCGCTGCGTGCCCGCCGTCGATCTCGCGACGATCGAGATCCAGCCTTGGGACGGCAAGTCGCACTAGTCTGTCGGTTGGCTGGAGCCTCGGAGTGAACGGAGGTCGGGTCGAGGAGGTGTGCGGGATATGTGCGACAACTGGTCGTTTCAGAAGAATGCGGCACGCTCTTGTCTTCCCGTGGTGACATCCTATCTATGCTTGGCAACCGCTTCGGCGGCTTGTGGCCTGTGGATAAGGCCTTTTCCAAGTTTTCTCGCGCTTTTTTGCTGGAAAAGCTTGACGAGAACTAAAATTGTGGGAATCACCGTTCGACTTGAATAGCGGTGAACTGGGTCAAGGGCAGATCGCACAACCATGGCCGGACATTTGGTGACATATGAACTCCGTCGTCCGGCGCCGGCAATCGTGGTTAATCAGGCATTAAATGTCATCCCGTTATCTGGGATCAGGTGATTCGAGACGGCCGTTTGCGGTGCGCCGGCTTTGATAGGGCCGTTTTACCGCAGCGAGTTTGAATAGCGTCAGGAAGGCGACGATATACATGGCAACGAAGGTCAAAGAGAACGAAGAAGCGGAAGTCGAACGCGACGGCGGTACCGACGGCCCTCTTCTCGATCTTTCCGATGACGCGGTCAAGAAAATGATCAAGGCCGCCAAGAAGCGCGGCTATGTGACGATGGACGAGCTCAATGCCGTTCTCCCGTCCGAGGAAGTGACATCCGAACAGATCGAAGACACGATGTCGATGCTGTCGGATATGGGCATCAATGTCATCGAAGATGAAGAAGCCGAAGAAGCTGGCGGCAGCGACGGCGGCGACGACGATTCCAGCTCCGACGACGAAAGCGAAGGCGGCGAGCTTGCTCCCTCCGGCGGTACCGCACTTGCGACCGCCAAGAAGAAAGAGCCGACCGACCGCACCGACGACCCCGTGCGCATGTATCTGCGCGAAATGGGCTCGGTGGAGCTTCTGTCGCGCGAAGGCGAAATCGCCATTGCAAAGCGCATCGAGGCCGGCCGCGAAACGATGATCGGTGGCCTCTGTGAGAGCCCGCTGACCTTCCAGGCGATCATCATCTGGCGCGACGAACTCAACGAAGGCACGACGCTGCTGCGCGAGATCATCGATCTCGAAACGACCTATTCCGGTCCCGAGGCAAAGGCTGCTCCGCAGTTCCAGAGCCCCGAGAAGATCGAGGCCGACCGCAAGGCTGCCGAAGAGAAGGAAAAGACCCGCCGTACCCGTTCGGGCGACGACGACATCACCAATGTCGGCGGCGAGGGCCTGCCTCCGGAAGAGGAAGAAGAGGACGAGGACGAATCCAACCTGTCGCTGGCCGCCATGGAAGCGGAACTGCGTCCGCAGGTCATGGAAACGCTCGACATCATCGCCGAGACCTACAAGAAGCTGCGCAAGCTGCAGGACCAGCAGGTCGAGCAGCGTCTGGCTGCAACCGGCACGCTGTCTTCCGCTCAGGAACGCCGCTACAAGGAGCTCAAGGATGAGCTCATCAAGGCCGTGAAGTCTCTGTCGCTGAACCAGAACCGCGTCGACGCCCTCGTCGAGCAGCTCTACGACATCTCCAAGCGACTGATGCAGAACGAAGGCCGCCTGCTGCGCCTCGCCGAATCCTACGGCGTCAAGCGCGACTCGTTCCTGGAACAGTACCAGGGCGCCGAGCTCGATCCGAACTGGATGAAGTCGATCGCCAATCTGGCCGCACGCGGCTGGAAGGAATTCGCCAAGGGCGAAAACACCACGATCCGCGACATTCGCCAGGAGATCCAGAACCTCGCAACGGAAACCGGCATCTCGATCGCCGAGTTCCGCCGCATCGTGTCCATGGTGCAGAAGGGCGAGCGCGAAGCGCGTATCGCCAAGAAGGAAATGGTCGAAGCGAACCTTCGCCTCGTCATCTCCATCGCCAAGAAGTACACGAACCGCGGCCTGCAGTTCCTCGACCTCATTCAGGAAGGCAATATCGGCCTGATGAAGGCGGTCGACAAGTTCGAATATCGCCGTGGTTACAAGTTCTCGACCTATGCGACGTGGTGGATCCGTCAGGCGATCACCCGCTCGATCGCCGACCAGGCCCGCACGATCCGTATTCCGGTGCATATGATCGAAACGATCAACAAGATCGTTCGTACCTCGCGCCAGATGCTGCACGAGATCGGCCGCGAACCGACGCCGGAAGAACTGGCCGAGAAGCTCGCCATGCCGCTCGAAAAGGTCCGCAAGGTCCTGAAGATCGCCAAGGAGCCGATCTCGCTCGAAACGCCTGTCGGTGACGAAGAAGATTCGCATCTCGGCGATTTCATCGAGGACAAGAACGCGCTTCTGCCGATCGACGCGGCCATTCAGGCGAACCTGCGCGAAACGACGACGCGTGTTCTCGCATCGCTCACGCCGCGCGAAGAGCGCGTGCTGCGCATGCGCTTCGGCATCGGCATGAACACCGACCATACGCTCGAAGAAGTCGGCCAGCAGTTCTCGGTTACCCGCGAACGTATCCGTCAGATCGAAGCGAAGGCGCTGCGCAAGCTGAAGCACCCGAGCCGCTCGCGTAAGCTGCGGTCGTTCCTCGACAGCTAAGTCGCGGAAGTATGTCATTCGAAAAGCCGGGCCTTGTGTCCGGCTTTTCTCGTTTCTGACGGTGCTTGGCTGGGGATTATGCGCCCTGGCGTTCACGCCCTTGTCAGGTGTGCGTGTTTTTTGCCTTTAAGGCTTGATGATGCCTTCTTAAAAGGCCACATCGACAACTTGTCGTTCAGCATTGCGTGGGTATGGCCAAGGCAACGGAAAAGCAATTGGGGTTGTTCGGCTGGGGCGTCATCGCCTCGGTGCTGCTTCATATTGTCGTCGTTGCTGGCTTTCTGATCAAGCTGCCGCAGCCGACGCCGCCTCCTCAGGAGGAGACGGTCAATGTCGAGATGGTGCCGCCGCCGGAGGAAAAGAAGCCCGAAGAGAAGAAGCCGGAAGAACAGGCTGCGCTGAAGGTGCCGGAAGAGCCGAAGGCCGAGGAGAAGAAACCCGAGCAGCCGGCTGCGGCTGAAAAGCCCGCCGACGAACAGAAGCCGGAAGAAAAGAAGGCCGAGCAAAAGCCACCGGAGCCCAAGCAGGAAGAAGCCAAGGCCGAACCGCCACCGCCGCCACCAAAGCCGCCGGAGGAGAAGCCGCCGGAAGCGCCCAAACCGCCTGAAGAAAAGCCGCCCGAGCCGCCGCCGCCTGAAAAGCCTCCCGAAGAAAAGCCTCCAGAAGAAAAGCCGCCGGAGGAGAAGAAGGCCGAGGAGCCGCCGAAGCCTGATCCGGCCGAACAGGCAAAGGCCGACCAGCAGCCGAAGGGCCCCGACGGCAAGCCGCAACCGATCCAGCCGCTGCGCCCCGTCTTCGAATTTGGCGACAAGGCGAGCGGCCCGAGGAAGGCCGAGGATGGCGATGCTTCCACCGAGGCGGGGAAACCTGCTGGCGCGCCCGATGCGGAAAAGCCCACGGATGATCCCGCATCGGCTGGAAAACCCAATGCCGACGACAAGCCGCCGGCCAAGCCAATGCCTGACGATATCAACCTGCCGCAGGTCGATGTGGCCGATGCGCATCAGGAAAACAACGGGCCGGCCGCCGAGGCAACCGGTGTGGTGACCACCGAGATCACGCAGGCCAAGCCGACGGAGGTCGCCAAGGCGGACCCGGCCGCCAGTGCCGCTCCGGCGGCCGATCCGCTGACCAAGGTGAAGAAGCTCTATTCGCAGAACGATACGGGCGGCGACGTGGCGCGGACGGCGATCGACGGCATGCCGCGCGGCATGCGCGTTGCCGAACTCTGCACGACGGAACTGCGCGAGCAGCTCAGGCACTCGCCGCAGGGGTTCCGGCCGGAGCTCTTGCCGTCCTACCGCCTGCAGCAGGGCAATGTGCTGGAGATCAAACGCGGCGCCTTTCGTGCCAGTGCGCGCTGGTACGATATGAGCTTCCGCTGCGAGGTCGATACCGACGGAACCAAGGTGCTAAATTTCGCCTATGACGTCGGCGCCGCGATCCCGAAGTCGCAGTGGCGCAGCCGCGGGTTCCCCGATTTCTGATGGATGGATGCGGACGCCGTTGTAGCGCCCGCGAGCCTTGATCGAGGCCTATTTGCTGCTGCCTGCAATCAGCGACGGCAGTTCGGCGAAGAGGGCGTCACGGGCGCGAACGCCTGCCGTGCCCTCGGTCTTCTTGTCGTCCTGGATCAGGCGGGCGAAGACCACCGTCCGATCGCCCTTCGTCGCCCAGCCGACGAACCAGCCCCAGGGATGCTCTTCGTCGAATGTGTAATCGGGCAGCCTCGGATAGGCCATGCCGGTCTTGCCCTGCACCGACCAGCCATCCGGCAGCTCGGTCTTCTCGACAACCTTCAACGTCATCTCCGTCGCATGGGCGCTGACGGGAAGCTGGCGGTTCACCAGCTTGCGCAGGAAGGCCACCTGTTCCAGCGGCGATATCTTCAGCGACGAGGCGATCCATGCCCGGTCGAGGCCGTTGTTCTTGCCCGTGTCGCCGGAGAAGTCGGCATTGCCGTAGCTCAGCTTCGTCGCGTACTCGTGAAGCGTCTTTTCACCGAGCGCGTGGGTGATGCGCTGCGAGAACCAGACGACCGAGTATTTCAGCCAGCGGACGGCATCCGTCGGCTTCTTCCAGTTCTCGCCGCCCCAATCGGGATCGCCCTTGCGAAAGTTGAGGGTCGGCGTGTGCTCGTCGTTCAGGAAATCGCTATCATAGCCGATGACGCTCAGCGCCACCTTGAAGGTCGAGGCCGGCGTGACGCGGCCCTCGCAATCGCCCTCTTGGACAATCGTCTCTCCGGTCTTGGCGTCAGTCACGACAGTACAAATATTCTTGGCTTGCGCGGTCGTGCCCATCGCGGCGAGCGCTGCGGCGGCAAGCAGGGTGGAGCGGAGATGCATGGAATGGCCCTTTCATGGTGGCTTTTGCAGGATAGCTACCAGTCGTTTGACCGTGCGACAAAGGACCAATACTAGATGAAGCCATTAGAAAAATTGGGGCTTCATCATGGTTCGGCCATATCTTCCGTTGAACGCCTTCCGGGCTTTCGAAGCGTCTGCGCGGCATCTGAGCTTCACCAAGGCGGCGATCGAGCTCAACGTCACGCAGGCGGCCGTCAGCCATCAGGTGATCGCTCTTGAGGCGCAGCTCGGTGTGACGTTGTTTCGGCGGCTTCCGCGCGGGTTGATGATCACGGCGGAGGGCGACAGTCTGCTGCCAGTGTTGCGCGACAGTTTCGATCGCATGGCTGGTGCTGTCGAGCGGCTGCGTGACGGGCATGTGCGCGAGGTGCTGACGGTCGGCGCGGTCGGGACTTTCGCTGTCGGCTGGCTGCTGCCACGCTTGCCATCGTTTCAGGAGCGCTACCCCTATGTCGACCTCAGGCTTTCCACCAATAACAACCGGGTCGACTTGGCGGCCGAAGGGCTCGATCTCGCCATCCGCTTCGGCGGTGGGGCGTGGCATGCGACGGAGGCGACGCGGCTCTTCGAGGCGCCGCTGTCTGTTCTCTGCAGACCCGATCTCGCTGAGCATCTCAAGCGACCTGAGGATCTCTTGGGCCAGGTTCTCCTGCGCTCCTATCGGCCGGACGAGTGGACGCGGTGGTTCGAGGCTGCCGGCGTTTCGCATCCGGGGTTGATGCAGAAGAGCATCGTGTTCGACACCTCGCTGGCGATGATGGAGGCGATCCAGCAGGGGATCGGGGTGGGGCTCGCGCCGCCGAAGATGTTCGAGCGCTATCTGGCGTCCGGCCTGGTGGCGCAGCCATTCGCGATCACGGTATCGATGGGGAGCTATTGGCTGACGCGGCTGCATTCGCGCCCTGTGACGCCCGCGATGGCGGCGTTCTCTCAGTGGATCACGTTGGTGATTGCACAAAGTGATGAGGCAGGATGTTAGGGAAATAACAGAAGTTTTGCTGAACGGTCTGGAAGCGTTTTCGAAATGCGCTAAGTTGGGTGTGTCGAAGTGAAACGGAATCGTTAATCGTCTTCCGCTCCAGTCCGACACAAGCATGACCGCCTAGCTTTGTCCCATCGCCGGATGTTAGCGGCACAAGAGGGGACAATGACATGTCGAACGAAATCGAGCGCTTTTTCGAACAGCAGGACGAAGCCACCAAGGTGGCGATCATCGAAAGCCGTGGCGACGAGTTGACCGACATGCTGGTATCAGCGCTCGAAGACGCGCTTTCCATCCTCCACGGCGAAATGCAGCCCGAAACATTGCACTGATCGTTGACGCCTCGATAGAGGCTGAACCGAACGCGTGAGGCCCGCTTGGCTCATCCCGTTGCATTGGACAGCTTTATCACGGGCTATTCCTGGGGTCGCGATCCAGTGGGCCGGTCGCCTTCCGAGGTGTTTCGGCTGGAGCGCGCAGGTACGCCCGCGCTCTATCTCAAGCGCGAGGCGCGGAGTGGCTATGGCGAGTTGGCTGATGAGGCTGCGCGCTTGCGGTGGTTGTCCGGCCAGGGGATGCCGTGTCCCGATATCATCGCTTTCACCGCCGACGACGACTATGATTGGCTGCTGATGAGCGCCTTGCCGGGGCGCGATCTTGCTTCGGACCTAGTGCTTGATGCCGAGGCGAGGGTGGTCATGCTGGCCTCGGCGTTGCGCGCGCTTCATTCTCTCGACATTGCCTCTTGCCCCTTCGATCACCGTTGGTCGAAGCGGCTTGCCGTCGCGGAGCGGCGTATGCGCGCCGGGTTGGTCGATGAAGGGGATTTCGACGAGGCGCGGCTTGGGCGGAGCGCCGCCGACCTCTATTCAGAGCTTTGCCGGATGCAAGTTGACGTGGAGGACCTGGTCGTCACGCATGGTGACGCCTGCCTGCCTAACTTCGTGGCATCGGGTGATGCCTTCGCCGGCTGTATCGATTGCGGCCGTCTTGGCGTTGCCGATCGCTACCAGGATATCGCGCTCGCCTGCCGCAGCATCGTCGCGAATTTCGGTGAGACGCTCGTCGAGCCGTTTTGTTGGCACTACGGCATCGTGTCGTTGGATGCTGGAAAAATGCTGCGATATCAGATGTTTGATGAGTTCTTCTGACCGGCTGATTCAAGTTGGTCACGACGTCCGCACGTTTCGATCACCGCAACGTTATGCCGTCTTGCCTGTAAACGAGCGAGGGGCTCCCCATATGGATGTCATGAGCATCCAGGGAGCCGCCGATGTCCGCCCAGCCGATGAAGATACCCGGTCCGGATCATCCGATCACGATTGAGCCCAATCCGAAGCGTGTGATGGTCAGATGGAACGACCGCGTGATTGCCGATAGCCGCAAGGCATTGACGTTGAAGGAGGCGAGCTATCCCGCCGTCTTCTATATTCCTCGCAGTGACGTGGATATGACCTTGCTGGCTCACAGCATGCACAAGAGCTTTTGCCCCTACAAGGGCGAGGCGTCCTATTACAGCATCGCGTCGGACGGCGAGCGTTCGGAGAACGCGGTCTGGAGCTATGAAGATCCCTCGGATGCCGTCAGCGAGATCAAGGGCTATGTCGCCTTCTACCCTGATCGTGTCGGTTCCATCGAGGAATTGACGAGCTAGGGGAGGCGAGACGCCGACGGCTTAGGGAGACCTGGGTTCGGCGATCGGTCGCTGCAAACCTGTCTCTGAAAAATCAAGGATCGGTCCGGCAGGGAAACCGGACCAATCCCCGTAACTGATCGGAGGTCAATCGGATCAGAAAAGGCAAACTTGTGAAAGGTGCCCCGGCCTAGACCGGGGCGCCGATAGTCAAATTAGAAAGCGCGCTGCAGGCGGAAGAAGCCCTTGGTTACGCTGTCTTCGTGGTCAACGTCGGTGTAGTCGACGGTAGCCTTGGCGTAGAGGTTGTCTACGATCTGGTAGTCAACGGTTACGCCGACCTTCCAAGCGTCGTTAGACGAGAAGTCGGTGTTCGTTGCGTTGTGGCCGTAGTTGCCGAAGTACTGAGCCATCGGGGTGATGGTCCACTTGTCGGTAACCTTGGCTGCGTATTCAGCAGCAACGGTCCACTCGGATTCGTCGTAGTAGCTGTTGATGCCCGATGCATAAACAGCAGCCAGGCCGAGGGTGCCAGGTCCGATGTCAGCGAAGAGCATGCCACGGATCGCACCTTCTTCGGTGTCCGTGTCGTAGCCGCCGATGAGCTGGTAGGATACTACGCCAGCCTTGCCGCCGATTGCTGCAGCAACACCGACCGGGTTACTGGAGGTCGTGCCGTTCGTGCGGCCAGCGCCGTCTTCCAGTTCGTCAACCGAAATACCAGCGTAGAAGTCGCCGGATTCGTACTGGTAACGAATGGAGTTGTGCAGGGTCTGGTAGCTGGACAGAACGTCCGGCTCGCCGCTCAAGTCGTCATCCCACCAGCTGTAGAACAGACCAGCGCGCAGGCCAGCGATGTCGATGTAAGCGGAGTCCAGCGTGGACGTCGTGGAAGCGTTGTCGCCGTTGTTACGCAGAACGATAACGCCGGTGAGCGGGCCGTACTCGGTGTCGCTCTTTGCGGTGAAGGAAACCTGAGCGCGCGTACGAGCGTTCCAGTCAGACGTACCCTTCTGGTTCGGGCCGCCGTATACTTCAAAACGCAGGTAACCGCCGACCTTGAGGCAGGTTTCGGTGCCTGGGATGTAGAAGTAGCCGGTGCCGTAAGCGTCGCAGACGCGAACGTATTCTACTGCTTCAGGCTCAGCTGCAACGATAGCGTCGGCAGCGAAGACGGGGGACGCGGCGGCAGCGAGAGCTGCTGCGGACGTCAGCATAACCATCCGAATGTTCATTTGAAATCCATTTCCTTTTAGAAGAGACCGTCGCCACACACTGGGAGGTGATAGGCAACCGTTCCGGTAAACAGCCTTTCGGCACGCGGATCAGCGAACCGCTGACTGTCTTCTCTCATCCCTCAGTAAATCTATCAATTCGGAAGGTAGCGAAATCGTTGTTTGTGAAAGTTGTTAGGTTGGAAATGTGATTAATTTGCCACAATATCAATTGGTTAGACAAATTGACGCAGTGCCCCGACAGCTGCGGAGCAACATAATATCAAGTTATTTCGGGTGCCCCGGGAGAGCACATTGGTGCCGCCAAGAAAACACATTGACGTCAATGTCGGCCAGATAATGTCGCGTTGCAGCAAAATGAAGAGGGGGCATTGGAACGCTATGTTCCAAATTTGGAACGAAACTTTTCACTCGGCAGTTGGCATCTTTCATCCGGCGGCGTATGCGACACGCCCGAGGGATGTATTTTAGCATCTCTTTGCAAAAGGAATGACTGATGCCGGCGACCGAAACCAACTTCCCGGACATGAACGATTATGCTTATTTTGCAGCGGTTGTACGCTATGGCGGCTTCTCCGCGGCAGGGCGCGTGTTGGGCTTGCCGAAGTCGAAACTCAGCCGCCACATTACCGCGCTGGAAGATCGGCTGGGCGTCCGATTGATCGAAAGAACGGTCCACCGGTTCCGAGTGACGGAAATCGGTCAATCACTATATGTTTACTGTGAGAACATGCTCCGTGAAGCGGAACGTGCCACCAAAGCTGTTGCCGATGCCAATGGCGAACCGCAAGGGACGATCAGACTCAGCGTCCCCACGGGTTTGCTGGAGGGTTCGCTCGGCGCTATCTTTCCCGAGTTCCTGTTGCTTCATCCGAAGATCCAGCTGCAGATTCTTGCTACCGACCAGCGAGTCGACATTATCAATGATCGACTCGATCTCGCCATCCGGGCGCAATTGACGGAAGAGACAGATGCGGAATTGACCATGCGGGTCTTGAGCAAGGTCGATCTCATCCTTGTCGCCAGCAAGGACATGGCAGCGCGACTGCCCACGGGGGAGGGAATCGAATCGCTTGATGGCGTGCCGACCGTCTCGTTTACCAGCGGCATGGCCGAGTGGCGCGAGGTCGACGTCTGGGACTTCACCGGCCCGGATGGCGCGCTTTACAGGCACGAGCATCGACCGCGCATGAGCTGTCGCAGCGTGCCGGCCGTTCTGGAAGCGATTCACGCGGGCGTCGGCGTCGGGCTGCTTCCCGATATTGTCTGCGCCGAAGGCCTGCGTCACGGAACGCTGGTCCGCCTGTTGCCTGATTATCAAATGTCACAGGCGACCATCTATCTGGTGTTCACGGCATCGCGCGGCCTGCCGACGGCGGTGCGCACGCTTGTGGACTTCCTCGTCGAGCGCTTCCGGACGTTCAACGTCGCGATCGAGGGTGATCGCGCGGGCGCGGCGTGACTTGTTTCTGCCCGGCGCATCGACATCTTGCCCAACAGGCATGGCGCCTATCTTGAAGAGGGTGTCGGTTCGGGTGCGTTTCGTTCGTCCTTGAAGCGATGCCAACGTTCAAGGGAGAGAGACCATGTCTTATATCGACGGTTTTATCGTGGCCGTGCCGAAGAAGAATATCGAGGCCTACAAGGCGCTCTCGGCCAAGGCCGGCGCAATCTGGAAGTCATATGGCGCCAAGGACTATGTCGAATGCGTCGCCGACGACGTGCCGTACGGCGAGTTGACGTCGTTTCCGCGTGCGGTTCAGGCGACCGATGACGAGGTCGTGGTGTTTTCGTGGATCACCTACGATTCGCGCGAACAGCGCGATGAGATCAATGCCAAGGTCATGGCCGATCCCGCGCTGCAGGACACCGCGTGCTACGATATCTTCGATGCCAAGCGGATGATCTACGGCGGCTTCGTTCCGCTGCTTTGGCTTTGACGCGGACCGATCGCCGGCATTGACATGGCGGCGGGTGCGCGCGACCTCTGGGCGGAGTTCATGTCCGGAGGTGCCCCCATGCCACAAAAGATTCTCAGCCTGCAGACCCGCGGGCAGGGCCTTTACGAGTTTACCGATCAGATCGCTGCCTTCGTGCGTTCCGCAAATGTCGAATCCGGGCTGCTCACCGTTTTCGTGCGGCACACCTCTTGTTCGCTGCTCATTCAGGAGAATGCCGATCCGGATGTGCGCACCGATCTCAACGGTTTCTTTCGCCGCCTCGTGCCGCCATCGTCCGATCCGTCGATGCGCTGGATCGTTCACACGATGGAGGGGCCGGATGACATGCCCGCGCATATCAAGGCGGCGTTGACGCAGGTCTCGATCGGAATTCCCGTCATGGACGGGCGGCTTGTTCTCGGCACCTGGCAGGGGATTTATCTGTTCGAACACCGCGAAATTCCGCACCGGCGCGAGGTCGTGCTGCATCTTGGCAACTGAACCAAATGTGAACGGGCGGTTCGAACATCGTTCATTTTCAGGCGTTTATCGTTTGTCCAATCCCGCAAGGGAGACCATCGATAACAAATGAAAGCATGAACATGACCCATTTTATCGCCAAAGCTTCGTTCGCCGCCATCCTTGCAATTGCGTCCATCCCCGCGACGTTCTCGGTTGCGTCAGCCGCCAGCCCTGAGCGTGCATCGGTCATCGAGATCCAGTACCACCGCCCCGCTCCGCCGCGCGCATGCTCGCCGATCCGGGCTGTCGAGAAGGCGCGTTATGCCGGTCTGCGCAATGCGCGTGTGACCGATATCACGCCGCGCCGCGTCGTCGTTTCCGGCCGTGGCTATCGCGGTCATTGGGACCGGATGTTCTTCGCGAATGTTCGCGGTTGCCCCGAGATTCGCCGCTAGTCGGATCGCGCCACAATAGGAACTGCATCGCCTTGGCCGCGCCATTTTCAGCCTGCTTTGTGCGAATCGCATAACAATGCGTTTATCCGGGAGGGCCGTTCTTCCGACCGGCCGAGAGAATCGAAAAAGGAGCGCGGTTGCAATCGCGTGATATGGAGATTTCGATGATGCAGTTTCTGACCAAGGCGGGGATTGCCCTGGTACTGGGCGCCGGCACGCTTGCCGGCGCTACGGTTCCGGCCTCCGCTCAGGTGGACATCTATATAGACGGCGGCCGTCCGCCACCGCCTCCGGGCTACGGGCGCCCACCACCGCCCCCAGGCTATGGCCGGCCGCCGTCTATATAGA
>UBJO01000012.1 GCA_900465665.1 Hyphomicrobiales bacterium
GGCCGGCAGGCCAGAGGGGGACTTTCCCGATGCATCGACTGTGACCCCAGGCGGCCGCAAGGCAGGCCTGGGGAAAGACCACCACTCACATGCAATCGTCCCGCGCACGCACGGCGGACAGGATTCCGGGAGGAACATCCATGAGTGAGCCAACCGCGGCATCGCCGCATCACGATTACGAAAAAGTCCTCAAGGACAGTTCGACCGACGTCGCCTCGTTCGACACGGACGACAAGAGTTTCCTTCAGAAGTTCCGGCATTTCCTGCATTCGAGCCCATCGGCGGTATCACTGATCGTGCTCGTGCTGTCGCTGGTCATCTTCGGCGCCCTGTTGGGCACCAAGTTCTTCTCCGCCTTCTCGCTGACGCTCATCCTTCAGCAGGTGGCGATCACGGGCATCGTCGGCGCCGCGCAGACGCTGGTCATCATGACGGCAGGCATCGATCTTTCGGTTGGCGCCATCATGGTGCTGTCCTCGGTCGTCATGGGCCAGTTCGTCTTCCGCTATGGCCTTCCGGTCGAGCTCGCGATCCTCTGTGGCTTTGCCGTCGGCGCGCTCTGCGGCTTCATCAATGGCTGGCTCGTCGCCCGCATGAAGCTGCCGCCCTTCATTGTCACGCTCGGCATGTGGCAGATCGTTCTCGCGACGAACTTCCTCTACTCCGCCAACGAGACGATCCGCGCCCAGGAAATCGAAACCACGGCGCCGCTCCTGCAGCTCTTCGGTGATACGTTCCGCATCGGCGGCGCGGTCTTCACCTATGGCGTCATCGCCATGGTGCTGCTCGTGGCCTTCCTCTGGTACGTGCTCAACCACACGCCCTGGGGCCGCCATCTCTATGCAGTGGGTGACGATCCTGAGGCAGCAGAACTATCGGGTGTCAACGTCAAGCGCATGCTGATCTCGGTCTACGTGCTCTCTGGCATCATCTGCGCGCTCGCCGGCTGGGCCCTTATCGGCCGCATCGGCTCGGTATCGCCGACCGCCGGCCAGTTCGCCAACATCGAAAGCATCACCGCGGTGGTAATCGGCGGCATCTCGCTCTTCGGCGGCCGCGGCTCCGTGCTCGGCATGATGTTCGGCGCGCTCATCGTCGGCGTCTTCTCGCTCGGTCTGCGCCTGCTCGGCACGGACGTGCAATGGACCTACCTCTTGATCGGCGTCCTCATCATCGTCGCCGTCGCAATCGACCAGTGGATCAGAAAGGCAGCAGGCTGATGGCTACCGAACCCCTTCTCATGGCGCGTGGTCTCGTCAAGCGCTACGGCCGCGTCACCGCCCTCGATCATGCCGACTTCGATCTCTATCCGGGCGAAATCCTGGCCGTGATCGGCGATAACGGCGCCGGCAAGTCCTCGCTCATCAAGGCGATCTCCGGCGCCATCCGCCCCGATGAAGGCGAGATCCGCCTCGAGGGCCAGCCGATCAACTTCCATTCGCCGATGGAAGCCAGAAAGGCCGGCATCGAAACCGTCTACCAGAACCTTGCCTTGTCGCCGGCGCTCTCGATCGCCGACAACATGTTCCTCGGCCGCGAAATCCGCAAACCGGGCTTCATGGGCAAATTCATGCGCAAGCTCGATCATTCCGCGATGGAAAAGATGGCGCGGCAGAAGCTCACCGAGCTTGGCCTGATGACCATCCAGAACATCAACCAGGCGGTCGAGACCCTCTCCGGCGGCCAGCGCCAGGGCGTGGCGGTTGCCCGTGCGGCTGCCTTCGGCTCCAAGGTTATCATCCTCGACGAGCCGACGGCGGCCCTGGGCGTCAAGGAGAGCCGGCGCGTGCTGGAACTCATCCTCGACGTCCGTTCTCGCGGCATCCCGATCGTGCTCATTTCGCACAACATGCCGCATGTCTTCGAGGTGGCCGACCGCATCCACATCCACCGCCTCGGCCGTCGCTTGACGGTGATCAATCCGAAGGAATACACAATGTCGGATGCCGTCGCCTTCATGACCGGCGCCAAGTCAGTTCCTACGGAGCCTGTTGCCGCATGACGATGACGATCGAGGATATCGCCGGCGAGGTTCTTGCCCGCGCCGGCGACGCGAAGCGCTTTCTGATCGCCATCGCCGGTCCGCCCGGCGCCGGCAAATCCACCATGGCAGACCACATCGCCGACGCCTTGCGCGCCGGCGGCGAAACGGCGGCGGTGCTGCCGATGGACGGCTTCCACATGGACAATGCCATCCTGATCGAGCGCGGCCAGCTTGCCCGCAAGGGCATCCCCGAAACCTTCGACGTGCGCGGCTTCCTCGATATCATCCGCGCCGTTCGCCTGGCCGACCAGGAAGTGCTGGTGCCGGTGTTCGATCGCTCGCGTGAGCTTGCCATCGCCTCGGCGCGTCCCATCGGCCCGGAGCATCGCTTCATCATCGTCGAGGGCAACTACCTGCTTTTCAGCCTCGGCAAGTGGGCGGAGCTGGAAGGCGTGTTCGATTATTCGATCATGCTCGCCCCACCGATCGAGGTTCTGGAAGAGCGGCTGTGGGCGCGCTGGCGCGGCTACAAGCTGAGCGAGGAGGAGTCTGCTCGCAAGGTCTACGAGAACGACCTTCCGAACGGCCGCCTCATTCTCGGCAACCGCCGCCGCGCCGACGTCACGCTCGAGATCGCCTGATCGCATTTGCCCGGTAGCGATGGGCAAACCATTTGCCATCCCCCATGCTTGGATGTAATTCCCAAGGCTGAGCCCTAAAGCGCAGCCTTGCCGGAGTTACAGTCATGCAATCGATCACCATCCGCCGCCCCGATGATTGGCATCTTCACCTGCGTGATGGCGCCATGCTGGAAGGCGTGATCGCCGATTCGAGCCGCGACTTCGCCCGCGCCATCATCATGCCGAACCTCGTGCCGCCGGTTGTCACGACAGCGGATGCCGAGGCCTATCGCGGCCGCATCATGGCTGCGCTACCGAAGGGCGACCGCTTCGAGCCACTGATGACGCTTTATCTCACGGAGCACACCGATCCCGATGATGTGGAGAAGGGCAAGGCCAGCGGCCTGATCACCGCCGTCAAGCTCTACCCCGCCGGCGCCACCACCAATTCGCATGGCGGCGTACGCGATATCGACAAGGCCATGCCGGTGCTGGAACGTATGGCCAAGATCGGCCTTCCGCTTTGCGTCCATGGTGAAGTCACGACATCGGATGTCGATATCTTCGATCGCGAAGCCGTCTTCATCGAAACCGTGCTCGATCCGTTGCGCAAGCGCCTGCCGGAACTGAAGGTGACGATGGAACACGTCACGACGAAGGACGGCATCGACTACATCAAGTCGGCCGAGCGCAACCTCGCAGGCTCGATCACCACCCACCACCTGATCATCAACCGCAACGCCATCCTCGTCGGCGGCATTCGCCCGCATTATTACTGCCTGCCGGTCGCCAAGCGCGAACACCACCGTGTGGCGCTGCGCCAGGCAGCCACGAGCGGCGATGCGCGCTTTTTCCTCGGCACCGATTCCGCGCCGCATGTCGATCCGCTGAAGGAATGCGGCTGCGGCTGCGCCGGCATCTATACTTCGATCAACACGATGAGCTGCCTTGCCCACGTCTTCGAACAGGACAATGCCATCGACAAACTGGAAGCCTTCGCCTCGCTGAACGGTCCTGCCTGGTACGGCCTTCCGATAAACGAAGAAGTAATAACGCTGGTGAAGCGCGCTGAGCCCGTGTCGTTCCCGGCCAAGATCGAGACCGGCGCCGGTCCCGTCACGGTATTCGACCCCATGTTCCCGCTTCATTGGGATGTCGAGCGCTAATAGCGCTCGTAAACCCCTCATTTTTTACTGGAAGAAGGATGCGCATCCGTCGAGATATGTTACTGCGCTAACATCTAAGCTTTAAATACATGTTTTTTTAACGAAATTGATAACACATTCGCTGTCGGGCGAATCCCATTTTCTTAAAACGAAAGCGTGGCAGAAGCCGCGGAGCTCAAAGCATGACGCTTGACTATAATTCATTGCTGACCGCGTTGGCGGTCTCGGCGACTTGTCTCGCCATTACTTTGCTGGCGAGCTGGATTGCCCGGCGGACCGAAACATTTCTGCTGGCCTGTGGGGTCGGCCTGATCCTGATTGTCAGCGGCATCTTTGCCTATGGCATCTATGTCGATAAGCCGAACGCGATCGTCGGCGTTGTCTGCTTCGCGCTGCTCTTCCCCGGATTTGCGATCGTCTGGGGTGCCGGCTGCCAGTTCCGGACAGGAGCATTGCCACACGCGCGTATCGCGGCCTTCGCCGCCGTGGCGGTGGTGGCGACCGCATTGCCGATGTTGCTGGGCTATGACGGCCTGTCCTTCATCATGGACAATATCGCCATAGCTTCCTTCCTGTTCGCCACGGCCTACCAGTATTGGCGCGCCCGCGCCGAAGCGATCGTCCCGCTGACGGGCATCACCAGCCTCTATTGCCTGACTGGCTTCTCTTTCGTCCTCTGCGCCGCCGTCCTGATCTATCAGGGCAAGCTTGTTCTGGGTGCTGCCCCCGACAACTGGTCGGAGGATTTGAGCCTCGCCGTCTGCATCGCCAGCATGACCGGCATCGGCGCGCTGTCTCTGGCCCTGCACCAATGGCGCATGGCCGCCCGCCACCGCATCGATGCCGCAACCGATCCGCTGACCGGCCTGCTCAATCGCCGCGCCTTGTTCGATCGCCACGGCGCCGGCGTCATGGGCCCGACCACGGCGGTACTGGTTTTCGACATCGATCATTTCAAGTCGATCAACGACAACTTCGGTCACACGGTCGGTGACCGCGTGCTGAAGGTCTTTGCGGCCGAATTGACCGCGAGCTGCCGGCTGAGCGACACGGTTGCGCGCCTCGGCGGTGAAGAGTTCGCGATGGTCCTGCACGAGGTCATGCCAGGCCGCGCCGAAGTCGTGGCCGAGCGCATCCGCAAGGCCTTCGAGGGACGCGAACTCGATATCGACGGCGAGATCTGCAAATGTACCGTCAGCGTCGGCGTCGCTTCCGGCCGCACCAAGCCGCTGCCATTCGACGCCATGCTGACCGCTGCCGACAAGGCGCTCTACGCGGCCAAGCGCGCCGGCCGCAATCGCGTCGAGCTTGCGAGCCACCTGCAGGCCGTCCCCACGGACACCGCCCGCACCGCCTCCTGATCGGCTCGCCTCAGACAGCCCAAATCCCGCGCGTGGAGAGATAGCCGACCGCGCCGAAAAGGATGGCGACCGCCGAGGCTAGGCCGAGTGTCACGGCATATTCTCGGCGCCCCGCGGTAAAAGCGAGCGCAACCTTGGTGACCATGTTGACGAACACGGCAATCAGCGTGACATCGGCCGCCGTCGTGGCGCTGATCGCCGATCCGACGAGGCGTACGGTGGAGAGCGTGATCGCGTCCACGTCGACAAGACCCGAGATGGCAGCGACGACATAGAGCGCCGATGCGCCGACATATTCCGTCGCCATCTTTGAGACGAGGCTGATCAGGCCGAGTAGCAGCGCAAACGAAATCACCGTCTTCAGTTCGAACGGATTGGTGAGCCCGATCTCCGGCGCCTGCGTGCTTGAGCCTGATCGCCAGGCCAGAAACAGGCTGGTCGCCAGGAAGCCGATGATGGCGGGGACGAGTGCCGAGGAGAGCGGCACCAGCATGCTCAGCGAAAGCGCGCTCGCAATGACGAGAACGCGCGCGAAGGAGAGCGCGCCAGCAATCGCCGCACCCGCCGCCAGATGTCGCGCCCCTTGCGGGGCCTCCATCGAGTAGCGCGCGAAGGAGAGCGTCAGCGCGGTGGACGAGACAAGCCCACCGGCAGCGCCCGCAAGCAATATCCCGCGGCTCGATCCCATGAGCCGTATCGCCACATAGCCGGCAAAGGAGAGCGCAGCGATGGTAATCGTCAGAAGCCAGAGTGCGTACGGATTGAGCGCGCCCCAGGGGTCCAACGGCTTGTCGGGCAGCAGCGGCAGGGCGATCACGGTCATGGCAAGCAGCATCAGCGCCGAGCGGAGTTCCACCCAGGTCAGCCCCTGCAGGAAACCGTGAAGGCTGGTGCGGGCCGCGAGCACGACGGTCACCACAACCGCGCCGGCTCCCGCCGTGATGAGATCGCCAAGCGTGGCGAGCATGCCGAGCGCGAAGACGCAAAGTGCGGCGATGATCGAGGTAATGCCGTAATCCTTGTCCTCGATCGCTTCCTGCCACTTGCCGGCGATATAGACGACCCCGAGAAGCACCGCGATCGTGGCCGGGAAAAACGGGCCGGTCAGCGGCTGCAGCGTGCCGACAATGCCGCCGAGGAAGCCGGTGAGACCAAAGGTGCGAAGTCCAGCGGTGCGTCCGCCGACGCGCACGTCGCGCTCGGTCCAGCCCCGCTCGACGCCGACGAGCAGACCGATGGCAAGCGCCACGCCGAGACGGCGGAAGACTTCGATATGTTCCATATACTGCACGATATCGCCGCCGCGCCGCTAAGCAAGCGCAAACATCTGAAACCATTGGCGCATTAGAGATAGCGACGCTCGGTTGCGCGATCAGATCAGCATCAGTGCCCGAACGAACGCGGCCGATGCCAAAAGCGAAGCCACGGTCCTCACATGGTTCCACCACGTCCAGTCGCGAAGGTAGCCCTGCCACAGTGCCGATGCCTCGGGACCGTTGCCTGAAACCTGCCCTAGCGCATCATTCATCGGCACGTTGAAGATGATGGTCGAGGCGAAAGAGGCGACGATGTAGATGACGGCGCCGGCGAGCATCCAGAGGCTCGCCCCCTCCCGCCAGCTCATCACCGCGAGCACGCCGATCAACAGGCAGAGAATTGCCGTCGGCACGAACAGCATCATGAAGGGCGAGCGCAGGATGGTGACATTGATCGAGTTCATCGCCGCGATCCCCTGTTCCGTCGGTATGCGCGAAAACGCTGGCATCACGAACGTCGAGAACGCGAAGAATGTGCCGGCGACGAGCCCGCTGCCGATCGCGGCGGCGACAAGTGCCAATACGAGAATGATTGCCATGCCGATGACCTCCCATTTTGGCTACCAAGCCAAAAGCCAATAACAGAGAAACTCTCTCATTTGCAAAATGAGATAAACTCTCTTATTTCTCCTGTCAACCGGAATGGAGTGTTGGATGGCGGACGAGGCGGCGGCGGGATCGCGAACCAAGACGGGCGCCACAAGGCAGCCCCGGCGTATTCCCCGCCAGCAAAGAGGCCGCGAGCGCTTCGAAAAGATTCTCGCTGTTGCCACGCAGCTGATCGAGGCGAAGGGAAGCGATGCGCTGAAGATGAGCGAAATCGTCGAAAAGGCCGATCTCTCCTTCGGCGCGCTATACCAGTATTTCCCGGATAGGAGCTCGATCTTCGCGACGCTGGCCGAGCGCTTCAACGAGGAGGGGCGCGCCTGTGTGGTCGCGGCGCTTGCGGACGCAACGGATGCCGCCACGCTGCGTATCGCGCTCTGCCGGATCGCCGACGAGTACCACGCCTTCTTCCGCAGCGAGCCCGTCATGCGCGACATATGGTTCGCCACCCAGGCGGATCGGCTGCTGCAGGAAATCGATGCCGACGATATGGAGTTTCACTCCCAGGCGCTGCTTGGCGTGCTGGTGAGGGTCTATCCGGATCGTCGCAAGCCAGCCTTGCTCGCGCTTGCGAGGCTCGTCATGCAGCTCCTGGCGGCGGCGGTCAGATATGCCGCCGCGTTGAGCGAGGACGAGGGACGGGCAGCAATCGCGCTCTACAAGAAGATGCTGCCCGCCGATATCGGTGAACTGGTAGCGGAGTGATCAGGCACGCATTTTCGTGTCCCGGATCGACAATGCGACCGCAGAACGAACCGCGTTGCGACCGCCGTTCTTGGCGGCATAAAGCTCCCGGTCCGCCGCCATCAGCATGGACTTCAGCGTTTCGCTGGCGGGGTCGCCGCGATAGACGCCGAAGCTTGCCGTCACGCGCTTGGCCGGCAGCGGGCCGACGGCCTTGCTTTCGAACTGCATGCGCAGCCTGTTGGCGATGCTGACGGCGACATCGATATCGGTGCGCGGCAATACCAGGCAGAACTCCTCGCCGCCGATGCGCGCGGCGATGTCATAGGGCCGCAGATTGTGCTGGATCGTGGCGCCGGCCATGACCAGCACCTGGTCGCCGACATCATGACCGAACTGGTCGTTGATCGACTTGAAGTGATCGAGATCGAAGACCACGACGGAGATCGGCGTGCGCTCGCGTGCGGCGCGGGCAATCTCAAGTGCCCCGATATCCTTCAGCCAGCGGCGGTTGCCGAGGCCGGTTAGAACGTCTGTCGTCGCCTGGCGGCGCAGTTGCGCCAGCGTCGCGTCGAGTTCCTTGATCAGGATCGAGATCCCGTTCGTGACGATACCAACCTCGTCCTTGCGCTTGCTGCGCACCGATTTCACGACGCCGGTGGAACGGTAGGTCTCGACCACGCCGGCGATCTGGTGCAGCGGCCGGATGAACGCCCAAACGCAGGCCAGGCAAAAGGCAGTCCCGATCAGCGTCGCCGCCAGCACGAGGACCAGTACAGGCGTCGCCTCGCTCCGAAAGCCGGTGACGAGATAGACGACGAGCGCCAGCAGCGGCACGTGCGTCGAGACAAAGCAAATGGAGAAGATCTTGAGGGTCAGCGATTGGTTGAACTGCTGGAACGGTGTGAACCTCGTGAGGCGCATTCTGGACTCCTTCATGGTGTCTTTGGGCGCAGCGAAAATGGCGCGGGAAGTTTCACCCCGTTGTTAACGAAATCATTCAAATTTGAGCGTTCTGGGCTTCATCGGGCATGGGGCTCGATGCAAGTCCCTGCTGAACAATATGTATGATGAATGTCTAAAATTATGAACAGGTTGTGGAAATTTAAGTTGTCCGCAACGGAAATACCAGGGATGGTTTTCATCGCGGGATACGCCTCGCGCAAACGGTGAAATGGCCGTGCTGCGGCGCACCCGTTGAGCGGCGAAATTAACAGAGCGAGAAGCGGCACCAACGGCAACGCAGGCGCGTGCAATTGCCATTCTTGCGTTTGAGCCTCGCGCGTTCTGGAAACTTGCCCCACTTGCTGCTATTGGCCCATAAGTTTGAGCACAAGATCCCGGCGAAGGAGAGAACGATGATCCAGGCAACATTCACAGACCGCAAAGTCATGGCCGAACTGGTGGCCAAGATGCTCTGGGAGATCAAGGCCGTTCACTTCAATGCCACCCAGCCCTACAAGTTCGCCTCCGGCATGGCGAGCCCCGTCTATATCGATTGCCGCAAGCTTCTCTCCTTCCCGCGCATCCGCTCGACGGTGATGGATTTCGCCGCCAGCGTCGTGCTGCGCGAAGCGGGCTTCGAGAAGTTCGATTGCATCGCCGGCGGCGAAACCGCGGGCATCCCCTTTGCCGCCCTTCTCGCCGATCGTCTCAGCCTGCCGATGATCTATGTCCGCAAGCAGCCGAAGGGTCACGGCCGCAACGCCCAGATCGAGGGCAACATGCCAGAGGGTTCGCGCGTGCTGGTCATCGAGGACCTGACGACGGCGGGCGGCAGCATGTTCAAGTTCATCGATGCGGTGCGCGACGCCGGCGGTGTGGTCGATCACGGCATCGCGCTCTTCTACTACGGCATCTTCGATGAAGGCGCGTTGCGCTTTGCCGATGGCAAGGTCAAGCTGCACTATATCGCCACGTGGCGCGATGTTCTCGCCGTCGCCAAGGAGCAGCAGCTGTTCGATCAGAACACCTTGAACGAGGTGGAATCCTTCCTCGACGCGCCGCTCGCATGGTCCGGCCGCAACGGCGGTATTTCATCACTTTGAGTGAATAATTGCTCACGGCGCTTTGCTTTTACCACGAAGTTATCTAATCCAATTGGGCATCGACAGATCGTAATGCCCTTGGGAGACGGACATGATTTTGTGCTGTGGAGAAGCGTTGATCGACATGCTGCCGCGGGAGACGACGCTCGGCGAAAAGGGCTTTGCGCCCTATGCCGGCGGCGCCATATTCAACACGGCGATCGCGCTCGGGCGCCTGGGCATTCAGACGTCTTTCTTCACGGGTCTCGCCGACGACATGATGGGCGAAATCCTTTGCGATACGCTGAAGGCGAGCAATGTCGACTTCAGCCTCTGCGCCATCGCGCAGCGTCCCTCGACGCTCGCCTTCGTCAAGCTGGTCAACGGCCAGGCGACCTACGCTTTCTATGACGAAGGCACCGCCGGCCGCATGATCACGACCGACGATCTTCCCGTTCTCGGCGATGATTGCGAGGCGCTGCATTTCGGCGCCATCAGCCTGATCCCCAGCCCGTGTGGCGAAACCTACGAGGCGCTGCTCGACCGCGAGGCGGCCAAGCGCGTCATCTCGCTTGACCCGAACATCCGCCCCGGCTTCATCAAGGACAAGCAGGCGCACATGGCGCGCATCAAGCGCATGGCCGCCAAGTCCGATATCCTGAAATTCTCCGATGAGGACCTGGAATGGTTCGGCATGGATGGCAGCCATGACGATCTTGCCGCCCACTGGCTGCAGCACGGCGCCAAGCTGGTTGTCATCACCAAGGGCGCCGAGGGCGCGACGGGCTACACCAGCGAGCGCAAGGTCACCGTTCCCAGCCAGCGCGTCACTGTTGTCGATACCGTCGGTGCCGGCGATACGTTTGATGCCGGCGTTCTCGCCTCGCTGAAAATGGATGGCCTGCTCACCAAGGCTGAGGTCGCCTCGCTCGACGAAAAGGCACTGCAGAACGCGCTCTCGCTCGGCGCCAAGGCCGCCGCCGTCACGGTCTCCCGCGCCGGCGCCAACCCGCCATGGGCCAATGAAATCGGCCTCTAAGCCTCAGGGCAACTGATCCAGAAAGCCAAGCACGGTCCGATTGAAATCATCGGGCCGCTGCAGCGGCGCGAAGTGGCTCACGCCTTCAAGCGGAATGAAGGTCGCGCCGGGGATGCTGCGCACCAAATGGGCGGCATGCTCCGGCTTGATGAACTCGTCCTTGTCGCCGAGCGCCACCGCCACCGGCACACGGATGCGGTTCAGATCGGCCGCCGAATAATTCGGCTCGGTCGACATCATCAGGCTCACATCCTCGACAAAGCGGTCGAACTGATCCGGCGTCGGCGACAGCGCCTCGTAATCCATCCGATGCCTATTGAAGCAGCGGTCGATCACAGGCGTCGGCACGAAGGGGTTTACGCCCGACGGGTCCATGCTGCAGGCGAAGAAGAACACGCCGTCGACGCGCTCGGGGTGCCTGTCGGCGAGAATGAGCGCCGTGCACGCCCCATCGCTCCAGCCGACAAGCGCTGCCTTCTGGATATCCAGATGATCCATCACCGCAAGCACGTCCGATGCCATCAGCTCGTAGGTGTAGGGCTTGCCGTCCCGCGTGCTCTGGCCATGTCCACGGCTGTCGATCACCACCACGCGCCGCCCTGATCGCAACAGCGCCGGCACCTGGTAGCCCCAGTTGCCGCTGTTCCCGAGCCCGCCATGCAGCAGAATCACAGCCGGCCCGGAGCCATAGGCGCTGTACCAGATATCGGCGCCATCATGCGTGACCACGCCGTCTTCACCGTCAGGCAGCGCCTCCGCTCCCTGCGCCGCAAATCGCTCCAGCTCGTCGTCAGTCATGTCGGTCCTCCCAATCCCTCACTGTCTTTAGACGGATGACGCGGCCCCATCTCGACACCTCCACCGAAATAATCACCGCGCCGCCCGAACTAAGCCTTACCTCGCGCCGCCTGCATGGCCTCGCGCAGCACCTCGAACACTTTCGGGTCTTCCGTCTGCGAAACATTGAACCGCATGAAATCCGTCGCCGTCTGCGACAGGCTGAACGCGTTGCCGGGCGCCAGCACAACGTCCCGCTCCAGTGCGGCGCGCGCCACATCGGCGGCGTCGATCCCGTCAGGCAACCGGCACCAGAGGAACATCCCCGCCTGCGGCTCTATCCAGGGCACGATGCCGAGGTTTTTCAACCTCGTCGAAACATCGAACATGGTCTTCGACAGCCGGCTACGCAGTGTCTCGATATGCTTTCGGTAGCTGCCGTCGCTGAGCACGCTCAACACCAGTTGCGCCGCATGACGCCCGCCGCCGAACGAGGTGGCGATCTTCAGATCCGTCAGCCCGCCGATCCACTCCGGCTTGGCGGCGATGAAGCCGCAGCGCGCCGAGGCCGACAGCGTCTTCGAGAAACTGCCGATATGGATGACCCGATCCAGCCCGTCGAAGGCGGCAAGGCGTGGCGCCGTGATATGCTCAAAATCGGCGAAGATATCGTCCTCGATGATCGTCAGGTCGAACTGCTCGGCGATCTTCAGCACCCGATGCGCCGTCACCGGCGAGAGGATCGCGCCGGTCGGGTTATGCAGCGCCGAATTGGTCACATAGAGCTTCGGCCGGTGCTCGGCGACCGTGCGGGCGAAGGCGTCGATATCGGGGCCGGAGGGCGTATAGGGCACGCTGACGATCTTGGCGCGGTGGGCGCGAAGCAAGGCGTGGAAATTGAAATAGCAGGGATCGTCGACCATCACGGTATCGCCCGGTTCGATCAGGAAGCGGCAGAGCAGGTCGATCGCCTGGATGCCTGATTCCGTCAGGATGATCTGGTCGGGCGAGGCGCCGATCCCCTTGTCGGCCATGCGCCGCGCGATCAGCTGCCTGAGCGGCGGCAATCCGAGAGGCGATCCATAGGCAAGCAGCACCGGCCCATCGGCGCGCGCAAGCGACCGAACGGCGCGCCGAACGCCATCCTCCGGCAGCCACGCCGGCGGCAGCCAGCCGCAGCCGGGCTTCAGCCCGATATCACCCGCCTCCAGAGACTGCCGCGACACCCAGAAGGGATCGATCTCGCGATCGAGCCGTGGCCCGACTTCCGACAGCGCGAAAGGCGCGGCCTGGTTGGCGACGTAAAAGCCGGAGCCCGGCCGCGACAGGATCGCGCCCTCGGCAACCAGCCGCTCATAGGCCTCGACGACGGTCGAGGTCGAGATCTTCAGCGACCCCGCGAGCGCCCGCACCGAAGGCAGCTTAGCCCCCGCCGTCAGGCTGCGGCCGGCGATGCGCTGCTTGATCGTGTTCATCACCATCGCCACGCGGGTCGTTCCGACGATCACGTTATCGGCCATCCGTACTGCTCTCCGATGCACAACAGTTTGACGAAACCGTACCACACCGTCACTGGCATGGCCACGCCGCGAGGGGTCATAAGGTGGCTATTGATCGTGAAGGAGTGTGTCATGGACCGCACGGCGGCCGGTTGGTTGAATGGTTTTATCGGTGTCCTGATTTTCAGCGGCTCGCTGCCCGCGACGCGCATGGCGGTGATGGGGTTCGATCCCGTCTTCCTGACCGTCGCCCGTGCGGCGATCGCCGGGCTGATCGCGCTGGCGCTGCTCCTTCTGTTTCGCGAGAAGCGGCCGGCTGCGAGCGATCTCCTGTCGCTTGTTATCGTCGCCTTCGGCGTCGTCATCGGCTTTCCGCTGCTGACGGCGCTGGCGCTCACCCACATCACCTCGGCGCACTCCATCGTCTTCATCGGCCTGCTGCCGCTCTCGACAGCGATCTTCGGCGTCATCAGGGGTGGCGAGCGTCCGCAGCCGGCCTTCTGGATCTTCTCCTGTCTCGGCAGTGCGCTCGTCGCCGGCTTTGCCCTGTCGCAGGGCGTAACCGCAGCCCCGCTCGGCGATCTCCTGATGCTGGCCGCCATCATCGCCTGCGGGCTGGGCTATGCCGAGGGCGCCAAGCTGTCGCGCAGGCTCGGCGGCTGGCAGGTCATCTCCTGGGCGCTGGTTCTCTCGCTGCCCGTCATGCTCGCGCTCGCACTTTTCAATCTACCACCGTCCTTTGCGGCGATCGAAATGCCGGCCTGGGCGGGCCTCGTCTATGTCTCGCTGTTCAGCATGCTGATCGGCTTCTTTTTCTGGTATCGCGGTTTGGCGCAGGGCGGCATTGCGGGTGTCGGCCAACTGCAGCTGCTGCAGCCCTTCTTCGGCCTGCTCCTGGCGGCAACGCTGCTGCACGAGCAGGTGAGCCCGATCATGCTCGTCGTCACCATCGCCATCGTCGGCTGCGTCGCCGGCGCCAAGAAGTTCGCCCGATAGAGCGTTGCAGGTGAGAATGGGTTTGCATTTTGCCACGTAAGCGCGCCTGCTGGTTGGCGTCACATCGCTCGATGTGGCCAAACCAGGGAGCTTGAAATGGCAAAGGGTCAACTCCGCGGCACGCGTGAAGCGCGCAAGCCGAAGAAAGACAAGTCCGCTCCGGCAGTCACCTCGCAGCAGGGCTCGCAGGTCAAGCAGGCCGCGAGCACCGTACCTTCAGGCAAGGGCGCCAGGCCCTGACCGCCACCAAGAGGTGGTCCTGAGGGCAGTCATATTAGCCAAATAGAAAACGCTCCCGCGGCGGTAACCACGGGAGCGTCGTTTGAGCGTTGCGCTTGTTACTTCGCGAGCTTCGCCAGTTCGGCAACGAGGCCCTGCGTCGACGAATCGTGGCCGGCAGCGCTTTCCTTGCCTTCGATAACGGGCAGCAGGCCGGTCGCCAGTTCCTTGCCGAGCTCCACGCCCCACTGGTCGAAGGAGTTGATACGGAACAGCACGCCTTCAACGAAGACGCGGTGTTCATAGAGTGCGACCAGGCGGCCGAATGCGAACGGCGTCAGCTTGTCATAGACGAAGGTGATCGACGGGCGGTTGCCGGTGAAGACGCGGTGCGGCGCGATGAAATCGGCCTGCTTGTCGTCCATGCCCTTGTCGGTCAGCTGCTTCTTGGCTTCCTCGAAGGTGCGGCCCTTCATCAGCGCCTCCGACTGCGCGATGCAGTTTGCCATCAAGAGCTGGTGCTGGTGGCGCAGTTCCGGCTCGAAGCCGTTGGCGGCGATCATGAACTCGGCCGGGATCACGCTCGTGCCCTGGTGGATCAGCTGGTAGAAGGCGTGCTGGCCGTTGGTGCCGGGCTCGCCCCAGACGACAGGACCGGAATTGCCCTCGACCGGCGTGCCGTCGATGGTGACGCCCTTGCCGTTCGATTCCATGTCGAGCTGCTGCAGGTAGGCAGGGAAACGCGACAGGCGCTGGTCGTAGGGCAGGATCGCGCGGGTGGCGTAGCCGAGAACGTTGCGATTGTAGAAGCCGATCAGGCCGAGCAGGATCGGCAGGTTCTTGGCGATCGGCGCCGTGCGGAAATGGTTGTCGATCGAATGCGCGCCGTCGAGGAACTTGCCGAAGTTCTCAGGACCGACGGCGATCATCAGCGGCAGGCCGATGGCCGACCAGATCGAGTAGCGACCGCCGACCCAATCCCAGAAGCCGAACACGCGCTCGCTCTCGATGCCGAAGGCGGCAACCTTGTCGAGCGCGGTCGATACGGCTGCGAAGTGATGCTGGACGGCGGCTTCGCCGAGCGCATCGGCGACGAACTTGCGCGCCGTCTGGGCGTTCGTCATCGTCTCGATGGTGGTGAAGGTCTTGGACGCGACGATGAACAGCGTCGTTTCCGGCTGCACCAGCTTCAGGATGTCGGCGATATGCGCGCCGTCGATGTTGGAAACGAAGTGCGCACGCGGGCCGTCATGATAAGGTGCCAGCGCCAGCGTCGCCATCACGGGGCCGAGGTCGGAGCCGCCGATGCCGATGTTGATGACGTCGGTGATCTTCTTGCCGGTAGCACCCTTCAGCGCGCCCGAGCGAATGCCGTCGGCAAACTTGCCCATGGCCGCGAGAACGCCGTTGACGTCAGGCATTACGTCCTTGCCGTCGACGAGAACCGGGGTGTTCGAACGGTTGCGAAGGGCCGTGTGCAGCACCGCGCGGTTTTCGGTGAAGTTGATCGCATTGCCCGAGAACATCTCGTCGCGCTTGGCTTCGACGCCACCGGTTTCGGCGAGCTTGACCAGAAGGGCCAGCACTTCGTCGTTCACGGCCGTCTTCGAGAAATCCATCAGGAGGTCGTCGAGCGAGGCGGTGAAGCGCGAAAAGCGTTTCGGATCGGCCGCGAAGGCAGCACGGATATCGGTGGCCTTGGTGGCAGCCGCGGTGCTTTTCAGTTGGTCGACGATGGCATTCATGGGAGGCTCCTTTGCAGGGCGTGAGGGTCGCGGAAACTATTCGCTTTACCGGGTGCAAATCAAGTTATGTCTGAAACTATTCATAAAAAGCGTGCGCACGTCGCGCTTGATGCGCCAGCGCAGTCGGGCTATATTGGAGAGGTTGCAGGCGGAGCGGTAACTCCACCTGCTGCGCTTATGTTCTTTGGAATGTGACCCGGACGCTGAGTGACCAGCTCGTCCGGGTTTTCCTTACCATAAGCGTGACGCTAAGCGGTCGAAACCACATATCATCACCTCCCGTTCTGATGGCAAGGCTCTTGCCGAAGTCGGCGCGGCCCATCCTCGCCGATAGGCCGCATTGCCGCGGCCTGTGCTGCTTCTGCCTCAAAACAAGCGGATAGCAGCACAGTTTTGGGTTGTGCTCAATTGTGAAATATTACGCTCGCAGATCCTTGCGCAGGATCTTGCCGACCGGCGATTTCGGCAGCTCGGTACGGAACTCGATGAAGCGCGGCCGCTTGTAGTTGGTGAGGTTGGCCACGCAATGCGCCTTCACATCCGCCTCCGTCAGAGCAGGATCCTTGCGCACCACGAAGAGCTTCACCGCCTCGCCGGAATGCCCATCGGCCACGCCGACGGCTGCCGCCTCCAGGATGCCCGGGTGCATTGCCGCCACTTCCTCGATCTCGTTCGGATACACGTTGAAGCCGGAGACAAGGATCATGTCCTTCTTGCGGTCGACGATCTTGGTGTAGCCGCGGGCATCCATGAAGCCCATGTCGCCGGTGCGGAAATAGCCGTCGGGGGTCATGGCGCGCGCCGTCTCATCCGGCTTGTTCCAGTACCCGGCCATCACCTGCGGCCCGCGAATGCAGATCTCGCCAACCTCGCCGAGCGGCAGCGACGCGCCATCCTCGTTGCGGATATCGAGATCGGTAGACGAGATCGGCAGGCCGATCGCGCCGGTGAATTCGGGCGAATCGAAGCGGTTGGCGGTGGCGACGGGCGACGTCTCGGAAAGCCCGTACCCTTCGGTGATGTGATTGCCGGTGATCGTCAGCCAGCGCTCGGCCACCGGCCTCTGAACGGCCATGCCGCCGCCCAGCGAAATCACCAGCGAGGAGAAATCCACCTTGGCGAAATCGGGGTTGTTCATCAACGCGTTGAACAGCGTGTTGAGCCCGGGAAAGACATGGACGTTCGACTTCGCGAATTCGCGCACCAGGGCAGGGATGTCGCGCGGGTTCGCGACGAGAATGTTATGCGCGCCGAGCGACATGCCCATCAGCGAATTCACCGTCAGCGCGAAGATATGGTAGAGCGGCAGCGCGCAGAGAAAGTTCAGCACATCCGGCCGCTGGCGCTTCTCGAAAGCGGACTTCAGCCAGAGTTCCAGCTGCAGCTTGTTCGACAAGAGGTTCTTGTGCGTGAGCACCGCACCCTTGGCGATGCCAGTCGTGCCGCCGGTATATTGCAGGAAGGCGATGTCGCTGCCAACAAGACCTGATGGCTTCAGCGCCGCGCCGTCGCCCTCGCCAAGCACCTGCTTGAATGTCTTGTGCCGGGGGATAGACCACGCGGGAACGAGCTTCTTCACCTTGCGCACGAGCAGATTGACGATCAGCCCCTTGGCGCCCAGCATTTCGCCGAGCGAAGTCACCACCACATGGCGCACATCTGTATGGCCAAGCACCTGCTGAACGGTGTGGGCGAAGTTTTCCAGAACGAAGATCGCCTTGGCGCCGGCATCGCGCAGCTGATGCTCCAGTTCGCGCGGCGTATAGAGCGGGTTGACGTTCACCACCACGAGCCCGGCGCGCAGGATGCCGTAGACGGCGATCGGGTTCTGCAGCACGTTCGGCATCATCACCGCCACGCGATCGCCCTTCTGCAGTCCGCTTGCCTGCAGCCATGCCGCGACCTTGCGTGTCTGGCTTTCCAGTTGGCGGTAGGTGAGCGTCTTGCCCATGCTGGAAAAAGCGATGCGGTCGGCATAGCGCGCGCAGGATTTCTCAAGCAGCTCCGCCAGTGATTCGTATTCCAGCGCCGGAAGCTCGGCCGGTACGATCGCCGGATAGGTGGCAAGCCACAGCTTGTCGGGCCTTTCACCGCCAGGATGGGCGGAAATGCTGTTCATCGTGTCTCTCTCCCTGTCGCTGCCGGCGGGGCGCCCGTCGAAACTATTGGATGATCCTCCATCCTCCAATACGGCAGCTTATGTCATTGCTCGAATGGTTCAAGCAGCATCAGGCTACAATAACCTTGACGTAAACGTCAATATTACGGCGCCCGCCAAAATTGCGGATCAAATTCGGGAACAACGGGCATCGGGCGACGTTTTCAATTCATACGCTTGGCACGAGGAGCAGAGGCCAGGCACGAGGAACCAACCGAAAGGGAGTAGAGACATGCTGCAACAGGACAACGACAAGCCCCTCCGTGACCCGAACGTCAAGGATACGCATTCGCTGATCGCCAGCGACCGTGTGGAAGGCACCCGCGTCTACGGCGCCGATGGCAAGCATATCGGCTCGATCGAGCGCCTGATCCTCGGCAAGAGGGACGGCCGCGTCGCCTATGCCGTGCTTAGCTTCGGCGGCTTCATGGGCATCGGCCACGACCACTATCCGCTGCCCTGGGATAAGCTGTCCTACGACACGCAGCTGGATGGCTACCGCATCGATCTGACCAAGGAACAGATCGAAGGCGCGCCAAGCTACGCGGATGATGACGACACCTGGTACAACGACAACGGCCGCCGGGTCTACGATTACTACGGCGTGCCGCCCTACTGGATGTAAGTCTCCCGCGAGGCCGGAACGGAAGGGTCCCGCCGCGTGCGGGACCCACCGACGGCCACAAAAACCTCCGGCGAAAGTCGGAGGTTTTTGCATGAGTGCTTTGGTCTATCTCAACCCGCTGACACGAGATCGTTGGCCGAGCGCAGAACCGTCCCCACCACGATATCAGCCACACCGATCGCCGCCCGCGTCTCCACTTCAAACACATGCGTCTCGCCCGGCAAGAGCGTGGTCAGCATCGTATCCACCACCGCATCCGGATCGAGACGATCGGCCATCAGGCAGAGATCCTTCAGCAGGTTGACGGCGGTCACCGCGACCGCGTACCCACTCTCCCGTTTGCTGACCTCTATCCTCATCTCCGGCTTCGGCAGCTTGAGGTCGATATCCTCGACAAAATAGTGAAACGCCCGCCGGTCCAGCATGTCGACGACGATCACTTCATTGCCGGGATCGTCGGCGGTCGCGATATCCTCGGGCAGCGTGAATGCCTTCGCCTCGAACCGGTCGCAAAGCAGCCGCCAGAATTCGAACTCGGCAAGCACAGTCCCATCGAGCCGCAGCCGCCTGCCCGAAATCTTCGCCCGCCAGAACAGCGTCCTCTCGTTGACGGCAACGGCCGCAAGCCCGCTTTCGCGCGGCTGGATCGTCAGAAGTCGGGGATCGAAAGCCTGTCGCATCGCATACCACAGCGGCTTGCGCCGCCCGGCCGAATCCAGCGCCGCCCAGGAGGTCACCGGCCAGCAATCGTTGAACTGCCAGACGACCGCGCCCTTGCAGATATCGCGGTGCGAGCGCATGTGCTCGACTGCGAAGCGGATGGCGCGCGCCTGGTTCAGCTGCGTGGCGAAATGCCAGTCGTTCATCGTCCGAGGCTCGGGCAGATGGCCGGCCAGGCCACGGATAAGCTTGTCGTTGCCCTGCGTCGCCTTCTGGTGATGGAAGACGCCGTTGGAGAGCGGCGTCAGCGGCGCGTCGTGCACGCTTTCTTCCAGCGTTGCCCAGTTGGGCGGCGCCTGCCAGCCGAATTCGGAGCAGAAGCGCGGGATATAGTTGCGGTAGACCTCGTAGCCCACGTCGTTCCACACATCCCATATGTGCTTGCATCCATGCGCATCCGCATTCGGTTCGATCTCCATCGTGCCGGAATAGGGACTGCCGGGATAATAGGGGCGGTCGGGATCGAGCTCGGCGCAGAGCCTCGGCAGGATATCGAGATAATAGCCAAGCCCCCAGCTCTCACCCTCCTTGATGATCGGCCGCCAGCCCCACTCGTCGAAACCCCAGATATTCTCGTTGTTGCCGTTCCAGACGATCAATGAGGGATGCGGCATCAGCCGTGCGACGTTGTCGCGAACCTCCGCCTCGACCTCACCACGGAGCGGCTCTTCCTCGGGATAGGAGGCGCAGGCAAACAGGAAATCCTGCCACACCAGCATGCCCACGCGGTCGCATTCCTCGTAAAATTCGTCCCGCTCGAAGATGCCGCCGCCCCATACCCGCAATAGGTTGATGTTGGCGGCCTTCGCCTCGTCGATCCGCGAGGCATAGCGCTCGGCGGTGACCCGCGAGGGGAAGCAATCGTCGGGGATCCAGTTCGCGCCGCAGAGAAACAGCGGCACGTCGTTGATCACGAAGGTAAAGGCCGAGCCATGTTCATCCGGGGAAGTGTCGAGCCGCACCGAGCGGAAGCCGATCTGCTTCGCATAGTGGTCGAGCAGCTCATCGCTCTCGCCATCGTGCAGTTCAACCCGCAGCGGATAAAGCGGCTGCGCGCCGAGATGATGCGGCCACCAGATCTGCGGCGAGGGCACGCGCACCTGGAAACTGACCTCGTCGCTCCTGGCCTCGACGATCTCACTATGCGTGACACCGCCGATGCTGGCCGTGATGCGGCAGTCGCCGGCGTCACCAGCGCGCGCAATCTTTGCCCGCACTTTCACCATCCCGTCTCCACCGGCAAGCGTTGCCGAAACCAGCGTTTCGGCAAGCCGCGCCTTCGCCCAGCGCTCCAGCCGCACCGGCTTCCAGATCCCCGCCGTCACCAGCGTCGGGCCCCAGTCCCAGCCGAAATTGCAGGCCATCTTGCGCATCAGGTTGCCGGGGCCGGGATAGTTGTTCGGCCGGTAGCCGTAATGCGCTTCCATCTCCGAGCCGTAAGCGTACGCCGAGCGGAAGGTCACGACCAGCTCGTTGCCCTCGGCCTTCAGACGATCGGAAACGTCGAAGCGGTAGGTGCGGTGCATGTTGAACGTCTGGCCGATCTCTTCGCCATTGAGCAAGATCGTCGCCACCGTATCCAGCCCGTCGAAGACAAGCTCCTGCACGAGATCGGCATCGGGCGATGCGTCGAAGCGGCAGCGATAGGTCCAGTCCTCGCGGCCGATCCAGTCATTGGTGATCTCGTTGACGTCGATATAGGGGTCGGGGATCAGCCGGCTCGCGAGCAGGTCCAGATGCACGCATCCGGGCACATGCGCCGGCACCGTTTTCGGCAGGTCCGGCTTTCCTGCAACGTTACAGTTGAGGGTCCAGCCGGTATGCAGGTCTGTCTTGGAAATCATCGGGTTCTCTTAGAGATAGCGGCCGTGGCGCTGCAGGACTTCGATCTTGTAGCCGTCGGGATCGGTGATGAAGAAGAACAGGGCAAGCAGCTTGCCGTCGCGGTTAAGCTCCGTGAGCTTGCCGGGATTGAGCCCGGCTTCCGTCAGCCGCTTGTGCTCGACGGCGACCTCGTCGACCGACACCGCCAGATGCCCGTAGCCATCACCGAGGTTATAGGGTTCGACGCGGCCCTTGTTGACGGTCAGCTCAAGCTCGAAGCCGGTCTCGCGGTTGCTGAGATAGATCAGCGTGAAGGTGTCGAAATCGATGCGGTCGGCGACCTCGAGCCCGAAGACCTTGCCGTAGAATTCGACCGAGCGCGCTTCGTCGAGAACGCGGATCATCGAGTGAATCATCTTGGCCAAGGCTGCCTCCATCGTGCGTATCAGGCCGCTTTGGTAGCTGCTGCCTTAGGCCGTGCGCAAGCCCATTCTTCGAGTCATCGCGCTTTCCACCAATCCCACCGCGTCATAGATCAACAGCGCCATCAGGCCGACGATCAGGCCGCCCTGCAGGATGAAGGCCGTGTTGTCAGATATCAGCCCGGCGATGATCACTTCGCCGAGCGCCTTGGCGGCCACCGTGGAGCCGATGGTGGCCGTTCCGATATTGATCACGGTCGCCACCTTCACGCCCTCGATGATCAGCGGCAGCGCCAGGGGCAGTTCCACCTGGAACAGCCGCTGCGTCGGGTTCATGCCCATGCCGTCGGCGGCATCGAGCACGGCGGGGGAGACCTGACGCAGGCCGGAGATGGTGTTTTCGAAGATCGGCAGCAGCCCGTAGAGAAACAGCGCCACCAGCGTCGGCCCGGCGCCGAAGCCCATCGCCGGCACCGCCAGCGCCAGCACCGCGACCGGCGGAAAGGTCTGCCCGGCATTGGCGATGGCGCGCGACAGCGGCAGGAAATCGGCGCCGCTCCGCCGCGTCACGAAGACGCCGCCCAGAATGGCGACCACGGCGCTCCCGACAATCGAGATCAGCACCAGCTGCAGATGCCCGAGCGCCAGAAGCGGCAGGCTGCTTTGCGTGTAGACGGCGGGCGCGTTGTTCTTGGTCAGCGGCGTCAGCAGGAAGGACAGCCACTCCGTCCGGAACAACAGGATCAGAAGCAGCGCCAAGGCCGCGACGCGAAAGAGATTGGCGGTGAGGAGCTTCATTCCTTGCGGCCCAGCTCCAGAAGGTGCGACATCGAGATCGACCCGATCGCCGCCTTCTTCTCGTTCTCGACGGCGGCTTCGTCGATCCCCTGCCAGATCATTTCGGCCAGCGCGTCGCGCAGGCTGAGCGATTGCGGCAGGCCATGGTCGAGCCCGGCCTTGGCCGGCGCCATGCCCGATGTCAGCGGCAACAGCGACATGCGCTTCAGCGCCCGGTCGGTCGTTCCTGTCAACTGCTGCACGAAGGGGTCGGCGGGTTCGGTGATGATCTTCTCCGGCGTCGAATATTGCAGCAGCCTGCCGCCGCGCATCACCGCGATCCGGTTGCCGAGGTGGAAGGCCTCGTCCATGTCGTGGGTGACGAGAATGATCGTCGTTCCGAACTGTTTCTGGATCGCCAGAAGATCGTCCTGCGCCTTGCCGCGAATGACGGGATCGAGCGCGCCGAAGGGCTCGTCCATGATCAGCACCTCCGGCCCCGCGGCCAGCGCGCGCGCAACGCCGACGCGCTGCTGCTCGCCGCCGGAAAGCTGGTGCGGATATTTCCTGGCGAAGGATTTGGGGTCGAGATTGAAGAGGCCGAGCAGTTCGTCGACGCGGGCGTCAATCCTGCCGCGCTCCCAGCCGAGCAGCTGCGGCACCGTCGCGATGTTCTGCGCCACCGTGCGGTGCGGAAAGAGACCGTTGCCTTGGATCACGTAACCGATATTGCGGCGCAGCTCCGTCTCCGGCACGTCGGCCACGTTGCGCCCGCCGACACGGATTTCGCCTGACGTCATCGGCACCAGCCGGTTGATCATCCGGATCAATGTCGATTTGCCGGAGCCCGAGGTTCCGACGATGACGGTGATCTCGCCCTTCTCGACCGCCATCGACACATTGTCGACCACGGTCGTGTCGCCGTAGCGCTTGGTGACGTTGCGGATGTCGATCATGCTCATGCGGCAGGTCCCCGTATGCTGTCGGCGACCGCATCGAGAATGACGGCCGAAGAGAAGGCGAAGATGACGGTCGGCACGGCGCCGAGGAGAACGAGGTCCATGGCCGTCTGGCCAAGCCCCTGGAAGATGAAGACGCCGAAACCGCCACCGCCGATCAGCGCCGCCACCGTCACCAGCCCGATCGCCTGCACCAGCACGATCCGGATACCCGTGAGGATGACTGGCAGCGCCAGCGGCAGGTCGATGCCGGTGAGGATTTGGCGCCGCGTCAGCCCCATGCCGGCGGCGGCATCGCGCACGGCGGGATCGACGCCCTCGAGACCGACGACGGTGTTGGCCACGATCGGCAGCAGCGAATAGAGCACCAGCGCGATCAGGGCGGGGGCCGCGCCGATGCCGCTGATCCCGAGCGCCGCCGCCAGCGGCACATGCGCCGCGAGATAGCCGAGCGGCAGCATCAGCAGGCCGAAGAGCGCGAGGCTCGGGATCGTCTGGATCAGGCTCAGCCCCTGCAAGAGCGCCGCCCGGAGTTTGGGCACCCAGAAACAGACGATGCCAAGCGGCAGGCCGATCGCCACCGAGATCGCCAGCGACCCGAAGGCCAGCTCAACATGCGTCCATGCCTCGGCCCAGAACTGATCGCCGCGATTGGCGAATTCGCGCATGATCGAGAGACTGTTAAGCAGCCCCGACCACAGAAAAACACCGAGCAGACAGGCGTAAGCAGCAAGCGCCGCGACCCGCATCCACGGCTTCAGCCGCACCTTCACCAGCGCATCCGATATGATCAGCGATGTGACCGCGAGCAGCACCCAGAAGCCGCCGCCAGGCGTCATGCGCGCCGCCGTGCTGCCCTCCGGTGTAAACGACGTCGCCACGAACCCGATCGCCGCCAGCAATGCCGCCAGACAGAGCGTCGAGATCGCAAGCCGTGCATAGGCGTTTTCGAGAAACAGCACCGCGCAGGCCGAGGAAACGAGGAGCAGGGTGAGGATGATGACGGAGGGCTGGTCCAGAAGCTGCATCAGCAACATCGGCTTGCCCGATGCGATCCGGTTCGCCTTCACGTAGATGAATGGCAGCAATGCCGCCGCCGCGACGCCCGCGACCACGAGAACGACGCCGAGCCGGTCCAGTCTGCGGACCGCTAAGGTTTCTTCCATCGATCCATCCCAGCCTGGAAGGAAAACGGCTCCGCATCCATCGCTGGATACGGAGCGTCGGCGATTACTTCAGGAAGCCTTTTTCCTTCAGATAGGCCTCGGCAACGCTCTTCGCCGGCTCGCCATCGACCTGGATCTTGCCGTTCAGCTTGCGCAGCTCGTCGGCGGTCAGGCTCTTGAAGATCGGCGCCAGGATTTCTTCGATCTTCGGGTTCGCCTTCAGCACCTCCTCGCGGATGATCGGGGTCGGCGCATAGACCTGCTGCACGCTCTTGTCGTCTTCGAGAACGGTAAGCTCGGCGGCCTCGATCGCGCCATCAGTGCCGTAGACCATGGCGGAATTGGCGCCGTTCGTCTGGTCCGCGGCGGCCTTGATCGTGGCGGCGGTATCACCGCCCGAGAGCACGATTTCCTGCTCCGGCTTCAGCGTGAAGCCATAGGTCGTCTGGAACGCCGGCAGCGCGCCGGCGGTGTTGACGAATTCGGCCGATGCCACCAGCTTCGCCTCGCCACCACCGGAAACCCACTTGCCGAAATCGGACATGCTCTTCAGATTGTTTTTCCCGGCAACATCGTTGCGCACGGCGATCGCCCATGTGTTGTTGGCGGGCGAGGGGGTCAGCCAGACGATCTTGTTGGCGTCGTAGTCCAGCTTCTTGGCCATGTCATAGCCCTGCTGGATGTTCTTCCAGGCGGCATCGTCGGGCTTGTTGAAGAAGAAGCCGGCATTGCCGGTGTATTCGGGATAGATGTCGATCTCGCCTGCGGTGATCGCTTTGCGCACCACGGGCGTGGCGCCGAGCGCGATGCGATCCTTCGTCTTGATGCCGTTGGCGTTCAGCGCCAGCGCGATGACGTTGCCGAGCAGCGTGCCCTCGGTGTCGATCTTCGACGACACCACGACATCCGCGGCCTGCACCGCACCGGCCGTCAGGGCACAGAGCGATACGGCAAGGGCTATTCTTTTCAGCATGACCATCCCCTTATTCCTTCAAAGGCGCGGAAAGCCTTGGCACAAGGCGAACCGCTCGAAACTCCCCGGCGAAGACAGCGGACTGTCGGCGACCGATCCAATGCGTAACTGACATAGTGTGCATGATTGAAAAATCGATGCGATTGCGAAAATACTGTTCACGACACTGTCCAATCGATCGATGGCCGATGTCTTCAGGTCTCCGCTCGCAAAACCAATTGTGCGATGCTAACCGGAAGATCAGGCTTAGGCTTGGACGATCATGAGATGACGAGGGAGGAAAGCGTGACAATCTTGCTTGAGGTATGCGTGGATAGCCCGCGCGGTCTGGCGGCGGCCATCGAAGGCGGCGCCGATCGTATCGAATTGTGCTCGGCACTCGAGATTGGCGGGCTCACGCCCGTCGCCGGCATGATGAAAGCGGCAGCGGCCGCTCCCATCCCCGTCTACGCGATGATCCGCCCACATGCCGGCCCTTTCGTTTTCGACAGCGGCGATGAAGCGGCGATGATGGCGGATATCGATGCCATCAGAGCCTTCGGCCTCGCCGGCGTGGTCATCGGGGCAAACCTTGCGGATGGCACGCTCGACATGCCGTTGCTGCGCCGGTTGAAAGCGCATGCGGAGGGCCTCGGCTCGACACTGCATCGCGCCTTCGACCTCGTTCCTGATCCCGATGCCGCGTTGGAGCAGGCCGTCGAACTCGGTTGCGAGCGCATCCTCACCTCCGGCTGCATCCCCAAGGCCATCGATGGCCTGGAGACATTGGCGCGGTTGTCGAAGAAGGCGGCCGGGCGGATCTCGATCATGCCCGGCAGCGGCGTGCGCCCCGCCAACGCGCCGCAGATCCTGCGCGCCACGGGTGCGCGCGAAATTCACGGCTCCTGCAGCTCTCCCGTCGCAAGCGTCGATCCGCGCGCGGTCGCCTTCGGTTTCGAGGCGGCGTCGCCCAACCGAACGGACGCGTCCATCGTGCGCCAGATGCGCGAGGCGATTGATAGTCTTTAGCCGACTTTGATGACGGCCTTGATCAGGCCGCTCTTTTCATGCGCCCAGCGTGCCAGATCGCGCGGCGCATCGGCAAGCGTCGTGCGGTGGGTGATCAGCCGATCCACCGGCACGAGGCCGTTGGCGATCGAGGCCGCCACGTGCTCGAAATCGATCCGCGTCGCATTGCGGCTGCCGATCACCATCATTTCGCGCTTGTGGAACTCGGGGTCGGAGAAGCGGATATCGTCCTTCACGACGCTGACCAGAACCAGCGCGCCGCCATGCGCAACGAACTGGAACGCCTTCTCCATCGAGGGGCCGTAGCCGGTCGCGTCGAAAACGACGTCGAAGCCATCCCCGCCGGTCTTCGCCTTCACCGCATCAAGCGTCGCATCATTGGCGACGATGCCCGATGTGAAGCCAAAGCGCTCGGCGGCCATTTCCAGCCGCTCGGCGCTGGTATCGAGCAAGGTCACGTCATGGCCGGCGATCCGTGAAAAGATCGCCGCTCCAAGGCCGATCGGTCCGGCGCCGATGACGAGCGCGCGCGAGCCTGCGGGCGTAAGCGAGCGACGCACGGCATGCGCCCCGATCGCCAGGAATTCCACCGTCGCCGCCGCTTCGAGGCTCAGCCCCTGCGCGGCATAGAGATTGCCCGCCGGAACCGTGATCTCCTCGCAGAACGCCCCATCGGTGTGGACGCCGAGCACCTTGATATCGGTGCAGCAATTTGCCTTGTCCTTGCGGCAGGCGACGCATCGACCGCAGGAGATATACGGGTTGACGATCACAGGCGTGCCGACCGCGATCTCGACCCCTGCGCCGGTTTCCACCACGGTTGCCGAGATCTCGTGGCCCATCACCCGCGGATATTCGAGAAACGGATGCTTGCCCTCGAAGATATGGTAGTCGGTGCCGCAGATGCCGACATGGCTGACGGCGAGCCGCGCCCAGCCGGCTTCAGGCGTGCCGGGAGAGGGGCGCTCGCCGATTTCGAGAACACCCGGTTGTTGGCAAAGCACGGCTTTCATGACGGTTCCTGCATTCGATTGAAAGGAAGCCGACGAGTGGCCGGCTCCCTGTATTGGCTTTTAGGAGCTGCGGCGGCGGCGCAGCTGATCGAAGTAGACGATCACGATGATCAACAGGCCGGTGATGATGCGCTGCCAGAACGAGTTGACGTTGAGCAGGTTCGCGCCGTTGTTGATCGTCGCCAGGATGAACGCGCCGATCAGCGGGCCGTGCACCGAGCCGACCGCGCCGAACAGCGAGGTGCCGCCGATGACCGACGAGGCAATCGCCTGCAGTTCCCAACCGTCCGCCTGCGTGGCGTTGCCGATGGCGATACGCGATGCGAGCAGGACGCCGACAAAGGCCGCGAAAGTTGCCGACAGGATGTAGGCCATGTAGATGATGCCGTTGACCCGGACACCCGACAGACGCGCCGCTTCACGATTGGAGCCGACCGCGAAGAGATAGCGGCCCCAGCGGCTGAGATGCAGGAAGATGTAGGACGGGATCGCGACCAGCACGACCATCCAGAACAGGCTCGGGACGCCAAGGAAGTCGGCGCGGGCGAAGTTCGTGAAGGGCTCGTTGACGATGTTGATCGTCGAGCCGTTGGTGATCAGAAGCCCGATGCCGCGCAGCGACGTCAGCGTCGCCAGCGTGATGATGAAGGGTGGCAGGCCCATCTTGACGATGCCGAAGCCATGAAACACCCCGATACCGACGCCGATCAGAAGCGTGATCAGGATCGCGGCCCATACGGGGAAGCCCGCCTGCAGCAGCCATGCCAGGATAACCGTACAGAAGCCGACGATCGCGCCGACGGAAAGGTCGATGCCGGCGGTGATGATCACGAAGGTCTGGCCAAGCGCCAGGATCGCCGTCATCGCGCCCTGGCGCAGAAGGTTGGAGATGTTGAGCGGCGTCCAGAAGCTGGCGGTGACGACGCCGAGCAGGATCCACAGGAAGGCCAGGAGACCGATCAGGGTCAGGCCGAACAGGATATTGACCTTGCGGCGCGGCGGCGGCGCGGCGATCTCGGTGGGGGTTACGGTCATTTTCTCTCTCCCTCTTGTTCTTTTAGACGCCGATCGCTTCGCTCAGCACTTCTTCATGCGTGGCGGCATGGAAGTCGTGGCTCGCCACGAGTTGGCCGCTGCGGAACACATGCAGCCGATCCGCCAGTTCGTAGACCTCGGGCAGGTAGGAGGAGATGAGAATGATCCCCGCGCCCTGTTTCAGAAGCTTGGCGAACAGCCGGTAGATTTCAGCCTTCGTGCCGACATCGACGCCGACAGTCGGTTCGTCGAAGATGAAGAGCCGCGCCCCATGGCTCAGCCACTTGCCGATGACGACCTTCTGCTGGTTGCCACCCGACATCGCCGAAACCAGCACCCGCCGGCTGGGCGTTTTGATCGCGAGGTCGCGGATCTGCTGGTCGGCGTTCTGCGTCTCCTCACTGTGGCTGATGACGGGGCCCTTGCTCAGCCGCTTGAAGACCGGCAGGTTGATGTTGAGGCCGATCGGCAGGTTGAGGCAGAGGCCCTGGTCGCGGCGGCTTTCCGGCGCCAGCGCGATCCCGAGCTCCATTGCGGTGCGCTCGTCCTTGATGTTGACCTTCTTGCCCATCCAGTGGATTTCGCCGGCCGTGGTCTTCTCGCGGCCGTAGAGCCCGAGCGCGAACTCGCTGCGTCCGGCGCCGATCAGGCCGTAAAGTCCGACGATCTGTCCGGCTTTCACCGAAAGCGACACGTTCTCGAAGCCCGGCCCGGACAACCCGCGCACATCGACGATGGTTTCGCCGATCGCAATTTCTTCCTTGTGATAGATCTGCTCGATAGAGCGGTTGATCATCAGCGCGATCAGCTCGTTCTCGTTGGTCTCGCCGATATCGCGCGTTCCCACATGCGTGCCGTCGCGCAGAACGGAAACGCGGTCCGCCAACTCGAAGACTTCTTCCATGCGGTGGCTGATGTAGACGATCGTGACACCTTCGCTCTGCAGGCGGCGTATGAGCTTGAAGAGCTGCGCGGATTCCTGGCGCGTCAGATAGGCGGTCGGCTCGTCGAAGATCAGGAACTGCGTGCCGCGCATGGCGGCGCGCGCGGTCGCGACCAGCTGCTGCTGGCCGATCGTGAGATCGCTAAGCGGAACGCCTGCGGGCAGGCCGAAGCCGAGATCGTTGAGGACAGCCTGCGCCATCTTCTCCATCTCGCGCTTGCGCATCAGGCCGAATTGATTGACCTCGTCGCCGAGGAAAAGATTGGCCGCCACCGTCAGGTGCGGGCACAGAACGACTTCCTGGTGCACCGCGTTAATGCCGCGCGCGATCGCCTCGTTGGGCGTCGCCAGCGCGACCGGGTGTCCGCACCAGAAGATTTCGCCGGCCGTTCTTGTGATGACGCCAGTCAGAAGCTTGATCAGCGTCGACTTGCCGGCGCCGTTTTCGCCGACGATCGCGTGGATCTCGCCGGCAAGGAAGGTGACCGTTGCCGGCTTCAGCGCCTGCACATATCCGTAATTCTTCTGCAATCCCTTGAGTTCGAGGATCGGGGCACCCGCGGGCACGCGGTTCGCCTCCTTCAGCTTGGCGCTGTCATCGTGGCGATGACTGACCTCTTCCAGGCTCATTTGCGTCTCCTCCTCGCGAATTGCCATGTCGTCCTTCGCCGTCCGCTCCCTTGAGGAGTTCGGCCGAAGGGAAGAAGGGCCGTGCGAGATTGCTCCCGCACGGCGCTCGTCAGGTCGTTACTTGATCTTCGGGTTCAGGAGCGCGTCGATCTTCGGGTCGCTCATGTTCGCTTTGGTAACGAGGTTGGCGCCGGTATCGACGTTCTCCTCGACCTTTTCGCCCTTGGACACGGCAAGCGCGGTCTTCACGCCGTCATAGCCCATGCGATAGGGGTCCTGCACCACGAGGCCGGCAAGCGAGCCGTCCTTCAGGAAGCCGACAGTCTTGTCGTCGCTGTCAAACGCGATGACCTTGATCTTGTCGCCGAGCTTGTTTTCGGCGATCGCCTGGCCGACGCCCTGGCCGAGGATGAGGTTCGAAGCGAACACACCCACGAGGTTCGGGTTGGCGGTGATCAGGTCGGTCATCATGTTGAGGCCGGTCGTTGCCTGGCCGTCACCATACTTGTCGGCGATGAGCTTCAGGCCCGGATGCTTGGTCTTCAGCTGATCGAGGAAGCCTTCGCGGCGCTGCTCGAGCGAGCCGACGCCGGGCAGGTTGGTCAGGATGACGACTTCGCCTTCTTCCTTGCCGGTCATTTCCTTGATCGCCGCGGCCAGGCCGTCGGCTGCGATGCGGCCGCCCTGGACGTTATCGGTGGTGAGGAACGACTTGAAGGCCTTCGAATCCGCGCCGGAGTCGATACCGATGATCGGAACGGACTTTGCGGCTTCGTCGATCGGCTTGCCGAGCGCCTTGAATTCGGTCGGCGAGATGACGATCGCGGCCGGCTTGCCGGCAACGGCGTTCTCGAGAATGCTGATCTGGCCGTTCACGTCGGACTCGGCCTGTGCGCCGAGCTCGGGCACCTTGACGCCGAGATCCTGGCCTGCCTTGCGGGCACCGGCCAGCACGATCTGCCAGTAGAAGGACGTCGTATCCTTGACGATGATCGGAATGGTCACGTCTGCCGCAAAGGACGGCATCGGCACGGCTGTTGCCATGACGGCGGCGCCCGCGAGAGCGGTAAAGGTGCGACGCGAAAGAATGGACTTCATGCGCATGTTGGTTCTCCTCTCAGGTGCGTTCTCCTCCAGGAAATCTCTCGCGAACGCGAACGAGAGACTTTTATCGATAAAAAACATTTACGAGTTTGAAGCTAGCCGAGGCCTGCCTTGTTTGCAAGACTGCGCCGGATAAGCCCTTTGGCTCCTTCCGGACCAGTCCTGAACCCGCTTATCGATCGAGCCGCCGGCGTCAAAACGCCGGCAACTCCCCATTCCCAATCTCGTTGCCTTTTCCTCCGAGGCCAGACGTCCCTCCAAGACATCCGACCTGCAAGGCCTCGAGTTCGATTTATGAAACATAGGTTCCGCGCGAATGTCAATACGGAACGTTTATTCCGTTTCTATCCTTATCCCCAGAATACCTCGTCCGGCAGCACGACGCCTTTCTTCAAGATGATGTTGCCGTAGAGGCGAAACTCGGTGGTCGCGACGATATAGGCGGCCTTGCGCGACCGTTCATAGAAGGCGAAGCGCTCAAGCGTCGAAATGCCGAAATCGCCCGCGCGCTTGGACACAATGGTCTGAAATTCCTTGCAAACCTCGGGCACGGCGGTCGGATCACCCACCACTTCCATGACCCAGGCCGATTCCGGCACGAACGTATCGAGCGGCATATGCGTCAGGATCGCTTCCGCCATGGTCGTGGCACCGACGCCATCGGCGCGGATCATTTCCGGGCCCATGGAAAAAGACGGGAAGTTGGCGTCGGCGATGACGATCTCGTCCCCATGGCCCATGCGCGCGATCGCGCACAGTAGATCGGGGCTGAGGACGGGATGAATTCCTTTAAGCATTCTGTTTTTCCTTAAACGCGAACAGCATCGTCGCCGAGTGGCGGCGCAACGAGGGTGAAGCTATCGAATTCCGGATAGATCGTCTCCGGCAAAATCGGTGAGAAAAGGTCCATGTTGCGCGTCACGCTGGATGCCTTGCCGGTGCCGATCAGCACCGACGAGACAACAGGATCGCGCAGTGCGAACTGCAGCGCCGGCGCGGCGAGCGCGACGCCGTTCCTGGCTGCGACCGCTTCCATGCCGCGCACCTTGGCGAGCACCTCTTCGCTCGCCGGCATATAGTCGAAGTTCGACCCCGCCACCGCACCGGTCGCGAGAATGCCGGAGTTGAAGACACCGCCGACCACAAGCGACGTCCCCTTCTTGCGGCAGAGCGGCAGCAGTTCGGCTTCGGCCGAGCGGTCGAGCAGAGTGTAGCGGCCCGCCATCAGGATGCAGTCGATATCGGCATTGCGCATCACGTCGAGGCACACGGGCACCTCGTTGACACCAAGCCCGAAGGCCTTGATCGCGCCCGATGTCTTCAGTTCTTCCAGCGCCTTGATACCGGTATCGAGGAACTGCTTGAGATAGACGGCATTCTTCGCCGCGCCATGCGTATAGCCGCCGATATCGTGCACATAAAGAATGTCGATCCGGTTCAGCCCCAGCCGCGCGTAGCTGAATTCGACCGAGCGCATGATGCCGTCATAGGAATAGTCGTAATCGGCATCAAACGAGAGCGGATCGACATAAGAGTAGTCGGGAACCGTCCCCGTCGGCACTGGCCTGAGCAGCCGCCCGACCTTGGTGGAAAGCACCCATTCGCTTTCCGGTTTGCCGCGAAGGAAATCGCCGACATGGCGCTCGCCGAGCCCCAATCCATACCAGGGCGCCACGTCGAAATAGCGGATGCCGCTATCCCATGCCGCGTCGAGCGTTTCCATCGCCTGGTCTCGCGGGCAGGCGCGGTAAAGGCCGCCAAGGGCTGCGGCGCCGAAGCTCACTTCGGTCACCTCAAGCTCGGTCCGGCCGATCCTCCTCGTCTTCATCATTCCTCCCTGAAGACTGTCGATATTATTGATTAAAGCGTTGCTCCGAGATGCCAAGGCACGAATTCGTTATCGCCGTAGCCGAACTCCTCGCTCTTGGTCTTCTTGCCCGATGCCGTATCGATGATCAGGTCGAAGATCTCGCGCCCCTTGCCTGATATCGTCGCATCGCCGCTGGCGATCGTGCCACAGTCGATATCCATGTCCTCTTCCATCGAGGCGTAGAGTGCCGAATTGCTGGAGAGCTTGATCGACGGCGCCGGGCGACAGCCGAAGCAGCTGCCGCGGCCGGTGGTGAACGCGATCATGTTGGCGCCACCAGCGACCTGGCCGGTGGCCGAAACGGGATCGTAGCCGGGCGTGTCCATGAAGACGAGCCCGGGTGCGGTCACCCGTTCGGCATAGCCATAGACCGCCGTCAGCGGCGAACGCCCGCCCTTGGCCACAGCGCCGAGCGACTTTTCCAGAATGGTCGTCAGCCCGCCGCGCTTGTTGCCGGGGGAGGGGTTGTTGTCGAGCGAGGCGCCGTGCATCGCTACATATTTCTCCCACCAGACGATCTTTTCGTCGAGCTTGCGGGCGACCTCTTCGCTGACCGCGCGGCTGCGCAGCAAATGCTCGGCGCCGTAGATCTCGGAGGTTTCCGACAGGATCGCCGTGCCGCCGGCCGCAGCCAGAAGATCGGCCGCCACACCCAGCGCCGGATTGGCGGTAATCCCCGAGAAACCGTCGGAACCGCCGCACTGCATGCCGATGATGATGTCGCTGATCGGCAGCGGCACGCGCCGCTCGCGCCCGACATCGTCGGCGATCTCTTTCAGCATGCCCATGGCGCGCTCGACCGCACGGCGCGATCCGCCGGCATCCTGGATGTTGAAATGGCGCTTGGAATTGCCGGCGCCGCTCTGGCCGTAGAGCGTCAACTGGTTGACCTCGCAACCGAGCCCGATCATCAGCACGCCGCCGAAATTCACATGCCTGGTATAGCCGGCAAGCGTGCGGTGCAGAACGGCCATGCCGTCGCCTGTCGAGCTCATGCCGCAGCCCTGGTCGTGGACAATAGGCACGAAACCGTCGATGCCCTCGTAATGTGGCAGGATGGTGCGGTTGGCCTGGTCAGCAATGGCGCGACAGACCGTGGTGGAACAGTTCACGCTGGCGATTATGCCGATATAGTTGCGCGTCGCCGAGCGCCCGTCGGCACGCTTGTAGCCCATGAAGGTGCGCGCGCGGTCGGCCGCACTTGCTTCTTCCGGCGCCGAATTGGCGGTGGCGGCCAGTCGGTCGTTTTCGAAATGCAGGTTCTGGCTATGGATGTGTTGGCCGGCTTTGACGTCTGATGTCGTGCGCCCGATCGCCTGCCCGTACTTCACCACCGGCTGCCCAAGCGCGATATCGCTGAGCGCAATCTTGTGACCGGGGTCGATCTTCTCCAGCGTCGTTATCCCAGCCACCATCTCGCCGGCGGCGATCGGGGCCGTGGCCACCGCGACATTGTCGCCTGATGACAGGATAATCCAAGGGTCTTTCTTCAACGATCTTCTCCCTAGGGAAACACTCGCTGCATCGGCGAATGCGCATTGCTTTTGTTTTTTATCTACAATAAACATTTTCAAGTCAACGGGATTATTGATCCTGTGGACGAGGGAGGCAAACAGCCGCGGACGATCCAAAATAAGATAAGGATCGCCGAGAGATAAGCTCCTGCCACGCGCCGGCGCCCGCCATTCGCGGGCTTTCGCCGTGTGTCGCAGGGCAACAAGGCGGGGTGTGCATGGCGCGGCAAAACACGGTCTTCAAGGAAGCGTATAATCGCTATGTCGCGGCTCTGCGCGCCGATGAGACCCTGCCGTCCGAGCCCGATATCGCCGCCAAGCTCGGCATCAGCCGCAGCACCGCCCGCGCCATCCTGACCCGGCTGGACGAGGAAGGCATCATCAGCTGGAACAAGCGTCAGAAGGTGGTGTTGCGCACGCCGACCCACGCCGATCTCTTTCCCTCGGAAGAGACAGATTCCCTGCACAACATCATCGAGCGCAGCTTTATGCAACGCATCCTGTCGGACGACGCAGCCCCCGGCACCCAGATCAACGAGCTGGAACTTGCCCGCGACATCGGCACTGGCACGACGAGCGTGCGCGAATTCTTGATCCGCTTTTCGCGTTTCGGGCTGATCGAGAAACGGCCGAACAGCCACTGGATATTGAAGGGTTTTACCCGCGAATTCGCGCTGGAGCTCGCCGAAGTGCGAGAGATGTTCGAGCTCCACTCCGCCGCCGAATTCGGCCGGCTGCCTGCCGATAACGAAGCCTGGCGGGCACTGGCGGAGATCAAGGCCGAGCACCACGCCCTTCTTGAGGATCTCGACGGTCGCTACAAGGAATTCTCAGCCCTCGACGAGCGCTTCCATTTGCTGATCCACGGAGCCGCGAAGAACCGCTTCATCGCCGATTTCTACGACGCCATCGCCATCGTCTTCCACTATCACTACCAGTGGAACAAGGCCTTCGCCCGCCAGCGCAACGAACGCGCCATTCACGAGCATCTGGATTACATCGCCGCCCTTGAAGCAGGCGATCCCGCCGCGATCGACGCCGCCTGCAGGGTGCACCTGCGTTCGGCGCGCCAGACCTTGCTGCAATCCCTGCCGCAGACTTCGACCGACGGGGAAACGCTCGCGAAATAGTGCGGTGCGGCGCCATGCAGGCGAAAAAAAGCCCGCTCAAGGCGGGCCACGTCTCGCGAACTCAATACAATCGATAACGCAATACCAACGAGACAGCTCAACCTAACATCCCGCGCGCCGCCTTGCACTTCGCTCATTCGGATGAGGTTCGCAGGCTTGCATCAGGCAATGGGAGCACGCGCCGCTTACAGCGCTGCGTATCTTCGGCAGGCCAAAGCAGGTTCGTCAGCGACCACCTCAGCGCCGGGGAAAATCATTCCATCCGGAAGCGCGCGCCTTCGCGAACACGATCTGCGCCTCACGCCCCAGAAAGAGCAGGCCGAAGATGCCCAAAATCGTCAGGATATCCCACATGTACGCTCTCCCCATTGCGTTGCGGGCCGTGCCTCAGACCCCTCATGACACGGCCCGCCCAATCCAAACGCGACCGCCATCACGTTTCAGGACGATGGCACTCATATGCGACATCAATGCGTCGCGGTATCGCGAATTCTCGGGATGTGGCCGTTTGGCGCATCAACATATGTTCAAGTTCTGTCGAAGGGGTTTGGGCGTGCAATACCTGAGGCGTGCCAATTCAGTGATGCCGTCGCCCGGCTGAACCGCGAGCTCGACGTTCTCGATTCTGCGATGAAGCGGCTATATTCATTCGCCCCACGCGTAGCGTAACAGATCGACGATAGCCATTGACGCGGTCGAAAATGCCACGAGCGCTGCTAGGAAGCGATCCCTCCCCGATAGCCTGATCGTCGTCTCGATACGGTGACCGTCCCAGTAGACATCGCCGGTATCTTTGTGGATGCCAAATAAGGTAAGGCCGGAGATCGAGATTGGAACGACCCTATCCGGCCAGTCGCCAGGCGGGATGGCGTCAGAGACCTTCATTCGCCGCATCGCTTCCCAATCGATATTCTGCGTTTGTTGCTTGGGCACCATCGATCTCCCTGTCAGCGCTGTTTCTCGTCGGCGTAGCTTAGGCGGATCCTGTTCCTGTCCTCAAACCATTGGGCAGGCGTCCGTATCTGCTTCTGATCCATTCGCATGTACGGAAGGCATAGATCGGGGAATCGCTTATGCCAGTCGTTGATCCTGCTCTCGATACTCCGCGCTGCCGCTGTGATCTCGGTGGCCTTACTTGGATCGGTCTCCTTCTCGGCTCGGATGAGGTGCGGTAAAACCTCCCACATGGTCGTAGCAAGCTCGTTTATTGCGGCTACAACTTCCTCTCCGAATAAGAACCTCGCCTTCCGCTCCATTCGTCCTAAAGCACGGGCAATGGTTTTGATCTTAGTCGTAGGCGTTGCCGAGCGCATGTAGTCTCGGTGAAGCTCCATCACGTCATCGAAGAACGCCAGCCTGCGATCGAACAGATCAAGGACCACTTTCTGGTGCGCAGTTCGCCACTGCAGAAAGGCGATCACGGCAACGGCAACCGCGACAACGGGGGTGAGTAGAGCTTGAAAGGTCTGGATCCAGGTGGGCATCACTGCTGAGCCCGCCGATTAAAGGACGCGACAACATCGTTGTACTCGGCCACCGCCTGCTTGCTCTCGCTCTCGACGCAAGCCAGGTACTTCTCGACGGAAGCTTTGAACTGCTGGACCTCACGGCGGCAGGTGTCGAAGTCGAGGCTATCGGTGAATGGAAGGTAGCTTGACGCACAAAACGGCTTTTCGGGGCGCTTAAGCTGGCGGTCCTGCATGAGTGGTCGGAACTCGGAGCATTCAACGTCGAACGCTTTGGCGTCTGTGGACGCCATTATAGCCACTGCAAGTATCATGACCAACTTCATCCGCGATCCCCCGTTTCGACAACGTGTGGCAGACTGGGGGTTGAGCAGTCAATGCTACTTCGCCGAGAGCCTCACGCCTGGCCCGCCCTCGATTATCGCGCCCGCTCCGAGGAGGGATATGCTGGTGGAGGCGAAAGGTTCGCCCGGGCAACATTGGGCAGGCGTGTTGCCAAGAATTTTTGTAAATCTGCAGAATGTTACCCTAACCTTGCGCCTGGGCGGCGTCGAGGCAACAAAATCGGTGTAAGTTCTTAAAAAATGGTGCCGCTTGCAGGACTCGAACCTGCGACCCCATCATTACGAACGCGGTCCGAAGGCCAGCATTCTCAGGGTGTCTAGGCCGCCATGCGCCATTCATGCGCCAACCGGGAAAAGCTTCGCCGCAATTCCATCCATGATTGTCTTGTGGTCATCGCTCGGAAAGAGGTGTCCATATCTGTCCATCGTCACCGCAAGGGTGGAGTGTCCGGCAAAGGTCTGCACGGTTTTTGGCTGGAAGCCGGCCTCAATCCATGTCGAGATGGCGAAGTGCCGGAGGGCGTGCCATGTGAAGTCTTTGAACTCCCCGCCGGCCTCTCGCACTTTCTTTCGGGCTTTCTCCATGGTGGGTTGGAAGGCCCTGTCCCGCATGTTCTTGTAGGAAGCATACCGGCCAACCAAGTTGGGAAATACCAAGTCTTCGTCCTTGGAGAACTCAGTGCGCAGCTTCCATGCCTTGAGGAGCGCCACAATGGTTGCTCCCATGGGCACCGTTCGGATACCTGCCAAGCTCTTGGTGGTGTCTTCATTTCGGTAGCGGTCCACAGCTCGCTCCACGTTGATCTCCCCCACCTTCAGGTTAACGTGCTTCCAGCGGAGGGCAAGCAGCTCGGAGACCCTTAGGCCTGTCGCGGCGGAGAAGACCACACGCACCTTGAAGTCTTCCGAGCACGCCTCAATGAATGCCGCAATGTCTGCCTTTGAGGGCGGGTAAACCTTCTTGGCCCCCTCGTTCCGTTTCCCGATGACCTTTGTGCCCGCCGCTACGTTCTCGGCAGTAACGTGGTGCTCACCAAAGGGCAGGCGGAAGAGCCAACCTTCCGGGAGCTCCTCCGTGGCGGGGATGGGTCTGAGAGTGAAAGCGGCCATCAGCTCAGCGCCGTGCCTTCCATTGAGCCGATGCACTTGTGGATACCCAGAAGGCTGTCAGCGGGGAAGAACAGCGTGCGAGCCGGGTTGAGCATCCGCACCATGACCATCGGCTTCACGTTGCCGTACCGCACCCTATTGCGACCCTGCCAGTAATCCCACGTGGGGCCGGCAATGAGCTGTTTGAATAGCACTTGCGTCTCGCCGGGCTTTAGGCTCTCCGGCTTGCGGAACAATGCCACGGGGTCGCCAATCTCCCAACGCTCGGTCTTGGAGAAGAGGAGCTTCTGGCCATCGAAGTAGAAGGGGTGCATGCAGTCCCCTGTGATTTCCATCGCGTAGACATCCGGCATGGTGGCCGGGTGCAAGCTCGGAGGCGGCGGCAGGAAGGCAGGCGTAGAGTCATGCGAAAGGGTTCTCGGCGCGTCTTGCGCCAAAGCGGAATTAGCTGACATGATGGAGTGCCCTGTTAGTAATTTTTACTAGCACGGAAAGACCACGTTAAGAGCTTCGTGTCAATCGTAACTATGAAAAAATACTAGCGCGAACATTGAGGGATATGCGTGCTGACGGGAAATCAACTGAAGGCGGCAAGGGCCATTGTGGGCATGAGCCAGGGGCAGCTTGCTAAGCAGGCCGGCATCAACATTAACACGGTGGTCACGATGGAGAAGCAGGGTGCGGACCTGTTGACCAACGCCCCGGACAAGATTGAAGCCGTGAAGAACGCCTTGGAGAAGAGCGGCGTGGAGTTTCTCTTCACAGACAATCAGCCCGGCGTTCGGCTTCGCAGGAAGTAGCCCACTCAGGAAACCGTGAGGCCGGCTTCGCGGATGACACTGCTGTGGCTTAGACCACCATCGTATTGTCCCTCCATGCCGAGCCTCGGGGTCATCTTCCAGCCGTACCGAAGCACATTTGTCGGAGTCTTCACAAAAGGCAGGACAAGCCGGAGCAACTGGCTTTTCTCATTCGAGACCGCACTTTGAACAGCCTTGCCGAGTGTGCCCGGGAGAAGCTCTTGCTGAAAGGTCGTGATGTTCGCCTCTCGCAGCGCGTCGGCGTCAAGGCCACGGCCCTCGGCATCAAACGCCTTGTCCACGCTACTCCTCCATGCTTGGCGCTACGCCTGGCTGATGGTGCGGCGCTAGGGTTTAGTGATTAACTCGCCGCTATTACTTACGAGATAACGCTCGGGCGCATCCGAGAGACCACATCAATCTCATTGAAACCGATCACTTGTTTCTGCTTGGCCTCCCGCTGAGCCGAACCCTCATGCCCACCAACTAGGATAACAGACATGCCATCAACCATCATGCCGGACCTCCGGCTTGCGGGATGCTTTGCTCATGGCTAGAGCTCCCGTCCAACAAATACCGCTTAGCGCCCAGTTGCGGCCTGTTGCCGAGCCGGTAGACACCTACGTCAAGCCCGCCCAATCGCCTCTGCGTGATCTTGCCCAGTCGCTCGGCACCGTGGACAAGGCCATGCAGCAACTCCTTGAGACACGAGACCGCAAGGCCGAGGAGGATGCTGAGGTCCGGGGCAAAGCCGCCTTCTATGGTGACCATTCTGGTGAGCTCGCCACAGCAAGCCGTTTGACCCAAGCTTGTTTGAGGGTCTCAGCAAGGACCGCTTCTATGACCTGCTAGCTGAAGCTCAGGGTAGTCCCGCGAAGCTGAAGGTGTTGGCGGACCCCGGCCTCTACCGCAAAATTATGGATACGGTGAACTATCTTCGGATAGCGTCTCTGGTGTCCGGCCCCAAGACCCAGCTCATAAACATCATGACCAACGGGTACATGCTCGGAGCCCGGCCCTTAGAGCGCATCTTGGGTGGCACGTGGCAGGCCGTTCGGCACCCACTAGACGAATTGCAATCCGGCACCGGACGGCAGCTCATCAAAGAGAACCTGAAGCAATACGCCTACTTCGGCACAGCGTTCATGGATGGCTTCTCGCAGGCCGTGAAGGCCTTCACCAGAAACGAGGGTCTGCTCCGCCCCCATGGGCACGACATCCAGAGCGCCGCTACTGATGGCGCTTGGCAAGTTCCTGGCACTCAGGCCCTCGGCAAGGGTTACTTCAAGCCTTGGACGAGTGTGGGCAACGTCACCTACAACGCCCTTTCCATTCCGCTCACTCCCTTTGGGGCCGCACCCCGTGTGCTTGGCGGTGTGGATGAACTTGTAAAGCAGATCACCTACCGGAGCCGCGTGATGGCGGCGGCACATATCGAAGGCATGGAGCAGGCCATTCAGTCCGGGCTCAAAGGCAAGGCCGCTAAGGACTACGTGAAGAGTTACGTGACCTCTAAGCTGAAGGTCATCTGAAAGTCCAAGGCCGCCTCTTTCGATACAAAGGGAATGCTCATCTGCTCTTTACAAAGGGAATGCCCCCTAGAAATGCATAAAGCCCGCCGCTGGAGTGACCCAATGGCAGGCTTCTCTTTCGATACGCTGGGAATGCCTTTCGGTACTGTGGGAATGGTCTCTCTTCGATAATGAGGGAATGCTATGGAGCGGGCTTTATGCCGGCGTCTCGCTCTCCCTGAGGCGCTTCGCTAGGCGGGACAAGGTGGAGGTGGAGACCCCTGTGGCAGCAACGATGCTAGCCCACGTCTGGCCACCCTTGAGCATGGCGATGAGCGCCGCGTTGCGCTTCTCGTCTTCAGGGCGGCCCTTGAAGGCACCATCAGCCTTGGCCTTGGCGATGCCCTGAGCCTGCCGCCGCCTCCGGTCCTCGTAGTCCTTGCGTGCGATAGCTGCCAGCATGTCCAGCATCATGCCATTCACAGCGTCTAGCATGCGGGCAGAGAACTCATCGCCGCCTGTCTGCACAAGCTGGTGGGAAGTCGGGAGGTCCAGCGCCACCACCCGAACACGCTTGATGGCAATCTCAGCCTTCAGCCTTTCCCAATCGCTGGCGTTAAGGCGGCTCAGTCGGTCAACCTGCTCCACCAGCAGCACGTCACCAGGCTGGCAGTCAGCCAGCAGACGGAAAAGCTCAGGGCGTTGCAAAGATGCTCCGCTCTCATTCTCTGTGTAGGTCGCTGCGATTTTGAGACCCCGCTCATTTACAAAGCGCTCTAGGTCTTCCTTTGCGCGGCTGGCGTCTTGCTCCTTGGTGGAGGCTCGAAGGTATGCCCGGATAAACATGCGAATGCTCCTCACTTCGTTTTACATACTTCGTTATCTCACGCTTCGCTTTATGTGGTCAATAGGGCTTATCGAAGTGCGGCACGGCGGCGGATTGCGTGCTTCGCTTGATGTGTACCTTTTCGAAGTGAGCCAATAGCCAGGCCGAATGTCAGGGAGAGAGCTCAAGCTTGCGGGTGTGGTGCTGAGGTCCTTGAATTAAGCCAAGCTCTGGGGAGGAGCCGGTGGTCTCTTCCGGCTGGGGATGGGCTGCGGGCTCGCACCGGGG
>UBJO01000006.1 GCA_900465665.1 Hyphomicrobiales bacterium
CCCCACAGCCCCCTTGATCAGCGCCTTGGCATCCGCGCTATCCCAGGCCGCCGGGCCGTTCATCGCCGAGATCAGGCACCCCTTGTCGTCGATCAGCAACGTCACCGGCAGACCGAACGCCAGCCCCTGCTTCTTCAGCCCGTTGAACACCGCGATCGTGTCGTCGCGGTAAAGCTTAAGCGCATCGACGCCCGTCTCGGAGAGAAACGTCTTCGGCTTCTCGTCGTCGCCGGTGTCGATGTTGACGGGCACCACCTGGAACTTGTCGCTGCCGAGTTCTTTCTCCAGCGCGTTCAGCGCCGGCATTTCCTCGCGGCAGGGCACGCACCATGTCGCCCAGAGATTGAAGAGCACCGTCTTGCCGGCGAAATGGTCGAGCGTCATCGGCTTGCCGTCGGCATCCTTGAAGGCGATCGATGTCATCCGGACCGGCTGTTCGGGCGCCACCATGGCGGCCACCTCGCCCTTCAGGAAGGGCTTGATGCGGGTCGCGATGTCCTTCGTGGCCTTGCATTCGCCCGCCGCCATATCGGCGCCGCCATTGCCAGACCCCGTCTCCTTAATGTAAACCGCTGCCGCACCGGCAATAATGCCTGCGACGACCGCGATCCCGATCAGTTTCAGGGATGGCAGGCGCAAGGGCGTTCTTGTTGTCATTTCATTCTCCCGGACACGCGTTCTTCAAGGCAGGCATCTTTCATGGCCGACAGCACGGACACCAAATCCTCCAACCAGATGTGGGGCGGACGTTTCGCTTCCGGCCCAGATGCGATCATGGAGGAGATAAATGCCTCGATCGGTTTCGACAAGAAGCTGTTTGCGCAGGATATTCGCGGATCGATCGCCCACGCCACCATGCTCGCCCACCAGGCTATCATTTCGGCCGATGATAAGGACAAGATCGTCGAAGGGCTAAACACGATCCTGTCAGAAATCGAGAGCGGCAATTTCGAATTCTCCCGCAAGCTCGAGGACATTCACATGAATGTCGAGGCACGCCTTGCAACGCTGATCGGCCCGGCCGCCGGCCGCCTGCACACCGCCCGCTCGCGCAACGACCAGGTGGCGCTCGATTTCCGCCTGTGGGTCAAGGAAGAACTGCAGAAGACCGAACAGCTGCTGACCAACCTGATCGCGGCCTTCCTCGACCGCGCCGAAGAGCATGCCGAAACCGTCATGCCCGGCTTCACGCATCTGCAGACCGCCCAGCCCGTCACCTTCGGCCATCACTGCATGGCCTATGTCGAGATGTTCGGCCGCGACCGCTCGCGCGTGCGCCACGCCATCGAGCATCTGGACGAGAGCCCGATCGGCTCGGCGGCCCTTGCCGGTACCGGCTATCCGATCGACCGCCACATGACGGCGAAGGCGCTCGGCTTCCGCGAGCCGACCCGCAATTCGATCGACACCGTCTCCGACCGCGACTTCGCCATCGAGTTCCTGGCGCTGGCATCGATCTGCGCCATGCACCTGTCGCGCCTGGCAGAAGAAATCGTCATCTGGTCGACGCCGCAGTTCGGCTTCGTGCGCCTGTCGGACGCCTTCTCCACCGGCTCCTCGATCATGCCGCAGAAGAAGAACCCCGATGCCGCCGAGCTGGTGCGCGCCAAGACCGGCCGCATCAACGGCTCGCTGATCGCGCTTTTAACAATCATGAAGGGCCTGCCGCTCGCCTATTCCAAGGACATGCAGGAAGACAAGGAACAGGTCTTCGACGCAGCCGAAAGCCTGGAGCTCGCCATCGCCGCGATGACCGGCATGGTCCGCGACCTGACGATCAACACCGAGCGCATGAAGGCTGCCGCCGGCACCGGTTACTCGACCGCGACCGACCTCGCCGACTGGCTGGTGCGCGAGGCGGGCCTGCCCTTCCGCGACGCTCACCATGTGACCGGCCGGGCCGTCGCTCTTGCCGAAAGCAAGGGCTGCGATCTCTCCGACCTGTCGCTCGCCGATCTGCAGGCAATCAACGCCGCGATCACGGACAAGGTCTACGACGTGCTTACCGTCGAGGCCTCGGTCGCCAGCCGCAAGAGCTTCGGCGGCACCGCACCGTCTGAAGTCAGGAAGCAGATCGCCTACTGGCGCGCCCGCAACTGATCCCGAAAAGGGCGGAGCGCAACCCGCTTCGCCCCTTCGATTTCGCAAAGCGCGAGACCGCAACAATCAGGGTGCACAAGGCGGATAAACTTCGCTATGAAGGTGTCCATCGTGCCGCTTCCCAAGAGGAATTCCATGCAGACCAGCTTCCCGCAGATCATCCGCCTGACGGTCGTTTTTGCCGTGATCGGCCTTGCCGTCGCCGGATGCGGGCGCAAGGGCGACCTCGATCCGCCAAGCGTGCAGGCAACGAAGGAGGGCGACTCGTCCAAACCGACGCAGCAGCCCGGTGTCAAGGACAAGCACTTCTTCCTCGATCCTCTTCTGTAACAGGCGACTAAAGTGAACCATTTCGAGTATCGCGACGGCATCCTCTACGCCGAGAACGTTCCCGTTCCCGAGATTGCCAAGGCCGTCGGCACGCCCTTCTACGTCTATTCGACGGCAACGCTCGAGCGCCACTACAAGGTCTTCTCGCAGGCCTTCAGCGATGTCGACTCCATGGTCTGCTACGCCATGAAGGCCAATTCGAACCAGGCCGTCCTGAAGACGCTCGGCAATCTCGGCGCCGGCATCGATGTCGTCTCCGAAGGCGAGCTGCGCCGCGCGCTGGCAGCCGGCATCCCGGCCAACCGCATCATGTTCTCCGGCGTCGGCAAGACCGCGCATGAGATGGACTATGCGCTCGAAGCCGGCATCTACTGCTTCAACGTCGAATCCGAGCCTGAGCTCGAGATCCTTAACCAGCGCGCCGTCAAGGCCGGCAAGAAGGCGCCCGTCTCCTTCCGCATCAATCCCGATGTCGACGCCCGCACCCACGCCAAGATCTCGACCGGCAAGAAGGAAAACAAGTTCGGCATCTCCTGGGAACGTGCCCGCGCCGTCTACGCCCGCGCCGCCACCTTGCCCGGCATCGAAGCCACCGGCATCGACATGCATATCGGCAGCCAGATCACCGAGCTGCAGCCCTTCGACGACGCCTTCAAGCTGCTGCGCGAGCTCGTCAGCACGCTGCGCGCCGACGGCCACGACATCCACCATGTCGATATCGGCGGCGGTCTCGGCATTCCCTACAAGGACGACAACAACCCGCCGCCATTGCCCGACGCCTATGCCGCGATCGTCAAGAACCAGCTGCGCGAGCTCGGCTGCAAGATCGTCATGGAGCCCGGCCGCCTGATCGTCGGCAATGCCGGCATCCTGGTGACCGAAGTGCTCTACGTGAAGGACGGCGGCGAAAAGACCTTCGTCATCGTCGATGGCGCCATGAACGACCTCATCCGCCCGACGCTCTACGAGGCCTATCACGAGATCCGCCCCGTGGTGATCTCCGCCGCCAACGCGCCGCGCATCAAGGCCGATGTCGTCGGCCCTGTTTGCGAGACCGGCGACTACCTGGCGCTCGACCGCGAAATGGCGATGCCGAAATCGGGCGATCTCTTCGCCGTCTCGTCCGCCGGAGCCTATGGCGCGGTACAGGCAGGCACATACAACAGCCGCCTGCTGGTGCCCGAAGTGCTGGTCAAGGGCAGCGATTTCCACGTCATCCGCCCGCGCCGGACCTATGAAGAGCTGATCGCGCTCGACAGCGTCCCCGCCTGGCTCGACTGATCAACGGCAATCACTTTTTGGCGAAGACGCGGGAAAAACCGGCATTGACCGGCCCCTGCCCTCGTCTTCGCCACAAAGAGTGTTATCCTTTCCGCATACCGTCTTGCCCGGTCGCCGCCGCGCAAGCCCTCTCTGCCCTTTAACGCCAGGCCCCTAACGCCAGATCGCGGAGACCGGATTGAAGAACAGCACCAAGAGCGAAAAGAAAGGTGCCTTTGCCCTGAAGCCGTCGCTCGCACGGCTGGTGGCGGCAAAGCGCCTGACCGCCCAATGCGTGTTGCTGTTCGAGCAGGTGCTGCCTCTCACCCTGCCCATCCTGTCGCTTGTAGCACTTTATCTGGCCGCATCCTGGTTCGGCGTCTTCCGCATCGTTCCCGATTGGCTGCGCATCGTGCTGCTATTCGGCTTCGGCCTCGGGCTGCTGGCAACGCTCTATCCCTTCCGCAAGCTGCACTGGCCGGGATCGGCCGCTGCCGACCGGCTGCTGGAAGAGCGCAACGGCCTTCCGCATCAGCCGGTCGCCGTGCAGGAAGACGAGCCGGCCTTCGACACACCCTTCGCCCGCGCGCTGTGGCGCGAGCACCAGACCCGCATGGCCGAGAAGATCGCCTCGCTGGACGCCGGCTTCCCGCAGCCCGATATCGCCTCGCATGACCGCTGGGCGCTGCGCGCCATCCCCGCCCTCCTGATCGTCGTCGCCTTCGGCTATTCGCTGTCGACCAACGGCGGCTCGATCAGCGATGCGCTGCAGCCGCGCCCGCAGGCGCAGGCAACCGACCCGGCCGTTCGCATCGACGCCTGGATCACCCCGCCCGCCTATACCGGCCGCGCCCCCGTCTATCTCACCGCGACCGGCAGCGAGCAGGGCGCGATCAAGATCCCGCAATCGTCGAACCTCACCGTGCGCGTCTCCGGCGGCAAGGCCGACGAGAAGGTGGTCTTCGCCCGCGAGGACGGCCAGCGCATCGAGATCGCCGCAGCCGAAAACGCCCCCGCTCCCGGAACGCCCGCGACACCCGCGCCCGCAACGACCGAGGCTCAGCAGCCGGCAACGGCAACGCCGCAGCAGCAGACCGCCTCCACGCATCTTATGAAGCTTGAGGAAAACGGTACGCTCGAGGTCAACGGCCGCAAATGGGCCTTCGACGTCATCCCCGACAAGGCGCCCGAAATCGCATTCAACGGCCTGCCGAAGCCAACGGTCAACGGCGCGCTGGAGATCGGCTACACGATCAAGGACGACTACGGCGTCCAGGAAGCCACGGCCGAAATCGTGCCTGTCGAGACAGACACGAGCGCCACGCCGCTCTATCCGCTGCCCGAATACAAGCTCGACATTCCGCGCCGCAACGCCCGCGACGCCAAGGGTGTGGCCAGCAAGAACCTCACCGAGCATCCGCTCGCCGGCAAGCGCGTGCGCATCACGCTGATCGCCAAGGACGCCGCCGGCCAGACGGGCCGCAGCCCGCCGCACGAGATGACGCTGCCCGCCCGCCCCTTTAGCGAGCCGCTCGCAGCCGCCGTCGCCGAACAGCGCCAGACCTTCGCGCTCGACACGCGCAAGATGCCCGAGGCGATCGCGCTCAACGAAGCGCTGACACTGCGTCCGGAAGAGACGATCCCCAACCTTACCAATTACCTGCTGATCGAATCCGCCCGCCAGCGCATGAAGCTCGCCAAGGGCGACGAGGCGCTGAAGGACACCGCAGACTATCTGTGGGACATCGCCATCGGCATGGAGGACGGCAATCTCTCTGAGGCCGAGCGCAACCTGCGCAACGCCCAGCAGAACCTCGCCGACGCCCTGCAGCGCAACGCGCCCGACGCAGAGGTCAAGAAGCTCATGGACGAGCTGCGCAAGGCGATGCAGGACTACATGAAGGAGCTGGCGCAGCGCATGCAGAATGCGCCGATGCAGCCCAACCAGAACGCCCAGAACGTCATCCGTCAGCAGGATCTGGAGCGGATGATGGACCAGATCGAAAACCTGGCCCGCTCCGGCAACCGCGACGCCGCCCAGCAGATGCTGTCGGAGCTGCAGCGGATGATGAACAACATGCAGGCCGGCCGCCCGCAGCGCGGTCAGCAGCAGCAGGGCCAGGACAACAGCCAGATGCGCCAGCAGATGGACAAGCTCGGCCAAATCCTGCGCGACCAGCAGAAGCTGATGGAAGAGACCTTCAAGCTCGACCAGCAACTGAAGGACCGCATGCAGCGCGGCGATCCCAACAGCATGAACCCCGACCTCGGGATGAACGACCCGCTTCTGAACGACATGCCGATGGACAATGACGGCATGCCGCAGGATCAGCAGCAACAACAGGGCCAGCAAGGCCAGAACCAGCAGGGCCAGCAGCAACAGGGCCAGCAAGGCCAGCAGGGCCAGAACCCGTCGGACGAGATGACGGCCGAACAGCTGCGCGAGGCGCTGAAGCAGCTGCGCGAGCGCCAGGACCAGCTCGGCAAGCAGCTCGGCGAAATGCAGAAGAGCCTCGGCGACATGGGCATGAAGCCCGGCCAGGGCTTCGGCCAGGCGCAGCGCGAGATGGAAGGTGCAGGTCGAGAGCTCGGCCAGGGCCGCGGCGAACCGGCCATCCAGGGCCAGGGTCGCGCGCTGGAAGCATTGCGCCAGGGCGCCCGCGACATGATGAACCAGATGATGCAGGCGCAGCAGGGTCAGCAAGGCCAGGGTCAGGGGCCGCAGGGTCAGGTCGGCCAGGGCAATCAGAACGGCCGCGATCCGCTCGGCCGTCCGCGCCGCGCCGACGGTCCGGACTTCGGTGACCAGGTGAAGGTGCCCGATGAGATCGACGTGCAGCGCGCCCGCGAAATCCTCGATGCCATCAGAGAAAAGCTGGGCAACAACCCTTCACAGGAGATGGAACGGCGCTATCTTGAACGCCTGCTCGATATTCAATAAGACGCAGGATATATTCTTGATTTCAAACCTGCCCCGAACAGCGGCTTTTCACCCGTATGGGGCTATTCCAAAACCGCGGAAGCTTCGTAATGTCGCGGCGGCAGGCGACGAACGATAGCGATTCGATGGCAATTCTCTTCAAGACGGTAATCGACGAAAACACGGCATTCGAGATGATCGGCAATGCCCTGTCCGAGCATGGCAACGACTATGACGGCTATCTGAACGTCGTCGCTGACGAAGGTGAGCAGACGCTGACCTGGGGCCCAAACATGCATGCCGAGCAGTTCCAGGCCGAAATGACGGAGATCTTTCGCGCCACCTGGGACATCTGCCCTTTCTGGGTGGTCTATGAGCGCCGCGACGACCGCAAGGATCCCGACGCCAACGACATCCGCAACGCCGCCTTCAGGCTGACCCGCGCATATGACGGCGTGCTCGTCGTCACCCTCAGCTTGCTCGACAAGCGCGACCACGCCGAAGATATCGAGCTGATCTTCGTCTGCTTCAAGGAAGACCCGCAGCGCCGGAATTTTCGCGTACGCTTCGAGGGCAAATTCATTCAGCCGCAAAACTGAAAAAGCCGGCGAGAGCGCCGGCTTTGATACGATAGATCTGCCTTAGCCAGCCCTCAGGCAGCGAGAGCCCGGGCAACCGCCTTGCGGATATCGGGAAGCGCGAATGGCTTCGACACGACATCGACGATCTTCTCGGCGAGGTCATCGGCACGTTCGCGCTGTTCGGCATAGCCGGTCATCAACAGGATCTTCAGCGCCGGAAAGGCCGACTTCGCCTGGTGCGCGAGTTCGATGCCGTCCATCACGGGCATGCGGATATCCGACAGCAGCAGGTCGTAACCGCCGATGTTGAGCTTCTCCAGCCCTTCCGCACCGTCAGCCGCTTCTTCGGTCTCATGACCGTCGAGGCGCAAAGCGCGGGCTACGAAAGAACGCAGGGAATCTTCGTCTTCCGTAATCAGAATTCTTGCCATGGTGTGCATTGCTCCGTTTCATGCCCTACCCGCAAATCACACGACTTTCCTTTGCGAGTGGTAAACGGCCGAAGGCAATGATCCGGCGATGGACGGGATGGTTAACAACCCGTCTTGAAATGAGGCACCCAAGCATGTCGCGCAAAAGTGTGCAGCGGTTTTGCGGCAACGACATGCGACAAGAAAAAGAGGTGACTACGCGTCGCCCGTCACCACGCCGACGAAGGGAAGTTCGCGGAAGGCATAGGCCACGTCCATGCCGTATCCGACGACGAAATAGTCGGGGCATTCGAAGCCGACATAATCCGCTTCCAGCTTTTCCTTGCGCTTCACGCTCTTGTCGAGCAGCACGGCGATGGTGACGTTGCGGGCGCCGCGCTCATAGAGCAGTTCCTTGGCGAACTTCAGCGTGCGGCCGGATTCGAGAATGTCGTCGATCAGGAGAACGTCGCGATCCTTCACCTCGCTGTCGATATCCTTGACGATCCGAACACCCTGCGAAACCGTGCCGGTGCCGTAGCTCGACAGCGTGATGAACTCGACCTCGGGCGCAAGCCCGCTGTCATGCAGCGCGCGAATAAGGTCGGCCGCGAAAATGAACGAGCCCTTGAGCACGGCGATGACGAGCAGGTCCTTGGTCGGTCCCTTCGCGATCTCCCGGGCGATGGCATGATTGCGCTCGGCAATCATCTCGGCCGTAAAAAGAGGATCGATATTCTTACCGCGCACCACAGGCATGAAGGCTTGCTCCCTGAAAACAAGCACAAGCCGTTAGCACAAACCGCGCGGCGAAACACCCCTTAGGGCATAAAGGAGAGCCGAACCTCGGGCGTTTTTCCACCGGGATACTGTATCCTGGAGGAGAAGCCACGGCTCTGGCCACCATAGATCACGTCGGCGGGCGCATTGATCACCACGCTGGCGACCAGTTTCTCGTCGGCATAGAGGTTCGCCCGGATCGGCCGCACCATCTGCGTGGTGCCGCTGACATTGTCGATAATGCCGTTGATCAGAAGCACTCGCATCCCGTTGGCATCGCGCGGCGTCGCTGTCACATGGGTGAAGTGCAGCGGATCGGTATCGACAGCCGCATTGGAAGCGGACAGGCCGGAGAACCCGCCGGAGAGACCGAAGACGAGGACGCAGAGCGCCACCACAAGCACGGAGAAATGCTTGAGCGAGGCCTGCTGCAGCCACGCCTCGGCGGCCTGCACGAAGGATGGCGCCTGAACCGGCGCTGCTTGCGCTGTACGCGGCGATGGACGAGCGCCGGCGCTGCGGCTGTTGTCGTTGAAGCTGCGGCCCTTGAAGCTGCGATCGTTGAAGTCAGGCCCGCGCTGCTTGCCGATGACAACGAACTCGGCGTCGGCGATATCGGCGGGACGGCTTTGCCGGTGCTCGCGCTTCGCGGCCTCTGGCGGCAGGAAATCATAGGCCCGCCCGGGTGCCTGGCGCTTGAACGAGGAGGATGTCATGACGACCGCCTTTCCGGTATCCACTGCTTTCACGCCCGGCCTCACAGGCGGGCATTGAAACGAATCCTCTCTACTCGTAAATTTTATTGGTTAATGCTTCGCAAATGCCGCCATCAAACAGGCGTCTTTCCGGCGAAATTTACCCGTTGTTAACGGATCTGGTTAACAAGTCATGCGGTGAAACAACAAGAAACTGAGCGGCCCGTTGATCCACTTCGAGAATGTCGGTTTGCGCTATGGAATGGGACCGGAAATCCTCCGGGACCTGACCTTCGACATCCCGAAGAAATCCTTCCAGTTCCTGACCGGCCCCTCCGGCGCCGGCAAGACCACGCTGCTTCGGCTTCTCTTCCTCTCGCTGCAGCCGACACGCGGGTTGATCCGCATGTTCGGTCGCGACATAACCGATATACCCCGCACCGAACTGCCGCTTCTGCGCCGCCGCGTCGGCATCATCTTCCAGGAATTCCGCCTGCTCGATCATCTCACCACCTATGAGAACGTGGCGTTGCCGCTGCGCGTGCGCGGCAAGGATGAGGCCTCCTACAAGACCGACGTGCTGGAACTGCTGAAATGGGTCGGCCTCGGCGAGCGCATCAACGTGCTGCCGCCAGTGCTTTCGGGTGGCGAGAAACAGCGCGCCGCGATCGCCCGCGCCCTCATCGACCGCCCCGAAATCCTGCTCGCCGACGAGCCGACCGCCAACGTCGATCCGCCGATGGCGCGCCGCCTGCTCAACCTCTTCCTCGAACTCAATCGCCTCGGAACCGCCGTCGTGATCGCTACCCACGATCTGACGTTGATGGACCAGGTGGACGCCCGCCGGATGATCCTCTCGGAAGGGCACCTCGACATCCATGACTGAGCCAACCGCCCGCCCCGCAGCGCCAGCAGCCTCCAAGGGTCAGAAACGCCCGGAGATGAAGGTGCGCCCAACCGCGCCGATCCTGCCGTCCGCCAATATCCAGGGCAACGCGCTGATGGTCGTGATCGCGATCATGGCCTTTCTCGCCTGCCTGACGCTCGGCGGCGTCTCGATGGTGCGCTCGACGGCCGCAAGCTGGGAAAGCCAGATCTCCCGCGAGATCACCATCCAGATCAAGCCCGACGACGGGCTGGACATGGACAAGGCGCTGAATGACGCCCGCCGTATCGCGCTCACCTTCGTCGGCACCAAGGATGGCCAGATCGTCGACGAGGCCGCCACCGCGCGCCTGCTCGAACCCTGGCTCGGCACCGGCCTCGACATCAAGGAACTGCCCGTTCCCCGCCTCGTCATCATCACCATCGACGAAAGCAACCCGCCCGATTTCGATGCGATGCGCGCCATGCTGAAGGAGAGCATTCCACAATCCTCGCTCGACGATCACCGCACCTGGGTCGACCGCCTGGTCTCCATGGCCCACACGACTGTCATGATCGGCACCGGCGTGCTGCTGCTGGTCTTCTCCGCCATGGTGCTGACCGTCGTCTTCGCCACCCGTGGCGCATTGTCCGGCAACAGGCACATCGTCGAAGTCCTGCACTTCGTCGGCGCCGAGAGCTCCTTCGTTGCCAATGAGTTCCAGAAGCATTTCCTGAAGATCAGCCTCAAGGGCTCGGCCGTCGGCTCAGCACTTGCCGCCCTCTTCTTCATGAGCGCCGGCTTTTTGCAGAGCCGCACGCTCGCCACACCGCAGACCGACCAGGCGACAGCATTGTTCGGCACCTTCTCGGTCGGCGCGCTCGGCTATGCCGGCATCTTCGCGACGATGATCGTCATCGCCCTCCTGACCACCTTCACTGCCCGGCTAACGGTCATGCGCACCATCTACGAAATCGACACGCTGCGCTCCGATCCCACCCGTGCCGACGGCCTTCCGAATTAAGATTACGGGCTGCATTTTGCCATGAAAGCGTCTGTTCGCCGCCCTAATCTGCGTATATTTTTCGATTCATGAGCATGAGCCGCATGTCGCACGACCCGATTCGCCCGAAAACGGAGCTTTCCCGCTCCGAGAGCGAGCCCGCGCGCCGTGGCCCCGTACGCCGCATGCTGCGCTGGGGCGGCGTCACCTTCGTGCTCGCTATCGCCCTGGTTTTCGGGGGCTTTCTGTTCTTCGCGGATTCGGTCACGACCCTCAAACCGCCGCTCGATCCGCATGCCGATGCCATCGTCGTGCTGACAGGCGGCTACCAGCGCATCGACCAGGCCGTGGAACTCCTGCAGAAGGGTGCCGGCAAGCGCCTGTTGATCTCGGGCGTCCATCCGACCACCACCCGCAACCAGATCCGCAAGATGACGCAGGCAGCGCCCGATCTCTTCGATTGCTGCGTCGACATCGGCTACGACGCGCTGGACACGATCGGCAATGCCGAGGAAGCGACCAACTGGATCCACGCCAAGGGCTACAAGAGCGTGTTGATCGTCACCAACAACTACCACATGCCGCGTAGCCTCGCCGAACTCGCCTATGTCGATCCCGAAACACAGTTCGTGCCCTATCCCGTCGTCAACACCGATCTGAAGAACAGCAACTGGTTCACCGATCCCAACGCCATGCGCGTCATGCTGGCCGAATACGGCAAGCTGCTCTTTGCCGGCGCCCGCAACCTGACCGGCCTCTTCCGCCATCCTGGCCTGCGCTCCGCCGAAGGCGATACCTGAGCCGATCAGCGCTTTTTATGGCGGAGAATATCGTGTAGGACGGCTGTGCCGCCCGTCTGGCGGATTTAGGCCTCGGGAAACTTCATGATCGCCCTGCGTTCCGTTCTCTTCAACACGATCTTCTACGCCAATCTCATTCTGCGAATGATTGTGTTCTCGCCCTATTACTTCCTGGCGCCGCGCCGGAGCGCCTATCGCATCCCGAAGAACTGGGCGCTCTCCAACCACTGGCTGATGGAAAAGATCGTCGGCACCACCTTCGAGATCGAGGGCCTGGAGAACCTGCCCGAGGGCGGCTACATCCTGGCGCCCAAGCACCAGTCCTTCTGGGACACCTATGCGCTGCTCCCCTGGCTGAAGGACCCGGTCTATATCCTCAAGCGCGAGCTCATGTGGATCCCGCTCTTCGGCTGGTACGCGAAGAAGCAGCGGATGATCCCGATCAATCGCGGCGCCCGCGGCAAGGTCATGGTCGAGGCGCTGCGCCGCACCAAGGAAGAACTCGCCACCGGCCGCCAGCTGATCATATATCCCGAGGGCACCCGCCGTCCGCCGGGCGCCGAGCCGGTCTACAAATACGGCATCGCCCGCATGTATCGCGACCTGCAGCTGCCGGTCGTTCCTGTCGCCATGCAGCCCGGCCTCTTCTGGCCGCGCCGCTCGACCATGCGCTATCCCGGCCACTACAAGGTCCGCATCCTGAAGCCGATCGAGCCCGGAATGGACCCGGACGCCTTCTTCGCGCATCTGATCGAGGTGACCGAACGCGCCAGCGACGAGATCCTGATGGGCGACGCCGCGCGCAACCCAAACCTGCCCCTGCCGCCCACGGCACTCCAGCGCCTGGAGGAACTGCGCAAGCAGAACGCCGCAACGACCGGCTAAGGCGCATAGCGCCGTGGCCCGGCTGAGGCGCGCAGCGCCTTGGCCTAATCAGTTCAGGCCGCCCGCAACCGCTCCACCTCATCGACCACGTCTTCCAGCCAGTGGTCGCGAATACCCATCTCTTTCAGGTGCGCCAGCGTGTTGAAGACATAGGCGTCGTTCGGCCCGGACTTTCCTTGCGCCTGATGCACGATGCGTGCCGCGGCCATCGTATCCAGCGAGCCGGCATATTGCGTGTGGTCGCGGTCGACGACATAGGCGACGCCCTTGACACCGCGCCCGCCTGCAAGCTGCAGCGGAACCTGACGCTCGAGATAAACGTTGGTCACCAGTTCGCGTTCTCTGAGATAGCCGATGACCTCGTCCCAATCCTCGCCCGCGACGCGAAACGCCATGCCGCGGCACGATCCCCCGCGATCGAGCCCCAGCACCAGCCCCGGATTTTGCTCGGTGCCCCGATGCACCCACGAGCGAACGCAGAGAGATCGCCGATAGCCATGAATAAGCGCTTGTGACCGTTCAACAAACGCGAACCCCGGATTCCACATCAGCGATCCGTAGCCAAACACCCAAAATTCGTCCATATCCCAAGCCAGACCGAGATTCTAATTTGCGGACAACCATTGGAGAACATCATGGCAGCGTCAAGCCAATCTCGTAGCGGCAGGAAATTCTGGTTGCTGGGGGCAGGCATCGTTCTCGTGGTCGCACTCTATACCGGCGGCTGGTTCTATGCCGCCTCGACGCTGAAGAGCACGGTTCTGACGGCGATCGGCCCCGGCAACAAGGCCGGCGTATCAGGCGAATGCGCCGATATCGACTTCCGCGGCTTCCCCTTCCGCATCGGCCTCTTCTGCTCGAAGGTGGATGTCGACGACAACGTCAATGGTGTATCGGCAAGCTTCGGCGCCCTGCGCTCTGCAGCCCAGGTCTACGCCCCCGGCCATATCGTCTGGGAACTTGATTCGCCCGCCGAAATCCGCACCGCGCATGGCCTGTCGGTCAACGCCGAGTGGACGAACCTGCAGTCGAGCCTTGTCACCAAGCTCAAGGGCATCGACCACTCCTCGACCATAATCGACGGCCTGAAGGCGACCGCCGTCTCCTCCGCCACCGGCCAGACGATCAACTTCGACGCCGCCCACACCGAACTGCACCTGCGCCAGAACGGCGCCGATCTCGACGGCGCGATCTCGCTGACCGACGCGCAGACGGTGATCAAGGATTGGCCGCAGGTCTTGCCCAAGCTCTCGACCAGCGCGGATGTCACACTGGCGGGCAAGGCCGGCATGATCGACGGGAGCGACGAGAAGGGCCTCTACGGCGCCAGCGGCGAGCTCCGCAAGGCGGTGGCCGATATGGGCGATGGCAAGGTGATGACGCTGTCAGGCCCCTTCTCCTTCGACGAGGAGGGTTATCTGACCGCCCAGTTCAAGCTGCAGATCGAAGACGTCAACGCCTGGCGCGACAGCATCAAGCAGGGCTTCCCCGATATCGCCAAGACCGTCGACACCGCCGCCAAGCTTTTGAAGGCAATGGCCGGCGGCGGCGGCACCGTCTCCGTCGACCTCGTCGTCCAGCGCGGCAACGCCACCGTCAGCGGCTTCATCCCGCTCGGCCAGATCCCGCCGATTTGAGTTTAGGTGGCGCGGCGCCATGGCGCCGCCTCGGCCCTCAACCCTTCTTATCAAGCGTATGCGGCCGCCCGAAGTCCGGCGCGTCGACATCCTGGCCGGCCTCGATGATCGAGCGGCGGATGGCCCGGGTGCGGGTGAAGAGGTCGAAGATCTTGTCGCCCTCGCCCCAGCGGATCGCCCGCTGCAGATAGGCAAGGTCTTCGGAAAACCGCGCCAGCATCTCCAGGATCGCATCCTTGTTGTGCAGGCACACATCCCGCCACATGGTGGGGTCGGAGGCGGCGAGACGCGTAAAATCGCGGAAGCCGGAGGCGGAATACTTGATCACTTCCGATTCCGTCACCGTGCCCAGATCATCGGCCGTGCCGACGATGTTGAAGGCGATGAGGTGCGGCAGGTGCGAGACGATAGCGAGCACCTTGTCGTGATGTTCAGGGTCCATCACGTCGATCTTCGAGCCCAGCGTCTCCCAGAAGCGGCTGAGCGCCTTCAGTGCCGTCTCGTCCGTGCCCTCGAGCGGCGTGAAGATGCACCAGCGGCCGGCAAACAGGCCGGGGAAGCCGGCATCCGGACCCGATTTCTCCGTACCCGCCAGCGGGTGGCCGGGAATGAAATGGACATTGCCGGGCATATGCGGCTGCATCTGCGCGATGACCGACGCCTTGGTCGAGCCGACATCGGTGACGATGGCGCCCGGCTTCAGGCTACCGGCGATCTCCTTGGCAACCGCCTCCGACGCTCCAACAGGTACCGAGACGATGACGAGGTCCGCGTCCTTGACCGCTTCTGCCGAAGACGTCGTGTAGCGGTCACCGAGCTCAAGCTCTTCCGCCCGCTTCAGCGTCTCGGCGCTGCGGGTGGCGATGACCACCTCTTTCGCCAAGCCCAGCCGCTTGATGTCATGCGCCAGCGACGAGCCGATCAGGCCGATGCCGATAAGCGCGATGCGATCGAACTGGACCGTCATGCTTTCCGTCCCATAAACTCGCCGAGCGCCTCGATGACGCCGCGGTTGGCCTCTTCGGGGCCGACGCTCATGCGCAGCGAATTCTTGAAGCCGTAGCCCTTTACGGCGCGCAGGATATAGCCGCGGCTGGTGAGGAACTCGTCTGCCTCGTCGGCGCGCTTGCCGTCCACATCGGGGAAATGGATCAGCACGAAATTGGTGACCGAGGGCGTGACCTTCAGCCCGATCGCCTCGAAGGCGCCGGTCAGCTTGTCGATCCACATCTGGTTGAAAGCGACGGCTTCCTGCATGAAGGACTGGTCGCGGATGGCAGCCGCACCGGCCGAGATCGCCGCCATGTTCATGTTGAACGGCCCACGCACGCGGTTCAGCGCATCGACGATATCGGCGGGCGCATACATCCAGCCGACGCGCAGCGCCGCCAGGCCGTAGACCTTGGAGAAGGTGCGGGTCATGACCACGTTCGGGTTCGACGACACGATCTCGATACCGGATTCATAGTCGTTGCGGCGCACATATTCGGCATAGGCGGCGTCGAGCACCAGCACGACATTCCTAGGTAGGGCCGCATGCAGGCGGCGGATTTCGCTGACCGGAACATAGGTGCCCGTCGGATTGCCGGGGTTGGCGATGAACACCATCTTGGTCTTCTCGGTGACGGCGGCGATGATCGCGTCGACATCGACCGTCGCTTCCTTCTCCTTGACCGTGACGACGGTGGCGCCGGCGCCCATGATCTGGATCTTGTAGACCAGGAAGCCATGCTCGGTGATGATGGCCTCGTCGCCGGGCGCCAGATAGACATGGCAGAGCAGGCCGAGCAGCTCGTCCGAGCCATTGCCGCAGAGAATGTTAGCCGGGTTAAGCCCATGCACCGCGGCGATCGCCTCGCGCAGCTCGACGGCCTGTCCGTCCGGATAACGCTCGAGATTGTCGGCCGCGGCGCGATAGGCGGCAATCGCCTTCGGGCTGGCGCCGAGCGGCGTTTCGTTCGACGAGAGCTTGTAGACGCGCGCCACGCCCGGCGCATGTTCCTTGCCGGGCACATAGGCCGCGATATCAAGAATACCGGCACGGGGAACAGGCTTGCTCGTCTCTACGCTCATGGGATCAACCTTGGAAAAGGCCGGGGTGTCCGGCTGGAAATTGCCTTGAGGCAATAGAACGGAAATGGGGCGTTGTCGAGTGGTGGGGGGAGTGATCAGTGGTCCCTCTCTCCCTTCTGAGGGTAGGGAGGAAAGTGGGCGAGCGCCCCGCCACGAGTCTCTTCCCCCCACCGGGGGGAAGGTGCCGGCAGGCGGATGAGGGGGCCAACGGCACAACCTCCACTAATTGCCGGCAACAAAACGACAAGGTAGACTCCGAGCCCGGAGCCCCCTCATCCGGCCCTTCGGGCCACCTTCTCCCCGCTGGGGAGAAGGGAATGCCGCACCGCTGCAGACCTACCGCGTCCGCGTCGTCGGCACGCCATGCGGTGACAGCACCGGCACGAACACACGCCGCGACGCGCGCACCGCCACCGGCAGGCCCTGATAGAGCCGCTTCTGCGCCTCGACGATGATGACGCCCGAAAAGGCCGGCCAGAGCGCCCGCCCGACATATTCGAACGCGCCGCGCAGCCGCATCATCGTCCGCAGCTTCGACGGCGGAAACAGCAGCGCCTCTGCCGAGGCCCCCGGCGTGAAATTCGTCTCGCGCAACAGATGCGTCAGCTGACCCCGCGAATACGGCCGCCCGGAGCCGAACGGCGTGTGCTCCAGCCGCGCCCAGACGCCGCGTCGGTTCGGCACGACGATGACCAGCCGCCCGCCCGGCGCCAACACCCGCCAGAGCTCCTTCAGCGTCTCGCGCGGGTTTTCCGCGAACTCCAGCGAGTGCACCATCAGCACCCGGTCGATCGACGAATCCGGCAGCGGCAGTTCCTCGTCGAAGATCAGCGCCGTCGATGACAGCGATCCCATCGGCCAGTTCACCGCGCCCTGCCCCGCCGGCATGAAGGCGAAGGTGCGCTCGGTATCGGCCTGAAAGCGATCGAGGAACGGCACGGCATAGCCGATGCCCACCAGCCGCTCCTGCGGCAGCCGCACCCAGAGCGAGGAGAGCGCCATGGCGATCGACTGCTCGGCGATGCGGCCGAGGTCGGAATGATAGAATTGGCGTAGGTCAACGATATCTGCGTGCATTGCGATAAATGTTATCAGTGAGCGGTTGGACTTCAAGGCCGCAGCCTCTACATTCGGGGTCAGTCCGAGATAAAGAGGCACTTTAGATTATGAAACCTTTGGATTTAGACGTTTTTCTCTGCCGCACCGATAATTTCGGCGTGCTTGTTCATGATCCCGAGACCGGCCTTACCGCCTCCATCGACGCTCCCGATGCCGACGCCGTCATCGCCGCCGCGAACCGTCGCGGCTGGACGATCAGCCACATCTTCACCACCCATCACCACACCGACCACGTCGAGGGCAACCTGGCGCTGAAGGAGAAGTACGGCTGCGAGATCATCGGCCCGATCAACGAGGCGGTGGCGATCCCCGGGCTCGACATGACGATGTCCGACGACGATACCTTCCTGTTCGGCGAACACCCTGTCCGCGTCATAGAGACCCCCGGCCACACCGCCGGCCATATCTGCTACCACTTCACCGACGACAAGCTGCTCTTTGCCGCCGACACGCTGTTCGCGCTCGGCTGTGGCCGCCTGTTCGAGCGCCCGCCGGCCGATATGTGGCACTCGCTGCAGAAGCTCGCCGTGCTTCCCGATGAGACCGCGATCTATTTCGGCCACGAATATACGCTCTCTAACGCCCGCTTCGCGCTCACCATCGACCCGGATAACGAACGTCTGAAGGCCCGCGCCGCCGAGATCGAGGCCTTGCGCGCCGAGGGCAAGTTCACCATTCCGACGACGCTCGCGCTGGAAAAGGAAACCAATCCTTTCCTGCGCGCCGGCGACCCCGCCATCCGCCGCAACCTGTTGATGGAAACCAAGACCAACGAAGAGGTCTTCGCCGAGATCCGCAAGCGCAAGGATAATTTCTGATGGCGCCGGCGCCGATCTCAGCCGACGACATCATCCGCGAACTGAACTTGGAGCCGCACCCAGAGGGCGGCTTCTACATCCAGACCTTCCGCGACAGCGAAGGTGCGGAGCGCGGGCACTCTACGGCGATCTATTATCTGCTGAAATCCGGCCAGCGGTCGCATTGGCATCGCGTCCACGACGCGGCCGAGGTCTGGCACTATTATGCCGGCGCGCCATTGGCGCTGCACCGCGCTGAACACGGCGGCCGGAGCGAGACGCTGATGCTTGGCCCCGATATCCTCAGTGGCCAGCGCCCGCAGGCAATCATCCCCGCCAACTGGTGGCAATCGGCCGAAACGCTCGGCGACTATACGCTGGTGGGCTGCACGGTTTCGCCCGGCTTCGAATTCTCGAGCTTCGAGATGGCGCCACCGGGCTGGTCGCCGGACGCCTGAAAGCGCCTTACCCCTGCTGCTCGACCACCTCGGGCAGCATCACGAACAGTGACTTGAGCAGCGACACGGTGCCTGAATGGCCGACGCTGTAATAGATCATGCGGCCCTCGCGGCGGGTATTGACCAATCCCTCGAGACGCAGGCGGGCGAGCTGTTGCGAGACCATGGCCTGCTGCATGCCGAGAATGTCCTCGATCTCGCTGACGGTCTTCTCCTCATCCGCGAGAATGCACAGGATGAGCAACCGCGTATGATGAGCCAGCGCTTTCAGAAGTTCACTTGCTGCCCGAGCTTTGGTCGAAAACCCCTGCAATTCGTGATCGGCCATACCCGATCGAGGTGTCGGCAAGTGCATGTTATGTCTCTGCTTGCATATATATCAAAAATGACAAGTGCTCATAACACGTACGCAACGCCGGATAATTTGGATCTCCTAAAGTGCCAAAAAAAGTCACTTGATCAGCAGATAAGCTGGCCGCCGTTAACCTCCAGCACCTGGCCGGTCACGTAACCCGACAGCGACGGCGCCGCCATGAAGAGATAGGCCGGCGCGCAATCCTCCGCCGTCCCCAGCCGCTGCAGCGGTATGCCCTTGCGGGTCTGCTCGAGCTTCTCGGCGGACGAATAGCGCTGGTGGAAATCGGTCTCGATCGTTCCCGGCGAGATGCAGTTGACGCGGATGCCGTCGGGAGCGAGTTCGCGCGCAAGCGCTTTCGAGTAAGTCGAGACGAACGCTTTGGAGGCCGAGTAGATCGCCGAGCCCGGGCTGCCGCCCGTCAGCGCCGAGATCGAAACCGTGTTGACGATCGCAGCCTCGCCCGCGGCCCTCAGCGCCGGCAGTAGCGCCCTGGTGACCTCAACGACCGATGTCTGGTTCAATTGCACCACCTGGCCATACTGCTCGTCGGTGAGCGTGCCCGCCGGAAACCGGCCGAACATCGTGCCCGCATTGTTGACCAGCGCGTGGATCGTCTTGAAATGGCCGAGTACCTTGCTGGCAAAAACCTGGCACCCCTCGCCCGTCGAGAAATCGCCGGCGATCAGAATGGCGCGGCGATCTTCTTCCGCCGTCAGCAGGAAGTCGGGTAAAGTCCGCTCGCCGTCGCGGCCGGTGTGAACCAGCACCCGCGCACCGCAATCGAGAAACTGTCTCGCGACCTCGAGCCCGATCCCGCGACCGGCACCCGTGACCACCACATTGCGGTTTTCGAACAACTTCGGATGAAACATCAAACCCTCCCCATCAGCGGCCGAACCGATGCGGATCCGACATGGTGAGAAGATAGCCTCTGCATCCGCCAATGATCAACCGCTACCGGCCTTCGATAGCCGAGAAGAGCCTCGAGCGAGCAACAAAAAAGCGGCCTTGCGGCCGCTTCGATGACAGTCAGAGCTGGAAGGCTCAGTCCTTGTTGACGACACCCTGGAGGTGCGTCATTTCCATGATGAAGTGTTCCAGCTTGGACTTGTGCTCGTGATGCTGGGCATCCTCGAGTTCAGACTTGGCGGCGTCGATGCGACGGTCGAGTTCGTCCTTGGAGACGTCTTCGACGGGGATCGCGGATTCCGCGAGCAGCGTGCAGCCGGTCGGCAGGATGTCGGCGAAGCCGCCGAACACCACGAAGTCCTTCTTGACACCGCTGGCGGAGCGAACGCTTACGACGCCCGGCTTGATGGTCGTCATCGTCGGCGCGTGGTTCGCCATGACGGTCATCTCGCCCTCGGTTGCCGGAATGACAACTTCGGTCACCATCTCGGACAAGAGCAGGCGCTCCGGAGATACGAGTTCAAAATTGAAATTGTCAGCCATGACGTTTCACTTCTTGATTGTCTTTGAAACGAGAGACGGCGCGCGGGGACGGTCCCTGCGCGCCGTAAGTGAATGCATCAAGCGGCTGCGGAGAGCTTCTTGGCCTTTTCGATGGCTTCTTCCATCGAGCCGACCATGTAGAAGGCTGCTTCCGGCAGGTGATCGTATTCGCCGTTGACGAGGCCCTTGAAGCCCTTGATCGTGTCTTCGAGCGCAACGAGCTTGCCCGGCGAACCGGTGAAGACTTCGGCGACGAAGAACGGCTGCGACAGGAAGCGCTCGATCTTGCGGGCGCGGGCAACAGCCAGACGGTCTTCTTCCGACAGTTCGTCCATGCCAAGGATGGCGATGATGTCCTGAAGGGCCTTGTAGCGCTGCAGCGTCGTCTGAACCTTACGAGCCACTTCGTAGTGCTCTTCGCCGACAACCATCGGGTCGAGCATGCGCGAGGTGGAGTCGAGCGGGTCAACGGCCGGGTAGATACCCTTTTCAGCGATCGAGCGCGACAGAACGGTCGTTGCGTCCAAGTGGGCGAACGAGGTGGCCGGAGCCGGGTCGGTCAAGTCGTCGGCGGGGACGTAAATCGCCTGAACCGAGGTGATCGAGCCCTTGGTCGTGGTGGTGATGCGTTCCTGCATCGCGCCCATGTCCGTGGCAAGCGTCGGCTGATAGCCAACAGCCGAAGGAATACGGCCGAGCAGAGCCGACACTTCGGAACCTGCCTGCGTGAAGCGGAAGATGTTGTCGACGAAGAACAGAACGTCCTGGCCCTTGTCACGGAAGTCTTCAGCGATCGTCAGACCGGTGAGAGCAACGCGAGCGCGTGCGCCCGGCGGTTCGTTCATCTGGCCGTAAACGAGCGCAGCCTTGGAGCCTTCGCCGCCGCCGTGCTTGTTGACGCCCGATTCGATCATTTCGTGGTAAAGGTCGTTGCCTTCGCGGGTACGTTCACCCACGCCTGCGAATACCGAGTAACCACCGTGCGCCTTGGCGACGTTGTTGATCAGTTCCATGATCAGAACGGTCTTGCCGACGCCGGCGCCGCCGAACAGGCCGATCTTGCCGCCCTTTGCGTAAGGAGCGAGCAGGTCGACGACCTTGATGCCGGTGACGAGGATCTGGCCTTCGGTCGACTGGTCGACGTAGGAAGGAGCGTCCTGGTGAATGGCGCGCTTGCCCGAAGTGACCAGCGGGCCGGCTTCGTCAACCGGTTCGCCGATGACGTTCATGATACGGCCGAGCGTTTCCGGACCGACCGGAACCGTGATCGGCTCACCGGTGTCGGAGACCGGCTGACCGCGAACCAGACCTTCGGTCGAGTCCATGGCGATCGTGCGAACTTCGTTTTCACCCAGGTGCTGAGCGACTTCGAGCACGAGGCGGTTGCCGCCGTTCGTGGTTTCGAGTGCGTTCAGGATCGCCGGCAGTTCGCCTTCGAAGGCAACGTCCACGACGGCGCCGATAACCTGCGTAACCTTGCCGGCGGAGCCTGCCGCGGCCTTCTTGGGGGTAGCTGCCTTAGCCATCTTCTTACCCTCTTTCCCTTACCTCAGAGCGCTTCCGCGCCCGAAATGATTTCAATGAGTTCCTTGGTGATCTGAGCCTGGCGCTGACGGTTGTAGGAAAGCGTCAGCTTGTTGATCATTTCACCAGCGTTACGCGTCGCATTGTCCATCGCGCTCATCTTGGCGCCCATTTCGCCGGCGACGTTCTCGAGGAGCGCGCGGAAAATCTGGACCGAGATGTTGCGTGGAATCAGATCCTCGAGGATCGATGCCGGATCTGGCTCGTATTCGTAGACCGCGCCCGCATGTGCCGCGTCCTCGGCAACCGCCTCGCCAGCCGAAGCCGGGATGAGCTGCTGTGCCGTCGGAACCTGCGAGATCACCGACTTGAACTCGGAATAGAAGAGCGTGCAGACGTCGAATTCACCGGCTTCGTACATCTCGATGATGCGCTTGCCGATGCTGTCGGCGTTTTCGAAGGCGACACGCTTGACGTCGCGGAGTTCCTTGCGCTCGACGATGAGCGGCAGGAATTCGCGGCGCAGGCTGTCGTAGCCCTTCTTGCCGACAGTGAAGATCTTTACCGTCTTGCCTTCTGCGGTCAGCTTGCGGGCATGATCGCGGGCAAAACGGGAAATCTGCGAGTTGAAACCGCCGCAGAGGCCGCGATCAGCCGTGCAGACAACGAGCAGGTGAACCTGATCCTTGCCTGTACCGGTCATGAGAGCCGGCGCACCATCCGCATCGGTGACGGCATTGGCGATGTTCGCCAAAACCGCACTCATCCGCTGCGAATAGGGCCGGGCGGCCTCGGCCGCCTCCTGCGCACGCCGAAGCTTCGCCGCGGCGACCATTTTCATCGCCTTGGTGATCTTCTGCGTCGCCTTGACGGAGGCGATCCGGTTTTTCAGATCCTTAAGTGAAGGCATCCGTGATCCGTCCTAACTGGGTCCGATTACGAGAAAGACTTCGCGAAGCTGTCGATGGCAGCGGTGAGCTTGCCCTTCGTATCGTCGCTGATGGCCTTTTCGCTACGGATCGTGTCGAGGATCGCCGAACCTTCGGAACGGAGGTACGACAGCAGGCCCTGCTCGAACTTGCCGACCTGGTTGACCGCGACCTTGTCGAGGTAACCGTTGACGCCGGCGAAGATCACCGCGACCTGTTCTTCCGTCTTCAGCGGCGAGAACTGCGGCTGCTTCAGGAGTTCGGTCAGGCGTGCGCCGCGGTTCAGCAGGCGCTGCGTCGATGCGTCGAGGTCGGAGCCGAACTGGGCGAAGGCGGCCATTTCGCGATACTGGGCGAGTTCGCCCTTGATCGAGCCGGCAACCTGCTTCATGGCCTTGATCTGAGCAGCCGAACCAACGCGCGAAACCGACAGACCGACGTTAACGGCCGGACGAATGCCCTGGTAGAACAGGTCGGTTTCGAGGAAGATCTGGCCGTCGGTGATCGAGATCACGTTGGTCGGGATGAACGCCGAAACGTCGTTACCCTGGGTTTCGATGACCGGCAGAGCCGTCAGCGAGCCAGCGCCCATTTCGTCGGAGAGCTTAGCAGCGCGCTCGAGGAGACGCGAATGCAGGTAGAACACGTCGCCCGGGTAAGCTTCGCGGCCCGGCGGGCGGCGCAGCAGAAGCGACATCTGGCGATAGGCGACAGCCTGCTTCGAAAGGTCGTCGTAACCGATCAGGGCGTGCTGGCCGTTGTCGCGGAAGTATTCGCCCATGGCGCAACCGGCGAACGGTGCCAGGTACTGCATCGGAGCAGCGTCCGAAGCGGTCGCGGCGACGACGATCGAGTACTTCATTGCGCCGCGTTCTTCGAGAACCTTGACGAACTGGGCAACGGTCGAACGCTTCTGGCCGATAGCGACGTAGACGCAGTACAGCTTTTCGCTGTCCGGGCCGTTGTCGTGGATGGCCTTCTGGTTCAGGATCGCGTCGAGAATGATCGCGGTCTTGCCGGTCTGACGGTCGCCGATGACGAGCTCGCGCTGGCCACGGCCAACCGGGATGAGCGCGTCGATGGCCTTGAGGCCGGTCGACATCGGCTCATGAACCGACTTACGCGGAATGATGCCGGGAGCCTTGACGTCGACGCGCGCACGGCGGGTCGCGTTGATCGGGCCCTTGCCGTCGATCGGGTTGCCGAGAGCGTCGACAACGCGGCCGAGCAGTTCCGGACCAACCGGAACGTCAACGATGGCGCCCGTACGCTTGACGGTGTCGCCTTCCTTGATGGCGCGGTCGGAACCGAAAATAACGACACCAACGTTGTCGGCTTCAAGGTTCAGCGCCATGCCGCGGATGCCGCCCGGGAACTCGACCATCTCGCCAGCCTGGACGTTGTCCAGACCGTATACGCGAGCGATACCGTCACCGACGGAGAGCACCTGACCGACTTCCGAGACCTGCGCCTCTTTGCCGAAGTTTTTAATCTGATCTTTGAGAATTGCGGAAATTTCCGCGGCGCGGATATCCATCAGCCAACCTCTTTCAATGCAAGCTTAAGGGTAGAGAGTTTGGTACGAAGAGACGTATCAATCTGACGGGACCCGACCTTCACGATCAGACCACCAAGAATTGACGGATCAACCGTGACGTTGACCGCCACGTCTTTGCCGGTGACGCCCTTCAGCGCCGCCTTCAATTCAGTTTCCTGCGCTGCGTCGAGCGCATGGGCCGAGGTAACCTCGGCGGTAATTTCGCCACGCTGCTTGGCAGCGATGACACGGAAGGCCTTGATCATGCCCGGGAGAGCAAACAGGCGGCGATTACGCGCCACGACCTTCAGGAAGTTTGCAACGAACCCGCTGATGCCAGCCTTTTCGCTGATCGCGATGATCGTCTTCAGCTGATCTTCAGCCGAGAAAACCGGGCTGGAGATGAAGCGCTTCAGATCGTCGCTCTCGTCCAACATCGCCTGAAAACGGTCGAGATCGGCGGTCACGTTCGCGACTGCACCCTCCTCGAGCGCCAGTTCGAACAGCGACGAGGCATATCGCTCTGCAACACCAGATGTAAGCTGGGACGTGTCTGCCACGGGCACAAATTTCCCTGATTTCAACCCAAGAATCCGGCCTCCGGCGGGCGCCTGATTTAAATTCTTGAATTCGTTATGATTTCCCCCAGAAATCGCAAGAGAAGCCTCTTGCTTCTTCCGAAATTCGGGGTCCGTCTAACATAGGATATCGGGACTCGCAACACGCGTAACGCCGTAATCCTATTTTAGCATCGATTTCTGCCGCAAAAATGCCGAAACCGTTCACGGTCCAAAGACCGTCACTCCGAAATCGGCGTGTTTCAGGCGGAAAAGAAACCGAAGACATAGCCGAGCGGAAGCGCCGCCAAAATCACCTGCACAACCAGAAGTACATAATTCATGATGGTGCCTCCTCGGTCGGAAAGCAGTGAGATGATGCGCGCGAATGCGGCCATCGCAAACGCCGCGCCAAGCGCCAGATAGGTGAAGTTCTGCGCCAGCATGATCGCCGCGAGCCCGGTGCCGAGATAGAAGCCGCCCATCGAGCGCAGCTCGGCATAACCGTCGCGACGACCCTCGCGCACCTGCATCCCGAAGAGCCGCATCGCATAGCCCGGCGCGAACATGATGATGAAGCCCGCAAGCGCGGTAAACGCGGCGGCGCCGAAGGCAAGCTGCTCGCCCAGCTCCGTCGGAAAGTAGAATTCCATGATGTGACCCCAAATCACTGTGATTTGCAGCCCTTATGCCATGATATCGGCAGGCCGCAAACGCCCGAGATCAGTGGACTCTAAAGGAAGCTCTGCGGATCGATATCGAGCTGCACATGGATGGAGCCGCGCTCCTTGGGCGATTGCGCCAGCATGGTGCGCAGGTAGGCCTGCATGTCGGAGTTCCGGCGACCATGCACGAGGAGCCGGAAGCGATGGCGTCCGCGCACCAGCGCCAGCGGCGCCTCGGCCGGCCCAAGCACGGAAATGCCCGTCACCTGCGGCGCTGCGTTGCGCATGCTGCGCGCATGCCCCTCCGCATCCTGCCTGGTTTCCGCCGAGACGATGATCGATGCCAGCCGCCCGAACGGCGGCAGGATCGCCCGTTCGCGCTCGGCGATCTCGCGCTCGTAGAAGGCGCCGGCATCGCCCGAGACGATCGCCTGCATCACGGGATGCTGTGGCTGGTAGGTCTGCAGCAGCCCGTGGCTCTTCAGACCCGTACGCCCGGCGCGGCCCGTCACCTGCGACAGCAGCTGGAAGGTCCGTTCGGCGGCGCGCGGATCACCATTCGCGAGCCCGAGATCGGCATCGATGATGCCAACAAGCGTCATCAGCGGGAAGTTATGCCCCTTGGCCACCAGCTGCGTGCCGATGACGATATCCGCCTCGCCCTTGGCGATGGCGTCGAGCTCCAGACGCAGCCGCTTCACCCCGCCCATGATGTCGGAAGAGAGCACGATGGTCCGCGCCTCGGGAAAATGCCGCTCCACCTCTTCCGCGATCCGCTCCACTCCCGGCCCGCAGGCAACAAGATGATCGAACGTGCCGCATTCCGGGCAGGCCTCGGGCGTATGCTGGTGATAACCGCACTGGTGGCACTGCAGCTGCCGCTTGAACCGGTGCTCGACCAGCCAGCTGGAGCATTGCGGGCACTGGAAACGATGACCGCAGACCCGGCAGAGCGTCAGCGGCGCATAGCCGCGCCGGTTCAAAAACAACAGCGCCTGCTGCTTTTTCTCCACCGTCTTGCCGATGGCCCGCAGCAACACCGGCGACAGGAAGCCGCCACGCTCCGGCGCATGCCTTCGCATGTCGACTAGGTGCAGATCCGGCAGCGCCGCGTCGCCGAAGCGGGTCGGCAGGTGGATGGTCGTATAGCGCCCGCTCTGGCCGTTGACCTGGCTCTCCACCGATGGCGTGGCCGAGACCAGCACGAGCGGGAAATCGCCGATCCGGGCGCGAACGACCGCCATGTCGCGGGCATTGTAATAGACGCGGTCTTCCTGCTTGTAGGCGGGATCATGCTCTTCATCGACGATGATCAGCCCGAGATCCTCGAACGGCAGGAACAGCGCCGAACGCGCCCCCGCCACGACCCGGACCTCCCC
>UBJO01000029.1 GCA_900465665.1 Hyphomicrobiales bacterium
GGTGGCGGCTGGTCGCGGTAACCATAGCCCGGCGGGCGACGGTCGTAATACTGCGCCATTGCCGGCGCGGTGGTCGCCAGGACGCTGCTGAACGTGGTTGCGGCAACCACGGCGTACAGAGCCATCTTCTTCATTCGCATGCGTCTCCGTTAAGATCGAGAGGCTCGATAGCCACTCAACATGCCCAGAAGATGGCATTGGTTGGCTTAATGGATTCTGAACGAGGTTGGGGTGTGGACAGGTCTTGAAGTGGATGGGTCGGTGCCGGGTCGCAGCTGGCGGATCGCCGCGGGCCGCGTCGCTTCGTGAAATACATTTCGCCGTCGGAACGTCGATTGGGTGCTTTGGATCGCCGATCGCCGAAACGAATAAGGGCTCAGCGATTTCTCGCTAAGCCCTTGACTATTCAGTCTAATCTGGATGGTGGGCGTGACAGGGATTGAACCTGTGACCCCTACGATGTCAACGTAGTGCTCTCCCGCTGAGCTACACGCCCATCCGATGTCGGCGCATAGACCACAAACCTATTTGGCCGTCAATAGGCCTTTTTCAGATTTGTGACATGCGCCCACAGAACCCTTAGGCCGCAAGCATTTTATTGACTTCGTCAACGAGGTCGCGGAGGTGGAAAGGCTTGGAAAGGACCTTCGCGTCCTTCGGTGCCTTCGAATCAGGGTTGAGCGCGACGGCCGCAAAACCGGTGATGAACATCACCTTGAGGTCGGGATCGAGTTCGGTGGCGCGGCGCGCCAGCTCGATGCCGTCCATTTCGGGCATGACGATGTCGGTGAGAAGAAGGGAAAAGGGTTCTTCGCGAAGGCGGTCGTATGCGCTGGCGCCGTTGTCGTAGGACAGGACCTTGTAGCCTGCCTTTTCGAGCGCCTTCACAAGGAAGCGGCGCATGTCGTTGTCGTCTTCTGCAAGAAGTATCTTCTGAGTCATTATCCAGACCGCTGATCAGTGGAATTTATGCGTGAGTATTGGTCATTTACACTAGATTTCGGCCGGTAAACAACCGGTGAAGCGCCTGTGCAAAGCGTCATCCCCATGAGATAGTATGGACTTGGCGGCCTTCAACTGGCAACATGGGGCAAGCAGCTGCCTGCCAGCATGGTTAAGAGGGAAACAGGTGGACGAGATTCCCGCGTACGAGCTTTTTGAGATACGGGAACCCGCGTCGCACACCATTCCATTCGTCTACAATTCCCCCCATAGCGGCCGCATCTATCCGCCGGAGTTCATCGCGCAATCGAGATTGCAGGGGATGTCGATCCGCCGCTCGGAAGACCATTATGTCGACGAGCTGTTTTCGGCGGCCGGCGCGCTCGGGGCGCCGCTGCTTCTCGCCAATTTTCCGCGCGCCTATCTCGATGTGAACCGCGAGCCATACGAACTGGACCCGCGCATGTTCGACGGGCTCCTGCCTGCCTACGCCAATATCAATTCGCTGCGGGTGGCCGGCGGTCTCGGGACGATCCCCAGGATCGTCGCCGAGAACATGGAGATCTACGCGCGGCGCTTGCCGGTGCAGGAGGCGCTCGATCGTATCGAGGCGGTCTACAAGCCCTATCACGCCGCACTGCGCCGGCTGATCGCACGCACGCATGTGCAGTTCGGCTTCGGCGTGCTGATCGACTGCCATTCGATGCCGGGCAATATCCGCGTTGCGGGCGCCACCTCGCGGCCGGATTTCATCATCGGCGACCGCTATGGCACCAGCGCCTCGGCGGAGCTGTCGCGCATGGCCGTCAGCATCTTCGAGGAGATGGGCTTTGCCGCGATCCGCAACAAGCCCTATGCCGGCGGCTTCATCACCGAGCATTACGGCCGCCCCTCGCGCGGCCTGCACGCGCTGCAGATCGAGGTCAATCGCTCGATCTATGTCGACGAAGTGACGCTCGAACGGCGCGCCGATTTCCCGCTCGTGGCCGCCGCGATCACCTCCTTCATGCGGCAGATGGCCGACTACGTCGCCAAGTTCGCCGGCGATACGGCGCTGGCGGCTGAGTAGGGCGGTTTTTCGCGCGCATTCGAGCGCGCCGTATTCCAGTGCAGTATTGCTGTCGTGAAGTTGCGGTAGGTTACCTGTCGCGGCGACGGGTTTTCGCGTGTCTGTGCGACGGTGCCGGTTTGTTTCCAACCCGACAAAAAAAGACCGCCTTGCGGCGGTCCAAGTCTAGGGAGGAAACACCCAAGGAGGGTATTTACAGTCAGAAGACTGTAGGGAGACGCTACTATTGCAGTGCACAATTGTCAATCATTTTATTGCGGTGCGCAAAATATGTGCAGCCGGCTAAAAGTTGCTGCTTCCGTTTGCAAAATGAGCCTTTTCGGCTATGGAAAGCGGCATCGACAGTCTCACACGGATGTCCCTCATGTTTCCTGATCGCACCTTCTTCAATCGCCTCGCGGAAGCCGCCAAGGCCGAGACGCTGCCGCGGTTTCGCTCCGGGACCGGCGTGACGAACAAGCTGGCGTCGGGCTTCGACCCCGTCACCGAGGGCGATCGGGCAGCGGAAGTGGCGATCCGGGCGCTGATCGAGGCGCATTTTCCCGAGCATGGCATTCTCGGCGAGGAGTTCGGCAATATCGGGCTCGATCGTGAGCATGTCTGGGTGATCGATCCGATCGACGGCACGCGGGCGTTCATCTCGGGCGTTCCCGTCTGGGGTACGCTGATCGGCCTCTACAAGAACGGCAGGGCGGTCATGGGGATGATCGAGCAGCCGTTTACCGGCGAGCGCTATTTCGCCGATGAGAGCGGATCCTACTACACCGGTCCGGAGGGCGAGCGGAAGCTTCAGGTGCGCGATTGCGCCGGGCTTTCCGATGCGATCCTGTTCACCACCTCGCCGCATCTCTTCGCCGGCACCGAGATGGACCGCTATCGCGAGATCGAGAGCCAGGTCCGGCTCTTCCGCTATGGCACCGATTGCTACGCCTATGCGCTTCTGGCGGCCGGGCATATCGATCTCGTCGTCGAGAACGGCCTGAAGCCCTACGACGTCGGCGGCATCATTCCCGTCATCGAGAAGGCCGGCGGCATCATCACCACCTGGGATGGCGGGCGGCCTGAGAATGGCGGCTCGATCATCGCCGCCGGGAGCCAGGCGGTCTATGATGCGGCGGCGGCGATTCTGCGTCGCTGAACCGAGGGTTGCGTCGTAGCCGGCAGGATCAGGCTAGGTTTCGTTAGATGACGGCAATGTTTGATAGCTTCGGTTGCTTTGTGTGCGGCTATTATATCGTCGGTTGCCGTCTTGCGCTGAACTCGTTGTTACTTGGCCGCGAACATGCCCGCATGGGATGAACATTAATCGAACAGAAAGAATTCGCTGCAAATCTTGCCTCCGAAGTGACTATTTTTGGATCTTTGCCTTTCCGGCGGTCCGCATTTTAGTATTGAGGCAAATTATAATGCAGCTTTTTTCTTTAGGCTCTGCCGCCGGCGCGAAAGCCGTTCTTGATGCAGTCAGCCGGTCCCAGGCCGTCATCGAGTTCGACATGGCGGGCAATATTCTGTTTGCCAACGAGAATTTTTGTCAGGCCATGGGGTATCGTCTCGACGAAATCGTCGGACGGAATCACAGCATGTTCGTAGCCCCTGAGGAAGCAAAGGGTGCCGATTATACGGCCTTCTGGAAGCAATTGAACAAGGGCGAATTCGATCGTCGGCAGTACAAGCGTATCGGCAAGGGCGGGCGCGAAGTGTGGATCGAAGCCTCCTACAATCCCGTTCTCAAGGGCAGCACACCCTACAAGGTCGTGAAGTTCGCCACCGTGATCACCGATACGAAGCTTAAGAGCGCCGAAGATGCTGGCAAGCTCGATGCTCTCTCGCGCGCACAGGCGACGATCGAATTCACGCCCGATGGCCATATCCTGACGGCCAACGAGAATTTCCTGACGACGCTCGGCTACACGCTTGAGGAAATCCGCGGCCGGCATCATTCAATGTTCTGCGATCCAGGCTATGCTGATAGTGGCGAATATAAGGAATTCTGGCGCAGCCTGGCTGCGGGCCAGTTCGCCGCCGACGAGTTCACGCGCATCGGTAAGGGTGGTCGGAAGGTTTTCATCCAGGCCTCCTACAACCCGATTTTCGACATGAACGGCAAAGTGTTCAAGGTCGTGAAGTTCGCGACCGATGTCAGCGAGCGGGTACGAGCCGTTAACGAGCTCGCCATCGGCCTGCAGGCGATGGCGGATGGCGATCTGGACCAGACGATCGAAAAGCCCTTCATTGCCTCGCTGGAGACGCTGCGCACCGATTACAACTCATCGATCGGCCGGCTGCGGGCGGCGATGCAGGCGATCGCCAGAAACGCGACGCAGATTGCGTCCGGTACCCGAGAGATCAGCGCGGCCTCCGACGATCTTGCCCGCCGTTCGGAATCGCAGGCTTCTTCCGTCGAGGAAACCGCCGCGGCTGTGACCGAGATCTCCACGACCGTATCGGATTCGGCGCGCCGGGCGGCCGATGCCGGGCGTCTTGTCGACGATACGACGAAGAGCGCGCAGGATTCCGCCGATGTCGTCAGGCAGACCGTCGAGGCGATGGCGCGGATCGAGCGTTCGTCGACCCAGATCGCCGGCATCGTCAGCGTTATCGACGATATCGCTTTCCAGACCAATCTTCTGGCGCTGAACGCCGGTGTCGAGGCCGCGCGGGCCGGTGAAGCAGGCAAGGGCTTCGCGGTCGTGGCGCAGGAGGTGCGACAGCTTGCGCAGCGTTCTGCCGATGCAGCCAAGGAAATCAAGGCACTGATCCACGATAGCGAAGCCTCGGTTCGCGATGGGGTGGCGCTGGTCGACAAGACCGGTGCGGCGCTGGAAGCGATCGCGACGCGGGTGCTGGAGGTGCACGACAATGTCTCCGGCATCGTGGTGGCGGCGCGCGAGCAATCGCAGGCGCTTGGGCAGATCAACGAGGCCGTGATGTCGATGGACCAGGACACGCAGCGCAATGCGGCGATGGTCGAGCAAACCGCGTCGGCCAGCCGCAAGCTGGCGGGGGAGGCGAGCGCGCTGTTCGAGCTGATCGGCCAGTTCAAGGTGGGCGACGAGCGAAGCGCGCGGGGCATGGCGCCGCTGGCCAGGGTTGCCTGACGATCGCGGTCTGGCGCCTCAGCGATGACGCGCCGTTCGCTCTATGGTGTCGATGCTAGGGGCGCAGGGCCGATGGTCTGACAGTCCAGATAATACAGGCAAAGAAAAAGGGTTCCGCCGGCAGGCTGGAACCCTTTTTTGTTTGGTCGTCTCGTTTGGCTAAGATCAGCCGCCGATGCCGCCGCGCATGCGGGCGGTGTCGAAGGCCGTCGGGCGCGGCGTCGGCACGGCCACGGCGGTCGGGACGGTGTAGGCAACGGCCTCGAAGGCGGCAGGCGCCGGCTCGGACGGGACGTAGGCCTGCTGGACCGGTACCTGCAGCACGTGCTGCTGCTTGGCTTGCGCCTGCTGCGGTTGGGCCTGCTGGAAGCGAGCCTGCTGGAATTGCGGCTGCTGAACTGGTGCCGGCTGCAGCTGTGCCGTCTGGACCTGGCTCTGCTGGACCTGGCCCTGCTGAATTTGCGGCTGCTCCATACGGACCGCTTCGGCGGTCGTCTGCATGGGGGCGGCCTGCGGCACGGGGACGCTTTCCGGCGCTTCGTAGGCGGTTTCGACGACGCCCTGCGCCATCGGGATCGGCTCGCGAGCCGGCGAAGCGGCAGGCGTCAGCAACTCGAACTGTGCAGCCATCTGGCTATGAGCGGGCACGAAATTCATCGCGACTTCGTAGGCGGGGAGCGGCGAGGGGGTCTGCAGCTCGCCATCGGCACCGCGCTTCTCGTAGAAGGCATTGCCGCCGGCAACCGTCACGTAGTGCATGTTGTCGTAGGGGAACTTCATGCCGTCGGTATGGAAGAACATGGCTTCCTTGACGGCGGGATTGCGCTCGCCCTTCAAGAGAGCATCAGCGGCAGCGTTGAGATCGGGCTCCGCCTGTGCCTTGACCTCACGGGTCATGACGCCGGGGGCGAACTGCTTGGCCTGCGAAACGACGCCGCAAATGGACTTGGGATAAGCCGGGGAGGTCAGGCGGTTCATCACGACGCTGCCGACAGCCATATAGCCGTCGTGGTCGGAATGCAGCGATTCGAAATACATCGCCCGCTTGAGGCAGGTTCGGTCTTCCGTCGTGTAATTGTAGGTGACCTTACCGGGCGTGCCGGTATGCAGACGCTTGGTCGTCTGAATGCTGCCTGTCGTCTTTGGCGTGCTCGTGCACCCCGTAGCAGCTAAGCCCACAATCATGATCCCGAACAGAGATCGTCCCAATACGTAATGCGCCCTCAACGCCAGGTGCCCCCTATGTGATTAGTTCAGCCCTTATCGAAAAAGTGGGTAACTAATATCTTACAATCGTAAAAATTCAAACACCGCGTTACATTTTTGTCTCAAAATGTGATCGGGCCGGGCGGAACGATACGATTTCGGAAGCGCTCGCTGGGGATCTGACCCCGCCTAAGGCGCTTCGGCTCAGGTGCCGAAGCCTTCGAATTCCTCGGAAACCTCGGCATCCGCGCCCGGAATGAAGGCGTGGAAGGCGGCGAGCGCCGCTTGCCGGTAGACGTCGCGTTCCTGCAACACTTCGTGACGAGCGCCGTTGATCGGCACCAGCTGACCGGCGCGGAAATAGCGCGAGAGACGCTCCTGGGCGATGTAGGGCACGATCGTATCGCGCGTCGGGGCGATGACGACGGTCGGGATGGTGATCGAAAAGAGGTGGTTCGGCGCGGTGACGCGCTCGATGGTCTTGAAGGATTCGACCAGCCAGCGCGCGGTGGGCGGGCCGAGCGTGAGATCGGGATTTGCCTCAGCAATCGCGACGTTGCGTTCGAAGCGCACTTCGTCCGATGTCAGCGGATTGTCACGGAAGGGTTTTTCCTTGAGCTTGGGCGACAGCGGATGCGAACCGAGGCCGAGCGCGCAGGCCGCGGACGCGAGCCACCTGATGGTGCCCGCCGAGGCTGCCTGGCCCGAGAGGCCGATGAAGGGCGCCGTCAGCACCATGCGCTCGATGCGCGTCGTCAGATAAGGAGCAGCCGACAGCGCGATCAGCGCGCCGGTCGAATGCGCCAGTATATAGAAGGGCAGGCGGGTATCCGGCAGCACGACTTTCTCGAGGAAGGTATCGAGGTCGTGCTCGTAATCGATGAAGCGGCGGACATGGCCGTAGTGACGCTTTTTCAGCATGCGGTCGGAATTGCCCTGGCCGCGCAGATCGAAGGTGGCGACCCACAGACCCTTGTCGGTCAGGTCGCGGATCGTCTCGTAATATTTCTCGATGAATTCGTTGCGCCCGTGCAAGAGCACGACGGTGCCCTTGGCGACGGGTGCCTGGGAGCGGAAGACGGCGTAGCGCAGCTTCAGGCCGTCATGCGTCTCGAAGTAGCCTTCCGTGCGATTTTCCGGAACCGGATTGCCGGGTGTCGAAAACAGAACCTGTTCCATAGCCGTCAGCGCGCGCCCTTCGAAAGGATTCGGAATAGAAGTAAAGCGGATAGGCGATCGGCCTGTCAAATCAAAGAAAAAAGCGTTCCTGAGATGCGCGTCGCCCGCGCTCGGCCAAAAAAAGTGGCCGGCATGCGGGACCTGAGCGGAGCGCAGTGCCGGCCGGAGATCGGGCTGAAGACGAAGGGACGATACACTCCAGCCATCGAGCCAGTGTAACCCGATGACGCAATCATTAGGCCCGCGCGTCTGAACGGATGCCGAACCGGGTGTTCATGCGCGGTTCACTGTGGCTGGCCGTGGATTTTCGGTGGTTGCGGGCGGCCCTCAGAAAGGGTCTTGAAGTCCGAAAAAGCCATCCCCATCTCATGGTAGCGGACGCCAGAACGGGTCCGCGGAACCGTCCCGAAGCTGCCGATCAAGGGGTTTTTGGGGCAATTTATCGCAATCAGTCGCTTCCTCAGGAGGACATCATGCGTCACGTAGACTTCTCTCCCCTCTATCGTTCCACCGTCGGTTTCGACCGTCTCTTCACCATGCTCGACAGCCTGGGCCAGCCCGACCAGGGCCAGACCTATCCGCCCTACAATATCGAGCGTACCGGTGAAAACACCTACCGCATCACAATGGCCGTCGCCGGTTTCGACGAAACCGAAATTTCGATCGAAGCGCAGGCCCATGCTCTCACCGTCAAGGGCGAGAAGAATGAAGACAATGCGGAAGGCTCCGAATTCCTCTATCGCGGCATCGCCAAGCGTACCTTCGAGCGTCGCTTCCAGCTTGCCGATCATGTCGAGGTCACGGCTGCTTCGCTGAAGAACGGTCTGCTCCATATCGACCTTCTTCGCAGCATTCCCGAGGCCATGAAGCCCCGCAAGATCGCGATCGCCGCCGAGCCGGTGAGCGCGCCGAAGGCCATCGAGGCTCAGGTCACCAACTAAGTCACCAACGAACCAATCCCTCCCAGGATATGGCAAGGAAGCGGCGTCCCCACGGGGCGCCGCTTTTTTGTTGTTCGGCACGCCAGGTTGGCGGCGCGTCGGGTCACGCCGGGTTGGCGGCCTGTTCCACTTCGGCTGCGGTGGCGCGGCGGTGGTGGGCGGCTGCATATTTCTGGGCGATGACGGCGCAGACCATCAGCTGGATCTGGTGGAAGAGCATCAGCGGCAGGACGATGGCGCCGATTGCCTGGCCGGCGAAGATGACGTTGGCCATGGGGACGCCGCTCGCCAGGCTCTTCTTCGAGCCGCAGAAGGTGATGGTGATCTGGTCGGCTTCGTTGAAGCCCATCAGACGGCTGCCGAAGGTGGTGGCGCAGAGGACGAGCGCCAGCAGAACCATGTCGGCGACGATGACAACCGCGATATCGGACAGCGAGAAGGTGTGCCACAGGCCCTCGACGACGGCGGTCGAGAAGGCGAGGTAGACGACCATCAGGATCGAGCCGCGGTCGACGGGCATCAGGATCTTCTTCTTGGCGCGGATCCAGTCGCCGATCCAGGGCTGCAGCACCTGGCCGACGATGAAGGGGAGCAGCAGCTGCGTGAAGATCTGCAGCAACGCATCCCAGGAAAAGCCGCCATGGCCGCCGACAGAGAAAAGCAGGCCGACGAGAAGCGGGGTCAGGAACATGCCGAAGATGTTCGACGCCGAGGCCGAGCAGATCGCGGCCGGCACGTTGCCGCCGGCCATCGAGGTGAAGGCGATCGAGGACTGTACCGTGGATGGCAGCACGCAGAGGAAGAGAATGCCGAGATAGAGCGAATGCGGCAGGATCGTTTCAGGAATGAAGCCGAGACCCATGCCGAGCAGCGGGAAGACGCCGAAGGTGGTGAGCAGGATGACCAGATGCAGCCGCCAGTGCAGCAGGCCGGCGATCACCACGTCGCGTGACAGGCGCGCGCCGTGCAGGAAGAAGAGAGCCGCGATCGCGATGGTCGTCGCCGTGCCGAAGTAGTGGGCGAAGGCGCCGCTTGCCGGCAGGATCGATGCAAGGATGACCGTGCAGACCAGGAGGATCGTGAAAGTATCGGGCAGGAAACGGCGCATGGGCTTAGTCTCGGCTTGTTCGGCATTGTAGCCGGCTTTTGATGGATCAATCCTGTTTCTTCCATTATGATACGCGATGCAAGAAATAACAGTTATCGCGAAGCGGGATAATCATGCTTGATCTTACGCAATTGCGCAGCTTCGTCGCCGTCGAGCAGATGGGGAGCTTCACGCTGGCCGCCGAGCGGCTGGGGCTTGGGCAATCCACCGTCAGCCAGCATATCCAGCGGCTGGAGACCTCGGTCGGGCGGCGGCTGCTCGCCCGCGATACGCACAAGGTGGTCCTGACCACGGATGGCGAGGCGCTGCTGTCGCATGCGCGCGCCATGCTTTCGATCGAGGGGCAGGTGCAATCGCTGTTCGGCGGCCGCAGCCTGCGCGGCAAGCTGCGGCTGGGGGTGTCGGAGGATTTCGTCACCAGCCAGCTGCCCGGCGTGCTTGAGGATTTCGTGCGCTCGCACCCGTCGGTAGATCTGGAGTTGACGGTGGCGCTCTCGGGTGTGCTTTATGAAATGCAGGACAATGGCGAGATCGATCTGGTGCTCGCCAAGCGGCGGCTGGGTGACGCGCGGGGACGGCTGGTCTATCGCGAGCCGCTGGTATGGCTGGCGCGCGATCCCGATCACATCATGAGCGCGTCGCCTTTGCCGCTGATCGCCTTTCCGCCGCCGAGTGTGACGCGGGCGATCTCGCTTGAGGCGCTGGGGCGGCACCAGATTTCCTGGCGGATCGTCTGCACCTGTGGGAGCCTGAGCGGGCTGACGGCGGCTGCGCGCGCCGGGATGGGCGTGCTCGTGCAGCCGCGCAGCATGGCGCCATCGGGGCTGAAGGTGATCGGCAAGGGCAAGCTGCCCGTGCTCGAGGATGTCGAGTTCGTGCTGGTGCCGCGCAAGGGGGCGGACCAGGCGCTGGTATCGGCGCTGTCGGACGATATTCTCTCCAAGGTCAGGAGCCTCAGGTCGAGCTGAGATCGTCTGGCCGCCCGGATAGCGCGATATGTGGTTAATCGATTGCCCGGCATTTTAAGTATCCCTCAACCCTGTCGCTTAGGCTTCTGGTTACCTTGGACCCCTTAGTTTGGTCCTCGCTCAAGGTCGACGTTCGGGGCTACAGGGAGAACGGACGATGGTATATGGAGCGCTCTTCGTCTCCGGGCTGGTCGCCTGCGTGATGCTCATCGTCGTGGCCGGCCACGATAGCAAGACGACGGATAACGGGGCGCCGCCCTCCGCCGTGATGCTGCATCAGAATTAGACGTTTGCGAGAATCAACTCGACGATCTCGATAGTGGTGATCCGCCGCCCTCGGGCGCGGATCACCATTGTCATTCACGCATCATTGCAATGGCTTTCGCGGCGTTGCCTTCACCGGCTGCGATTTTCCAGACTTCGGTAGCCGTTGCCATAAATGACTGCAGTCGGCCCTAACCGGTCATTGACCAAATGAAATTCGGCCCTCACCTTCTAAGCATCAAAGTTGCTGACAGCCCACTCTGAGGTACTTCTCGATAGCAGAATGGCGCGATCTGACTAACGATGAATAGCAATGCATTGAATCATTGTTGTATGCCACCAATTGGGCCGACGTTTGGAGAGTCAAAGAAATCATCGGCCGCGTACTCGCCGAATTTGGGTCATTGGCTCTGACAGCGAGGTGCTCGGAAAGACCCCGACCTGAAAACAAGTCCTATTTTATCGGCATATTTTGCCGACGATGGTGACGAAGAAATTCCCGGCGGCGAAATACTCTTGTTTGAAAAAGATGGTTTCTTGACCGAACTTCAAATCTATCGAGGACGATGGCGTCCACTCAGGGGCGACCTCGATCCAAAGAGGATTTTTATGATCCGGGAGATTTAAGTTCAATCCTCAGCGATAAACGCACGGTTAATTAAACATCGTCGAGTACAACCTTCGCAGGTTAAATATTCGGTTTGACATGGTTCGATTTATTACAATCGCCGCGACCATACTGATGGCCCTTGCCTTCCTTGCCCGATGCGAGAAGCTAGGTTTTCACCATTGGGAATGGCACCAAAAACTGACGGTGGTCGTCGATACTCCCGATGGACCTAAGACCGGGAGTTCCGTTGTCGGGATCGAGATGAGCGTAGGGCCGCGCTGGTCGCAACTCATCGATGCTGGGAGATTGACGATGCAGGGCGAGGCGGCAGCCGTCGAGGTTTCGCCGGGCAAATATCTATTCGCACTCCTCGATAACTACGACGGGTCCACAGCTCTCAAGATGTTCCCTATGCGCGGCAAGCCCCGCGGCATGGAAGAGGAGGAATACTACAGGCGGATCGACGAGATGGTAACTTCACGGCAAACTGTCGAACTTCCCGTCGAGTACTTTCCGCTGCTTGTCAGTTTTCGCGATTTGTCTAACCCAATGAGTGTGGTTGCCGCAGGCCCAGTCAGTTTCAAGGGCTTGGATTTCCCCACTGTCGCTGAGCCACGTGACCTCTCTCGAATATTCGGCCCCGGATACTCGATACAGTCCATAACGCTCAGCATTGTGGACGATGAGGTCACCGATGGCGTGATTGATCGGATACTGCCATGGCTTGACCAGTATCGCGACAAGGCTCTCGATGGCAGGTCGATACGGACCATCGAGGCGACTAATCAGCTCGCGAACTCCTTGGGATCGGGTTCCTTTCGATTAAAGTGACTAGATGTCCAGAAACGCAAACCACACATGTCCGCTTCTGGCGCAAAGCCGCCGCGCACTGGCTTGGTGGCGTCTGAGACCGAACTCCGCGATTTTCGGCCGGCACACAAAAATGTCGCAGCGAAATCCCCGGTCATCCGGATCAAAGTTTGATCTATGTCAAAGCTGCCGCGCGGGGGGCGACATAGCTTCCGGGCATGCGCCAGAAAACATTCATATCACGAAATTTTCGCCGGTTTGTCGCACCTCTTGCGCTGCTTCCTCTCAGCGGTTGCAATATGGTGGTGATGAACCCAACGGGGGATATCGCTCTTCAGGAGCGTAACCTCATCCTCGTCGCACTCGGCATGATGCTTCTCGTCGTCATTCCGGTGTTGACCCTGATCGTGGTCTTCGCGTTCCGATACCGCAAGGGCCGAGCGCCCGAGAAGTATGATCCGAACTTCACCCATTCGGCACCGATCGAAGTGGTGGTCTGGTCGATCCCGCTCCTGATCATCGCGTGTCTCGGCGTGGTCACATGGATCACCACCCACAGCCTCGATCCGTTCCGCCCACTCGATCGAATTTCCGCCGACAAGCCGCTGGCCAAGGACCACAAGCCTCTCGACATCCAGGTCGTCGCCATGGATTGGAAGTGGCTCTTCATCTATCCCGAACAAGGCATCGCGACCGTCAACGAGTTGGCACTCCCGGTCGATGTCCCCGTACGTTTCTCCATCACCTCGACCAACCAGTTCAACACCTTCTCGGCGCCCACGCTGGCGGGCATGATCTATGCGATGCCGGGCATGAAATCGATGTTGCACGCCGTGCTCAATGCACCGGGCGACAGCTGGGGCTACTCCGGCAACTACACCGGCGCCGGCTATTCCGACATGCGGTTCAAGCTGCACGGTGTCGATCAGGCAGGGTTCGACCAATGGGCCGCGGGGATAAAGGCCGCGGGCGAGACGCTGTCGACCGATCGTTACGTCGAACTGGACAAGCCGAGCGAGAAGGTGCCCGTCATGCACTTCTCCACCGTCGCCTCCGGTCTCTTTGATCGCGTTCTCAACCGTTGCGTGGTCGCCGGCACCGAATGCGCCGCCGACATCATGAAGAAGGATCGCGCGCTCGACCGCGACAATGGCGGCATGTTCGCGCCGCAGCCCATGGATCATTCAGCCATGCAAGTCAGCGACGGCCCGATGAGCCAGGGCATGCCATCCATGAGCCACACCTCGACATCCGGCGACGTCACCGCCGCCGTTCCGGCCGCTCATGACCACACCAACACCGGCACCAACAATGGCGCGCTCGCCGCGCCTGAACAGCAGGGTTCCAATGCAAGACCATAGCTTCACCACGACAGTCTTCGGGCGGCTTACGCTCGAATCGCTGCCGATCCACGAGCCGATCCTTGTCGGCACTTTCATCGCGGTCGCCGCGCTCGGTCTGATCATCGTCGCCGCACTCACCTACTTCCGGCTCTGGGGCTATCTCTGGAAGGAGTGGTTCACCTCCGTCGATCACAAGAGGATCGGCATCATGTACATCGTGCTGGCGATCATCATGCTGCTGCGCGGCTTCTCCGATGCCGTGATGATGCGCCTGCAACAGGCCGTTGCTTTCGGTGGCAACGAGGGCTTCCTGCACTCGAGCCACTACGACCAGATCTTCACCGCCCACGGAACGATCATGATCTTCTTCGTGGCGATCCCGCTGGTCGTCGGCATCGTCAACTTCGTCATGCCGCTGCAGATCGGCGCGCGCGACGTCGCCTTCCCCTATCTGAACAACCTCAGCTTCTGGCTGACCGTCGCAGGTTCGGTTCTGGTGATGATCTCGCTGTTCGTCGGCGAATTCGCACGCACCGGCTGGCTGTCCTACGCGCCGCTGGCTGAGAAAGCCTTCAGTCCGGATACCGGGGTCGACTATTATCTGTGGTCGCTCGAAATCGCCGGCATCGGCACCACGCTCTCGGCCGTCAACATGGTGGCAACCGTCATCAAGATGCGCGCGCCCGGCATGAGCCTGATGAAGATGCCCGTCTTCACCTGGACCGCGCTTTGCAGCAACGTCCTCGCCATCGCCATCTTCCCGGCGCTGACGGCAGCCTTCTTCCTGCTGCTGCTCGACCGCTATCTCGACACCGCCTTCTTCATCAATGATCTCGGCGGCAATGCGATGCTCTACTGGAACATGGTGTGGATGTGGGGTCACCCAGAGGTCTACGTCCTGATCCTGCCGGCCTTCGGCATCTATTCGGAAATCACCTCGACCTTCACCGGCAAGCGCCTGTTCGGCTACGGGTCGATGGTCTACGCCACGGTGGTCATCACCATTCTCTCGTACCTCGTCTGGCTGCACCACTATTTCACCATGGGATCGGGCGCGAGCGTCAACGCCTTCTTCGGGATCGCCACGATGGTGATCGCCATTCCGACCGGGGCGAAGGTGTTCAACTGGCTGTTCACGATGTTCCGCGGCGAAATCCGCTTTGAACTGCCGATGATGTGGGTCGTGGCGTTCATGCTGACCTTCGTGGTCGGTGGCATGACGGGCGTGCTTCTCGCCGTGCCGGCTGCCGACTTCGTGCTGCATAACTCGCTGTTCCTCGTGGCGCACTTCCACAACACCATCATCGGCGGCGTCGTCTTCGGTCTCTTCGCCGGCATGACCTACTGGTTCCCGAAGGCCTTCGGCTTCAAGATGGACGAGTTCTGGGGCAAGGTTGCCTTCTGGGGCTGGGTCATCGGCTACTGGGTCGCCTGGACACCGATCTACATCGTCGGCCTGATGGGAACCACACGCCGCGTCAACCACTTCGACGACCCGACGCTGCAGCCTTACTTCGTCATCGCGCTGATCGGCGCCGTGATCATCCTCATCGGTGTGCTCGGCTTTGTCATGGCGATCGTCATGGGCATCGTGAAGCGCAACAAGCTGCGTGATGTCACCGGCGACCCCTGGGGCGGCCGTACGCTGGAATGGTCGACGACTTCGCCTCCGCCTGCCTACAACTTCGCGATCACGCCCGTCGTCTACGAACTCGACGCCTGGCACGACATGAAGGAGCATGGCTACAAGCACCCGACCGAAGGCTTCCGCCCCGTCCACATGCCGCGCAATACAGCCACCGGCGTCGTCGTTGCGGCACTCGCCACGGCACTGGGCTTCGGCATGATCTGGTACATGTGGTGGCTGGCCGCCATCAGCTTCGCCGGCATCCTCGTCGTCTCGATCGTCCACACCTTCAACTACAGCCGCGATCATTACATCCCGGCCGATGCGATCGCGCTTACCGAAGGCAAGCGTGCGCAGCAGCCGGCAGCGAGGGCCTGACATGACCATTCAACTCGTCAAGAAGGACGCCCCACGCGTCTATCACCTGCCCGAAGCCGAGGAGCATTATCACAGTGGCGGCGCCACGATGCTCGGCTTCTGGATCTACCTGATGAGCGATGCGCTGATCTTCGCCTCGCTGTTTGCCGTCTATGGAACGCTCAGCCGCAATTATGCGGGTGGGCCTCCGCCTCAGCATCTGTTCGAGCTGCCGCTGGTGGCGCTGAACACCGGCTTCCTGCTCGCATCGTCGATCGTGCTTTCGCTCGGCATGCAAGCGATGGCAGCCGGACGGACGGCCACCATGTGGCGGCTGCTTGCCGTCACCGGCGTGCTCGGCGCGGCGTTCCTTTGCGTGGAGCTCTACGAGTTCTCGTCGCTGATCGCAGAGGGGGCAACGCCGCAGCGCAGTGCCTTCCTGTCGGCCTTCTTCACGCTGGTTGGTACGCACGGCCTGCACGTCCTGTTCGGCCTGATCTGGCTGGTCACGCTCCTGGTGCAGATCGCCCAGCGCGGACTGAATGAGGACAACAAGCGTCGCCTGATGTGCCTGTCGATGTTCTGGCACTTCCTCGACATCATCTGGATCGGCGTCTTCACCGTCGTCTACCTGTTTGGAGCACTTCGTTGAGCACACATCATCACACCGAACCCGCTCACGGCAGCAAGGGCAGCATCTGGACCGGCTCGATCCTGTCGATCATCCTGACGGTCATTCCGTTCTGGCTGGTCATGTCCGGGGCGCTGGAAAATGCCGCGGCGACCACCGTGATCATCTTCGCGCTGGCCATCGCGCAGATCATCGTCCACGTCGTCTGCTTCCTGCATGTCGACAGCCGCGCGGAGAACGGCTGGACGCTGATCGCCTTCATCTTCACGGCCATCATCGTGGTCATCACGATCGTCGGCACGATCTGGGTCATGTACAACATGAACGTGAACATGATGCCGATGAGCGCGGGCGAAATGCGCAACATGTAGGCGAGGAGTGCGCGCCGCATGGCTGGGTGCGGCGCCATGAGGATCGGCCCGGTGATTTCGATCACCGGGCCGATCGGCGTTTATGGGCTTGGGATCAGCTCAGGATGCGAGGCAGCTCAGGAAGCCGTCGACGTCCTTTTCCTCTGTCGCGAAGCTGGTGACGAGGCGGATCAGGATCTCGTCTGCGCCGACGAGATCGGGCGTGGCTGACGGGATGGGCCATTCGTAGAATTTCGCGCCCTTGTCTTCGGCGGTCTTTCCGGCGCTCTTCCTTATAATGGCGAAGACTTCGTTCGACGTTGTCGACCAGGCAAGGCGGGCCGAGTTGCTGGCGCCGATGCCCACGCGCAGGCGGTCGGCCATTCCGTTGGCGTGGCCGGCGAGATCAAGCCAGAGACCGTTGTCGAGATAGGCGTCGAACTGGGCGGCGATGAAGCGCGACTTGGAGAAGAGTTGGGCGGCGCGCTTGCGGATGAAGGGCATCTCCTTCGCCTTTTCAGGATCGAAGACGACGATCGCCTCGGCGCACCAGCAGCCATTCTTGGTGCCGCCGAAGGAGAGAATGTCGACGCCGCGCTTCCAGGTCATCTCGGCGGGGCTTGCGCCGAGCGCCACCAGCGCATTGGCGAAGCGGGCGCCGTCCATGTGGAGCGGCAGCTTGCGCTCCTTGCAGATTGCGGAGATGGCGTCGATCTCGTCGAGCGAGTAGACGGTGCCGATCTCGGTCGCCTGGGTGATGGTGACGGCCGTTGCGCGGCCGTGATGAACGGCGTTTTCCGGGAAGCCGACAATCGCCTTGGAGAGCTTCGCCGGATCGATCTTGCCCAACTCGCCATCAACGGGAGAAAGCCGTGCCTGGCTGAAGAAATCGGGCGCGCCGCATTCGTCGGCGATCACATGGGCTTCGGCGTGACAGAAGGTGATGCCGCCGGGGCGCTGAACACTGGCAAGCGACAGCGAGTTGGCGGCCGTGCCGGTCGCCACGAAGAAGACAGAGACCTCGCGCTCGAAGATCTCGGCGAAGCGGGCCTCAACGCGGCGGTCGAGATCACTGGTGCCGTAAGCGGCGGCGAAGCCGGCGGATTCCTGCAGCAGGCGCTCGGCAATGGAACGATGGGCGCCAGCCCAGTTATCGGAAGCGAAAATCATGAGAAAAGCCTGGAAAAAATGGAGGTGGGGGCTGGTTCGAAGCGGAGCTTAATCCAAAGCTTCACTGGATCAAGTAACTGGGGTGGAACCCATCACAAAAATTGAATTCCGCAATCAACATACAATATGGAACGAAACCGCGTAATTTTATGTCGCAGTGCCGATCAATTTGGCAATCTTCCGTCTCTAATTGACGTTTTTTTAATCCATGGCCCTTGCGGAGCTGTCACGTTTCTGGCATAGAACCGATGAATTAGGACAGGGTTGCTGTCCTATTTTGGCCGCTAAGGCCGAAGAGGCGCCAAAAGACCTTACACTCGTTGGGTTTCACGCTATAGTTCACCGAGCGCGGACGAAGTTTCCCCGCACGGGACGCATGGCAGGCGCGGAGCGCAACGGTTGCTTTCGCTGAGAAAGCCTGCCGCCGGCGACCGGATCTTCGATAATGCAACAGCGCTGTCATGCGCCGAACCTAAGATCAGGGTCGGTGTGCGACGAAGAGCCGCCCGCACAGTCGCGGGCTCTGACAGGAGGCAAAACGATGACGAAGAACACGCCATCCACGGGTGTTGACCAGTTCGCAGCAGCAGACATGCGCGCGGTGGCCAATACGCGCAAACCTGCCACCGGTCTGCCGGCCAAACAGGGGCTTTACGATCCACGCAACGAACATGACGCCTGCGGCGTCGGCTTCGTCGCGCATATGAAGGGCCAGAAGTCGCACCAGATCGTGCGCGACGGCCTGTTCATTCTTGAGAACCTGACGCACCGCGGCGCGGTCGGCGCCGATCCGCTGATGGGTGACGGCGCGGGCATTCTCGTGCAGATTCCCGATCGCTTCTTCCGCGAGGAAATGGCCAAGCAGGGCATCACCCTTCCCAAGGCTGGCGAATATGGCGTCGGCCATATCTTCATGCCGCGCGACGAAAAGCAGATCGCGCATTTCAAGAAGGTGATGCAGGACGTCATCTCCGAAGAGGGCCAGGTTCTCCTCGGCTTCCGCGACGTGCCCGTCGACAACTCGTCGCTGTCGAAGGCGCCGGATATCGCCGCGACCGAACCGCATCACTGTCAGATCTTCATCGGTGCCGGCGATAGCGCCGCGACCACCGATGAATTCGAGCGCCGCCTGTTCACGCTGCGCAAGGTGATCTCGAACCGTATCTATGACGAGTTCGACGGCGAGGAGAGCCACTTCTATCCGGTGTCGCTGTCGTCCTCGACGATCGTCTACAAGGGCATGTTCCTGGCCTACCAGGTCGGCGCCTATTACACGGACCTGTCGGACCCGCGTTTTGAGTCCGCTGTCGCGCTCGTGCACCAGCGCTTCTCGACCAACACCTTCCCGTCCTGGAAGCTGGCGCATCCGTACCGCATGGTCGCCCATAACGGCGAAATCAACACGCTGCGCTCCAACGTCAACTGGATGGCGGCGCGCCAGGCATCTGTGTCTTCGCCGCTCTTCGGTGATGATATCTCCAAGCTCTGGCCGATCTCCTATGAAGGTCAGTCGGATACGGCCTGTTTCGACAACGCGCTCGAGTTCCTCGTGCGCGGCGGCTACTCCATGGCGCATGCCGTGATGATGCTGATCCCGGAAGCCTGGGCCGGCAACCAGTCAATGTCGAAGGAGCGCAAGGCGTTCTACGAATACCACGCAGCGCTGATGGAGCCGTGGGACGGCCCTGCCGCCGTTGCCTTCACCGATGGCAAGCAGATCGGCGCGACGCTCGACCGCAACGGCCTGCGTCCGGCCCGCTATCTCGTCACGTCAGACGACCGCGTCATCCTCGCCTCGGAAGCCGGCACGCTGCCGGTGGCTGAAGAGGACATCGTCAAGAAGTGGCGCCTGCAGCCGGGCAAGATGCTCTTGATCGACATGGAGAAGGGCAAGATCGTCTCCGACGAGGAGCTGAAGACCGAGCTCGCGACCAAGCATCCCTATCGCAGCTGGCTCGATCGCACGCAGCTGATCCTCGAAGACCTGAAGCCGGTGGAGCCGCGCGCTCTGCGCCGCGACGTGTCTCTGCTCAACCGCCAGCAGGCCTTCGGCTACACCACCGAAGACACCAAGATCCTGATGTCGCCGATGGCGACAACGGGCCAGGAAGCCGTGGGCTCGATGGGCACCGATACGCCGATCTCGGCCATGTCGGAAAAGTCGAAGCTGCTCTACACCTATTTCAAGCAGAACTTCGCGCAGGTCACCAACCCGCCGATCGATCCGATCCGCGAAGAGCTGGTCATGAGCCTGGTGTCCTTCATCGGCCCGCGCCCGAACATTCTCGACCACGAGGGTGCGGCCAACGCCAAGCGCCTGGAAGTGCGTCAGCCGATCCTTACCAATGGCGATCTCGAAAAGATCCGCTCGATCGGCCACACGGAAGACCGTTTCGACACCAAGACGCTCGACTTCACCTATGATGTGGAGCGTGGCGCCGAAGGCATGCCCGAAATGCTCGACCGCCTCTGCGAGCGCGCGGAAGCGGCCGTCAAGGGCGGCTACAACATCATCGTGCTCTCCGACCGCCAGATCGGGCCGGATCGCATCGCGATCCCGGCGCTGCTCGCGACGGCTGCCGTGCACCATCACCTGATCCGCAAGGGTCTGCGCACCTCGGTCGGCCTCGTCGTCGAGACCGGCGAGCCGCGCGAAGTGCACCACTTCTGTCTTCTCGCCGGCTACGGCGCGGAAGCGATCAACCCGTACCTGGCCTTCGACACGCTGCTCGACATGCATGCCAAGGGCGAGTTCCCGAAGGAAGTGGACGCGTCCGAAGTCGTCTACCGCTACATCAAGGCGGTCGGTAAGGGCATCCTCAAGGTCATGTCGAAGATGGGCATCTCGACCTATCAGTCCTATTGCGGCGGCCAGATCTTCGATGCGATCGGCCTGCAGCAGGAGCTGGTCGACAAGTATTTCTTCGGCACTGCGACGATGATCGAAGGCGTCGATCTGAAGGCGATCTCGGAAGAGACCGTTGCCCGCCACACGTCGGCCTTCGGCAAGGATCCGCTGCTCGCGACCACGCTCGATATCGGCGGCGAATATGCCTACCGCATGCGCGGCGAAAGCCATGCCTGGACGCCGGATGCGGTGGCCACGCTGCAGCACGCCGTTCGCGGCAACTCCGAGGACCGCTATCGCGAGTTCGCCGAGATGGTGAACACGTCGGCGCTGCGCATGAACACCATTCGCGGCCTGTTCAAGATCAAGACCGCCGAGCAGATCGGGCGCAAGCCGGTCGCGCTCGACGACGTCGAGCCTGCAGTCGAGATCGTCAAGCGCTTCTCGACCGGCGCCATGTCCTTCGGCTCCATCAGCCGCGAGGCGCATACGACGCTGGCGATCGCGATGAACAAGATCGGTGGTAAGTCGAACACAGGCGAGGGCGGCGAAGAGAGCGACCGCTACTTCCCGCTGCCGGATGGTTCGGCGAACCCTGAACGCTCGGCGATCAAGCAGATCGCATCGGGACGCTTCGGTGTGACCACCGAGTATCTCGTCAACGCCGACATGCTACAGATCAAGGTCGCGCAGGGCGCCAAGCCCGGCGAAGGCGGCCAGCTGCCCGGCCACAAGGTCGATGCGACGGTCGCCAAGACCCGTCACTCGACGCCGGGTGTCGGCCTGATCTCGCCGCCGCCGCACCATGACATCTACTCGATCGAAGATCTGGCGCAGCTGATCTACGACCTGAAGAACGTCAACCCGACGTCCGATGTCTCGGTCAAGCTCGTCTCGGAAGTCGGCGTCGGCACGGTTGCCGCCGGTGTCGCCAAGGCGCGCGCCGACCACATCACGGTCTCCGGCTTCGACGGCGGCACCGGCGCATCGCCGCTGACCTCGTTGAAGCATGCGGGTTCTCCGTGGGAAATCGGCCTTGCCGAAACGCAGCAGACGCTGGTGCTGAACGGCCTTCGTTCGCGCATCGCGCTGCAGGTCGACGGTGGCCTGAAGACCGGCCGCGACGTGATCATCGGTGCGCTTCTTGGTGCCGACGAATTCGGCTTCGCGACGGCGCCCGTCATCGCCGCCGGCTGCATCATGATGCGCAAGTGCCACCTGAACACCTGCCCCGTTGGCGTTGCCACCCAGGATCCGGTCCTGCGCAAGCGCTTCAAGGGCACGCCGGAGCACGTCATCAACTACTTCTTCTTCGTTGCCAACGAAGTGCGCGAAGTCCTGGCCTCGCTCGGCTTCACCAAGTTCGATGACATCATCGGCGCTTCGGAGCTGCTCGAGAAGGACGAGATGCTGGCGCACTGGAAGTCCAAGGGTCTCGACTTCAGCCGCATCTTCCACAAGGTGGAGGCGCCGAAGGAAGCAACCTACTGGACGACCCGCCAGAAGCATCCGATCGACGATATTCTCGATCGCAAGATGATCGCTGAGGCCGAGCCTGCACTCGCGTCGAAGACGCCTGTCAGCTTCGAAGTCGGCATCAAGAACGTCGACCGTTCGGCGGGTGCGATGCTGTCGGGGGAAGTCGCCAAACGCTACAACCATCGTGGCCTGAAGGAAGACACGATCAACGTGACGCTTCGCGGCACGGCCGGACAGTCGTTCGGCGCGTTCCTGGCGCGCGGCGTGACCTTCAAGCTGATCGGCGACGGCAACGACTATGTCGGCAAGGGCCTTTCGGGCGGCAAGATCATCGTGCGTCCGCCTGAGAACTCGAAGATCGTCGCTGAAGACTCGATCATCGTCGGCAACACCGTGCTTTATGGCGCGACCGAGGGTGAGTGCTACTTCCGCGGTGTCGCGGGCGAGCGCTTCGCGGTGCGCAACTCCGGCGCCATTGCCATCGTCGAAGGCGTGGGCGACCACGGCTGCGAATACATGACGGGTGGCGTGGTGGTCGTGCTCGGCGAGACGGGCCGCAACTTCGCGGCCGGCATGTCTGGTGGCGTCGCCTATGTTCTCGACGAGAGCGGCGATTTCGCCAAGCGCTGCAACATGGCGATGGTCGAGCTCGAGCCGGTTCCCGAAGAGGACGACCTGATGGAGAAGCTGCACCACCATGGCGGCGATCTCGCGCACAAGGGCCGCGTCGACGTTTCCGGCGACATGACCCGCCACGACGAGGAACGCCTCTACCAGTTGATCTCCAACCATCTGCACTACACGGAATCCACCCGTGCCAAGCAGATCCTGGACAACTGGGCGGAATACCGTCCGAAGTTCCGCAAGGTCATGCCGGTCGAATACCGCCGCGCGCTCGAGGAAATGGAGCGCAGCCGGATGGGGATCGCCGCGGAATAACAACACCGACATATCCGCCACGTGCCAATCGTGCGTGGCGGATACCGAAATATCTCGATGACCCATGGCGACTGCGCCGACAGCAGACCTGTCACAGTCTCATGGATGGTTCTCAAGGGGATATGTTCTAATGACGGTTCAGCAATTTGCCCCGGATATCGGGACTGAAAACAGACAACTGGCTGCGGTGAGGCGGTCATGAGTGTAAGGGAAGACAGCAGCATGGGTAAGGTAACAGGGTTTCTGGAAATCGACCGGCAGGTGGCGAAGTATCAGCCGGCGTCGGACCGTATCCGGCATTTCCGCGAATTCACGATCCCGATGTCGGACCCGGAAGTGCAGAAACAGGCCGCGCGCTGCATGGACTGTGGCATTCCCTATTGCCATGGCCCGACCGGCTGTCCCGTGCACAACCAGATCCCCGACTGGAACGATCTGGTCTACAACAACAACTGGGAAGCAGCGATCCAGAACCTGCACTCGACCAACAACTTCCCTGAATTCACCGGCCGCGTCTGCCCCGCGCCTTGCGAGGAAGCCTGCACGCTGAACCTCGAAGATGCGCCGGTTGCGATCAAGACCGTCGAGCAGGCGATCGCCGACAAGGCGTATGAGCTCGGCTTCATCCGGCCGCAGCCGGCTGCCGTTCGTACCGGCAAGAAGGTGGCGATCATCGGTTCCGGCCCTGCCGGCATGGCGGCGGCGCAGCAGCTCGGCCGCGCCGGCCACGAAGTGCATGTCTATGAGCGCGAATCCAAGCCCGGCGGCCTGCTGCGCTACGGCATTCCCGACTTCAAGATGGAGAAAAACTTCATCGATCGCCGCGTCGAGCAGATCTCGGGCGAGGGTGTGACCTTCCATTGCGGCGTCAATGTCGGCGTCGATCTCAAGGTCGAGCAGCTGATCGCCGACCACGACGCCGTTCTTTACTGCGGCGGTTCGGAAACGCCGCGCGAAGCCGGCATTCCGGGCTTCGACCTTGCCGGCGTGCATGACGCGATGCCGTATCTGGTGCAGCAGAACAAGCGCGTTGGCCGCGAAAACATCGACAGCGTCGGCTGGGCATCAGACCCGATCCTTGCAGGCGCCAAGCATGTCGTCGTCGTCGGCGGCGGTGATACCGCATCGGACTGCGTCGGCACGGCGTTCCGCCAGGGTGCCGTCAAGGTCACGCAGCTCGACATCCGCCCTCAGCCGCCGGAGAAGGAAGACAAGCTCGCCGTCTGGCCGTTCTGGGCCACCAAGATGCGCACCTCCTCCAGCCAGGCCGAAGGCGCCGTGCGCGAATTCCAGGTCGCGACGCTCGAATTCGTCGGCGAAGACGGTGTTCTCACCGGCGTCAAGTGCTGCGAAGTCGACGAACGCCGCAAGCCGATCGCCGGCACGGAGTTCATCATCAAGGCCGATCTCGCCTTCATCGCCATCGGCTTCAGCGGCCCGTTCACCACGAGCGTGCTCAAGGAACTCGACGGCAAGCTGACGCTCAACACCGACCGCCGTGGCTCGACCAACGTCGTCGCCAACGACCGCGACTACAAGACCTCGGTTGACAAGTTCTGGACGGCGGGCGATGTGCGCCGCGGCCAGTCGCTGGTCGTCTGGGCGATCCGCGAGGGACGCCAGGCGGCGCGCGCGATCGACGAGGCGCTGATGGGCTCGACGGTTCTGCCGCGCTAAGTGGACGAACGTTTAAATTGATCTTGGCTCGGGGCTGCCTTGTGCGGCCCCGAGCTTTTTTGTGCCCTGTGCAGCGCCTACCGAGAAAGTCTATCTGGCGACCGGCGCGTCAGTTCGGCGAGTATGGACGGACTGTTTGTTGTACGGGGGTCAATGAATATGTCTGTGCGATCTGTCATCAGCATTGTCGCAGCTTTCCTATGCGTCGCGGCATCGCCAGCCGGGGCCTGGGAGCGTGCCGGCTACGTCAGCTACCCGGCGACGGCGAAGTGCCTGAGCGAGAACATGTGCCTGCTGGTCAGTTGCCCGGCCGTGGGTGCGCCGAGCTTCGAGATGCTGATCTACGAGCACGGCAAGGCGACCGGCGAGCCGTTCGACATCGTCATCGATGGCCGTACATTCACCTTCCATCTGCCGGAGCGCGGCGCTCACGATCTCTATCGCTGGCCGCTTGCCGATGATTTCGCCGATGCCCTTCAGAAGGGGAGCCGAGCGACGCTGGCTTTCGATCCGGTCGGCCTGCCCTATGCGTTTTCGCTGCGCGGAAGCGGGGCTGCCGTGCGGCGGGTGCTTTCCGGCTGCGGATCGTCGACCGCGCCTGTGGTCGCTGCGGCGGCAGCGGGCGGGCGTCTCTCCGGCCTGAGCCCCGAGACGGATTGCCAGGTGGCCACGACGACGGGCGAGGTGGTGGACCTGACGATGAAGGCCTCCGGGCAGGCGATAGAAGGCTTCCAGTTCAAGGACAAGTACGGCACCGGCTACATCAACGTCGATCCGCCAGGCAATGCCAAGGTCATTCAGGCGAAGCTGAGGACGATCATCGTTCCGGGTGCGAAGCTGAAGATCGAGGTGCATGGATGCGGAGCGGCCGCCAGCGTGGAGGTGTTGTCGGCGGTCGAGGTGATCGAGTAGGGCCGGCACGGTCTTAGTCCCGCCGACGCGATGGGATTGCGGCATGGTCAACCGCGATGCGGCGATCTATGGTGCGCGGGCCATCGCTTCGCATGGCTATGCGGCAAGGAACAACATCGGATGCCATCCACCGAACTGCTGATCACCTTCTTCGTCACGACCGCGCTGTTTGCCTATATTCCCGGGCCGGCCATGCTTTACGCTGCCGCCCAGACGCTGGCGCGCGGACGGCGGGCCGGGTTCATGGCGACGCTCGGGATCCATGTCGGCTGCTATGTGCATGTGATCGCGGCCGCCGCCGGCCTGTCGATCATCTTTCATGCGGTGCCGGTGCTCTATATGGCGGTGAAGCTCGCGGGTGCGGCCTATCTGGTCTGGCTCGGCATCTCGCTGTTTCGCAGCAAGTCTCAAGGGGAGACGACGCTCTCCGCCATCGATCCGAAGTCCGGCCGGCGCGCCTTTGTCGAGAGTATCTCGATCGAGGTCTTGAACCCGAAGACGGCGATCTTCTTCCTGGCCTTCCTGCCGCAATTCATCGATCCGGCCGCCAGCTTTCCGGTCTGGCTGCAATTCGTGCTGCTGGGCACGATCGTCAATTTCATCTTCTCGTCGGCCGATATCGTCTGCGTGATGCTGGCGGGTGCCGTGGTTTCGAGGCTGAAGCGCTCGGGTTCGGCGCAGCGACTGGTGCAGCGCGCGGGCGGCGGAATACTGATCGGCCTCGGGGCGCATCTGGCGCTGCAGCGGAGTTAGCCGACACGATTGGTTTGGGCTCGGGGCTGCCTGGCGCTGCCCCGAGCTGCAAGGTCGGTTTTTAGAGGCCCGCCTCGGCCATCCAGAGTTCGGCATCGGCACCGCCCGGAATACGCAGCGGCGCCGATGGATCGGTCGCAGCCCGCCACACGGCTTCGGCCACGTCGGCGGCATGGGTCACGGGGCCGGTATCGTCCTGCACGCTCTTGATGAACTGCTGGAGCATCGGCGCATAGTCGGCGTCATCGAGGCCACGGAAATGGGGGCGGGCGTTTTCGCCGAAGCGGGTGGTTGGCGAGCGACCCGGCAGAACGATATGCACCCGCACGCCGAAGGGCTCCATCTCGACCGCCAAGGATTCCGTCAGCGCGTTCACGGCGGCCTTGCTGGCTCGATAGACACCGATGACCGGCAGCGTCTTCACCGTCACCGTCGACGTGACGTTGATGACAACGCCCGCGCGGCGCTGGCGCATCTGCGGCACGACGGCCTGGACCATTGCCAAGGTGCCGATCGTGTTTGTCTCGAACAGGGAGCGCACGGTCTCAGGCGCGGTGAGCTCGATGGGGGAAGGGGCGCCGAAGCCGGCGTTGTTGACCAGCACGTCGATATGACCGGCTGCGGCCACGGCCTCCGCGATACTTGCAGGGTCCGTGACGTCGAGCGGCAGAACGCGCAGGCGTTCGGAGGCCGGCAGCAGGTCGGGGTCGGGCTTGCGCATCGTCGCGATCACGTCCCAGCCGCGATCGAGAAAGAGTTTCGCTGTCTCCAGGCCAAAGCCGGACGAGCAACCGGTGATCAATATCGTGGGCATCTGCATCTCCAATTGAAAAGGATGATTGCAGGGTAGTGACCGCGTGCGAGACTTGATATAGGCTAAAGTCTCCATTTCTTTAGCGATAGTCCTGATTGTGGCCATTGATCCCCTTGCTGAAATCGTCACCCTGCTGCAGCCCGCCGCGCGTTTCTCGAAGCTGGTCGAATGCGCCGGCCTCTGGCGGATCGAACGCGAGGCCACGGGCGAGCCCTTCTATTGCGCTGTCATCGAGGGGCGCTGTCGTGTGACATTCGGGGAAGAGCCGCCGTTCATTCTTGAGGCCGGCGACTTCGTCCTGGTGCCGGCCATGCGTGATCTCGTCAATGAGAGCATCGATGCGCCGCGCGGCTTGCCCGCCGTCGTTCCAAAACAGATGAGTGACGGTCGCTTCCGCGCCGGTCGCCCCGATGGGCCGGCGGATCTGCGCATGCGCATCGGGCATTGCAGCTTCGGCTCGCCTGACACGGCGCTTCTGGTTTCGCTGCTGCCCGATGTCGTTGTCGTTCGCGGCGAACCGCGTCTGGCGACACTGATGCAATTGGTCGGCGAGGAGACGCGCGAGCAGCGGCCGGGGCGGGAGCTGGTGCTCGAGCGGTTGCTGGAGGTGTTGCTGATCGAGGCGCTCCGATCCGGCACGCAGCCGACAGGCGCGCCCGGCCTCAGCCGTGGTCTCGCGGATGAACGGCTGGCGGCAGCACTGCACGCGCTGCATGAGCGGCCAGCCCATCCCTGGACCGTGGCGGATCTCGCGACCGAGGCGTCGCTCTCACGATCGGCCTTCTTCGCGCGTTTCAGCCGTGTCGTCGGCCTGCCGCCGATGGAGTATCTGCTGGCTTGGCGCATGGCGCTCGCCAAGCAGCTGTTGCGCGGTCGCGAACTCGCGATGGATGAGGTGGCGGAGCGCGTGGGTTATGGCTCGGCGAGCGCGTTCAGCGTCGCCTTTTCGCGATATGCGGGCGTGCCGCCGGCTCGGTACGCCCGCAGTCAGCCCCTGCTTGAGAGGTGATCGACCAGCACGCGCAGCTTCTGCGGCTGGCGATGGCGGCGGGGGTAGTAGATGTAGAAGCCGTCGAAGGGCGGGCAGTAGGTCTCAAGCAGGGGCACGAGTTCGCCGCGCGCGATATGGGGCGCGAAGGTCTCGACCATGCCGAAGGTTATGCCGGCGCCTGACGAGGCCATGCGCAGCATCATGCCCATGTCGTTGGTGGTCATGTCGGGATCGACCGCGACATCGAAATCGCGGCCGTTCTCGGTGAATTCCCAGCGATAGGGGGCGGTGTCGGGTCTGGGGCGCCAGCCGATGCAGACGTGATCGACGAGATCGCGGGGATGTTGCGGCGCGCCGCGTCGCGCGATGTAATCGGGTGATGCGACGGCGCACTGGCGCTGGGCTGAAGAGACGGACACGGCCACCATGTCCTGCTCGATCACCTCGCCCAGCCTGATCCCTGCGTCGAAGCCGGCCTCGACGATATCGAATTCGCCGTCGGTGATGGTGATATCCAACCGCAGCTCCGGATATTTCGCCATGAAGCCTGCCAGCAGCGGGCCGGAGATGACGCGTTCGGCGATGGACGACACCGCGATGCGCAGCAGGCCGGACGGCCGCGCGCGGACCTCGCGTACGGCTTCGATCGCCTCGGTCACGCGGTTCGCAGGCTCCTTCACCAGGGATTGGAACAGCTCGCCCGCCTCCGTCAGCCGCACGCTGCGCGTGGTGCGCTGGACGAGCGTGACGCCCAGCCGGTCTTCCAGCCGCTGCAGCGCCTGGCTGACGGCGGAGCGGGTCACGCCCAGCCGCTCGGCGGCGACGCGGAAATTGCGCGCTTCCGCGACGGCAAGGAAAACGGAGATACCTTCAAACTGGTCGCTCATTGGTTAGAATAACTAACCAAGCTATCTCTGATTGGCAACTCGTTCGATGCCAATGTCGCCCCTATCTCTCATCCCATGGCAAGACGGAAGAGCCGTCGCCTGCAAACGCATCGGCCCTGCGAGGCCGGAAGAGGAGAGAGATGATGAGCGATCACCCCTATGTCGGCATGTGGATCACCGATGACGGCCGGGTTCGGCACGAGCTTCTGGCGAACGGCCGATACGACGAGGCGCGCGGCAACCGCGAGAGCGCCTATCAGGGGCGCTACGAGGTTCGTGGCGCCCATATCGATTACTGGGACGACACCGGCTTCACCGCCGACGGCGATTTCGTCGATCGCGACACGCTGCACCATGGCGGCATGATCCTGCGCCGGCGCTAAGGCTCAATAAAAGAATGGGCCGAGAGGCCCGGAAGGAGACGACATGACTGAGACTTCCCCCATCTGGTTCATTACCGGCGCTTCCTCGGGGCTTGGCCTCGCCTTGGCCGAAGCCGTATTGGCGCGCGGCTGGCGGGCGGCTGTTACGGCGCGCAAGCCCGGCGCGCTCGACGATCTGGTCGCGCGCTACGGCGATCATGTGCTGCCGCTTGCGCTCGATGTGCGCTCCAAGGCGTCGATCGACGAGGCAGTCGCTGCGGCGGAGAAGCATTTCGGCGGCATCGACGTGTTGGTCAACAATGCCGGCTACGGCTATCTCGCGGCGATCGAGGAGGGCGACGATCAGGAAATCCGCGACCAGTTCGAGACCAATGTCTTCGGCCTGATTGCGGTGACCAAGCGGGTGCTTCCCGGCATGCGCGGGCGACGTTGCGGGCATGTGTTCAACACCTCGTCGCTCGGCGGCCTCGTGGCGTTCGCGGCGACCGGTTATTATCACGCCACCAAATTCGCGGTTGAGGGACTGTCGGAATCGCTCTCTCACGAGGTGGCGCCGCTCGGGATCAAAGTCACCATTCTGGAGCCGGGCGCGTTTCGCACCAATTGGGCTGGGAGTTCGATGATCGAATCCGCGACCGTGATTGACGACTACGCCGAGACGGCGGGCAAGCGAAGGGCCGCGACCCGTGCTGTCTCGGGCAACCAGCCGGGTGATCCGGCGCGTGCCGCAGCGGCCGTCATTGCCGCCTACGAGGCGAAGGAGCCGCCGTTGCGTCTGCTGCTGGGCGCGCCGGCGCTGAAGATCGCGCGCGAGCGGCTGGATGCGCTGCGGTCGAATTTCGATGCTTGGGCGGATGTGACGCTGAGCGCGGATTTTCCGAGCTGAGACAACCAAACTAAGACAGGGAGGCGGGCGTGTGAGCGCCCGCTTTTACTTGACCGAGACCTCGGCCGTCGATTTGGCGGCGGGGCGGCTGTAGTCGTCGACGCGACCGGCCGGCGGTTTGGCCATCTCGCCATCCTGCACCAGCTTGTCGCGCGGCGACTTCGTGGCGCTGACTGGGATGGCAGCGCCGCCGAGAAGCGCCGTTCCGCCGTCGAGGTTGGGGTCCGAAAGCGCGATCGGGTCGGTGTGATCGGCCGGGTTCGACGAGAGGCCGATCGCCGGCGCGCCGCTGTTGTCGAGGCGCACGAGATCGGGGCTGGCCTGGGTGCCGAGAATGCGGCGGGCCGGCTTTTCGACATAGAATGCGACCTTGCGGCGGCCGGCATCGGTCATGTTGATGCCGTCGGAGGTGCGCAGGCGCACCTGCTGGCCGTTGATGTCGGAGCCGGTGACGATGAAATCGCCGCTTTCGCTGACGAAGCCATCCCAGATATCGACGAACTCGCCGCCGATCGATTCCACCTGCTTGCGGTAGACCTGATTCATCTGCGCCGCATCCGCCATCATCGAAGGCGAGTCGAAGGCCGGCAGGCCGACCCAGAGTAGCGGGATCTTTCTAGCCGTCACCGCCTTGCCGAAGGCGAGAACGCGGCGCTGGTATTCGGTGTACCAGCCATCGGTGCGGAACTTCTCCTTGCCGACATCGGTCACCATCTGCTGGCGGTCGTTGGCGCCGAGCATGACGACGACCATGGCGGGCTTGGCCTCATCCATGAATTTTGTGAGCTGCGTCGGCCAGTCGTAATAATCGTCGCGCACGAGGCCGGAGGCCACATTGCTGTGGGTCTCTATGAGGATGCCCGGCGAATCCTGGAAGGCCGCGTCCATTCCCACACCGAGGCCGCCGGCCAGGAAGTCGCCGACGACAAGGATCTTCTGGGCATTGTCGAGCTTCTCGACGACCTTCTCTTCCGGGGCGATCACGGGTGCCGCGCGTGGCGTGGAGACGGTGGCCTTGGGCGGCGCCTTCTTCTTGCGCTGGGGTACGGCGCGCGGCTGCGTGTATTGGTCGGGCGCCTGCGGGGCCTCGTCGATGTAGCGGCGGCCCAAGAAGAAATCCATGAGCGAGCGGCGCTGATAATAGCGCTGTTCCTGGGCTTCGGCCGAAACGGGAGGGAGGACAGAAGTGGAAAAGACCAGCACCGCCGCGCCCAACGCGCCCCAGCGGAGCATGCCGCGAACGCCACTCTTGGCTGTTGTCTGATCTACTCGTTTACGCATATCGGCCGCCCTGCATCGACGCTTATTTTCTCATGGAGCGGGACGGGCGTCCACACCCCAAAGCGCGGTGCGCGTGTTTTTGATCGCGACGTGACGGCTACTTGCGAAGCGCGTTCAGGAGCGGCAGCGAGGGTTCGCCATCCGCCTGCATGCCGATGCGGCCCTGGACAGCGGCGATCGCGGCCTTGGAACCACTGCCGAAATTGCCGTCGACTTCGCCGTCATAATAGCCGAGCGCCTTCAGGCGGGTCTGCAGCTCGAACTTCTCCTTGACGTCGAGCGTGCCATCCGGGCGCGGCCAGCGCTGCTTCATGCCGCCATAGCCGGCGATCTCGTCGGCAAGCAGGCCGACGGCGATGGCGTAGCTGTCGGAGGCATTGTACTTCTTGATGGTGTAGAAGTTGCTGGTCATCAGGAAGCCCGGGCCGTCATTGCCGGCAGGCATTTTCAAGACCGCCTTGCCGGAGCCGTCCTTGAAGCCCATGCCGCTCGGGCGCTTCAGGCCGAGGGCTGCCCACTGCGACAGCGTCATGGTCTTGCCGACGTGCTTCAGTGCGCTCGATGGAACCTGGACTTCGTAGCCCCAGGTCTTGCCGAAATCCCAGCCGTTCTTCTTCAGGAGATTGGCGGAGGTGGCGAGTGCATCGGGAACCGAGTTCCAGATGTCGCGGTGGCCGTTGCCATCGGCGTCGACGGCGTAGAGCAGGTAGCTGGTGGGAATGAACTGGGTGTGGCCCATGGCGCCGGCCCAGGAGCCGGTCATGCCATCTGGCGAGATGTCACCGTTCTGCAGAATCTTCAGGGCGGCGATCAGCTGCTTCTGCGCGAACTTGGCGCGTTTGGCGTCGGCATAGGCGAGCGTCGCCAGCGCGCGGGGCACGTAATGCAGCCTGTCGTCCTTCTCGAGAACGGCGCCGTAGTTCGATTCCATCGACCAGATCGCCAGGAGAATCGTCTTGTCGACACCGAAGTTACGCTCGATCCAATTCAACGTAGAGGCGTGTTTGGCCATCATCTTGCGGCCGATCTGGACGGTATAAGGATTTACGCGAGAATCCACGTAATCCCAGATTTTCGTCGTGAATTCAGGCTGATAGGCAGCCTTTTCCAGCACCGTCGGGTCAGGGTCGCTGACGCCGGCGAAAGCTTTACGATAAGTTGCCTTGCTGATGCCATTTTGAGCGGCAGTTTGATAGAAGTCCGCGATCCACTTCTGGAACCGCTGGTCAGCCATGGCGTTAACAGGCGCCAGACTGGCGGATGCGGTCATGATGAATGCGAATGCAAGACCACGAAGGGAGATTTTGTGATTTTGAGTCATCGGCGGTCATCCGTCCTTTCGTTTCAGGCACAGCAGAGCGCAAAAATTCCGCTCAGGCCTGAGACTACCCGAACGGAGTCAACAAATTCTTTACCATGACGCACGAACACAGTCACTATTTGCAAAACCGTAGCAAATCTCATCTAATCCGATCAAAATCGCGTTATATTTCAAGCGTTAGAATCATCGCAGGAGGCCTGTGTGGCAGAGCATAAAAAAGTTCGCAAAGCTGTATTCCCGGTCGCCGGTCTCGGCACGCGCTTCCTTCCGGCCACGAAGGCCGTTCCGAAGGAAATGCTGACTGTCGTCGACAAGCCGATCATTCAGTATGTGGTGGATGAAGCGCTGGAAGCCGGGATCGAGCATTTCGTTTTCGTGACGGGCCGTAACAAGCACATCATCGAAGACTATTTCGACATCCATTTCGAGCTTGAGCAGACGCTGCGCGAGCGCAGCAAGAACGCCGAAATCACCCTGCTCGCAGGCCAGCTTCCCAAGGCCGGTACCGTGAGCTTCACGCGCCAGCAGGAGCCGCTCGGCCTCGGTCACGCCGTATGGTGCGCCCGCGAGATCATCGGCGACGAGCCCTTCGCGCTGCTGCTTCCCGACATGATCATGAAGAGCGAAGCCAAGGGCTGCATGAAGGGCATGATCGACCTTTATGCCCAGAGCGGCGGCAACATCATCGCCGTCGAAGAGTGCGCGCCCGATCAGGCCCACAAGTACGGCATTGTCGGCGTCGGCGACGCGATCGGTGACGGCTTCCGCATCACCGGCATGGTCGAAAAGCCCGCCAAGGGCACCGCGCCGTCGAACTTCTTCATCAACGGCCGCTACATCCTGCAGCCCGAAGTGTTCAAGATCCTGGAAACTCAGGAACGCGGCGCCGGCAACGAGATTCAGCTCACCGACGGCATGCTGAAGCTCCTGAAGGACCAGGCTTTCGCCGGTTACCACTTCAAGGGCACGACCTATGACTGCGGCGCCAAGGATGGCTTCATCCTCGCCAACGTCGCCTTCGCGCTCGAGCGTGCGGATATCCGCCCGACAGTGATCGAAGGCTTCAAGGACCTGCTCAAGGGTCTCTGATATCAGGCGATCGAAGGGGAGGCCGCAGCGCGGTCTTCCCGATTGCTCTCAGCGTTTGAGCTTCAAACCGACGCCGGCTCGCCATTGCTGCGAGTCGGCGCCGACTTTTCTGGAGGTGAGTTCGTAGCCGATGGTGCTCGTCAGATCGAGATATCGGTTGATGTTCCAGGTCAGGCCGGCGCTGGTCGTATAGACCGTCTCGTCGCTGATCGTGCTATCCGACGGATAGTCGCGCAAGGTTATCCCACCCAGGAAGGTTCCGACCAGATTGTCGCGCAGCTGATGCGTGACCGTCGTCGTCATGGCGCGCGAGATATAGCCGGCGACACCCGGCGTGGTGGATGGCTGCAGGCTGGTCTGCAGGCCGAAATCGATATCCGTGCCACGCAGAGGCGACCAGCGGACGCTGGCATCGAGCACGGTTGCGTCGATATCGGAGAGCCTGTTGTCGTCGAAGCTGGCGATCTCGTAGCCGACGCCCACTTCGCCTCGCAGCTTTTCGCCGAGATCCACCTCGACGCCGACCTTGGCGCCGTAGCTGTCGCCGGAGCGCTGGTAGCCCGCCACGTCCGTCGTCTGGTCATACACCGTCTTGCCGACATTGCCTTCGAGGAAGGGGATCAGGGCCGGCGAGAGCTCGTAGCCGATGCGGCCGCGCAGGGTGCCCGATGTCTGGTCGCGGTCGCTGAGGGATACCACGGTGCCATCAGACAGCGTGGCGTCGGAATAGATCGTGCGGGTGAAATCGATGCCGGTGCTGCCGCGCAGGATGCCGAAGTCGCGCTCGATCGAGGCGCCTAGGGTGAACTCCTGCACGTCGGATTGTTGGTCGGCGTTCTGGATGGCGTTCGGGTCGTCGGTGTCTTCGCGGTAGAAGTGGTAGCCGCCGGTGATGTGGGCCGTGGTTTCCTCGGGGAGATCGAGCCTCAGATCGCCGTTGATCCGGAAGTCCGGCTGCTCCTCGCCTTCGCCGCTGACATTCTTCTGCCAGGCGCCCTCGCTGGTGATCAGCAGCTGATGCAGCGCCCAGTCCGACGTCAGCGTCGTCTTCATGTCGGTTTCGAGGAAGGCGCGCGTCTGCTTGACGTCGCCGTCCTTCTGCGTCTCGGTGTTGATGCTCTGCGTCACGGTCGGGCGCAGCACGAAGGTGCCGACGCGGATGCCAGGCGTTTCCTCGGTCGAGAGATTGACGTCGGGCTTGCGCGGCCTGCGCTCGTCGAGCGGCGCCTCGCGGGTGTTCAGCCGCATCATGTCTTCGTCGAGAATGGAGCCGGTGGTCTCATCGCTCGGCTGGTCGCCCGATGTGGTTTGCCGTGTGGTCGCGGTGGTGGCGTTGGCGGTGCCGTCGTTCGCATTGGCCGGGTCGTCGGCGGAGGCCGTGGCGCCGGGTATGGCCGTGCCGTCATCCGGTTGATCGCCCGTGGCATCGGGGGTGGCGATGTAGGCGGACTGGGAGAGCGGGGAGGAGGATGCGGCCGTGCGGGCCGATTGGGCGAGCGCCGAAGTGGGGGCTGCGAGCTCAAGACCTGCCAACACCACAGACACGGCAACGCCCGCCGCGCGGAGCGGCGTCAGACTGCTCGTATGTCTCCAATGGCCCATATGGTCGCGCTCGGCATGCTTCGAAGTGGTTACCCGAACGTAAAGCCTCGTGGTTAACCATTCGTTGCCATTTGGCCGAAGGCGGTGCTCAATCCGCCGCTATGGTGGACACCGCGCTGGAAAGCGGCTAACGGATGGCGATGATCAAGCGAGCGGTAAATCTCATCGACAACGGCGTGATCGACTCGGCCAGGCGCACACTCGCCACCGAACGACAGTCGTTGGTGTCCCTCGAACAGGCCTTTGACGGCGATCTCGCCGGGCCTTTCATGCAGGCCGTCGAAACGATCGGCGGGATTTCGGGGCGGGTGATCGTCACCGGCGTCGGCAAGAGCGGCCATATCGGCGTCAAGATCGCCGCGACGCTGGCATCAACAGGAACGCCCGCCTTCTTCATGCACGCCGCCGAGGCCAATCACGGCGATCTCGGCATGGTGGGGCTGGGGGATGCGGTGCTGGCGCTGTCGAAGGGCGGCGAGAGCGCGGAACTGCGCAACGTGATCGCCTATACGCGCCGCTTCTCCATTCCGCTGATCTCCATGACCTGCTCGCCGGACTCATCGCTGGCCAAGGCCTCCGATGTCGTGCTGTTGATGCCGAATGTCGAGGAAGCCTGCCCGCACGGCTTGGCGCCGACCACGTCGACCATGATGCAGCTGGCGCTCGGCGATGCACTGGCAATCGCTCTTCTGGAGGCGCGTGGCTTTACGGCGCGCGATTTCCATGTGTTCCATCCCGGCGGCAAGCTCGGTGCGGCCTTGAGCCACGTCGCCGACGTCATGCACACTGGCGAGCGCGTGCCGCTGGTTGCCAAGGGCACACCGCTGCCGGAGGCGATCTCGACGCTATCGCGCAAGCATTTCGGCTGCGTCGGCATTTTGGACGATGACGGCCGGCTTTGCGGTATCGTCACCGAGGGCGACATGGCGCGCAATCTGTCGCGCAACCTTTCGGAGCTCGTGGTTGACGATATCATGACGCGTTCGCCGAAGACGGTGAAGCCGAATGTCCTGGCGACCGCGGCGCTGGCATTGCTCAACAAGCACAGCATCGGCGCGCTCATCGTCGTCGATGATGACAACAAGCCGGTCGGGCTCATTCATTTCCACGATCTTCTCAGGATCGGCGTGGCCTGATCAAGGCCAGCTTGATCGGGATCAAGGCCAGCTTGATCGAGATCAGGCTTCCTCGACCGTCAGGTCGCGGCCGTTGCTTGATATGACCTTGACGCGCGCGCCCACGGGCAGATCCGGGCCGCTCACTTTCCATTGCGTGTCATCCAGCTTGATACGGCCGCGGCCCTCGGTGATCGGCTCGGCGAGCGTGGCCGTGCGGCCGACGAGGCTGGCGCCGCGCTGGTTGAGGAAGGGCTCGTCCGTCTCGCCATGATCGCGCGTCAGCTTGCGGCCGATGAAAGTGGCGGCGACGGCGAAGGCGGCGAACAGGATCGCCTGTAGCTGCCAGACCCAGAAGGCGCTATCCCAGAAGAGCAGCGACAGCGCGCCGACGGCGATTGCCGCAAGGCCGATCCAGACGAGGAAGAAGCCGGGCACCAGCATCTCGGCGGCGAGCAGCACGAGGCCGACGACCCACCAGCTCCATGGCCCCAATTCCGATGTGATGGCGGCCAGCATCTATCAGCGCTCCGGGTTCTGGTTGAACGGGTTGACCTGCGGCGTGGTGCGCGGTGCCTGAACCTGACGCGGGGCAGGGGCTGCCGGCGGAGTGTCGCCGCCGCCGAAGACTTCCTTGGCAATGGCGCCGATGCCGCTCAGCGAGCCGATGATTGACGAGGCCTCGATCGGCATCAGCACGACCTTGGAATTGGTGGCCGAGCCGATAGCGGTCAGCGCCTCTGTGTATTTCTGCGCCACGAAGTAGTTGATCGCCTGCACGTCGCCGGCGGCGATCGCTTCCGACACCATCTTGGTGGCCTTGGCCTCGGCCTCGGCCAGACGTTCGCGCGCCTCGGCGTTGCGGAAGGCGGATTCGCGCTGTCCTTCCGCCTGCAGGATCGCCGACTGCTTGGCGCCCTCGGCGCGCAGGATCTGCGCGTTTCTTGAGCCTTCGGCCTCCAGCACCTGGGCGCGCTTCTCGCGCTCGGCCTTCATCTGGCGGGCCATGGCGTCGACGAGATCGCGCGGCGGCTGGATGTCCTTGATCTCGACGCGGGTGACCTTGATGCCCCAGGGCTGGACGGCATCGTCAACGACGCGCAGCAGGCGGTCGTTGATGGCGTCGCGGTTGGAAAGCAGCTCGTCGAGGTCCATCGAGCCCATGACCGAGCGGATGTTGGTCATGGTCAGGTTGAGGATGGCGTTTTCGAGGTTGGAGACCTGGTAGGCCGCCTGGGCGGCATTGAGGATCTGGTAGAAGGCGACTGCATCGGCCGAGACGGAGGCATTGTCGCGGGTGATGACTTCTTGCGTCGGAACGTCGAGCACCTGCTCCATGACATTCATGCGGGCGCCGACGCGCTCGATGAAGGGGGTGATGATGTTGAGGCCGGGACCCAGCGTGCGGGTGTAGCGGCCGAAGCGTTCGACCGTGTACTGATAACCCTGCGGGACCGTCTTGATGCCGGCGAAGAGCACCAGGATGACGAAGACCACCAGCGCGATGACCACGATGTCGAAGCCGCCCAAAACCATGAAATACCTCCCAAATCCGAATCGAATAGCCGCACCTTAGCCGAGACGATTTCAAAAGCCACGCTCTCAGGTAGTCGTGCCGCGTTACCCATCAAATATGGGGGTTCGATTGGTTCTTCACAATGCGGTCCCTTTGGCCTAGAACGCGCCTATCCGGTCGCAGCCCACCCGGTCAAAACAAGGGATCAAACATCATGAAGACTATCGTCATCTGCTCCGGCGGATTGGACTCCGTTTCGCTTGCGCACAGGATCGCCGCGGAACAGCAACTTATCGGCCTGCTCTCGTTCGATTACGGCCAGCGTCACCGCAAGGAACTCGACTATGCCGCCGCCTGCGCAAAGCGGCTCGGCGTGCCGCATCAGATCATCGACATCAGGCCGATCGGCAGCCATCTCACCGGCTCGGCGCTGACCGACAATATCGACGTGCCCGACGGCCACTATGCCGAGGAAACCATGAAGGCGACGGTGGTTCCGAACCGCAACGCCATCATGCTCGCCATCGCCTTCGGGCTTGCCGCCGCGCAGAAGGCGGATGCCGTTGCCGTTGCCGTGCATGGCGGCGATCACTTCATCTATCCCGATTGCCGCCCCGGCTTCATCGACGCGTTTCAGGTGATGCAGGATGCCGCGCTGGACGGCTATGCCAGCGTCAAGCTGCAGGCGCCCTACGTCAATGCCACCAAGGCTGATATCGTCACGGATGGGGCAAAGCACGGCACGCCGTTTGCGGAGACGTGGTCGTGCTACAAGGGCGGGGCGCGCCATTGTGGGCGCTGCGGCACCTGCGTCGAGCGGCGCGAGGCCTTCCATCTGGCTGGCGTCGCGGACCCGACGGAGTACGAGGACGCGGATTTCTGGAAGTCGGCGACATCGGGCTTCTCGGCCACGGAGGTGTAACCCCGTGTTCCGCATTACCAAGGAATTCCACTTCTCCGCCTCGCATCAGCTCTCGCACCTGCCCGCCGATCACCAGTGCGCGCGGCTGCATGGCCACAACTATATCGTCGTCGTAGAGCTTGCCGCGTCAGAGCTCGACGCGGACGGCTTCGTGCGCGATTATCACGAGCTTGCCCCGCTGAAGCGCTATATCGACGATCGTTTCGACCACCGGCATCTGAACGAGGTGCTTGGTCATGATCGGGTGACGTCGGAATATCTCGCCAAGCACTTTTACGACTGGTGTAAGGCGATCCTGCCGGAAACGTCGGCCGTCCGGGTCAGCGAGACGCCGAAGACGTGGGCGGAGTATCGGCCATGAGCGCCGATCACAAGATCCGCGTCAGCGAGATCTTCGGGCCGACCATCCAGGGCGAGGGGGTGCTGATCGGCCTGCCGACGGTGTTTGTGCGTACCGGCGGCTGCGATTACCGCTGTTCGTGGTGCGACACGCTGCATGCCGTCGACAGCGAATATCGCGATCAATGGACGCCGATGTTGGTGGAGGAGATTTGGGCCGAGGTCGTTTCGCTCTCGGGCGGGCAGCCGCTGACCGTCTCGCTCTCCGGCGGCAATCCGGCGATCCAGCCGCTCGGGCCGCTGATTGCGCGCGGCCATGGCGAGGGCTATCGGTTCGCGCTGGAGACGCAGGGCAGTGTCGCCAGGGATTGGTTTGCCGATCTCGACACGCTGGTCTTGAGCCCGAAGCCGCCGTCGAGCGGCATGGAGACGGATTGGGGGCAGTTCGAGGACTGTCTGCGGAAGGCTGCCGGCGGGCCTGAGGTTGCGTTGAAGATCGTGGTGTTCGATGAGCGGGATTATCGATATGCGCGGGAGGTTGCGGGACGGTATCCGGATTTGCCGGTCTATCTGCAGCCGGGCAACCACACGCCACCGCCTGCCGATGACGATGATGCCAGGATCGATATCGACGGGATCATGGAGCGGATGTTGTGGCTGGTGGGGAAGGTGACCGAGGATCGGTGGTTCGAGGCGAGGGTGCTGCCGCAGCTGCATGTGTTGTTGTGGGGGAATCGGCGGGGGGTGTGAGTGGGATTGGTG
>UBJO01000036.1 GCA_900465665.1 Hyphomicrobiales bacterium
AGCCCCTCCCCCTTGTGGGGAGGGGTTGGGGAGGGGACTTCCTTACTGCCCTACTTGATCACCGGCGGCTGGCTCAAATCCGGCTGCGCAGGTTTCACCTGCGCCGGCGGCTGTCCCGGCAAGCCGTTCATCGGCGGCAGCGCCAGGCCCGGCATTCCGGGTGGAGTGCCAAGCCCGTTGCCGCCAAAGCCGGGGACCTCGATCTTGATAGAATTCAGGTCCACCTCCGGCCCCTTCTTCAGCCAGTAGGTTACCGATTGCGGCCAGAAGATCACGATGGCAACCAGGATGAGCTGCATGCCGACCCAGGGCAGGGCGCCCATGTAGATATCGGAGGTCTTGACGCTGCGGTCGGCGATCGAGCGCAGATAGAAGAGCGCGAAGCCGAAGGGCGGGTGCATGAAGCTCGTCTGCATGTTGACGCAGATCAGCACGCCAAACCAGATCAGGTCGATGCCGAGTGCGGAGGCGACCGGGGCCAGCATCGGGATGACGATGAAGGCGATCTCGAAGAAATCGAGGAAGAAGGCCAGCACGAAGATGAAGATGTTGACGAAGATCAGGAAGCCCACCGGGCCGCCGGGGATGCCGGATAGCATGTGCTCGATCCAGCGCGAGCCGTCCATGCCCTGGAAGACGAGGCTGAAGCAGGTGGAGCCGATGAGGATCATCACCACCATGGACGTGATGTGCATGGTGGAGCGCATCGCCTCCTGCATCAGCGGCCAGGTCAGGCGGCGGTGCATGGCGGCCAGCGCCATGGCGCCGACGACGCCGAGCGCGCCGGCTTCGGTGGGAGTCGCAAGACCCATGAAGATGGTGCCGAGGACGAGGAAGATCAGCACGATCGAGGGCACCATCCCCGACAACACCTTGAAGAGCAGCGCCCAGGTGAAATCGCCGCGCACTTCCTTGGGGAGCGGCGGCACGGAGGCGGGTTTTACGATCGACAGGATCAGGATGTAGATCATGAAGATCGCCACCTGCAGGATCGAGGGGCCGATGGCGCCGAGATACATGTCGCCCACCGACTTGCCGAGCTGGTCGGCGAGCACGACGAGGACGAGCGAGGGCGGGATGACCTGGGTGATGGTGCCGGATGCGGCAATCACGCCGGTGGCGAGCCGCGGGCTATAGCCGTATCGCAGCATGATGGGCAGCGAGATAACGCCCATTGTGATGACGGAGGCTGCGACCGTTCCGGTGATGGCGCCGAGCACCGCGCCGACGAGGATGACCGCATAGGCAAGGCCGCCGGGGATGCGGCCGAAGAGCTTGCCCATGCCCTCGAGCAGATCTTCCGCCAGGCCGCAGCGCTCCAGGATGGCGCCCATGAAGGTGAAGAAGGGGATGGCGAGCAGCAGATCGTTGGAGACGATGCCGAAGAAGCGCAGCGGCAGCGCCTGCAGGAAGGCCTCACTGAAATGGCCGGTGGCGACGCCGATGATGCCGAAGAACAGGCCGACGGCGGCCAGCGAGAAGGCGACCGGGAAACCGTAGAGCATGAACAGGACCATGCCCACGAACATGGCCGGCGGAATGATGCCGAAGTCGAACAATGGCTTTCCTCCCGGTCGCGGTTACTGCAGCGGCTTTTCGTATTTGGTCTCGACGACCAAATGACCTGTCAGCGCGGCGATGCGCTTGATCAGCTCGGAGAGACCCTGCAGCGTCAAAAGGCCGAAGCCGGCGACCAGGATGAGCTTGACCGGCCAGCGGATCAGGCCGCCGGCATTGGAGGAGACCTCGTGCTGGACATAGGAGAGCCAGAAGAAGGGCCAGCAGAGCCATGTGAGGAAGATGCAGGCCGGAAGCAGGAAGACGATCAGCCCGATCGTGTCGATCCACAGACGCGCCCGGTCCGACACCGAGCCATAGATCAGGTCGACGCGGACATGTTCATTCATTCTGAGCGTATGGGCCGCACCGAGCACGACGACGAAGGCGAAGAGATACCACTGGATCTCGAGCCAGCCGTTGGAGCTGTAATTGAAGGTGTAGCGAATCAGCGCGTTGGCGGCGCTGATCAGGCAACAGAACAGCACCATATATTCGGACAGCTTGCCCATGAACTGGCTGACAGCATCGATCAGCCGGCTGGCGGCTAGAAAAACCGGCATGCCTTTCCCCCTCCTATTTCATGGGTTTTACCCCATGCTCTCCCACCTCAAGTGGTAGATCAGGGACCCTGAAATTGGAAGCGGAAAGCCCGGATGTTGGATTATAGTCTTATATCGCGGGCGATCGAGGGCGGACCGCCAGCCGCACTTGCCGGCGAGGGTGATAACAACTTGTGGATGGACCGCCTTATTGTGAAACATCCCCGTGAAGCTGCAAAAACAGCAAATTCCCAAGGTTGTTCTTGTTAAGGTTGTAGAAAAATCCACCAAATGTATGGGTGCCCTGAAATCAATTTTTAAAGGGTTGGCGGTAGGGTGCTGCGGTACAGGGAAAATATTGGATGAAGCCAGATAGCCCGAGCAGGGTCCCTACGGATGTATATCTCTCGTTTGTGAGTTCCCTTTCGGGAAACCGCATGACGTTGCTCGCCGGTGTCATCGTTCACATCGCGACCTGCCTGGCCATTGCCTTCAAGACCGGCACCACCCTCTATCTATGGCTTGCCGCAGGCTTTCTCCTCGTCTTCTGCGCACGCATGATCATTTTCCGCCAGTTCGACCGCGTCGACAAGCAGACGCTGTCGCATGCCGGCATCGAGCATTGGGAGCGGATACTTGTCGCGGGGGCGGCCTGCACGACGACGCTGCTCGGCATCTGCAGCGGCTATGCGATCTTCATGGTGCACGACAGCTTCTCGGAGCTTGCCAGCATCTCGGTGACGATGGCGACCATGGTTTCCGTCGTCGGGCGCAACTACGGGTCGCGCATGGCGGTCGACCTGCAGACCTTCTCCTGCTGCCTGCCGATGATCATCTGCAGCCTGATGGCGATGGATTTCTATCGCGGCATCCTGTCCATTTTCCTCATTCCCTTCTGGCTGACCACCCGGGCGATGGCCAACGGCGTGCGCGAGTTCCTCTATGAGAACGTCATCGCGCGGCGCGAGATCACCTCGATCGCCGACCGGTTCGATACGGCGCTCAACAACATGCCGCACGGGCTCGTCATGGTGGACGCGGAAAACCGCATCCAGGTGGTGAACCGCAAGGCATGCGAACTCCTGAAGATCGGTGCGCCGGACCGGTTGAAGGACCGCGATCTCGGTGCCGTGCTGCGCTATGGCGCGCGCTACAATTTCATGGATTCCTCGCAGCCTGAGCTTATCCTGCGGCAGATGACACATGTCGCCGAGGGCAAGCTGTCGCGCATGCTCATCCATTTTCCGGAAGACCTGTCGCTCGAGTTCTCCGCCAGCCGCCGCGCCGATGGCGGCGCCGTGCTGATCTTCGAGGACGTGTCGAGCCGCGTGAAGGCCGAGCAGAAGATCCTGCACATGGTGCGCTACGACGCGCTGACGGGCCTGCCGAACCGCGAATATTTCAGCCACCTCGTCCAGGATTACCTGAACAAGCATCCGAAGAAGCGTGGCCCGCTCGGCTTCATGGTTCTCGACATCGACGAGTTCAAGCATGTCAACGACATGCGCGGCCACATCACCGGCGACCGGCTGCTCTGCGCCATCGCCAACCGCATCGAGGAGCGCTCGCGCAAGGCGATCGTCGGCCGCCTGATGGGCGACCAGTTCATCCTGTTCTTCCCGCATGCCAAGGATGCGGAAGCAATGGATGCGGAGATCCGCCGCGTTCATGCCGAAATCCAGGGGAACTACGAGGCAGACGACGTCACCTTCCTGGTGTCGCTCTCGGCCGGTTTCGCCATCCTCGAAAGCGATGCCTTCGCGATGGACGAATGGAGCATCAAGGCGGATCTGGCGCTGTTCGAGAGCAAGTCCAAGGAGCGCGGCGGCATTTCCGGCTTCGAGCGCGAGATGGACGGCCGCTATATCGAAAAGCAGAAGCTGAAGGCGGACCTGCGCGACGCGGTGGCTGCCGGCGGGCTTAACATCGCCTACCAGCCGATGTTCAAGGCCGACGGCTCGCGCATCGAATGCGCCGAGGCGCTGGCGCGCTGGGTGCATCCGGAGAAGGGGGCCATCCCGCCGGATGTGTTCATTCGCCTTGCCGAGGACATGGGCATCATCTCCGACATCACGCGCTTCATCCTGATGAAGGCCTGCATGGACTGCATGACGTGGCCGGATCACATCGCGGTCTCCGTCAACCTTTCGGCGCGTGACCTGCGCGACAACGATATTCTCGCCGTCGTCTCGCAGGCGCTGAAGAATTCCGGCCTGAGCCCCGATCGGTTGCACCTCGAAATCACCGAGAGCTGCCTGATCGACGAGCCCGCGGCGGTACGCGCGATCCTGGCGGAGCTGCGCAACAGCGGCATCACCATCGCCATCGACGATTTCGGCACCGGCTTCTCCAGCCTGAGCTATCTCGATACGCTGCCGCTCGACATCATCAAGATCGACCGCTCGTTCCTGCGCAATATCGTGGAGGACGGCCGCCGCTTGAAGCTTCTGCGCGGGACGGTCAACCTTGCCCGCGAACTCGGGCTCAAGATCGTCACCGAAGGTGTCGAGACCACCGAGCAGCTGGCGTTGCTCAACAAGTACCGCGCGACCGATCTCGTCCAGGGCTACGTCTTCTCGCCGCCGGTGCCGTCGCAGAACATCGCGCTGCTGCAGGAGGCGATTGGCCGCCGTACGCCGGTGCCGCGCCGCCGCAACAACGTCGCCTGATCGTTCATCTCACCACTTCTGATCGCCGCTGACGCCGTCCGCTTTGCAACCGGGCGGCTTTTAGCTGTTTCTTAATGATTGCGGCACGTTAACCTTAACAACTTAAATACGATTAAATTTATCTTAAAATCTTGCGTTCCGGGCCGTAATCGTATGATTAATAAGCCGTTAACGAACGGACGGACAAAATGTCAGGATCACATTCCAACGTAAGTGATTTCAGCCGCAAGATTCTTGAAGTTCTCGATAATGTCGAATACCGCCGCGTTGAAAGCAACGAGGACCTGGCACAGGTGGAACGCCTGCGCTACAAGGCCTACAAGGCGCACGACGTGCTGGCGCTGGCTCCCAAGGGCCTGCTCGACGACAGCGATTTCGACAGCCATGCCTATGTTTTCGGACTGTACTATTATGGCGAGATGGTGAGCACCGTCCGGATCCATTATGTGACACCCGACCATCGCCTCAGCCAATCGGGCGGGGCGTTCCCCTGGGCGATGGATGCGATGCTCGATGCAGGGCTGACGCTGATCGACCCGGCACGCTTCGCCGCCGATCCCGAGATGACGGCGGACCTCTCCTGGATCCCCTATCTCACGCTGCGCCCCTCGATCGTTGCCGCGGCCTATTTCCGCGCCAGCCGGGTGCTGCAGTTCTGCCGGCCGCCGCATGCCGCCTTCTACAAGCGCGTCTTCTACGCCGACACCATTGTGCCCGGCCAGCTGGCGAAGAACTACGGCATCGACATGACGCTGATGGCGACCAACGTGATCGAGGTCGGGCGCAAGCTTTTGACCCGCTATCCGTTCTTCATCTCCAGCGCCAGCGAACAGCGGATGATGTTCTCGCGCAACCCGAACGACACGCTGCCGCCACTGACCATCATTCCGACGGCGCGCTTCGTGCCCGAGGGCCAGTTCGGCACCGATCTGCCGCTCTAAGCAGTTAAGCACGATGCATGGGAAAGCCGCGTGGCCGCGGCATTCTCATGCATTGCGCTTTTGAAGGCTTTGTGCAATTCCTCTAGCGGGACATTTGCGCGTGGGAGCGCGTGGATGAGAAAGTCATGCGGCCGCATCTTGATGCGGGCCGGGGTTTCAGGGAGATGACAAGCATGGCCGAGCACAATACCGGACCCGCCGAAGTCGGCGCGCCGATGGACTATCCAGCGCACGAGCAGACCTACAACATGTTTCTGGCGGCCGCGAAGTTCGGCACGCTGTTTCTGATCGCGCTGCTGCTCGGCATGACCGCCGGCTTCTTCGCCGGCGCCGGCCTGCTCGGCGGCATCGTGGTGCTGCTGATCGTGTTCATCGCCGGCCTCGTGCTGCTGCGCTAAGCGCGGCCGGCCGGCGACTTCAAGAGAGCTTAAAGTGATGGATCCGGGTGGGTAACCGCCCGGATTTCGTTCATGCGCGTGTAGCGGGGGGATTGCTTCAGTCGCGCTGCAGCACGCGGCGCGGCGCCGTCAGTTCCCAGCGCAGACCTTCCGGGCGGAAGTCGACATGGACGCTGCCGCTGAAGGCGGCGGCGGCGTGGTTCTTGATGACAGTCGTGCCGAAGCCGGAGCGCTCGGGTGCTGTGACAGGCGGGCCGTTGCGCTCGTCCCAGACGACGCGGAGCATCTCCTCGGTGTGCTCGTCTTCCTGGATGCTCTGCCAATAGAGCCGGACGCGGCCCTGGGGGACGGAGAGCGCGCCGTACTTGATCGAGTTGGTGGCGAGCTCATGCAGGGTGAGGCCGAGGTTCTGCACGGCCTCGGGCTTCAACATGAAATCGGTGCCGGTCACCTCGATCTGCTGCAGGGCGTGCGGGAAGGCTTCGAGGTGGATGTCGATGACGCGGCGCAGCGACGCGCCGGCCCATTGCTCGCTGGTCAGAAGCTGGATCGAGCGCGCCAGCCCCTCGAGGCGGTCGGCGACGGCTGCCTGGTATTCCTCGACCGAGCTCGCCTGTCGGGCGATCTGGCGCATCATCGCCTGGGCGAGCGCAAGCAGGTTCTTGGTGCGGTGGACGAGCTCGTTCATGACGAAATGCAGCCGGTCTTCCGTCTGGCTGCGGTCGAAGGAGGCGTTGGAGAGGGCCACGGCCACGCGGTTGGCCTCGATCACGCTGGTTTCGATCGGCGCTACGATATGGCCTTCGCCCATGCGGTTGGCCATATCGGCGATGGCGCGGATGGTGGTGCGCACCTGCCGGGCGACGATGTAGGCGCCGAAGATGGCGACCAGAAGCAGCGCGATGCCGCCGATGATCAGGAAGCGCCATGTCGTGAGGATCGAGGCCTGGGCGGTGGCGACCGGCCCCCAGACCACGGCCTTCCACGACCAGCCGGGGATCTGCGCATAGCCGAGCAGGGCTTTCGGCATGACGACGCTGTCTTCGTACACACCGCTCGAATTGATGAGTTCGGGGAGGATGCGCGGATCGAAAGGCTTGCCGAAGGCGAGGCTGGTGGCCCCCGCCGAGGCGACGACGTGGCCGCTCTGGTCCAGGATCGCCGCCGACCAATCGGCCGCCAATCCCTCCGTCGAGACCAGCTTCGCAAGGTCCTTGGCATTCTGCGTGACGATCAGGGCCGCGACGTCGCCGACATTAACCGGCATGGCGACGTTGTAGACCCACTCGCCGCTGGTACGGCCCATGAAGACGTCGGATGCCTCGATGCGGCCGGAGCGCAGGACCGATTCGACGGATGGGATGTTGGCCACCTTGCCGAGCGGCGTACCGTAATCGACGCGGGTGTTCAGCAGGAGCTGGCCCGATTTGTCCACTGCCAGCACGTAGAGCGTATCGGCGCGCATCGCGGTTTCGGTGCGGTTATGGAAGGCCGCAAAATCGTCGTGCTCGAGTTCTGGCGAGGTCGAGAGCAGTCTGAGCGTTGTCGCCATGTCCTGCAGCTGGCGATCGACGGTGCGGGCAAGGGCGGTCGCGTCCTGCGCGGTCTCGCGCTTCAGGATCGAACGCTGGCTGTCTTCCAGCTGGCCGAGCAGCAGCGCCACCAGCGCGAAAATGGGGAGCGCCACGGCAACAGCCATCGCGATCAGGTAGGTACCGATCGATGCCTTGGGGAAGAAACGCAGGCTACGCTTCATCGGCACTGGCACCGCCTGACGCGTGAGAAGACGGCCGCGGACACAGGTTTCCAACAGGTAACAGCAGAGACTTCAATCACGATATCCGCCCTCAACGCGCTATCACATTCCCGATAGCCTGCTATCGAACGTGTCGCATGTTAGGGGCAGGGGGGATCGCTTGCAACACACTAAAACATACCCGAAGGCATTTCTCGGTCAGTGCTCTCGCGCTGTCAGAGGAAGCGGGTGGGCCGGAAGGGCGTGAGCATCGGATCGCTCTCGCCCTGCAAAATCTCGCTGGAGGCGAGCAGGCCGGTCAGCGGCGCCAGCGTCACGCCGGAGTGCATGACGGCGATATAGAGGCCTTCGCAGACGTCGCCGATAACAGGGAAACCGTCCTTCGGCGTCGGGCGGTAGCCGACGGTGAAGACGTCCATGGCGAGCGACTGGCTTTCGGTAAGTGCGGCCTTCACCTTGGCGAACAGGGCTTGCGCCGTCGCATGCTGGTCCTCGCCCGGCTGCGCGCCGCCGAAATCGCTGCCGGCGATGATGCGGCCCTCCGATGTCTGGCGCATGTGCAGCTCCGGCGCCATGACGAGGCCGTTCAACCGCCTTGCATGCGGGCGGGAGTGGACGATGAGGCCGGCGGGTGTTTCGATCGGCAGTGTGATGCCGATGCTTGCGGTCAAGGGCGCGGTGCCGGCGCCGGAGGCGAGCACGACATGATCGGCCTCCATCACACCCGCAGACGTCACCACGCCGGAGATGCGCTCGCCGGTGCGCAGCAGCCCGCGCACGGCGGCGTCGATCACGGTTGCGCCGCGCGTCTTGGCATCGGCGAGCATCATGCGGGCGGCGGCGACCGGCTCGACGGCGCCTTCCTCGGCAACGACCACGGCGTGGTCGGGGCAATTGGCGAGATGGGGTTCGCGCTTACGGATCGCATCGCCATCGACGCGTTCGATGCCGTAGCCCCAGGCGCCATGCTCCGCGATGAAGGCGTCCAGCCGCTCCGGCGGCAGGTCCCAGGAGAGGCTGCCGCACCATTCGAGCGGCAGGCCGGGCAGTTCGCCGGCCAATCTCTTCCACTCGGCCATCGAGCGGCGGCGGAAACGATAGTAGAATTCGGGATTGCCCCAGCTGGCGTTGATCCAGGAGAAGGAGCAGGGGGTGGCCACGCCGCCATTGTCCTCGGCGACGACGGTGACCTTGGCGCCGTCGCGGGCAAGATGCCAGGCGATGGAGGCGCCGATGATGCCGGTGCCGACGACGATCACATGCGGTTTGGCAGCCATCGTCGTCTTCATCCTTCGCTGATTAGGCTGGATCAGCCGGCGGCGCTGACGCGGGCGAGGCCGTCCTTGGCAGGCTGGTATTTCGGGCTGAGGCCGATGGCGTGGCGATAGGAGCGGGCAGCCTTCTGCTTGTCGCCGCGGCGCTCGTAGACCAGCGCCTGGTTGGCCCAGCTCTCGGCGATGTTGCCGTTCAGCTCGATCGCGTGGTTGAAGTCGGCGAAGGCGTTGTCGTCGTCGTTGAGCGCGATGTAGGAAATGCCGCGGCCGTTATAGGGTTCCGGCGAGTTCGGCGAGAGCGAGATCGCCTTGGAGAAATCGTCGATCGCCTTGTCCTGCTGGTTGCGCTTCTGGAAGATCAGGCCGCGATTGTGGTAGGCGCGGCCGTCGGTGGTGCCGTTCTGGATCGCCTTGTTGAAATCGTTGAAGGCGGCGTCGTCCTGGCCGGCGGTGCGGTAGACGTTGCCGCGGCCGATCAGAGCCACGTCGTAGTTCGGGTTGATCTGCAGTGCCGTGTTGTAATCCTGGATCGCCTGCTGCTGCTGGCCCATGTTGCGGTAGACGAGCGCGCGGTTGGCGTAGGCCTGGTAGAATTTCGGGTTGATCTGCAGGGCGGTGTTGAAATCGTTCAGCGCCGCGCGGAAGTCGCCGCCGCGACCATAGGCGGAGCCGCGAACGTTGTAGCCTTCGGGATCGCGCGGGTTGGCGTTGATGACCGAGGTCAGCGATGCGATGTTTTCCTGCGAGCCCTGGGCCTTGTCGATGCGGATGACGGCATCGGGGGTGCTGTTCGTGGTGCAGCCGGCGAGGCCGAGAGCGGCGACCAGCGCCAGCAGGGCGGTCATTTTCGTCGACGAACGCAAGGATCGGGCATTCAACATCGTATCAGCCATGCGGGCTCGTTTTCCCCATTACGGCCGGCCGGTCTTGAGACGGGCAGGCGAAGCAGCAAACAAAAAAGGCGGTGGCGACCAGATCGCCCCCGCCAACATGCATCTGAAAACGTCGAAATAACGACGGGAACGCCTTAGCGTGCAGCAACTCCGCCTTCGCGCTGAAGGCGCTTGCGGGCCAGCTTGCGAACGCGACGAACAGCTTCAGCCTTTTCGCGAGCGCGCTTTTCCGAAGGCTTTTCGTAGTAATCGCGCATCTTCATTTCGCGGAAAATGCCTTCGCGCTGCATTTTCTTCTTGAGAGCGCGGAGAGCCTGGTCAACATTGTTGTCGCGGACGAGTACCTGCACGAGAATCACGTTCCTTTGGTTCGGTTGATGCCTGGGTCATCCCAATGACAGAGGCAAAAAATGTTCATTCCGCGCGGCAGCGCCTCGCGATTGGTGTGCGGGATAGCAGATCACTTGGCCGAAGTCCATATGGATCAGCGGGTTTCAGCCGAAAAAACCCTGCAATCCAGGCTCGTATTGGCGCAAAAGGTATTTTCCCCCTCGCATCACGCCACAAGTGCCCGGTGCGGTGCCCGAAAGCCCCGTGACGGCAGGGCTTGGCGGCTAATTCCGGTTCGTTCCTTGCATCGGCTGTCGTTTGCACTATAATTGCGCCATCGACTATTGCTTGTGACCTTTGTCAAAGAGCCCAATCGCTCCGTCAGATCTCCTCTCAAAATCGATCATGCCCGGCACGCAATTGTCGGGAAATGCCTCGCATTGGAAGTGATCATTGGTATCGCTGCGAGGATCGGCTTTTTGCCGGTCGCCTCAGGATTTCGATCCTCCGGCGCAGCAGTTCAGACCGTTTCGGGGCCTTGGTCTCGATTGTCGAAGTTGCCGGCGGCGATTTCGGCACCACTTAGCCGGCATCCTCGATGCCAGACACGAAACCGCGACGATTGCCGCCAAGACATCCCGGCCTAGCTTAGTCAGCCAAGGACAGGAACAGTTTTCGGTTCGTCAAAAACCGGCAATCCGTTGCCGCAAGAAAGGAATACAATTTGCAGGTTCTCGTCAGGGATAACAATGTCGACCAGGCGCTCCGCGTCCTGAAGAAGAAGATGCAGCGCGAAGGTCTCTTCCGCGAATTCAAGGCGCGCAGCGCTTATGAAAAGCCGTCGGAAAAGCGCGTGCGCGAAAAGGCCGAAGCCGTTCGCCGCCAGCGCAAGCTGACCCGCAAGAAGCTGCAGCGCGAAGGTCTGCTTCCTGCACCGAAGAAGGCCGTGCGTCCGGCCCGCTAAAGGCTGGCCCAACGCTTAGATGTAGAGAGCACAGATGACTTCAGACAATGAATTCTTCAATCAGGCCAAGCTCTCGTCTCGCGATAAGGCTGTCGTGACCGACACGACGGCCCGTGCGATCATTTCAGCCGAGGCCGCGGCTCGCGAATTGAAGACGGAGAAGCTCAAGGCTCTCCGCCTGCAACGCGCTGCCGAGGCCCCGCCTGAGGCCGAGCCCGTGAAGAAAAAGCGGGCAACGTCCAAGACCGCGTCCTCCTGATCTCGGAGCGCCCGATCGGGCACGCGTCATTCCTCCCAGACAATCGGTTGATTATGCACATCGGCATGGGGCCGTTTTGGGTCTGTGTCGCCGATCTGTGGTTTATTCCTCTGTTCTAAAATGACCCGGACTTCTCGGTAGGCTTACCTCCGGTTAAGTTCGATTCAACGTGCGATGGCACTTTTGCGCCGCGTGCTCGTTTTCGAGCATGCTGTACGTTCAAGACATAAAGCGCCTCCTGAGGCGTCGAGATGGAAACTTCGGCATCACCACCGCGCTCGTGCTGCCCATTCTGGTCGGCGTCGCGGGGCTGGCGGTCGATACCGCTAACCTCTCCCTGTCGCAGCGCCAATTGCAGGAAGCGACGGATGCGTCGGCGCTGGCCGTCTCGACCGCGCTTATGAAGGGAACCGCCGACGAGACGTCAGGCAAGACGCTGGGGCTCGATTTTCTCTCCGGCCAGGTGGCCAGCATTGCCGGCAGCACCGCCGCCGCGGCCGCCAAGCAAGCAGCCACGGTCTCGATCACGACGACGACCACCGCAGCCGGCAAGAATTTCGTGGTTGCTGTCAATGCGTCGATGCCGGTGACGCTGTCGCCGCTGAGCGCGCTTATGGCTGGCAATACGAAAACCGTGTCTGCCGGCAGCAAGACCACCAGCGGCTCAGGCACGACGAAGAACGGCATCTCGATCGAGCTTTTGATCGATGCATCGACCTCGATGGCCGACGATGTAAACGGCTTGAAGTGCACGCTCGCTCTGCTCGGCATCTGCATCATCACCCCGCCTGGCTATTACGCCAAGATCGACGCGTTGAAGAGTGCCGCGGGCAAGCTGTTCGATTCGCTCGACAAGTACGATCCGACCCCTCGCTATGTGCGAAGCGGGGCAATCTCCTATACCAGCAGCATCAAGGGGCAATCGGCGATGGCCTGGGGCACAGCCGGCGCGCGGGACCACGTCAAGAACATCACAATCGTAGGAAATAGCGGCACGGACGCGACGGCGGCTGTGAAAACGGCGAATGCAAATATCGCGCAGAACTCATATGGCACGGACAAGGAAAGCGTCGAGCAGGCGAAAAAGCTCAACACCACTTCCGACCGCATCATCATCTTGATGACCGACGGCGACATGACGGGCGATACCGGCAGTTGGGTGAGCAAGCTCGACCAGTCGGTGCGCGACGAGTGCACCAACGCCAAGGCGGCCGGCATCAAGATCTATACGGTGGCCTTCATGGCGCCGGACAAGGGCAAGGCGCTCTTGAAATTCTGCGCCTCTACCGACGCCAACTACTACGAGCCGAACACCATGGATGCGCTGACGGCGGCGTTCAGCTCGATCGGCGAGGCGGCGACCAAGACGATGAGCCGGCTGACCAACTGATAAACAGAAACGGCTCGCCGCTCCTTTCCGGAGAGGCGAGCCGCTGCATCGTCACGTCATTAAATAGATCAGAAATCCTGGGCGGTCGGGCGCAGGACGATCTCGTTGATATCGACATCATCAGGCTGTGAAATGGCATAGGCGATGGCGCGGGCCACCGCGCTTGCCGGAATGGCGATCTTGTAGAAATCGAGCACGGTCGATTGCGCGGTGCCCGTGGTGTTGTGCTTGAGATCGCTGTCGACGGCGCCGGGCTCGATCGAGGTGACGCGAACCTTGGCACCGACTTCCTGGCGCAGACCATCGGAGATGGCGCGGACGGCGAACTTGGTGCCGGAATAGACGGTACCGCCCGGCGCGAAAACCTTGATGCCGGCAACCGAACTCAGGTTGATGATGTGGCCGCGGCTCTTTTCGAGGAAGAAGGGCAGGGCAGCGGCGATGCCATAGAGTGTGCCCTTGATGTTGACGTCGATCATCGCGTCCCATTCCTCGGTGTTGACCTCGGCCATCGGACGGATCGGCATGATGCCGGCATTGTTGATCAGCACATCCAGTGTGCCGAAATTGGCGATCACGGCGTCGGTGACCTGCTTGACCTGGTTCTTGTCGACGACGTCAAGCTGGTAGGCGCGGGCCTCGCCGCCGGCCTTGGTGATTTCGGCGACGACGTCATCCAGCTTGTCCTTGCGGCGGGCCGCGATCGCGACGCGGGCGCCGTTGGCTGCCAGATGGCGCGCGGTTTCAGCGCCGAGGCCGGTGCTGCCACCGGTGATGAGTACGACTTTGCCCTTGATGTTCTCACTCATGATCGTTCTCCCTGTTTCAGCCAGACTGTGTCGGCCTTCGATGACGGGATCATGCGCTCGGCGGCGATATTTCAGAAATTTATTTGTTTGATCCTAGATATTCACCGTGCATTATAACTGTATGCGATACGACCTCAATCTGCTCCCCGTCTTCGTGACCCTGATGGAAGAGCGCAATGTCACGCGCGCCGCCGACCGGCTGGGCATTACCCAGCCGGCGCTCTCCAATGCGCTGGCGCGGCTGCGGGTCGTCATGCGCGATCCGCTCTTCGTGCGCGAGCGCTATGGGATGCAGCCGACGCAGATGGCGCTGGAGCTGGCGCCCGTGATCGCCACCGCGCTGGCGGCGATCGACGGGGCGGTGCTGGGGCAGCAGGAGTTCGATCCCGCTGAGGCCGGTCTCTCCTTCACCATCGCGCCCAACAGCTATGTCGAATATGTGCTGATGCCCGCCATCGTCGCGAGGCTGCGCGAGACGGCGCCGGGGATCAGGCTTCGGCTGACGCCCTATGGCAACGACCTCATCGAGACCGGTGTCATGTCTGGCACGACGGCCATGGTGCTCGGCCGCATCGTCGAGCCGCCGGACAATCTGGTGGTGCAGCATCTGATGGATGAGGGGCTCGCCTGCGTGATCAGGGCCGATCATCCCGAGGTCTCCGATAGCCTGTCGAAGGAGCAGTACGAGCGGATGCGGCATGTCAACGTCGTGCCCCATGGCCGCTTGCGCGTCGGGTTGTTCCAGGCGCTGGAGCAACGGGGGCTAAGGCGCGAGGTGGCGGTGTCGGTGACGCATTTCCTCGCCGTGCCGGAGATGATCGCCGTTACCGATTATTGCGCGACGCTGCCGCGGCTGATCTGCCGGCACCTGGCGGCTGACCCCAGGCTGAAGATCGTGCCGGCGCCCGTCGATCTCGGCAGCTTCCCCGTCGATCTCGCCTGGCACGTCCGCCACCGCAACGACCCCGCCCACCGCTGGCTGCGCTCGCTGATCGCGGATGTGGCGCGCGAGGTTTCGGAGGTGCGGTGGACGCCGGGAGAGTGAGGGGAATGGCTGGCTTGAGGCGGTGTGGCGACGGCTCTGTGCAGCGATCGATTCCCTCAGTCTAGTTCCTGCGCCAGGCCGATCAACAGCCCGCCCGGACCCCTGATGTAGCAGAGCCGGTAGGCGTCCTTATATTGCACCAGCTCGCCTTCGAGCCGGGCGCCGCGTTTGCCGAGCCGTTCGAGCGTGTCGTCGATGTCTTCAACGGCGAACATGACGCGGAGATAGCCGAGCGCGTTGACCGGTGCGTCGCGGTGATCGGCGATGATTTCAGGCGAGATGAAGCGGGAGAGTTCGAGGCGGCTGTGGCCATCCGGCGTGCGCATCATGGCGATCTCGACTTGCTGATCGCCGAGCCCGGTGATGCGTCCGGCCCACTCTCCCTCGACCATTGTGCGGCCCTCCAGCTCAAGGCCGAGTTCGCGGAAGAAGTCGATCGTCTCATCGAGGTCGTCGACGACGATGCCGACATTGTCCATACGCTTGACTGCCATACGCCCTGCCTCCCTCACGCAAACCGGAGTGCTGATTTCGCGCGCGCCTTGGCGGCCACCTCCTCGCGGTCGCGCGGCGGCTGCGAGGTTTCCAGCGTGTCCAGCAATTCACGGGCGCAGGCGGCGATCGACGCAACGGCGGCCTCGAAGGCTTCCTCGTTGCGTTTCGACGGCTTGTTGGTGCCGCTCAGCTTGCGCACGAACTGGAGCGCCGCATCATGGATTTCCGCGTCCGTTGCCGGCGGGTCGAAATTGAACAGGGGTTTGATATTCCGGCACATGCCTTGCCTCCCTTTCTCGTCATTGCCGCACGGTTGTGGGGCGTGATCTACAGGGAAAGCTAGGCGAAGAGGCGGCGATTGCAACGGATGGCATGGGCGATGCCGGTGGCACTGTAGTCTCGTTGTCGATAGAGCCGGGGCTGGGGTTGCCTTCGGCCCGAAGCGGTTGTTGGGATTACCACATCCCGGCCGAGGTGCTCGTCATCCAGCCACGCCCCGAAGACGCACGACATCCTTCGAGGGTGGTAGCCCGAACTGCCTTGCATATTCCCGGCTGAACTGGTTCGGGCTTTCATAACCAACGCCGAAAGCGACCGACGTTGCGGTTCCTTCTCCGGCCATCAAAAGCCTGCGCGCATGCAGCAACCGGACCTGCTTCTGGTATTGGATCGGGCTCAGCGCCGTGATGGCCTTGAAATGTCGATGGAACGCCGAGACGCTGAGCGCCGCCATCTCCGCGAGAGCCTCGACCCTCAGGGGCTTGGCGAAATTTTCTCGAATCCATTGGATCGCAACGCCGATCCGCGACAGTGCCGCATCGGGCGCGGCAATGTCGCGCAGCATCCAGCCCAGCGGGCCCTGCAGTACCCTAAAGAGGATCTCACGCTCGTAGGCAGGCGCAAGCACGGCGATTTCGTCCGGACGGTCCATCAGCCGGAGCATCCGCACCCAGGCGTCGAGGAACTCGTCGTTGACCGGCGCGACGGAGAAACCGGAGCCGAACAGCTTGCTGCACACCTGCACGGGCAGATCGCTGATGAGGGCGGCAACCGTCGGCGGGTGGAGTGTCAGGCTGACCGCGAGATAGGGTTCTCCTGCCACCGAAGGGTGAACCGACCCCACCGCGGGAAGATCGACCGACATGACGAAATACGTTGCCGGGTCGTAGGCAAAAGTCCGCTCGCCGACCGTCATCGTCTTCGACCCGGTCAGGATCAGGTTGATCATCGGCTCGTAGACGGCCGAGAGCCGATGCTCCGGAATCTCGCCCTGAACCATCGCGACGCGGGGAATTCCCGTTTCCGTGCGGCGGTTTTCCGCCGAAGAGGCCAGGCCACGCAGTTCCTGAAGTTGTTTTTCCATGGAAGCGACCGTGGCATGTCAGGACCGCGTCCGCAACAGGGAAGCAGAAATAGGCAAGCTTCGGAGAGGAATAGGTGAGCGGGCGAGACGGCACAGGCCTAGCTTCAGGGCACAGCAAACGGACAGGGAAACAGCCATGAAGATCGTCATCGTCACCGGGGCAAGCCGGGGTCTCGGAGCCAGCACAGCCATCGAATGCGCCCGCAAAGGAATGGGTGTCGTCGTGACCTACAACAGCAACCCTGCAAAGGCGCAGGATGTCGTGAAGGCAATCTTGGAGATTGGCGGTCAGGCCGTTGCCCTAAAACTCGATGTCGGCGACATCGGCGCGTTTCCGGCGTTTCGCGACGCTGTCGCATCGGAACTGCGGTCCGTCTTCGGCCGGGACGACTTCGATTATCTCGTCAACAATGCCGGATACGGGCTCTTCAATCCGATCGCGACTGTTACGGAAGAACAGTTCGACGGGCTGTTCAACGTCCATCTGAAGGGGCCGTTTTTTCTGACCCAGATCCTGCTGCCGCTGATGGCCGACGGCGGCCAGATCATCAATATCACCAGTGCGACCTCGCGCGTGGCGACGGCAGGCGTCGCCCCCTATGCCTCCTTCAAGGGTGGTCTGGAAGTTTTGACCCGCTACATGGCCAAGGAATTCGGCGAGCGGGGCATCCGGGCGAACTCGATCGCGCCCGGCGCAATCCGCACTGAACTCGGCGGCGGCCTGAACGACGAGTTCGAGGCGATGCTGGCAGGCCAGACGGCACTTGGCCGCGTTGGCGAGCCTGAAGAGATCGGTGGCGTCGTCGCCAGCCTGCTGTCTTCGGAAAACCGCTGGATCAACGCCCAGAACATCGAGGTCGCGGGCGGCTACATCATCTGAACCGCGGAGAGCAATATGCTCGACCATGTCTTCATTTCCGTCAGCGACATCGATCGCTCGATCGCCTTCTACGAGGCGGCGCTGACCCCGCTCGGCATCGTTCACGCCCATGACTACGAGGGGAAGGACGGCCCACCCGGACATCCGGATCTGAAAGGGTTCGGCGCGAACGGCCGGGTGTTCTTCTGGCTGCGCAAAGGCGTGGTCGAAGGCCGCGCAACTCATGTCGGCTTCGTCGCCGATGGCACCTTTGAGGTCGATGCAGCCTTCGCCGCCGCCATGATGGCCGGCGCCTCGGAGCTCCATCCGCCGGGACCACAGCTCCATTACGACCCCCGCTACTACGCCGCCCAGGTCCGCGATCCGGACGGCTACAGCCTCGAATTCGTCTACAAGGAATGGCAGCACTAAAATGACAAAACTGATGATCTACGGCGCGACCGGCTATACCGGCCGCATGGCGGCCGAGCATGCGAAAGCGGCAGGTACGCCCATCGTTCTCGCCGGCCGCAACGAAGCGAGCCTCTCCAAGCTCTCTGCAGAACTCGGCGTCGGATACCGCGTCTTTGGTCTCGACGATGCTGCAGCGATCGATGCCGGTCTGGCCGGAATCTCCGTCCTCCTGAACTGCGCAGGACCATTCATGCGCACCGCCGATGCGCTGATGAAGGCGTCTATTCGCAACCGTATCCACTATCTCGACACGGCTGCCGAACTCGACAGCTATCGTCTGGCCGAGACTTTGGACGACGACGCGAAGGCTGCAGGTGTCATGCTCATGCCGGGCGGCGGCGGAAGCGTCGCCATGCTCGGGAGTCTCGCGGGACATGCGGTGTCGCGTGTGAAGCACCCTCGCAAGATCGGGATCGCGCTGCATGTGACGGGCGGACTGTCACGCGGATCGGCGATCAGCGCCATGGAGAACGTCACCGTCGAGACCTTGGCGCGGGTGGACGGCGCGCTTGTCGCCATTGCCGCCGACGGCATTCGGAAATTCGATTTCGGCAAGGGCGCGGTCGATTGCTTCCCGGTGACGCTGCCCGATCTTATCACCATTTGGCGGGCGACGGGCGTTCCCGATGTCGAGACCTTTGTGCACGTCACTGGCGACGGTTTCCCGCAGGGTGACCTTTCGACGCTCCCTGATGGACCGAGTGAAGAGGAGAGACTGGCGAACCGCTACCAGGCATCCGTCGAAGTTACCGACGCGGATGGCAAGGTCACACATTCCGTCCTCGATACGGTCAACGGCTACACGTTCACGGCGATGGCGGCAGCCGAGGCTGGGCGGCGCGTTCTGGGGGGCGAAGTCCGCCCCGGCTTCCAGACGCCCGCAGCCCTGTTCGGCGCCGGCTTCGCGCAGACCGTTGCCGACACCTCGATCAGCGATGTCTGAGGGAGACGGCACTATGCAAAAGCTCGTCGAATCCTTCATCGCGACCGCCAATGCCTTCGACGTCGAAGCGGCACTGTCCCTGTTCGCAGCCGACGCCGTCATCGACGATATCTCGGTCGGCGACGCCTTTGTTGGCCACGCTGGTGTCCGCCAATACCTTGATCGGTTCTTCGTCGGTTACAACACCAGCAGCAAGCTACTATCCATGGTAGAACTGGACACCTTCCATTCGAGCGTCCGGCTCGATTTCACCGGCGATTTCGGACACGAGACCGGCATCCTGAAGATCGCGATCAATGCCACCGGCCTGATCGAGCGCATCGACGCCGATCTCGAATAACTCACCAACCAGCAGTCCTATCAAACCATAACCATCGGCGCACAGCGCCGATGCCGGGGAAGGTCTGCGTTCCGCAGGCCTCCGGCACGACAAGGAGCACGTTCATGACCAACACATCGTCATCGTTCACACAGGATGCCGCGGACCGGCTCGCCGTCGTCGAGGCCCTCTATCGCTTCGCCGCGGGCATCGATCTTCGCGACAACAATCTGCTCGCCTCCTCGCTGGCGGAGAATGCCGTCTCCGACTTCCGGCCGGCGGCTGCCAAAGCCGGCTTCGAGTATCCTGTTATCGAGGGCCGGGATGTCATTGTCTCGGCGTTGACGACATCGCTCGCTGCCCTGGACACCACGCATTCCGTCAGCAATCCGCGGGTGACGATCGATGGCGACACGGCACGCATGGATGTTCTGGTCGAAGCACAGCACGTTCCCCGCAGCGATCCCTCGCGTCATTACCTGATGAAGAACCGCTACGACGTCGAGCTGAAGAGGAGCGGCGACATCTGGGTCATCACCCGCAATACGGTCGATAATATCTGGCGCTCCGGCGACATCGGAGTTCTTTCCGGGATCTAGCCTCTATTGTGTGCTCAGGGAGGGCGGTGGCGCGACATTGTCTCCGCCGCACAGCAGCATATCGCGACAGGGTAGTGCGATGTCGGCTTTTGGCGCTAAACGGAGACCGCCGTCGGCCCATTGCGGCCATTCGCGTACCTGCGATTTAACGCAATGATCAATGCGGTTGTGGTTCGGGAAACTTCCAGGTTCCATCCAGAGCCTTCGGCTGTGGTTGATACAGCCGGACGGTGTAATTCCACCCGGCCTCGACAGGCAGGCAGTTCGAAGCTTTGCCGTTGCAGCCGCCAAACTGAATCGTAATCCCTCCGTCTATGTCCTTGGCGGCGGTCAGATTGTTGACCGAATAAGCCTTCTGCGGATTGGGAACGAAGAAGCCTTCGCTGTTGTAGCGGCTAACCGACCAAAAGCCATCGACGGGTACATCCGCAGGAACGTGCAGCGTGTAGATTGTTGTCCCATCATTCTTTTCCGGTGTGACGGCGATATAGGTTGCCTCGCTGTCGGGATTGCCACCCCACCCCGCTGCAGTCCCGATCAGGTGATTGATGGGATCAACCTCATTCTTGCTACCGAACGCCCGGTTGAAGCTGTCCATGGTGGCGTTGAGGGCCAAGAGCGCGCTGCGCACCTTGTCCTGACTGGCCTTATCCCAAGTGGGCAGCTCAAGCTTGCCGGGACCACCGGGTTGTTCTACCTTGATCGCGTCCTGGAGCCTGTGAACCTCGTCGGCATCTCCTTCCTTGCCGGGGTCGACCAGGGTGCGAACTGCCGCAAAGACGTACCGCGAGCCGGTGGCGTCCTTGGTGAGCGTGTGGCTCCCCGCGCCGTGATAGACGCCTGTCACATAGTGATCCTGGTTGACCGTCATCAACGACATGAAGCGATTGCCCGCATCCGGCATGGTAATCGTCACGGGACCGGCATCAAGATCAAAGACGCCACTGGAATACAAGGTATCACGGTTGCCACGCACGACCGTCTGGTGCTCCACGTCGAAGGGTTCGCGACGATGGAAGATCTTGCCGATGCCGGCTTCCTTGGCAGAAACCGCGAAGTACATATCGCTTTCCGCCCGAACGAAGTTGTCGGGGGTCACCCTTGTACCGTCATCGGCCAGCACTGAGCTCGCCACCAGACAAAGGCCTGCAAACACCATCTTCGAAATCGTTATCATCCAAACCTCCGTCGAGCGCCGCAGCTTGGCGGCAGGCATCACCGCGCTATGCGACGACGGAACGATGTCATGGAGGCAAAACCGGCGTAAGTACGCAACGGTAAGCGCGCCCGTAAATGACCGCTATTGGCGCAAAGCTGCCGGCCACATCCGCCAGCGCCCACTTCACTCCCCACGTCCTTCCCGCCTCACTTTCTGCCGCATCCGGCGCAATCTTGCACCGTGTCAAAACAAAAGCCTTCCGGCGTCGCAAAAGAAACGTTGTGCCGCATTTGGATTTGCGATTTGTATGGCCGACGACAGGGGATTTTCCCCGCAAGGAGATCAAGGCGGATGCGCAGATATTCGGTTTTTGCCGTGGCACGTGAGGCTCTCAGGGGGCACAAGGGCTGGGACAAGCAATGGACTTCGCCGGAGCCGCGCGCCGAATACGACGTCATCATCATCGGTGGCGGCGGACATGGCTTGGGCGCGGCCTATTATCTGGCCAAGGAGCACGGCATCACCAATGTCGCGGTGCTCGAGAAGGGCTGGCTCGGCGGCGGCAATACCGGCCGCAACACGACCATCATCCGCTCGAACTATCTCTATGAAGAGAGCATGCACATCTACGAGCATTCGATGAAGCTCTGGGAGAACCTCTCGCAGGATCTCAACTACAATGTCATGTACTCGCCGCGCGGCGTGATGATGCTGTCGCACAATGTGCATGACCAGCAATCCTTCAAGCGCCACATCCATGCCAACCGTCTCTACGGCATCGACAATGAATGGCTGACGCCGGAACAGGCCAAGGCTTATTGTCCGCCGCTCGATATCTCCGCCAGCGCCCGCTATCCGATCAACGGTGCGGCGCTCCAGCGTCGCGGCGGCACGGCGCGCCACGATGCGGTTGCCTGGGGCTATGCGCGTGCGGCGTCCGATCGCGGCGTCCATATCATCCAGAACTGCGAAGTGACCGGCATCCGCCGCGGCCCCGACGGTCGCGTCACCGGTGTCGAGACGTCGCGCGGCTTCATCGGCGCCAAGAAGGTCGGCGTTTCGGCCGCCGGCCACACGACCACGGTCATGAAGATGGCCGATGTGCGCGTGCCGCTGCAATCGAGCCCGCTGCAGGCGCTGGTCTCCGAACCCTTGAAGCCGATCTTCCCTTGCGTGGTCATGTCCAACACGGTGCATGCCTATATCTCGCAGTCCGACAAGGGCGAGCTCGTCATCGGCGCCGGCACCGACCAGTACAATTCCTACAGCCAGACCGGCGGCCTGCAGATCATCACGCATACGCTCGATGCCATCTGCGAGCTCTTCCCGATGTTCCGCCGCGTCAAGATGATGCGCCAGTGGGGCGGTATCGTCGACAACACGCCGGATCGTTCGGCCATCCAGTCGAAGACGCCGGTTCCGGGGCTCTACGTCAACTGCGGCTGGGGCACCGGCGGCTTCAAGGCGACGCCGGGCTCGGCCAATCTCTTCGCGCACCTCATTGCCCGCGACGAGGCGCACAAGTTCAATGCCGGCCTGACGCTGGACCGCTTCCGCACCGGCCGTCTGATCGACGAAGCCGCCGCCGCAGCCGTCGCGCACTGACACGAGGACATCATGCTTCTTATCTATTGCCCATACTGTCAGGAAGAGCGCTCCGAGCTCGAATTCCGCGGCGCCGGCGATGCGCATATCGCCCGCCCGACCAATATCGCCGAGATCTCCGACGAACAGTTCGAGGAGTTCTTCTTCCTGCGCGACAACCCGAAGGGGCTGATCTTCGAGCGCTGGCGCCACCAGCACGGATGCGGCCGCTTCTTCAACGCGGCGCGCGACACGATCAGCGACAAGTTCATCATGACGTACAAGGCCGGCGAGCCGAAGCCCGATATCGGTGCCGCGGCTGCGCCCCATGCTCCCGTCGAGACCTATGAGCAGCTCGAAGGAGAAGCGAAATGAGTGCTGCGAACCGTATATCCGGCAAGGGCCGCCTGACGCCCGCCAAGACCGCGCGCTTCACCTTCGACGGCAAGACCTACACCGCGCTCGAGGGTGACACCGTCGCCTCGGCGCTGATTGCCAACAACATCCATCTGGTCGGCCGCTCGTTCAAGTATCACCGCCCGCGCGGGATTCTGTCTGCCGGCGCCGAGGAGCCGAACGCGCTGATCGACGTGTCGCGTGACGCCGCCCGCAAGCAGCCGAACGTGCGCGCCACGGTGCAGGAAGTGTTCGACGGCATGATCGTCGAATCGCAGAACCGCTTCCCGTCGCTTTCCTTCGATATCGGCGGCATCAACAACCTGCTCTCGCCCTTCTTCGCGGCCGGCTTCTACTACAAAACCTTCATGTGGCCGAAGGCCGCCTGGAAGAGCTTCTACGAGCCGATCATCCGCCGCGCGGCCGGCCTCGGCGTCGCGCCGAAGGAAGCCGATCCGGATCATTACGCAGGTCGCTACGCGCATTGCGACGTGCTCGTCGTCGGCGCCGGCGTGGCCGGTCTTTCGGCGGCCCTTGCCGCGGCGCAGACCGGCGCCAAGGTCATCCTCTGCGACGAGCAGGCCGATGTCGGCGGCGCTCTGCGCTACGATAGCGGTGTGACGATCGACGGCCTTTCCGGCTATGAGTGGGCGCAGAAGACGGTTGCGGCTCTGAAGGCGATGGACAATGTGCAGGTTCTGACCCGCACGACGGCTTTCGGATATTACAACCACAATTTCGTCGGCCTCGCCGAGCGCGTGACCGACCATGTCGCCAACCCCAGCCGCCATCTGCCGCGCGAGCGTCTGTGGCAGCTGCGCGCCAAGCGCGTCATCCTCGCCAACGGCGCCATCGAGCGCCACATGGTGTTCCCGAACAACGACCGTCCGGGCATCATGCTCGCGTCCGCCGCGCGCATGTATCTCAACCAGTACGGAGTTGCCGTCGGCCAGAAGGTCGGCGTCTATACGGCGCATGACTCGGCCTATGAGGCAGCCTTCGACCTGAAGCGCGCCGGCGTCGAGATCGCGGCGATCGTGGATTGCCGGCAGACGCCGGGTGCGGCCGTGTTGGCCGAGGCCCGTTCGCTCGGCATCGATGTTCTCTCTGGCCAGTCGGTTATCAATACATCCGGCAAGCTGCGCATCTCGTCGATGACGGTTGCCCGCAACGGCGGCGGCTCGCCGCGCAAGATCGCGGTCGATGCTCTGCTGGTCTCGGCCGGCTGGACGCCTTCGGTGCACCTGTTCTCGCAGTCGCGCGGCAAGGTGAAGTTCGAGGCGGAAACGCAGCGCTTCCTGCCCGGCACCTATGCCCAGGATTGCCTCTCCGTCGGCGCCTGCAATGGCACCGACGACCTGCAGCGGACGATCGAGGAATCGCTGGCAGCCGGCGAGCTGATGGCGCAGGCGGCCGGCAAGGCGTCCGCCGGCAAGATCAGCATCTCGGCCGAGCAGGCGCATCAGTGGACCGGTGGGATGATCGGTGCCGCCGAAGGGGCGGGCCCGGAGACCAGCGCCAAGGCCTTCATCGATTTCCAGCACGACGTCTGCGCCAAGGATATCCGCCTTGCCGTGCGCGAGGGGATGCACTCGATCGAGCACATCAAGCGCTTCACCACCAACGGCATGGCGTCCGACCAGGGCAAGCTCTCCAACATGCACGGCCTGGCGATTGCCGCCGAGATGCTGGGCAAGGAGATTCCGCAGGTCGGTCTCACGACCTTCCGCGCGCCCTACACGCCGGTGACCTACGGCACGCTGATCGCGCATTCGCGTGGCGAGCTGTTCGATCCGACGCGCAAGACGCCGCTGCACCAGTGGGAAGAAGCCCATGGCGCGGTGTTCGAGGATGTCGGCAACTGGAAGCGTGCGTGGTTCTATCCGCGTGCCGGCGAAACCATGCACCAGGCGGTCGCGCGCGAATGCAAGACGGCGCGCGATGTGGCCGGCGTGTTCGATGCCTCGACGCTCGGCAAGATCGAGGTCGTCGGACCTGACGCGGCCGAGTTCATGAACCTGATGTATACCAACGCCTGGGACACGCTGAAGCCGGGCAAGTGCCGCTACGGCATCATGACCCGCGACGATGGCTTTGTTTATGACGACGGCGTCGTCGGGCGTCTCGCCGACGATCGCTTCCACGTGACGACGACGACGGGCGGCGCGCCGCGCGTGTTGAACCACATGGAAGACTATCTGCAGACCGAGTTCCCGCATCTGAAGGTGTGGCTGACGTCTGTGACCGAGCAGTGGGCCGTCATCGCCGTGCAGGGTCCGAAGGCGCGCGAGATCATCGCGCCGCTGGTCGAAGGCGTCGATATCTCCAACGAGGCCTTCCCGCATATGAGCGTTGCCGAGTGCACGGTCATGGGTGTTCCGGCACGTCTCTTCCGCGTCTCGTTCACCGGCGAAACTGGCTTCGAAATCAACGTGCCGGCCGATTACGGCCAGTCGGTTCTCGAAGCCGTCTGGGCCAATGCCGAGCCGCTTGGCGCCTGCGTCTACGGCACCGAGACGATGCACGTTCTTCGCGCCGAGAAGGGCTATATCATCGTCGGCCAGGATACGGATGGTACCGTGACCCCTGACGATGCCGGCCTCAACTGGGCGGTGTCGAAGAAGAAGACCGACTTCGTCGGCATTCGCGGCCTGAAGCGCCCGGATCTCGTCAAGGAAGGCCGCAAGCAGCTGGTCGGCCTTGTCACCAAGGATCCGACGCTGGTGCTCGAAGAGGGCGCGCAGGTCGTCGCCAACCCGAACGAGCCGAAGCCGATGACCATGCTCGGCCACGTGACCTCGTCCTACTGGTCGGAAAACCTAGGGAAGTCGATCGCATTCGCGCTGGTCGCCGGCGGCCGCAAGCGTATGGGCGAAACGCTCTACGTGCCGATGCCCGACAAGACGATCGCGGTCGAGGTGACGGATATGGTGTTCTTTGACAAGGAAGGAGGCCGCATCAATGGCTGATACGGCAGTTCGCACATCCGTTCTCTCGGGCAAGCAGGGCGGCTCGGCCAGCGTACGGCTGACGGCGGCACCTCACGCCACGCGCGTTGCGCTTCGCGCACCGGCGGAAGCGCTTTCGGCTCTCTCATCGGCGCTCGGCGTGACCGTTCCCGACGCACCGAAGACCTCGGGCCGCAAGGGCGGCCGCGCCGCGCTTTGGCTCGGGCCGGACGAATGGCTCGTCATCGACGAGAGTGGCGCTGACCTCATGGGCGCGCTGAAGGACGTGGGCGTCGTGCATTCGGCAACTGACGTCTCGCACCGCAACGTCGCAATCATCGTCTCCGGCCCCGGCGCCGAAACGACGATCTCCACGGGCTGCCCGCAGGACCTGTCGCTCGAAGCCTTCCCCGTCGGCGCCTGCTCGCGCACGCTGTTCGGCAAGGCCGAGATCGTGCTCTTCCGCACCGAGGAGGATACCTTCCGGGTCGAATGTTGGCGCTCCTTCGCGGACTTCGTCTTCGGCCTGCTCGCCGAGGGCGCCGAGGATGCGGGGCACTGAGCTTCGGGGTGTTGTGATTATGAGGTCGGGGACGGTGCGAGGGCGCCATCCCCGATTTGGTTTTGGTCGATGTGCTTTCGATTGTCGGATGCGGGCATTCGTACAACGTCGCCGGTGCGTTCCCCCTTGCGCGACGTCTTCCTCGGGCTTGTCCCGAGGATCTAAGCACGTCTCCGAGGGTTCAACGGTCATGGCTCAAGGCTCTTTGGGCTGCGGCATCGGTCCCCCGTCGCGTCACCGCAATTCACGTCCAGCGCTGATCGAGCCAAGGCAGATGCTCGGCACAAGACCGAGCATGACGTCGCGCGTGGGGTTGAGAGGGCAAGCCTACTCGCCCGGCTGATCGCGATGCTTGCGCCACTCGCGCTCGTGCCAAAGAACAACGGCATAGGCGAGGATGCCGATAATAGCCGGCAGGCCGAATGATATGAACAGCAAGGCGCCAGTGTTCATAGCTTCAATCCCTTCGGCGTTCGTCTCGCCACAGAGTGTAATGTCGCTGCGAGCGAAAGCCAACCTGCGAGATAGCTGGCAAGCCACCAGCTGCATATCTGGACAAAGTTGCCGATGCTGTAGAGCACGTCTGTCCCTTGCGCGACGTCTTCCTCGGGCTTGTCCCGAGGATCTAAGCACGTCTCCGCGGGTTCAACGGTCATGGCTCAAGGCTCTGCAGGCTGCGGCCTCAGTCCTCCGTCGCGTAACGGCAATTCACGTCCAGCGCTGATTGAGCCAAGGCAGATGCTCGGCACAAGACCGAGCATGACGTCGCGCGTGGGGTTGCCCTAGCCAACCTACTCGCCCGGCTCCTTGTGGTGACGCTTGATGTCCCACATGTGCAGGCGCATCGCGATGTAGCCGAGTACGATCACGATTGCCGGTGTGGCGACAAAAGCAAATGTCCAATCGCTCATCGATCGATCCCATTCAGAACATGTCTTATCAGGAGACTACTACTCGCCCGGCTGATTGCGTTGCTTGCGCCATTCGCGCTCGTGCAGCAGGAAGGCGATGTAGGCGAGGGCCGCGATGATGGCGGGCAGGCCGAATGAGATGAAGAATAGTAAACCAAAGCTCATGGGATCAGTCTCCTGAGCGTCAATCTCGCTATGTAATGTAATAGCACCGCCACCGAAAGCCAAGCGCAGAGGTAACCCGAAAGCCAAAGGCGCGACAGCTGAGCGAAATTGCCGATCCCGTAGAACACGCCGGCGATCGGCGTGACGATGCCGACGGTGAAGCAGGCCGTCGAGGCGCGGTCCAGGGCGTTGGCGAAAAGCTTTGTCTGCTCATCATATGCCAAGCTCATCGCCGCCCTCCGCGCGCTATATCTGGCCCCGCCTACACGTCCTCCGGCCGATCCTTCGGGTCGAACTGGATGATCGTCGTCCAGCGGGCCGTCAGCGCCGGCTTGCGTTCGTTCTCGATCTCGATCGATACGTCGTAGGTGGTCATCAGCATGCCTGCGCCGCGGAAGCGGGCTTCGGCGAGAACGAAGCGGCCGCGGATGCGGGCGCCGGATTTGACCGGGGCGACGAAGCGGACGGTGTCGAAGCCGTAGTTGATGCCCATGGTCTGCTCGCGCACCTTGGGCAGGCAGTTATAGTTCATCGCGGACAGCAGCGAGAGCGTCAGGAAACCATGGGCGATCGTGCCGCCAAAGGGGCTGTCGGCGGCGCGGGCCGGATCGACATGGATGAACTGGTGGTCGTGGGTGGCGTCGGCGAAGGCATTGATCATCGTCTGATCGACGACGATCCAATCAGAAAGGCCGGCTTCCGTGCCGACCAGCCCGCGGACATCCGCGAGCGAGATTTCCTTGACCATCAATTCCTCTTGAAAAAAGCTGCTTCGAAAAGACTTACAATGGCTTCGTGACAATTACGACAAGGATATTAGTACAACTTACGGGCGCGTCAATTTCCTACAAGGAAAGAAACGGACCGTGCCGGTACGCGCGCCTGTGTTTGCGGCTCGGAGCCTTCCTCTTCTTCAACCCGGCGCCATGTCGCATCGGCGGGCAGCGAAAAGGTCTGTTCGGATTCGGCGCGGCTGAAGAGGACGGCGAGCCTGATCTGTTTCCCGGTGATTGCGTCCTCGGTTTGCACGATCATGCCGAGCGTGGCGAAGTCAGGCGTTTCCCAATCCGAAACGCTCATCGGTTGGCCTGAGGGCGCGATCCAGGAGACGTCGCCGTCGCCTTTGAAGAAGGCGAACTGCGAGAAGACGCCGAAGCGCTTGCGTAGCTTTGAGACGAGGGCGGTGTGGGCGATCAGATCTTCGTCGAGTGCTGCCCAGTCGACCCAGGTGATGGCGTTGTCCTGGCAATAGGCGTTGTTGTTGCCGCGCTGGCTGCGTCCGCCTTCGTCGCCCGCCGTCAGCATCACCGTGCCGCGCGTCGCGAATAGCGTGGAGAGGAGAGCCTTCAGGTCGGCGCTGCGGCGCGCGATGATTGCGGGGTCGTCGGTCTCGCCCTCAGTGCCGTTGTTCCAGGAGTGGTTCTCGTTGTGGCCGTCGCGGTTGTCCTCGCCGTTCGCCTCGTTGTGCTTGCCGGCGTAGGAGACGAGGTCGTTGAGCGTGAAGCCGTCATGGGCTGCGAGGAAATTGACGCTGCGGGTGGCGGTGGCGTTGTTGCGGGCGAAGATGTCGGATGAACCTGCGAGGGCCGATGCCAGCGCGCCGGTCTTGTAGTGGTCGCCGCGCCAGTAGCATCTGAGGTCGTCGCGGGCGCGGTCGTTCCATTCAAGGAAAGGGGCGGGGAAGTTGCCGAGCTGGTAGCCGCCGGGGCCGATGTCCCAGGGTTCGGCGATCATGATGCGGTCGCGCAGAACCTCGTCGTCGAGCATCGCCTTCAGCGTTTCGCCGTGTGCCTCGAAGCCTGACGCGGTGCGGCCGATGATCGGCGCGAGGTCGAAGCGGAAGCCGTCTATGCCGGCGTGGAGTACGAAATGGCGGAGCGTGTCGACGATCAGCTGGCGGACATAGGGGTGGTCGCAGGCGACCGTGTTGCCGGTGCCTGTGTCGTTGACCAGCGTGCCGGGCTGGCCGGGGACGTGGCGTAACATGGAGCGGTTGTCGAGGCCGCGCATGGAAAGCGTCGGGCCGAAGCGATCGCTCTCGCCGGTGTGGTTGAAGACGAGGTCGAGGATGACGCCGATGCCTTCAGCGTGGAGCTTGGCGACCGTGTCGCGCAGCTCTGTCATGCCACCGGGGGCAAGGCGCGGGTCGAGCGCCATGAAGGCGACGGGGTTATAGCCCCAGCCGTTGGTGAGGCCGAGCGGGGGAAGGTGGCGCTCGTCGATCCAGGCGGTGATGGGCATCAGCTCGATGGCGTCGACGCCGATGCGCTTGAGGTGGGCGATGACCGAGGGGTGGGCAAGGGCCGCGATGGTGCCACGCTCTGCTTCCGGCACATCCGGGTGCAGCATGGTGAAGGGGCGGACCGCGACCTCGTAGATGAAACCGCCGGGGCGAAAGACGGGGGCTGCGGGCTTGACGGCGACGTCGCGAGTGACGATCGCGCGGGGGACGAGGTGTTGCGTGTCGGCGCCGAATTTCGAGAGCAGCGGGTCGTAGCGGAAGGGGCGGTCGATTTCTCTAGCGTAGGGGTCGACCAGCAGTTTGGCGGGGTCGAACCAGAGGCCTTCGTCGGGCGCGTAGGTGCCTTCGGCGCGGTAGCCGTAGCAGGCGCCCGGCGCGATGCCCTCGACGAAGAGGTGGTGGAGGTCGTCTTCGCCTCGGGTCATCGGCAGGCGATCGGTTTCGCGGCCGGTCTGGTCGAAGAGGCAGAGGTGGAGCTGCGTGGCCTCGCTCGAGCGGACGACGAAGGTGGCGCCTGTGGCGGTGAGGGTTACGCCGGAAGCGAAGGGCATGGGGTGCTCGGTCCTTGTTCCGGGGGGGTGTTTGATGGGGTTGATGTGGTGCCGTGTGGCCCCCTCATCCGGCTGCACGGCAGAGAGTGAAAGGCCGGTGTCAGTGAGCGTTGCGCCGGGGCTTCGGGCAAATAGGAAGGGCGGCATGCGGTGTTACCCCCCTCTGCCCT
>UBJO01000119.1 GCA_900465665.1 Hyphomicrobiales bacterium
CCCCAAAACCATCGCCGCCACCAAACCCGCCGCCGGCGCGCCGCCACCGCTGGTCCGGCCGCGGATGCTTTCGGTGGAATCGACGAAGTTGCTGAAGGATATCGGCGAGGAGCTGAAGACGGCGGCACCGCTGGCGGCGCAGAAGGTGGCGAGCGCGGAGTGATCCCACACGCGACGTCATCCTCGGCCAACATGCCGAGGATCTAAACACGCCTCCCGGAATGCAACGGTGCGGATGCACGCTACGGCGCCAAGTGTCCACTACCGTCGCCCGAGAGGCACTGTCGGCAGATGCTTGGCACAAGACCGAGAATGACGTCGAGGATGGGGTTGCCGTCGGCGCTCACAGCGGATGAAGACAACCGTCAACCGCTTGTTTCCGCAGCGAAAACCACACACACGACGTCATCCTCGGGCCAGTCCCGAGGATCTAAGCACGCCTCCGAGAGTGCAACGGTGCGGATGCACGCTACGGCGCCACGTATCCACTACCGTCGCCCGAGAGGCACCGTCGGCAGATGCTCGGCACAAGACCGAGCATGACGTCGAGGATGAGGTTGCTGTCGGCGCTCACAGCGGATGAAGACAACCGGCAACCTCTTGTTTCCGCAGTGAAAACCCCACACGCGACGTCATCCTCGGGCTCGTCCCGAGGATCTAAGCACGCCTCCGAGAGTGCAACGGTGCGGATGCACGCTAGGGCGCCAAGTGTCCACCACCGTCGCTCGAGAGGCACCGTCGGGCAGATGCTCGGCACAAGACCGAGCATGACGTCTAGGGTGGGGTTGCCGCTCGGCAGACGGCGGCGAGCGCAGAGGCAGGCTAGGCTGCCCTTGGCGCGATGGCCTGAAGGTCTTCGTCGATTTCCCGGCGCCGCTGCATCAGATCGTGATCGGCCTGCAGGCCGAGGAAGAAGCCTTCCGACAGGCCGAAATAGCGCGCCAGACGCAGGTCGGTATCTGCGGTCACGCTGCGTTTGCCGAGAACGATCTCGTTGATGCGGCGCGGCGGGACCTGAAGCGCGCGGGCCAGTGCGTTCTGGCTCAATTCCAGTGGCTTCAAGAACTCCTCCAGCAGTATTTCTCCCGGATGGGGACTTTGCAGGACCTGACAAGCCATGATGCGCGCTCCAACAATTGTGATTGCATTATACGACTTGATCAACGCGGATCAAACCACCCCACCTTTTCCCCCTCCACCATTCCGCCCAGCCAGAATCAGTGGTAACCCTTTCAACTGATTTGGCTATCAAGGGCGACCGGTGTTTCGATTTCCTCTCTTTATCGCGATGACGCTGATAATCGCTTTCGGCGGCGGGATACTCGTTTCGCTTTATGCGCTGAATGCGACCGCGGGCTTCGGTGCCATCAAGCTTGGCGCGTGGGAGGCGTTTCCGGAGTTGCAGACGGAGAATGCCGATCCTTATGCGAAGTCGCACCGGGCGCGCGCAGGCCGGCTGCTTTATGGATCGGCCGAGGGGTTGATGTTCACCGCCAAGGTGGATGACGCCGGCAATCGGCTGGAGGCGGGGTGCAGTTACAGGATCACCGGGCAGACGCCGCCGGCGCGGATCTGGACGTTGTTCACATCGGACAATTCGGGCAATCCTGCCTCGCTGCAGCCGGGGCTGCCGGGTGCGCTCAACTCGTGGACGGTGCTGCGGCAGCCGGACAGCAGCTTCACCATCGACATCTCGACCCGGGCTCGGCCGAACAACTGGCTGGCGCTTCCGGCGGCCGGCACGTTTCAGCTGGTTCTGACGCTGTTCGACACGCCGACGGCAGGCAGTTCCGGCGTCATCGATCTGGCGATGCCGAAGCTTGAGAAGACAGGGTGCGGCAATGCTTAGGGTCCTGTTCGCGCTTCTGGCCGGCCTTTTCGGTGCCGCCCTGCTGCATCTCGTCATCATCCTGTCGCTGCCGCATTTCACCGGCAAGGATGCGGCGACGCGCGTCGCATCCGAAGGCGATCTCGACACGTTCTACCTGCTCGGGGGTACCGAGGACACGGCGGGGCTTTCCAACGACGATCCCTTCGTGCGGACCGCCGTCTGTTCCTTCGATATCGAGGAGAACCCGGTGCGGTTCACGGCCAGAGGCAACGTGCCCTTCTGGTCGATCGCGCTGTTCGACGATGCGTCGAACGAGATTTTCAGCATGAACGACCGGACCTCGGTCGGCGGCGCGGTGGATATATTGATCGGCAGCCCGATCCAGTTGACCGAATTGCGCAAGTCGCTGCCGCAGGAGCTTCAGAGGACGATCCTGGTCGAAACGACGCGGTCCGGCGGATACGCGGTTTTGAGAACGCTGGCGCCGCAGACAAGCTTCGACGCGGCAGCCAAGAGCTTCCTGTCGGAAGCCGGTTGCGAGGAATTCGCTCCCTCCAACTAGAGCCGTCGGGACTACTTGGTCTTCGAGCGCGAGGCGCGGCGAACCGACGCCGGCTTGTCGGGGTCGGTCAGGCGTTCGTAGCGCACGCCGGTGTAAAGCAGGATCTGCGCCTCGAGCGGCGATCCTTCCACGCTTGATGATCTTTCCTTGCGGCCTGGCGTCCGAGATAGACGATCAGCCAATGCGATGACTATTGCCATTGTCGTCTCCCTGCACTGCCCGAGACGGATGAAGCTCAGATCTCACCCTGCCCGCCTGCGCGGACCGGCGCACCCTTGGCCGGGCTTGCCGGCATCGGGTCATTCGCGCCTTTCTCACGGCATATCGTGAACAATACCGTGATGCGTATGATGGCGCCCCTCTCAAGAAGCGCGTTCTGCTTCCCGGATTGAGACAGACGGTGGTTAACAGAATATTAAAGTTGGGCCGGAGAATCCTTGTCGATCGACGTCTCCATTAAAACGCAGGGGCCCGCCCTTTGGTTGCATGCCGATCGCAAAGATCCGCCATTTCCATCGGTCACAAATTTTAGCTTTAAATCATATAGTTAGCGATACAGAGCCGAACGCCGGCTCCGCCATCACCAATGTTGCAAATTTACCTCACAAAAATATTAATTGCAGTTCGCAGAGATGCCGCTAAGGTCGCATTATCGGCTGCAGGGCAAAACGCGGCCGACCCTGGATTGATCCGGGGACTGGGTCTGACGGTTAACCAGGGTGGGCAGACAGATGTCTCTGATGATTGGGTCGACATTTTCGCCTGAGGATCTCGATATATTGCGCCACGCGCTGGATGCCTGGTGCGCGGAAAAGCGTATCGACATCAAGAGCTCGAAGGCGCAGGTCGCCGCCTCCACGGCGCTCGATCTCTACCAGTCCGGCTATGACGACCCCGACAAGCTGCTCACCGCGCTGCGCGGACACCGGGCGCTCTAAGCCGTCCATGTAAGTCATCCACATCACTCGTTTAACGGGCAAAGACCGGGCCGGCGGACGCCGCGCCCGGTGATGTTGCACAGCACCATTTCGGGACGTTTCCCCTCAAATCTTCAGCAACGGTTAACCGTGTCCCTGTAGGATTTGTTCATATCCCGTATGTGGTAGAGGCGTCTTCGCGTCCAGGCCAGCGGCATCCCTCTAGCGTGTTCAGGGTGTGTTTTGTGCGTGACCGGTTTCGAGACCTAGAGGCCCCCTCCGCGAGCCGGAAGAAGGACGTGGTTCTCATGGCGACAGTGAGCAGTTTCGAGGGATTGCAGCCGCCGACCCGATCGGAGCTTCGCCAGTTCGCCGAATTGTTCACCCCCCTCTTCGTCGCCTCCTCCGACGACGCCAAGCGCCAAGCCGTGGCAGCGCTCTCGCAATGCGCCGCCATTCCGCAGGCGGTCGCCCTGTTCATCGGCTGCCAGCCAATTGCCATTTCCGCCCCCTTCCTCATCTCCTCGCCTGCGATCGACGACGATACGCTGATCACCGTTGCCCGCACGCAGGGCGTCGAGCACATGCGCGCCATCGTCAGCCGCGATGCGCTGTCGCCGCGGGTGATCGACGTGCTGGTCGGGCTGCGCCATGCGGCGCCGAAGCGGCAGGTGGAAACGATCGAGCCGGCGACCGCCGTCGACAGAGCCGAGGTTGCGGAAGCGCTTGCCAGTGCGGCGATGCCGTTCGTTGTGCCGGAGGCTGGACAGGATAAGGCCATCGCGGAGACCGCGAGCGTAAAGGTCGAGATCAGCGAGCCGGTTGCCGTGGGTGTCGAGCCTGTCTCGCCTCTGGTTGTCGAGGTTGCGCCGGCGGTCAACAAGGTGGTGGTCGTTGCCCCAGAGGCTGCACCTTTGGTCACCGAAATAGTGTCCGAGGCCACCGGTGCGGCGTCCGTCGTCACCGAGACGGTATCCGCTGTTGCCGCCACGCCTGCGGTCGTGGAGATGCAGACCGTAGCCGTCGAAACCGGCGCCGAGGTCGTGGTGGTCGAGACGATCGTGGTCCATCCCGTCGAGCCAACGCGGACCGCCGAACCCGAACAGCCGAGCGCTCAGTCGATGGCTTCCGCTGCCCTGGCCGAGACCGTCGAGACACCCGCCAACGGCGGCGCGCGGGAGGAAGAGGTTCGCGACACGCTGCGCGGTCTGGCACGCCATCTCGGTCGCGACGACAACGACCGGCTCGGTCTTCGCACGCTCTCGACGCTGCAATCGGCGCTTTTGGTGCGCTTTGCCCGCAGCCGCGAGGCCGTTGCCTTCGCAACGGCGCTTGCCGATACGCTGTCGGCCAGCCGCTGGCTTGCCGAGCGCATCATGCTCGACACGTCGGGCCAGCAGATGGCGACGACGCTGACCAGCATCGGCATGGATTTTTCCGATGCCGTCTTCGTTCTGGAAAAGCTCTATCCGCATCTGGCCGAGGCGCAGCACAGCGTCACCCGCGCCTGGATGGTGCTCGATGCGCTGGATCCGGAAGAATGCCGCGACCGCGTCGAGGCATGGCGCCGGGCCGACAGCTATACCTATCTGCCGGAACAGGCGCCGGCCGCGGCCCATCCGGTCACGCAGCAAACCTCGCATGCACGCGCCGTCCACCAGCCGCCGGCGCGCGCCATGCGGCTCGTCGGACGTTCGCGTTGATCTGAGTTAAAAACGGTCGTCGCGCTCCCTGGCGAGCGGCACGATATCGGCGACATCATCGGCTTCGAGCTCGACGATCCAGAGGTCGTTATCGAACTTGCGCTCGCGCTCCAGCATCGCCCTGACGTCATCCGCATCCTTGCGCTCGAGCCTGATCTCGAACAGCCGCTCGCCGCTGTCTTCCTCGTCGAAGAAGCTCTGCGGCGCCGGGCCATAAAGGGTCTCGGAGCCATCGCGAAAATGCTGGCGGATGAAGACCGCGCCAGCCTCGTCGGCGCCCTTCTTCTCGACGGCGGCGAAATCGCCCTTGGCGAAGACACGGCGCAGCAGCGCGGATACGAAGATGTCGGTGCGAAGTCTCATGCAGGCGGTATAGACCGGTGAGCGCGGGGCCGCAACGCGGCGGCGACGCGCATTTGATCGCCGCTCAGAGCGCGCCGATATCCTTGAGCTTCTTCAGTACCGCCTCGCTGGGCTCGCCGTTTTCGGGCAGGTTGTAGTGCTTCTGGAAATGGCGGATGGCGACACGGGTCTGTTCGCCCACGACGCCGTCGACGCCGACATTGGTGTAGGCCATGTTGGCGAGGCCCTGCTGGATCTTCAGGACCAGATCGACGCTGTTCAAGGTCGATGACGGCGAGGTCGAGGGCGTTGCGGCGGCGCGGGCGGCAGAGGTTTGCCTGGCCGGAACGGGTTCCAGCGCGTTTTTAGGAGCCGAGATCTTCTGGACCGGGACCTGCCTGACCGGCACCTGGGCTGCCGGGGCCGAAACCGGGGCGGGCT
>UBJO01000034.1 GCA_900465665.1 Hyphomicrobiales bacterium
CCCCCTTGTGGGGGAGATGTCCGGCAGGACAGAGGGGGGTAACACGCCCCCTGCGCTAACGAAGGAGCATGCGATGACCCATGCCCCCGTTCCCCCGCAGCGCCGGGCCAATGCCAAGCGCATGCGCAAGGCGCTGACCGAAGCTGAACTGAAGCTCTGGAACGAACTGCGCGCCCACAGGCTGATGGGCCTCGGCTTTCGCAGACAGGTCCCGGTCGCAGGCTTCATCGTCGATTTCGCCTGCCCCCAACATCGGCTGATCATCGAGATCGATGGCTCGCAACATGCGCGCGAACCGAACGCTGAGCATGACGAAGCGAGGACACATCGCCTCGAAGCGGACGACTGGACAGTTCTGCGCTTCTGGAACGACGACGTCCTGCACGACATCGACAATGTCTGCCTGCATATCCTGACAATCATAGGAAGGCACAGCTCATGACCTCAACCTACACCGGCGGCTGCCAGTGCGGCGCGATCCGTTTCCGGGTCCGGGGGACGCTCAAGGACTCCTCGATCTGTCATTGCCGCATGTGCCAGAAGGCCTTCGGTGCCTACTATGCGCCGCTGGTATCGGTGCGTGGCGCCGAGCTTGAATGGACGCGGGGCGAGCGGAAGCGGTTTCAATCGTCCAACGTCGTCGAGCGCGGCTTCTGCGCTGATTGCGGCACGCCGCTCACCTATGAGGCGCCGGATGGGATTGCGATTGCCGCCGGTGCCTTCGACGATCCCTCGGCGCTGCCGCCCATTATCCAGTTCGGCACCGAGCGCAAGATCGATTTCGTCGACCACCTGCACGAACTGCCGGCGCGGGTGACCGAAGACGATGCCGAGGCAGCACCTTTCGTGCTCGATCTCGTTTCCTACCAACACCCCGACCACGACACGGCCGAATGGCCATCTGGAGCATCATCATGAGCGAACCCATCCGAACCGGCGGATGCCAATGCGGCGCAGTGCGTTTTCGTATCTCGGGCAAGCTCGGGCGACCGTCGATCTGCCATTGCCGCATGTGCCAGAAGCAGTTCGGCGGGTTCTTCTCGGCGCTGGTGACGACACCTGAAGAAGGCATGGAGTGGACGCGCGGGGCGCCGAGCTATTTCCAGTCTTCCGTCAATATCGAGCGCGGCTTCTGCAAGGATTGCGGCACGCCGATGATCTACAGGCATCCTGGCGGGCTTGAGCTTGCGATCGGCACTTTCGACGACCGCAGCGATCTCGCACCGCAGGTCCAGGTGAACTACGAGGCGCGCACCCCCTGGGTCGAGACGATCTTCGACCAGCCTGTGCACAAGGACCCCGATTTCTACGCGCGGCAGGAGGCGATCATCTCCTTTCAGCACCCCGATCACGATACCAATATCTGGCCAGCCCAAGGCGTGAAAATATGACCGAAGTTCTCCGAACGCTCTATCCCGAAATCGAACCCTATGCATCGGGCCATCTCGATGTCGGCGACGGGCATGTGATCTATTGGGAACGCTCGGGCACGCCTGGCGCGAAGCCAGCCGTGTTCCTGCATGGCGGCCCCGGCGGCGGCATCGCGCCGAGCCATCGCCGGCTGTTCGATCCCGCGCTCTATGACGTGACGCTGTTCGACCAGCGCGGCTGCGGCCGCTCGACGCCGCATGCCGATCTCAATGCCAACACCACCTGGCACCTCGTTTCAGACATCGAGCGGCTGCGCGAGATGGCCGGCGCCGAAAAATGGCAGGTATTCGGCGGCTCCTGGGGATCGACGCTGGCGCTCGCCTATGCCGAGAAGTATCCGGAGCGCGTATCGGAACTGATCGTGCGCGGGATCTATACGCTGACTAGGGCCGAGCTCGACTGGTACTATCAGTTCGGCGTCTCCGAAATGTTTCCCGACAAGTGGGAGCGCTTCATCGCGCCGATCCCTGAGAACGAGCGGCATGAGATGATGCACGCCTATCACCGCCGGTTGACCCATGAGGACAAGGCGGTGCGGCTGGAAGCGGCGAAGGCCTGGAGCATCTGGGAAGGCGAGACGATTACGCTGATGCCGGAGCCTTCGACCAGCGGCAAGTTCGAAGACGCCGAGTTCGCCTATGCCTTTGCGCGCATCGAGAACCACTTCTTCGTCAATGCCGGCTGGATGGAAGAGGGCCAGCTTCTCCGCGACGCCCACAAGCTGAAGGATATTCCCGGCCTCATCGTCCACGGCCGCTACGACATGCCCTGCCCGGCCAAATATGCCTGGGCGCTGCACAAGGCCTGGCCGAAGGCGGATTTTCACCTGATCGAGGGTGCGGGACATGCTTACTCGGAGCCGGGGATTCTCGACAGGCTGATCCGGGCGACGGATATGTTTGCGGGGAAGAACTGAGGGAACTGCGGGTGAGGAGCTGAGGCAACTGTGCCCGCGGCCCCTCATCCGCCTGCCGGCACCTTCTCCCCGTTGGGGAGAAGAGACGTGATGCACCGACGTCGCTCCAACGGTACCGTCGCTCGATGAGCGAGGGATATCAACGAGTCTCTTCTCCCCCACGGGGAGAAGGTGGCGGCAGCCGGATGAGGGGGCTTCCGCACAACGCTGAACTTTACAACACACCCGGCCACCGGGAGGAACAGACATGAAAGACCGTATCTATCTCTTCGACACCACGCTGCGCGACGGACAGCAGACGCCGGGCATCGATTTTTCCGTCGAGGACAAGATCGCCATCGCCACCATGCTCGACGAGTTCGGGCTGGACTATATCGAGGGCGGATATCCGGGTGCCAACCCGACGGATACGGCTTTCTTTAACGAAAAGCGCACCCGCAACGCCTCCTTCGTCGCCTTCGGCATGACCAAGCGCGCGGGCGTTTCGGCTTCTAACGATCCGGGGCTCACCGGTCTCCTGCAGGCAAAGAGCGACGCGGTCTGTCTCGTCGCCAAGAGCTGGGACTATCACGTCAAGGTCGCGCTCGGCTGTTCCAACGAGGAGAACCTCGAGAGCATCTCGGAAAGCGTCAACGCCGTGGTCGCGGCGGGCAAGGAGGCGATGGTCGATTGCGAGCATTTCTTCGACGGCTACAAGGCCAACCCTCAGTATGCGCTCGCCTGCGCCAAGGCGGCCCATGATGCCGGCGCGCGGTGGGTCGTGCTTTGCGACACCAACGGCGGCACGCAGCCGCCCGAGATCCGCGCGATCGTCGAGGCGGTGATCGCATCCGGCGTTCCCGGGCACTGTCTTGGCATCCATGCCCACAATGATACCGGCCAGGCGGTCGCCAATTCGCTGGCCGCAGTCGAGGCCGGCGTACGGCAGATCCAGGGCACCCTCAACGGCATCGGCGAGCGCTGCGGCAATGCCAATCTGGTGACGCTGATCCCGACGCTGGCGCTGAAGGAGACTTACTCCTCACGCTTCACGACCGCCATCGACCCCGAACGTCTTCTCAACCTGACGCGGCTGTCGCATGCTTTCGACGAACTGCTGAACCGTTCGCCCGATCACCAGATGCCCTATGTCGGCGCATCCGCCTTCGCGACCAAGGCCGGCATCCATGCTTCCGCGCTCCTGAAGGACCCGCGCACCTACGAGCATGTGACGCCCGAGAGCGTCGGCAACTTCCGCAAGGTCATGGTGTCGGACCAGGGTGGCAAGGCGAATTTCATCAACGCGCTGAAGCGTCGCGGCATCGAGGTGGGCAAGGACGACCCGAAGCTCGACCGGCTGATCTCGCTCGTCAAGGAGCGCGAGGCCTCCGGCTACGCCTATGAAGGTGCGGATGCCAGCTTCGAGTTGCTCGCCCGCCGCACGCTCGGCACGATCCCCGAGTTCTTCTCGGTCGAGGGTTTCCGGGTGATGGTCGAGCGGCGCTTCGATTCGCATGGCAAGGTGAAGATCGTTTCAGAGGCAGTCGTGAAGCTCGGCGTCGATGGCCAGACCATCATGTCGGTTGCGGAAGGCGATGGCCCGGTCAACGCGCTCGACCTCGCGCTGCGCAAGGATTTCGGCAAGTACCAGCACGAAATCGACGATCTGGTTCTTGCCGACTTCAAGGTGCGTATTCTCAATGGCGGCACGGAAGCGATTACCCGCGTGCTCATCGAATCCACCGACAGCGACGGCGTGCGCTGGTGGACGGTCGGCGTGTCGGAGAACATCATCGACGCCTCGTTCCAGGCGCTGATGGATTCGGTCATCTACAAGCTGATGAAGAACCGACAGCTGGCGGGCAAGATCGCGGCCGAATAGGAACGCTCAATGAAGCGCGGCCATGACGAGGCCCCAGCGCTCTTGCGAGTACCACTCCTGCTCGGTCTTGACCGCATTCCAGCGCAGCGCGTGAATGCGGTTGAGCCCGCCGGCGTGGAAGGCGCGATCGAGCGCGGCGTAGGTCGAGAGTTCGCCCGAGATCCCCTCGCCCCAGACGAAATTGACCGGCTGCAGGAAGCGGGCGCTCAATTCATCCCCCTCCCTGCCGATGAGGAAGAAGGCGGCCTGCGACGTGACGCCGAGCAAGCGGCCTTCGGCACCCATGGCGGGCGTGCCAAGCGGAAACAGCAGGCGCCCACCTGTCGCGAGCTTGTCGATCCAGGGTTCGGCGGGGTGGTGCAGCGCGAAGTTCACGTAGACGGCATCCGCAGGCTCGCGAGGCCATTCGAGACCGTCTCCTTGAACGACCTCGACATTTGCATATCGCTCAAGATTGCGCCTGGCGTCGCGCGCCAGCTCCGCATCGAACTCGACGGCCACCACACGGCCGGTCTCGCCGACGATTTCGGCGATGATGGCGGTATAATAGCCGCTGCCAGCGCCGATGTGGCAGACCGTTTCGCCCTTGCGCAGCGCCAGTCGGTGCAAGGCGCCTGCGTGCAGGCTCGGGCTGCCATTGTTGACCTGGCGATCGGCCTGCAGCGCGAAGAGCAGGTCCTGGTAGAGAACGAAAGGATCGCTTGAGGGTACCTCGACGTAACGCTTCCCGTCCCGCATCTTCCACGGCGGCGGCCCCAGGAAATCCTCGCGCGACACGGTGGAGAACGCGTTCAGCAGGTCTTCATCCCGATCGACACCCGCTTTGGCCAGCATTTGCACGGCATAAGCACGGCGGCAGATTTTCAGCTCGGCTTGATCCACGGTTGCATCCTGATAATTCAGCAATAGCGAATATCGCTTCAATGAAATGAATTGGCCTATTCACGGCCTTTGCGCTAATCGGGTGCCAATCATAAGAACCAATGGAAACACCCAATGTCTGCCGATGCAAGCATTCCCCTCGTGAAAAACGAGGACAGTCCGCGTGGCTTCGCCTTCGCGCTTACGGCCTATCTGCTCTGGGGCTTCCTGCCGATCTACATGAAGGCAGTCGCACATATCTCTCCGGCAGAGGTGATCGCGCATCGCATCCTCTGGTCGCTGCCGCTTGCCGGCATCGTGCTCATCGTGCTCGGCCGCACGCAGGATATTCGCATCGCGCTGCGCTCTCCGCGCATGCTGGCGATGGCCGCACTCACGGCATCGCTGATCACGGTCAACTGGGGGACCTATGTCTGGGCGATCGGCGCCGGGCATTCGCTGGATGCCGCACTCGGCTATTTCATCAATCCGCTGTTCAGTATCTTCCTCGGCGCGGTGGTGCTCAAAGAGAAGTTGCGGCCGGCGCAGATCGGCGCGATCGTGCTGGCGGGTCTCGCCGTCGTCGTGCTCGCGGTCGATAGCGGCGGCATTCCGTGGATTTCGCTGACGCTGACCATCTCCTGGGGTCTCTACGCGCTGTTTCGCAAGACCTTGCCGCTCGGACCGAACCAGGGGTTCTTCCTTGAGGTGCTGATCCTCAGCGTCCCGGCCCTCTTCTACGTCCTCTACCTGGAATTCGGCAGCGGAGCCGGCCATTTCTACCGCACGGGCTGGGCGGATACCGCGCTTCTGCTCGGCTGTGGTTTGATCACTGCTGTCCCGCTGATGATCTATGCCAACGGCGCCAAGCTCCTGAAGCTCTCGACGATAGGCATCATGCAATATATTGCGCCAACGATGATCTTCCTGATCGCCGTCTTCATCTTCAAGGAGCCGCTCGGCACCGCGCGCATGATTGCCTTCCCGCTGATCTGGGCGGGACTTTTCCTCTATACGTGGTCGATGCTGAGAGGCAGTCGGGGGCGATAAGCCCCCGCTTATTACAATTTCGAGATAACGGCTTCCTCGCCGTCGCGGTCGCTCGCGACTTCGGCGGCCTGCGCCATGATCGCCGGGATGATCTCTTCGATAGAGTCGATGACCAGCGGCTGCACCCGGTGGGCGGTGTGGATGAAGCCCTCGTCCGTCATGTGGCGCAGGAGCTCCATCATCGGGTCCCAGAAGCCGTTGATGTTGGCGAAGATCATCGGCTTCTCGTGACGGCCGAGCTGCGCCCAGGTCATGATCTCGATGATTTCCTCCAGCGTGCCGATGCCGCCCGGAAGCGCCACGAAGGCATCCGAGCGCTCGAACATCGTGTGTTTGCGCGCATGCATGTCAGGCGTTACAATCAACTCGTTGAGCTGGCCGAGGGAGTGGCGGGTCGCCTCCATGTCGATCAGGAATTCGGGAATGATGCCGGTCACCTGACCGCCGTTCGAGAGCGTACCGCTCGCAACCGCCCCCATGATCCCCTTGGTGCCGCCGCCATAGATCAGGCGCAGGCCGTAATCGGCGATCTCCTTGCCTAGCGCGCGGCCGGCGGCCATGTGGCTTGGGTCGCTGCCGGGGCGCGAACCGCAATAGACACAGATGGAGCGAATGGAATGAGATTGATCTGTCATGGGAGCAAACAACTATTCTCTCTGGGTCCAGTCAAGAAAAATGACGGAAAACATACATCTTACATTTGCCCGGCTACTTTGACTGCTTGTGCAAAGCAACGGGAATCGCTAGCAATTTCAGGAAGTCTGGCAAGATTGCCGCTTGGGGAGACCTGATGATGAAAAACCGTGCCGGCTTGCTGGCCCTTGCAGTGCTTGTAATCGCAATTCTGTTGATGGTCTTTGTCGTCATGCCCCGTATCGGTGGCGATGCCGGCAAGGTCGGTGACGCAATCAATCAGGCAAGCTCCGAGGTCAAGAAAACCGTAACCGAATCCGCCAAGACCTCGCGTCCGTCGGCGCCCGACGATGCCGCGACCGCTCAGAAGCTCGGCGGCCTGACGACGGCAGCCGGACAGGCACTTGGCGAACTTAAGGCGCTGTTTGCCGACGGCAAGGGCCCGACGGACGACGTTTTCGCAAGCGCCAAGACGAAGACGATCGGCGCGCTTCAGGCACTCGCCGATTTCGCGACCCCCGAGGGTACCAACCCGATCACCACGGCTGCGATCGACAAGGCCAAGGCCGGCGCCGCCAAGGCGCTCTCCATCATCCAGTCGCTGCCCGAAAACATCGCCGACGCAGCAGCCGCGATTGCACGTGCCGAAGCGGCCCTAACGGGCGCGCCGGAGCCCGCGGCACCTCAGACGCAGGACAACGCGGCCGCGCCGGTTGCCGAAGGTCCGAAGCTGCCGACCTTCGATGTATTGCGCGTCGAGCCAGACGGCTCCACCGTCATCGCCGGTTCCGCCGAGCCGAACAGCAAGCTTGAAATCCTCGATGGCGACAAGGTGCTGATGGGTACGGATGTCGGCGACAATGGCGATTTCGTCGCGGTTCTCGACAATCCGCTTGCCGCCGGCGACCACCAGCTGCAGCTTCGCGCGACTGCCAAGGACGGCAAGGTCACGACCTCGGAAGAGATCGCCACGATTTCGATCCCCAAGGACGGCAATGCATCGCAGCTGCTCGCCATGGTCTCCAAGCCGGGTGCCGCCAGCCGCATCATCACCGCTCCCGGTGTAACGCCTCCGGCAGCCGCCAACGACACTGCCGCGACCGACCAGGCCTCGGCAGCGCCGCAGGCACAGGCTCCAGCGACATCAGAGACGGCAACCGCCCCGGCTATGGCAGCCGCACCGGCTGATGTCCGTGTCAATGCCGTCGAAATCGAAGGCGACAAGATCTTCGTCGCCGGCACCGCGAAGCCTCAGGCCAACGTGTTCGGCTATGCCGACGACAAGCTGATCGGCAAGGCCAAGGCCGGCGCGGATGGACACTTCGTCATCGACGGCGTGATGCCGCTTGCCGTCGGCGACCACAAGATTCGCGTCGACGTCGTCGATGCGGCCGGCAAGGTGCTGGTTCGCGCTTCGGTCAACTTCAACCGCCCTGAAGGCAACCAGGTCACGGTGGCGGCGCAGTCCGGCACGCCCACGGGCAACGCGGCGACGCCGATGGTCTCGCTCGACGAAGGCGCGCTCGGCAAGCTGAAGAACGATGCGGCCAAGGCATTCGCGCTTCTGAGCGGCCTGTTCAGCGACGGCAAGGTGCCCGGCAACGAGCAGCTCGCCGCCGCCCGCTCGGCCAACGAGTTCGCGCTGAAGTCGATCGTCGATTTCCGTGCAGCTGCCGATGCGACAACCGACTTCAAGGAGCGGGTCACCACCGCTTCGATGAAGGCAAGCGATGCGCTGAAGCTGCTGCAATCGCTGCCGCGCGACGCCAGCTCGGTCGGCGCCGCACTCGCCAAGCTCGGTCAGATGGTGGCCGATATGACGGCACCGCCGGCTGCACCCGCGGCACCGGCTGCCCCTGCAAACGAGGTTGCTAGCGGCGATGCCGGTCCCGCAACCATCGAGCAGGCGCCGCTGCAGGAAAGCAAGGAAACCGTGATCATTCGCCGTGGCGATACGCTGTGGCAGATCTCGCGCCGCATCTATGGCGCGGGCGTGCGCTACACGACGATCTACGTCGCCAACGAGGACAAGATCGTCAATCCCGACCGCATTCTGCCGGGCCAGGTCTTCGGCCTTCCGAAGGACGCCTTGCCAAACGCAGAAGAGATGCACCGCAAGCGTCTTTCGGGCGAGCATCTCTAGGACAGACAAGAATATTGAAGATTACCGGGGCCGGCATCGATATGATTGCCGGCCTCTCTTTTCCTTTGATCTTCTTCTGTTGTATTGCTCCGCCCGCAACCCTATTTGGCGTTGACGGCGATCATGTCAGGCGGCGACTTTGCGTTGCGCCCTTCCCCTCTTTGCCGGCAACCCGACACTTCCAGGGCCTGACGCGGGCCGGAGACATGCATGGCAAACGGCAAGACAGTTTCAGACTCCAATCTGTTGCGGACCCTCTTCAATCTCTGGCCCTACATGTGGCCGACGGGGCGCGGCGATCTGAAGATGCGGGTCGTCTGGGCATCGGTTTACCTGCTGGTGTCGAAGTTCGTGCTGCTGCTCGTGCCATATTTCTTCAAGTGGTCGACGGATGCGCTGAACGGCAAGTCTGACCTTCCGGGCAAGGTGCCTGATCTTCTCGTCGGTGCCATCGCGCTCGTCATCGCCTATAACCTCACCCGGCTGATCCAGCTGGCCCTGAACCAGCTGCGCGACGCGCTGTTTGCGAGCGTCGGCCAGTATGCGGTGCGCCAGCTTGCCTACAAGACCTTCGTGCATATGCACGAGTTGTCGCTGCGCTTTCACCTGGAACGCAAGACGGGCGGGCTGTCGCGGATCATCGAGCGCGGCACGAAGGGCATCGAGACGATCGTGCGCTTCACGATCCTGAACTCCGTGCCGACACTGATCGAATTCCTGCTCACCGCCATCATCTTCTGGTGGGGCTACGGCTTCTCCTACCTCGCAGTCACGGCCTTCACCGTCTGGGCCTATATCTGGTTCACCATCCGCGCCAGCGACTGGCGCATCTCCATCCGCAAGACGATGAACGACAGCGATACCGACGCCAACACCAAGGCGATCGATTCGCTTCTGAACTTCGAGACGGTCAAATATTTCGGCAACGAGGACATGGAAGCCAAGCGCTTCGATACGTCGATGGCGCGTTACGAGAAGGCGGCGACCAGCGTCTGGACGTCGCTCGGCTGGCTCAACTTCGGCCAGGGCGTGATCTTCGGCCTCGGCACGACCGTGATGCTCATTCTCTCGGCGCTGGCCGTACAGCGCGGCGAGCAGACCGTCGGCGACTTCGTCTTCGTCAACGCCATGCTGCTGCAGCTCTCGGTGCCGCTCAATTTCATCGGCTTCGTGTACCGCGAAATCCGCCAGGGCCTGACTGATATCGAGCAGATGTTCGATCTGCTCGAAGTGCAGGCCGAGGTGAAGGATGCACCCGATGCCAAGCCGCTGAACATCGAGCAAGGCGCCATCTCGTTCAAGGACGTGCATTTCGCCTACGACCCGGCCCGCCCGATCCTGAAGGGCATCTCGTTCGACGTGCCTGCTGGGAAAACGGTGGCGATCGTCGGGCCGTCGGGGGCCGGCAAGTCGACCATGTCGCGGCTGCTCTATCGCTTCTATGACATCCAGAGCGGGTCGATCACCGTCGACGGCCAGGACGTGCGTGGGGTCACGCAGAAGAGCCTGCGCACCGCGATCGGCATGGTGCCGCAGGATACCGTGCTCTTCAACGACACCGTTGCCTACAACATCCGCTACGGCCGGCCGTCGGCCACCGAAGCCGAGGTCAAGACCGCGGCCGAGATCGCGCAGATCGCCCACTTCATCGACCTTCTGCCGGAAGGCTTCAACACCATGGTCGGCGAGCGCGGGTTGAAGCTTTCGGGCGGCGAGAAGCAGCGCGTGGCCATTGCCCGCACGATCCTGAAGGCCCCGCCAATCCTCATCCTCGACGAGGCGACATCGGCGCTCGACACCACGACGGAACGCGAGATCCAGACCGCGCTCGACGTCGTCTCCAAGAACCGCACGACGCTGGTCATCGCCCACCGTCTTTCGACCGTGATCGGCGCCGACGAGATCATCGTCTTGAAGGCCGGCGAGATCGCCGAGCGTGGCACCCATGCGGAGCTATTGCTGAAGAACGGCCTCTACGCCTCGATGTGGAGCCGCCAGCGCGAGGCGACACAGGCCGAGGAACATCTGAAGCAGGTGCGCGAGAACGACGATCTCGGCGTGGTCAATCGGCTGGCACCGGCAACCTAAGCCCGCAGACGCTTGCCGTTCATCAGCAAGCTTAGATGTGCATGAGAGGGCATCGGCATTGCCCCCAAGAGTGTTTCCCTGTAACCAGCGGAGACGAAAACGCTAGGAGAGCGGCATACATGAGCTTGTTCAATACGGTACGCAACACGATCGTTCCGGTGCACAAGGAAGGTTATCCCTTCATCGCGGCCTTCTTCGTGGCCTCCCTCATTCTCGGCTGGATCTTCAAGCCGCTGTTCTGGATCGGCCTGATCCTGACGCTGTGGTGCGCCTATTTCTTCCGTGATCCGGAGCGCATGACGCCGCAGGACGACGATCTGGTGATCTCGCCCGCAGACGGCAAGGTATCGTCCGTGCAGTTGGTCGTGCCGCCGGCGGAGCTCAATCTCGGCTCGGCCCCGATGCTGCGCATCTCCGTCTTCATGAACGTCTTCAACTGCCATGTGAACCGCGCGCCGATGCGCGGTCGCATCGTCAGCGTCAACTATCGCTCGGGAAGCTTCGTCAACGCCGAGCTCGACAAGGCCAGCGAAGACAATGAGCGCAACGGCCTCGTCATCGAAACCGCCCATGGCCAGATCGGCGTGGTGCAGATCGCCGGCCTCGTGGCGCGCCGCATTCTCTGCTGGGCCAACGCCAATGAACCGCTGGATGCCGGCGAGCGCTTCGGCCTGATCCGCTTCGGCTCGCGCCTCGACATCTTCCTTCCCGAGGGCGCGCAGCCGCGCGTCACGCTCGGCCAGACGGCCATCGCGGGCGAAACGGTGCTGGCCGAATTCGGCTCCGCCAAGGGCCCTGTCGTCAGCCGCCGCGCCTGAGAACCACTAGGAGCGCGATCATGGAAACGCCCTTCCCGCCTTTCGAACCCAATGGCCCACCCGATGATTCGGGTCGTGGTCCTCGGCTTCGCGAGATTCCATTGCGGCTGGTCGTTCCCAACCTGATCACCATCCTTGCCATCTGCGCCGGCCTGACCGGCATTCGGCTCGCCTTCGAAAACCGCTACGAGCTAGCCGTCGGCATGGTTCTGGTCGCCGCCTTCCTCGATGGCATCGATGGGCGCGTCGCGCGACTGATGAAGGCGACGTCGAAGTTCGGCGCGCAGATGGATTCGCTGGCGGATATCGTCAATTTCGGCGTTGCACCGGCGCTGGTCGTCTATGTCTTCGCGCTGGATCAGGCGCGCTCGCTCGGCTGGATCGCAGCTCTCATCTATGCCATCGCTGCCGGCCTGCGGCTGGCGCGCTTCAATGTGATGTCTGAGCGCGAGAACAAGGCGAGCTGGCAGTCTGAATATTTCGTCGGCGTGCCCGCGCCTGCCGGCGCCATGCTGGTGCTTCTGCCGGTCTATCTCGGCTTCCTCGGGATGACCACCGACAAGACCTTCGGCTATCTCTCGGCCGCCTACACGGTACTCATCGCCTTCCTGCTCATCAGCCGCCTGCCGGTGTGGTCCGGCAAGTCCGAGGGCACCAAGCTTCGGCGTGATCTGGTGCTACCGATGATGCTTGGCGTGGTGCTTTACGTCGCCATGCTCTCCAGTTTCACCTGGGAAGTCATGTCGCTCACCGCCGTGGTCTACCTCTGCACGCTGCCGTTCGGCGCTCGCAAATGGAAGCGCAAATACGGGACGCTGACGATCGAAGAGCCGGGCGTCGGCGAAGACGATATCGGCCGTCACATCTGACGATTCCCCAGCAATCCTGACCTGTCCCGCTCCGCTCAAGCCTCGCGAATTATGGTTTGGCGACACAAATCATGATGTGTCTTGCCTCCATTTTGTCGCTATTTCGGGCAAAAGAGCAATAAATATAAGAGTCTAGGGACAGAAGTTAAGGAGAGTAACGTGACCCCGAAGAAGACGAATGTGGAACAGCCTGCAAAGACCGATCTCAGCGCGCACTACCGCCCGCTCGGCCTGAAGGCAGTTCTGGCTGCGGCGCTGATGCTGAAGAAGCCGGCACTCGCGAAGAAGATCGCCTGATCACGACGTCAGGACACGGGCGCCGAGGCTGATGGCCAGAAGCGCCATGACGATGCCGATGAGCACGTCGAGAACCCGCCATGCGGCGGGTTTGGCAAAGACCGGTTGCAGCAGACGCGCACCGTAGCCCAGACCGAAAAACCAGATGAATGACGCAGCCGCGGCCCCGAGGCCATAAGCCAGGCGATCCGCACCGTGATAGGCGGCAGACAGGCTGCCGAGCAGAACGACCGTGTCGAGATAGACGTGCGGATTGAGGAAAGTGAAGGCCAGGCACGTGGCCACCGCCGCCTTCAGCCCCAACGGCTCCGGCGTTCCCGCCTCGATGGCGCCGGGGTGAAGCGCGCGCCGGAATGCCATGAACGAGTAAGTGCCGAGAAACAGCATGCCTCCGAGGCTGACGACGGTAATCAGCGTCGGCGATTGCGAGACGAGCGTGCCGAGACCGGCGACGCCTGCTGCAATCAGCAGCGCATCCGACAGGGCGCAGATCAGGCACAGGATGAAGACATGCGAGCGCAGCAATCCCTGCCTCAGAATGAATGCGTTCTGGGCGCCGATGGCGATGATGAGGGAAGCGCCGAGGAAGAGACCGGAGAGCGCGGCCGAAATGGAGAACATGTGATTTTCCGGATGTGACTGCGGTGGGAATATAGAATCAGAAGAAGCTGAGCTGGCCGTCATCCGGCTTTTTCTTGTCAGCGGGCGGCAGCGGCTTTTCCAGCGGCACCGGTGTCTGCAGGTCCTCGCCCATGTTGGCCACCTTGTTGACCTTGTCGGAGACCGGTATCGCCTCGAAGAAATCTTCCTCGACCGGCCGCATGAGATCGGCCACCTCGCGCGGTTCCTGGGTCTTGCAATCGAGCCAACGGGTGAAATCCTCGGGCTTGATGACGACAGGCATGCGGTCGTGGATCGGGGAGATCGCGGCGTTGGCTGATGTCGTGAGGATCGCGCCCGTATCCACTTCGGAACCATCGGCCGAGGACCATGTTTCCATGAGCCCTGCAAAGGCGACCACGCCGCCGTGGCGCGGCTTGATCCAATAGGCCTGCGATTTCTCGCCGCTCTGCTTCGAAGGGCGATGCCATTCGTAGAAGCCGGAGGCTGGAATAAGCACGCGGCGATGGCGCATGGCGGCGCGGAACGATGCCTTGCCGATCGCCGTTTCCGAGCGGGCGTTGATGAGAAGCGGAAATGCCTTGGGGTCTTTCACCCAGCCGGGCGTGAAGCCCCAGCGAACGAGAAGCGCCCGGCGGTCCGGCAGGTTGCTTCCCCGCTCCTGTCCCTCACCTGAAACAACCACCAGGATCGGCTGAGTCGGCGCGATGTTGAAGCGCGCGGGGAAATCCTCAAGGTCGAGGATACCCAGAACTTCCTTCAGCTCCTCGGGGGATATGGTCAGGGCGTAGCGTCCACACATGCCAATCTATTTGCACCCTGCCCTCTCAGGGTCAAGGACCGGTTAGGTATGGCGATCCTCGCATCAACCTCTCGGCGCGAAGAGGATGATCGCGGTGCCCGCGAAGCAGACAAGGGCGCCGCTGATGTCCCATCTGTCAGGAACGCGGTGTTCAACAAGCCAGAGCCAGATTAGCGAGGCGACGATATAGATGCCGCCATAGGCCGCGAAGGTGCGGCCCGCCGCTTCGCTCGGCACCAGCGTCAGGAGCCAGGCGAACAGCGCCAGCGACACCATGCCGGGCGCCAGCCACCAGATCGGCTTTCCCATGCGCAGCCATGCCCAGAAAGCGAAGCAACCGGCAATCTCGAAGAGGGCCGCGGCGGCGTAGATGATATAAGTCACGGCAGGTGCCTTCGAATCGCTTGGATCAGATAGTTTTCCTAAGTGAGATAGGCACGCGACGGCGATCACCGGCAAGCAACAAACGGCATTTCTGATGACTTCCAATCTGACAGCTGCATCTTCCGCGATTCTCGAGCGCGACGGGCGCTTCCTGCTGGTGCTTCGACGCAATCCGCCATCGGCGGACATGTACGCCTTTCCGGGCGGCAGGGCGGAGCTTGGGGAAACGCCGGATCAGACCGCGTTGCGCGAGTTCGAGGAGGAGACGGGTATCCGTGCCCGCAACCCCGAGATCTTCGCCACCTATGATTTGAAACAGCATGGCGCGGACGGACGGCTGACCAGCCACTTCTTTCTTTCGGTTTTCCGCGTCGAGGCAGATGCCGATTCGGTTGCCGTGGCGGCCGACGATGCGGCGGCGCTCGGTTGGTTCACGGTTGATGAGATTCGCCGGCTGCCGACGCCGCAAAGCGTGCTTGAGTGCGCCGAACGGCTGGCGACAGCCACGGAATGAGGAAGGGGAATAAGCAAGGGGAAAGGCAACCCCGCACCTTGTCCCCGTCATCTTCAGGGTGTCCAATACGCACATGATTCCCCTTCACCGCGTTTTGTTGTGTGTTGTTCTTGGCGTCTCCACGGCGATACCGACATTTGTCTCGGCGCAGGGGCCGACAGCGGTTGCGCCGGACGAACCGGTCGCGCCGAAGGATGTCACCGTTCCCTATGACGACAAGCTTGGCCGGTTGGCCGAGGTGCTCGGGTCGGTGCATTATCTGAGAACGCTCTGCAAGGCTCAGAACGGCGAGGAATGGCGGGTGCGAATGCAGCAACTGCTTGATTCTGAAGCGAAAGATGAGCCCGCACGGAAAGAGAAACTGACGGCGGCCTTCAATCGCGGATACCGCGCCTTTGCCTCCGTTTATACCGATTGCACACCGGCGGCGATCATGGCAGAAGAACGCTACCGTAACGAAGGCGCAACACTCGCCACGGAAATTACGTCACGCTTTGGAAATTAACGATAAATTAACCTCTTTTTACAGGGGGACGTGTCGTTTTGGGAAAAGGCTGATAGTGTTGTTAACCAGACAGTAAGGCATGCAGTTCGAGGAAAAGCTAATGGAACCGAGCCTCAACGACATCGACGACATGATCGTCCACGAAAAGATGCAGGCGGCGCTGGAGTACCATAACGAAGCCTGGGCCGACGGCATGGCCGACGGTATCGAACCCGAGATCATCGCCGACACGGCGATCATTCACGCGCTTCGCGAAACCATTCGCCTGCACGGCGAAAAGAACGCGGAAGCCTTGCTGGAATCGTTGCGAGAACGCATGCTGGCCGGTGAGTTTTCTCCGACCCGCACCCTGCAATAACACAGAGAGTTCCATGCGCACCGATATGAACAATGCTTCGCGGCCCGCGATCGCGCCGCTTTTGCTTGCAATCAGCCTCGGTGCCAGCAGCCTGATGAGCGCCCCATCGGCGTTTGCGCTGTCGGAGCTGCAAAAGACCCCCACCGCTTCCGACGGCACATCAACCGACAAGCCACCGAGCGCGCCCGACGCATCGTCAGGCGTGCCGGCCCCCGGCCCTGTGATCAGCAAGCCGGCGGGCCAGAGCCCCGACACGACGCCTGGCGCGCAGGACAGCTCCAAGCCGGTCGAGGTTCTCTACGACATCAGCAAGGTGCCGGAACCGGTTCGCCACATGCGCGAGCAGATCGTCGAAGCGGCCGCCTCCGGCGATCTCGAGCGGCTGCGGCCGCTGTTCGGCACCGGCGCCACGCAGACTCAGGTCAGCGTCGGCGAGGCAACCGACGATCCGATCGGCGCCCTGAAGGATCTCTCGGGCGACCCTGATGGCGACGAGATCCTGGCGATCATTCTCGACATCATCTCGACGGGCTTCGTCCATGTCGGACAGGGTACGGCTGACGAGATGTATGTCTGGCCCTACTTCGCTGAGAAGGACCTGAAGAAGCTGACGCCGCCCGAGCGTGTCGAGCTCTTGCGCATCGTCACGGCAGGCGATCTTGCGGACATGCAGGAATTCGGCGGCTACAATTTCTATCGCCTCGGCATCACCGCCGACGGCAAATGGAAGTTCTTCACCGCCGGCGACTGATGCTTGCGATCCCCGCTCCGACGACATACTTCTGAGCGATAACAACGCGACAGGTGCGCCATGCCAGCCGTATTTCTGAAAGACCGCGCGCTCATCCGTGTGAGCGGCGCCGAGGCACAGTCCTTTCTGCAGAACCTCATCACCACCGACATCGTGTCGCTGGATGCAGCCGAAGCGCGTCCCGGTGCATTGCTGACGCCGCAGGGCAAGATCCTGTTCGACTTCATGATCTGGCGCGATGGCGACGACTTCATCATCGAGACGGACGAGAGCCAGCGCGAGGCGCTGACGAAGCGGCTGACGATGTACAAGCTGCGCGCTGCTGTTGCACTTGCCGCAGAGGGCAATGGCGTGACCGTCTCCTGGGATGACGCTTCGAGTGAGGGCTTCAGGGACAGCCGATTCGCCACGGCTGGCATCGACGTTTTCCGCCGTCCGGGCGAGCACGGCAGCGACGATGTCGCGCTTTACGACGCGCTGCGCGCCGCGCATGGCGTCGCCGTATCCGGCTCCGACTACGCGCTTCAGGACGCCTTTCCGCATGACGTGCTGATGGACCTGAACGGCGGGCTCTCGTTCAAAAAGGGCTGCTATGTCGGCCAGGAAGTGGTCTCGCGCATGCAGCACCGGGGAACGGCGCGTCGTCGCGTCGTGACCGTGAGCAGCACCGAGCCGCTTCCCGCCTCCGGCACCGAAATCACTGCCAACGGCAAGCCTGTCGGCACACTTGGCTCGGTCTCGGGACATGGCGGGCTGGCTATCGTCCGAATCGATCGCGCCGGTGAGGCCATGTCTTCTGGCACGCCGCTGCTTGCCGGCGACGTCACCGTGACGGTTGCGCTGCCCGCATGGTCCGCGCTCGTCTTTCCGGCCGCCTCCGACGAGGCCAGCGCTTGACGACGAAGGCTCCCCGCGCCTGGCAGCGCATGCTTTCCGGGCGCAGGCTCGATCTGCTTGACCCCTCGCCTCTCGATGTCGAGGTGAGCGACATTGCCCACGGCCTGGCGCGCGTTGCCCGCTGGAACGGGCAGACATCGGGCGATCACGCCTTTTCCGTCGCGCAGCACAGCCTCGTGGTCGAAGACATCTTCCGGCGGCTGAACGAGGCGACGCCAGACCAGTGCCTGATGGCGCTGCTTCATGATGCGCCGGAATACGTGATCGGCGACATGATCTCGCCCTTCAAATCCGTGGTCGGTGGCGGTTACAAGACCGTCGAGAAAAGGCTTGAAGCGGCGATCCACCTGCGGTTCGGCCTGCCGCCGCATGCGTCCCGTGAGCTCAAGGACAACATCAAGAAGGCCGATACGATCGCGGCCTATTTCGAGGCCTCACATCTGGCCGGCTTCAGCGCCAGCGAGGCGCAGAAGCTTTTCGGCCAGCCGCGCGGCATCACCAAAGAGATGCTCTTGTTGACGCCGCTACCGGCGATCGAGGCGCAGCGGCTGTTCTGCGAGCGCTTCGCCGTGATCGACGGCCTGCGGGGCAAGCCATGACCTCGATTGTCGTGACCCCGCTTGCGCGCATCGCCGAAATGGCAGTGCGGCACCGCGCCCGCGAAATGATCAGCCTGATGGCGAAGGAGCAGAGCTTCCATCGCCCGGCGGTCATCCAGGCACACCGGCATCTGTTGCTCCACATGAACGACATCGCCTTCAAGGGCACGGGCAATCTCGTGGCGCCGGATGAGACGCATGTGCGGGAGATTATCGACTTTGCCGCTGAGTGGGATCAGACGACACCCCTCATCGTTCACTGCTGGATGGGCGTATCGCGCTCGCCGGCTGCGGCCGTGATCGCGGCCTTGTCGCTGAGGCCGAACCAGAGCGAAGAGGCCCTGGCGCAGCGCCTGCGCGCGGCCTCGCCCTATGCCACGCCGAACATGCGGATCATCGAGATCGGCGACCAACTGCTTGGCCGCGATGGGCGGCTGGTAAAGGCGATCAAGGAGATCGGCCGTGGCGCCGACGCCGATGGAAACGCGCCGTTCGTGCTTGCGCTTGACGAAGCGTGACGGTTTTAAACGGTTGACGCGCCTGCCTTCTGTCCCATCTACGCAGGTCAACCGATAATCATTTCAGATATTTGGCGAGATCATGGAACAACAGGCAACCGACGTAATCGTGGCAACCCGAACGGCTCTGAGCCAGGCGAGCGCGCTTGCGGTCCAATATTCTTTCTCCATCCTCGGCGCGCTGATCCTGCTGGTCTTGGGCTGGTTGATGGCGAGCTTCGTCAGCCGCTGGGCGTTCGAGGGCATTTCGCGGGTGCGTGGGATCGACGAGACGCTGGCGCGCTTCTTCACCAATGTCCTGCACTACGCGCTGCTGATTCTTGTCTTCATCACCGTGCTCGGGCAGTTCGGCGTGCAGACGGCCTCGATCATCGCGGCTCTTGGCGCGGCCGGTTTGGCCATCGGCCTGGCATTGCAAGGTACGCTGCAGAATATCGCTGCGGGCATCATGCTGCTGATCCTGCGGCCGTTCCGGGTCGGCGAATATATCGCGACGGGCAGTGTCGCCGGGACCGTGCGTGAGATCGGGCTGTTCGCCACCGAGTTCCGCACCGCCGACGGGCTCTATCTGCTGGCGCCGAACTCGACGCTCTGGAATACGCCGATCACCAATTACAGCCGCGAGAAGACGCGCAAGAACGATCTCACCATCAATGTGCGGGCCGGCGACGATGTCGATCTGGCGATGAAGACGCTGACGGATATCGCCAAGGCCGATTCGCGGGTGGAGAAATCGCCGCAGCCGAAGACGTATATCGACGCGGTGACCTCGGACAAGATCACTCTGACGCTGCGCTATTGGGCGAAGACCGGCGAATGGGACGATGCGCGCCGAGAGATTCTCGGCCGAGTGAAGGCGAGCTTCGACGAGAAGGGCCTGCCAATCCTGTAAAAAAGAGTGGCCGCCAATCCGGCGGCCACCTCTATCACTGCCATCGCAGAGCGAATGCTACTTGATGACGGCGCAAGCAAGCCGGGAGCCGGCATCGCCGGCCGGCTGGCTGCGGTAGTCATCGGAATTTTCGTGGATCATCAGGGCGCGGCCGCGAATGCCGTTCTCCTTGCCATCCAGCGTCACCATTCCATCGAAGACCTGTGCTCTCAGCACGCCGTCCTGCCCGACATATTGGTTCGGCATATCGCCGGCGTGCGGCCCCTTGGCGGCGAGCAGACCGTGCTCGGCCTTCGTGGGATTGAAGTGCTTGCCGGCCGATTCATGATGGCTGGCGGCATCGCATTTGCCGGTTTCGTGGATGTGGAAAGCGACCCATTTGTTGGCCGGCAGGCCGGAGACTTCAAGCTCGATCAAGACGCCACCGGCGGCGGCCGCCGTCAATGTGGCGCGGCCATCGTCCTTGCCATCGGCACCGACGAAATTCGCCTGCGCGGTCTGCTTGTCCTGCGCGACGGCAACGGTCGCCAAGGCCGCAACGGTCGCGAATGCTAGAGATAAAAGCCGTTTCATGTTGTCTCCCTCCTCTGAGCCCTCTTTCAGAAACGCGTGCGGCGTGCCGGTGTTCCCAGCATGGAGCGCAAAGAAAAAGCCGACCAACCGGCCGGCTTCTTCTTTGATCTATTGCTGAGCGAGCGATCAGGACGCGATGTCGAGATCATACTGGCCATAGGTGTTCTTGTAGAGAACATTGGCCGAGTTTGCCTGGCCGTCGAAACCGGAGCTCAGAGCACCGGACTGACGCGCTCCCATCATGAAAGCAAGAACGCCGTTCGACAGCTTGGGAGCTTCCTGCGTGCCCTCGGACGGGCTTGCAACGGAAAGGATTCCCGGCTTCTCATCAGCCGCACGCTCAGTACGGCTCAACACGCCGTCACCATTGGAATCCAATCTCGAAAGAGTACCGAGATACGCATAGGACGTATCAACTGCAGACGAAATACGGTTCATACAAACCTCCGTTCACCGCATTACCGATGATTGTTTGTACGCAATACGAATATGGAAAAATCAGAACTAAGCCGGTGGATAAACTGATTTGCGAGGCCGGTCAATAAGTTGTTAATGTCGCATTAACCATCATTGACAAAATCTGACTATTTAACCAGTCGCGCTTTTTTTGCTGCAAGACGCCAGTCGGTGCGGCACGCGCGGATGGATGCGCGTATATAAATATAGCGTGATCCATATATCTTTTTCGCGGACAACCAAATATTAATGCGACCAAAGGATTATGGTCGTCGGCTTTATGATGCAAAATCAATCTTAGATTGTATTTTTGTTTTGTTCTAAACATTTCAGGAATGTCTTCGCATGTCGCGTGTGTCGCACGGGATCCCAATATTCAGGCAGTCAGTTCGCCCCGGCGTGCTCGCGCCCTCATGGTCGACGGAGTTGAGCGGCTATGGAAGCTGAAGCGCTTTTCAGGCGCCAATGCGCGGCATGCCTCAAGGAAGACGGCACGGCCGACGGGCAGCGCCTGATCAAGCTGGTTCTGGAGACCTATCGCCAGGCGAACCGAAACTTGGCCGAACAGAGCCGCCTTCTCGAAATCGTCCTCAATCACCTGCCGCTTGGCCTCTGTATTTTCGATTCGGACCAAAGGCTCGTGGTCTCGAACATTCGCTTCCAGCAACTATTTGGGCTGGAGGTAGACGACACGCGAGCGGGAACATCGATCGGCTCGCTGATCGCCAAGATCGACGGCCTTGAGAAAGCTGGGGCGAGAGCAGTTGCCCGAGAGAGCAGATCCGATGGTGGGCGGATTCGTCGCCGCGAATGGGAGATGAATGACGGTCGTATCATTCAAAGCGTCGTCACCGTACTCCCCGACGGTAGCAACATCTCCATTCACGCCGACATCACCGAAGATCGAAAGGCGGCCGAACGCATTGCGTTTCTCGCGCACCACGATCCCCTCACCGGCCTGCCCAATCGCATCCGGTTCCGTGAACAGCTCGATACCGCACTTGCCGCAAGAAAGCCCGACGATCAGATCGCGCTCATCCATCTCAATCTCGACCGTTTCAAGTCGGTAAACAACACGCTCGGCGTTTCGGCCGGCGATAAAATCCTGCGGCAGGTGGCGGATCGCTTGCGTGCTCTGGCGGGCAGCAGCAACATTCTGGCGCGACTTGGATCCGACGAGTTCGCCATCCTTCAATGCGCGCGAGAGCAGCCGTGGAACGTCATGGCGCTTGCAGATCAGATCAGGCGCGAGCTCTCGGAACCCTTCTTCCGTGGCGACAAGGCGGTAGAGCTCAGTGTATCCATGGGCATCGCCATCTGCCCCAAGGATGGTGCGGAGACCGAGTTGCTTCTCAAGCATGCCGGCGTTGCGCTGTCGCATGCGAAAAGCGGAGGCCGACGCGGCGAGCGCTTCTTCACATCGGAGATGGAGGCGCAACTCGAATCGCGGCGGGCGCTTGAAGCCGACTTGCGCAAGGCCGTTCACAACGAAGAATTCGAGCTTCACTATCAGCCGCTCTATGACATGGCTGAACGGCGCATTTGCGGTTTCGAGGCGCTGCTCCGCTGGAACCATCCAACCCGCGGCCGGATCGCGCCGTTGGAGTTCATTCCACTGGCCGAGGAGGTCGGACTTATCGTCGACATCGGCCGATGGGTGCTCAAGCGCGCCTGCATGGACGCCATTACCTGGCCTACCGATATCAAGGTTGCCGTCAACGTCTCAGCTATCCAGTTTATCTCCAGCGACCTGGAAGAGGATGTCTGCGCCGCACTTGCGATATCCGAGCTTTCACCGGGACGCCTGGAAATCGAGATCACCGAGAGCGTCTTGATGGAGAACCGCGACGAGGCGCTGCCAATTCTGCATGCGCTACGCCAGCGCGGCGTCCATATCTCGATGGACGACTTCGGCACTGGCTATTCGTCGCTCAGCTACCTGAGCAGCTTCCCGTTCGACAAGATCAAGATCGACAAATCCTTCGTCAACGACATCGTGGACAACAAGGAAGCCTTCGCGATCATGCGCGCGATCATTCTGCTCGGCGACGCACTGGGCATGCGGGTCACCGTCGAAGGCGTGGAGACGGCACAGCAGCATGATCTGCTGGCTCAAGAGGCTTGCGACGAGATCCAAGGCTACCACATCAGTTCACCACGCCCTGCCCTAGACGTGCCGAAGTTGCTCGCAGGTTCACAACCTCACGGCAAAGCCCAGGCAGTGTGAGCCGCATTGCGACTCGTCACCGCCCGCTCTAAGAGAGGCGGTCTCCGTCTACTTCTGGTGCGCAAATGAAAGAGGCTCAGGCCTTCCGTCCCTACGAAACGCTTGCTGAAGCGCTTATCCCGCATTCGCACGAAGGCGACGATGGTTCGCATGATCTCGCGCATATCATGCGCGTGTTCAGGAACGCCATGCGCATCCAGGCAAGCGAAGGCGGAAACGGGCGCGTTCTTGCCGCCGCGGTCCTGCTGCATGATTGCGTGGCCGTCGAGAAGAGCTCGCCGCTCAGAGCCCAGGCGTCCGCGCTTGCGGCGGACAAAGCCTCTGGGGTGCTGGCCGGGCTTGGATGGTCGAAGGACGATATCGCAGCCGTCGCCCACGCGATCCTGACGCACAGCTTCTCGGCCAACATCGAGCCCGAGACGCTGGAAGCGAAGATCCTGCAGGATGCAGACCGGCTGGATGCGATCGGCATGGTCGGCGCGGGCCGCTGCTTCTATATAGGCGGGCGCATGGCGTCGTCGCTTTACGACCCGCTCGACCCTGCCGGAAACGACCGCCCGCTTGACGACCGGCGTTATGTCATCGACCATTTCCAGACGAAACTGTTCAAGCTGGCCGATGGATTCAAGACGGCCGCTGGCCGGGCGCTTGCGGCGGAACGCGACAAGAGGCTGCGGGATTTTCTCGACGCCTTCATGGACGAAATCTAGGAGGACTTACATGCGCGTCAGCGATCTCTTCATCTATCCGCTCAAGAGCGCCCGTGGCATCGCGCTTCAAAGCACCGAGATCGATGCCTTCGGCCTGCCCGGAGACCGGCGCGCGATGCTGATCAATCCGGATGGTAGCTTCATCACCCAGCGCGAAATGACGGATCTGGCGCGGCTCGACGTTCGGCAGGAGGCATCCGGTTTCAAGCTCGGCATGAACGGTGAGGAACTCTTCATTCCCCTGCCCGATGGCGGCCAGCGCATCGATGTCTCGATCTGGAAGTCGCTCGTCAACGCCGCGATCGCCGACGACCAATCCAATCAAGTGCTCTCGCGCTGGCTCGGCCGAGATCTCAAGCTGGTATTCTTCGATGACGTCGCCAACCGGACGGCAAGTGCCGAGTGGGCCGGCGACGGCACGCCGGTGACGTTCGTGGACGGTTACCAGATACTGGTGACCACAACAGGATCGTTGAAAGCGCTCAATGCCAATATTGCGGCTCACGGCGAAGGCAGCGTCGGAATGGAACGGTTCCGGCCGAACATCGTCATCGACACAGACGAAGCCTGGGCAGAGGATCGCTGGGCGGCAGTCGAGATCGGCGGTATTCGCTTCGACCTGGTGAAGCCGTGCGCGCGTTGTATCATGACCACGCAGGACCAGCAGACCGGTTCGCGAGAGGTCGCAAATCCGATGCCAGCGATGGGCCGCATCCGCATGTCAGCCGACCGACGCGTTCCAGGCCCTCTGTTTGGCTGGAACATCACGCCACGCTCTACTGGTACGATTGCGATTGGCGATACGGTGAAGGTACTCGACGAACGACCGGATGGATGGGCATTCAAGGTGCGCAAGAGCGCCTGAAGGATGGGCTAAGCAGCGGCGGGCTTCAGCGCCTTGAGCGCGGCCTGCACGAAGCCCTCGCGGGCCGTCGACGGTTCCAGGCCGCGCGGCTCGTAGACATGGCGGTGCAGGAAGAAAGCCGTCAGGCGAAATGCCTCGGACAGGCTGTCGAAATCGGCGGCCTGCCGCTTCTCCACGGATAGGAAGGCCGGCAAAGCGAACATTCTGTCGGCCCAGGGCGCGCCAGCGTCGCGACTGACCGCGCGACCCGACTTCGGCGAGACATACGCCAGATCAGCGCGGGTGCCGGTTGCGGCGCATTCGTTGAGATCCAGCCCAAAACCGAGATCGTTGAGCACGGCGAGCTCGAAGCGAACGAACAACTCGCCCGCATCGGCTGGATTGTCGAGATTGTCGAGAATGACTTCCAAGGCTTCGAAGAGATGCGGATGCGGATCGCGCTCCGGCAGAAGCCTGAGCAATGCGCCCATGGCCTGGACGCCATAGACCGCAGTCGCCGTTTCCATCAGCCGGGCGGCGCGAAGCGTGAGGGGCTCTATCTTGAACTCACCCATATGCTCATCGAGACGGGCGCGCCAGGTGACCTCCACCTCATTGCCGGGCTGCAGCACCGGCTGCATGGCGCGCGAACGCCCGGATCGCACCATGCCCAGGTGACGGCCGCGATCCGGCGTCATCACCTCGGTGATGACGCTTGTCTCGCCATGGCGCCGAACGCCAAGAATGATTGCACGACCTTGCCACTGCATTAGAAATCGACCTTCACACCACGCGCTATCCTAGCGCATGGCGCAAGCCCTGTCATGAAAGCCGATCAAGCCTCGGAGGGGAAAAGCCGGCGCAGGAAGTCCCGCATCGCATCTTCGTCGAACGGCTTGACGAGAAGCGGCCTGTTTTGCAGGTCTTCTGGAAAATCCAGCGTATCGGAGTAGCCACTGACGAAGCCGAAGGGGATTTCGGCGGCGACCAGCCGGCGGGCGAAATCGAAGCTCATGACCTCGCCGAGATTGACGTCAAGCAGGGCGAAATCATAGCTGTCGGCTTGGATCGCCTCATTGGCCTGCTCGACGCTATTGCAAATATCGATGGTCTCGACACCGACGGCACGCAGAATGTCTTCCGCCTCCATCGCGATGATCAAGCTATCCTCGAGAACCAGAACACGTCTCGCGACCATGATCAGAAAGCCCTCTTCCGGGCGCCGCCATCGACGCACCATGTATCCCAAAATCGCATTTCTACCCCTGACAACCCACGGCCTCAGCCGAGAATTTCACGCCGCCTATGCTTGCATAGCCGCTTTTTCAGTCTTGGTCGATATTAGCGAATCTCGACACAAGAATGGCTCGTGCTGGACATTAGGGTCCGGCCCTGGAATTTGCATTTAAAAAAGACATAGATAGAAGCGCTTAGAGGAAGGGGCGCACCCTCTCGTCGAGCCCATCCCAGGCAGCAATTTTGGCGAGTGTTTCGCCATCCAGCACCTCGCAGGCGCGCTCCTGCCAGCGGATCAGATTGCGCGAAGCGAGCTTTTTCAAGGTCTTGTTGGTGTGCACGATAGAGAGGCCGAGCGTATCGGCGATGTGCTGCTGGGTGATCGGGATGGCGCTATGGCCGTTAAAGAGATTGAGCTGCTTGCCGCGCTGATAGAGGAAGGCGATCAGGTAGGCGGCGCGCTCCAGCGCCGTTCGACGGCCGATGCTCAGGAGGTGTTCGTCGAGGATCCGCTCTTCCTGCGCCGCCATCCAGGTGATGTCGAAGGCGAGCGACGGATGCTTGTTGTAGAGTGTCATCAGCTTGTCGCGCTCGAAGACGCAGAGCGAAACAGGCGACAGCGCCTCGATCGAGTGCTGCATCTCGCCCATGATGGTACCCTGGAGGCCGATCAGATCGCCGGGCATGATGTAGTTCAGGATCTGGCGCCGGCCGTCTTCGAGCGTCTTGTAGCGAAAGCCCCAGCCGGTCAGCACCGTGAACAGGTGGGCGCTGTGGGCGCCTTCGACCAGGATCGTGGCGCCAGCATCGGCCGCCAGCTCACCCTTCTTGAATTTGGAAATGAAGCCCAACTCGTCGCCGGTGAACTCGCGGAAATGCGGCAGCGGCCGCAAGGGACACTGTTCGCAGGGTGTCTTGAACGAATGCGTCGGCCGTGATGTCGCCATGCGCTCCCCATAATCCAGAAAAAGCGGCGCCCCGAAATCGAGACGCCGCTTTTTAAGAACTCATCACTTGCAACTTTGTTCCATCGACCCTTGAATTTTTCCAAGGAAACGAGGGACTTGCGGGATAGTCGCGCCGCTTACTGGCGCGGGAATTCCAGGCCCATTTCGCGGAAACGCTCGGGATCGTCGCCCCAGTTCTCGCGCACCTTCACGAAGAGGAAGAGGTGTACGGTCTGCTCGAGGATTTCCGACAGTTCCTTGCGCGAGGCGGTGGAGATCGCCTTGATCGCTTCACCATTCTTGCCGAGAGCGATCTTCTTCTGGCTATCGCGCTCGACGTAGATCACCTGTTCGATGCGAACGGATCCATCCTTGCGCTCTTCCCACTTTTCCGTCTCGACATGCGAGGCATAAGGAAGCTCCTGATGAAGGCGCAGGAACAGCTTCTCGCGGGTGATCTCGGCCGCCAGCTGACGCATCGGCAGATCGGAGATCTGGTCTTCCGGATAATACCACGGTCCCTCGGGAAGCGTCTTGGCGAGATAATCCATGACATCGTCACAGCCCGAGCCGTTTTCGGCCGAGATCATGAAGGTCTGGTCAAAAGCGACGTACTCGTTGGCCGCCGAGGCCAGCGCCAGCAGATCCTCGCGCTTCACGCGGTCGATCTTGTTGAGAGCGAGGATCTTGCGCTGGGGCACGTCCTTCAGGCTCTCAAGGATCTTCTCGGCATCGCCACGCAGGCCACGCTCGCTGTCGATCAGGAGCATGATGATATCGGCATCCTTGGCGCCGCCCCAGGCGGAGGTCACCATGGCGCGATCGAGCCGGCGGCGCGGCTTGAAGATACCAGGCGTGTCCATGAAGACGATCTGGGCGTTGTCATGGGTGGCGATGCCGCGAATGACGGCGCGCGTCGTCTGCACCTTGTGGCTGACGATCGAGACCTTGGCGCCAACCAGGCGGTTCAGCAAGGTCGACTTGCCGGCATTGGTCGGCCCGATCAGGGCGACGAAGCCGGAATGCGTCGGGCCAGCGGGTTCAGCGGCGCTATCCGCGATGTCATGTTCTTCGGTCATTGTTCCCGTCAATTTCCGGCAGACGATTTCTGCCAAATGCCTTCGCGTTCGAGCATCTTCGTTGCGGCCACCTGCTCGGCGGCTCGCTTGGAGCGCTCGACGCCCGTTTCCGGCTTCACGCCGGCGACTTCGACCGTCACCGTGAAGCGCGGATCATGATCCGGTCCGGTGCGTTCTTCAACCCGGTAGTTTGGCGTCACGCCGAATTTGGCATGCGACCATTCCTGCAATTCCGTCTTGGCGTCGCGTCGGGCACCATCGGCGCGCACCGCCCGCTTTTCCCAATACTTCACGATGAAGTGGCGCGCGACCTCTAGGCCGGCGTCGAGATAGATCGCGGCGATCAGGCTTTCGACGACGTCTGCGCGGACATTCATCATGCGCTTGCCGGTGAGCTTCTTCACGTCGGCACCGGTGCGGATGTAGAGATGCAGGCCAAGCTCGTCGGCAACTTCGGCGCAGGTATCGGCGCTGACCAGCTGGTTCAGGCGGACAGAGAGTTCGCCTTCCGTGGCGGTGCCGAATGTCCTGAAAAGCATCTCGGCGACACACAGGCCAAGCACCCGGTCGCCAAGAAACTCAAGCCGTTCATAATTCGCACCCTTCTGGGTGCGGGCGCTTGCATGCGTCAGTGCACGGTCGAGGCGCTCTTTCTCGGCAAAGACATGGCCGATCAGCGCCTCGAGCTTTGTTCGGTCAGCCGCCGAAAGCGTCGGCGACTTGCTCATTCAACGCCCTTGAACAGTCGATCCCAACGCATGTTGGAAGGCCACTTCCAGATTTCGCGGAAGGAGGTGTCGTTGCCGAGCGAGAAGAAGATGACGCTGGCGCGGCCAACCAGATTTTCGGCCGGGACGAAACCGACGTCGAAGCGGCTGTCGAGCGAGTTGTCGCGGTTGTCGCCCATCATGAAGTAGTGACCTTCTGGAACGATGAACTCGCGGGTGTTGTCGCCGCGCGATACCGGCGACTGGTCGAGCGTGTCGTAGGTCACGCCATTGTCGAGGGTTTCGCGGAATACCGGAACGTCCTGGCCCGGATCCTGCGCGTAGTCGGAGTTGAACGTACCATCCGGCACCTTCGGAACAGCCTTGCCGTTCACGTAAAGCACGCCGTCCGTCACCTGGATGTGGTCACCGGGGAGACCGACGAGGCGCTTGATGTAATCGACCTCAGGGTTCGGCGGGAAGCGGAAGACGACAACGTCGCCGCGCTTCGGCTCGCTTGCGAAGATACGGCCGCTGAACAGGTTCGGCGAGAACGGCAGCGAGTATTTCGAATAGCCGTAAGCGAACTTGTTGACGAAGATATAGTCGCCGACGAGCAGCGTCGGCATCATCGAGCCCGAGGGAATGGTGAATGGCTGGAACAGGACCGTGCGGATGACCATCGCCAAGACGAGTGCCTGGACGATGACCTTGATGTTCTCCCAGAGGGCGTTCGGCTTGGCTTGAACTTTTTCGGACACGCAGTTCTATTCCTTCAGAGCGCCAAAACGGCGCAAGTCTTTAATCGGTTCTGTGTAGCGGCTTCGGCTGATTGCGGCAATGCCACCAACATTAAAAGCGGGACATGTAACAGTCTGTTGCTCTGCAGTCAGTCGCTCAGCGGCAGGGCCTCGATGATGACGAAGGCCTGAGCCAAGGGATAATCATCTGTAATTGTCAAATGGATGGCGGCGCGGTGCCCCGAGGGCAACATCTTCTGCAAAATCTCGCCGGCGCCGCCTGTCAGCTTCATCGTCGGCTTGCCGCTCGGGAGATTGACGACGCCCATGTCCTTCCAGAAGACACCCTGGGCGATACCCGTACCCAACGCCTTGGAGCAGGCCTCCTTGGCGGCGAAGCGCTTGGCGTAGGAGGCGGCGCGGTTGGCCCGGCGGTCGGATTTCTGCTGTTCGATCTCGGTGAAGCAGCGATTGGTAAAGCGCTCGCCAAATCGCTCCAGCGACTTCTCCACGCGCCTGATATCGATGAGATCGCTGCCGATACCGATGATCATACTGTTTCCTCAAGCGAAACGGGCTCGGCGACGCGGAGGCGCGCACGCTCAAGCAGACGGGCACGGCGGCGCCCCTGGAAGCCCCTCACCGTGTAGAATGTCGCGAAGTAGATGGCCACGGCGGTGACGGCTGCCGGCGGCAACGAACCGATCAGCATCGGCTCAAGGACTGGGCGCCAAAGCTCGCTGAAGTGCAGTTCGTGGAAGAGCGCGGGAAGATCGACCGCATTGCCCTGCATCGTATCCTTGCGGCTCAGGAGCAGATGTCCGATTTCCCAGGTCGTCCCCCAGATGAAAGGATAGGTCAACGGATTGCCGAAGGCCGCGCAGCCGAGAGCGGCGGCGACCATATTGCCCGACAACAGATAGGTGATGACAAAGGCCATGATGAAATGGACGCCGATGAACGGGGTCCAGGACACGAAGATCCCGGCCGCGACGCCAACAGCCACCGCATGTGGCGATGCCCTCAGGCGAAGCACGCGCATCACGAGATAGCGCGGGGGCCTCAAGAATCCCTTTCGCGGCCAAAGCAGCTCACGCAGCTTTTCACGAAATCCAGCGGGTTTCCGACGACGAAATAACATGGCGCGTATGTAGTGCATGCCGCACAGGCCTGACAAGAGCGCCAGACCTCCTCAGTCGCTATTTGATGTGCGCCGACTGAGTATCTACCGGGGCGTAACTCAAACGCCCCTTCCCACTTGCAAGTCCGATAACCGATTAACGGCTACGGAACAGACCACGGTCAACCTGACGCTGGCGGTATTCGAGATCGATACGGTCGAACGAGCCGTTCAGGTATGCGGTTTCGCGTTCTTCAGCGCTCGGAGCGCGCAGGGCACGAGCGAACTTCTTGATCGGTGTAAACATTTGGATGCCTCTTTCTTTCGGTCACTTGTTGATGACCAGAAGATAGGCGGAGACGAGCGTTTTTACCAACGCTCTAACTCTCAGTCAGCCATGCGCAGAACGCATATCTAGCCCCTCATCTGCGACAATTTGACCATAAAACGATCACATATTGTGCAAACCACGTGCAGATGCGCCCGCTTTACTCGTAAAGCCGGCGCACGGTCGCAACGCAATCCAGCTCATTCAGCTGCGCAAGCAATTGATTCAACTGGCGAAGATCCCAAACTTCCACATCGAGCGCCATCTCCGTGAAGTCGGTGGCGACGCGAACCGTGTTGAAGACGCGGATATTGACGTCGACATCGGCGACAGTGCGGGCGAGCTTGGCGAGCGTGCCGGGCTCGTTTAGCGCATTGACCAGGATGCGGGCCATGAAGCGCGACTTGTTAGCCTCGTCCAGATCCCAGCGCACATCGATCCAGCGATCGGGTTGCTCGTCGAAGCGCTGCAGCACGGGCGACTGGATCGGATAAATCGTGATGCCCTTGGCGTTTTCGGTCGTGTTGGTGATGCCGACGATGCGATCGCCGGGGACAGCGCCCGTCGGGGCGAACTGCACGTCGATATTGCTGGAGATGCCACGGATCGGCACGGCCTCGGCATCGCCCAAGGCTTCAAGGCCGTTCGGCGCATGCTCGGTTGCCTTGCCTTTATCCGGAATCTTGAAGATCATGCCGGTGGCGCTGCGAACATTGAACCAGCCATCATCGCCCGAGGGCTTCGAGGTGATGCGCTCTTCCTGGTGATCGGGATAGACGGCGCGCAAGACGTCGAGCGACGACATCTCGCCGCGGCCGACCGAGGCAATCGCGTCCTCGACATCCTTCTGGCCGAGACGGTGCAGCGCCGGCTTCATCGCCTCGCGGGAGAAGACCTTGCCGGCGCGATCAAAGGTGCGCTCGAGAATGCGGTGGCCGAGGCCGGCATATTGCTTGCGGATGGCCATGCGGGTGGCGCGGCGGATGGCGGCACGCGCCTTGCCGGTAACGACGATCTCTTCCCAGGCCGCCGGCGGCACCTGCACGCCGGAGCGGATAATCTCGACCTCGTCACCATTCGCAAGGCGGGTGACGAGCGGCATGATGCGGCCGTTGATCTTGGCGCCAACCGTGGTGTCGCCGATGTTGGTGTGAACGGCATAGGCGAAATCGATCGGGGTCGCGCCGCGCGGAAGCGCAATCAGCTTGCCCTTCGGCGTGAAGCAGAAGACCTGATCCTGGAAGAGCTCAAGCTTGGTGTGCTCCAGAAACTCTTCCGGGCTGTCGCCTTCGGCCAGCGCCTCGATCGTGTGGCGAAGCCAGGAATAGGCGTTGGATTCGCGCGAAAGGATGTCGCCATCGGCATTGGTGGCGCCGTCCTTGTAGAGCGTATGAGCGGCGATACCGAACTCGGCGATCTCGTGCATGCGCTTGGTGCGGATCTGCAGTTCGATGCGCTGGCTCGATGGGCCGACGATGGTGGTGTGCAGCGAACGATAATCGTTCTGCTTCGGCGTCGAGATATAATCCTTGAAGCGGCCGGGGACGACGCGCCAGCGGGTATGGACGATGCCGAGGCCGCGATAGCAGGACGGGATGTCGTCGACGATGATGCGGAAGCCATAGACATCCGACAGCTGCTCGAAGGAGAGCGACTTAGACTGCATCTTGCGGAAGACTGAATAAGGCTTCTTCTGGCGGCCCTTGACGTAGGCATTGGTCAGGCCGTTGGCGACCAGAAGATCGCGAAGCTCGGTCTCGATCTTCTTGACCAGGCCTTCATTGCGCCGCGACAGCTCCTCGAGCCGCTTGGTGACCGTATCGTAGGCCTCGGGGTTGATGTGGCGGAAGGACAGGTCCTCCAGCTCCTCGCGCATATCCTGCATACCCATGCGGCCGGCGAGCGGCGCATAGATATCCATCGTCTCTTCGGAAATGCGGGCGCGCTTTTCCGGCGACATGTGGTCGAGGGTGCGCATGTTGTGCAGGCGGTCAGCCAGCTTGACCAGCAGGACGCGCACGTCGTCGGAGATGGCAAGCAGCAGCTTGCGCAGGTTCTCGGCCTGCTTCGCCTTCTTGGTGACGAGATCGAGCTTCTTGATCTTCGTCAGGCCTTCGACCAGACGGCCGATATCTTCGCCGAAGAGTTCATCGATCTCGGCGCGGGTCGCGGTCGTGTCCTCGATCGTGTCGTGCAGCAGGGCGACGGCGATCGTCGACTCATCGAGATGCATGTCCGTGAGGATGGCGGCGACTTCGAGCGGGTGGGAGATATAGGGATCGCCGCTTGCCCGCTTCTGCTGCCCATGCTTCTGCATGGCATAGACATAGGCTTTGTTGAGCAGGGCTTCGTTGGCGTCGGGCTTGTATTTATGAACCCGCTCCACGAGCTCGTACTGCCGCATCATGCCGAAACCACTCCATCACAAAAGAAAAGCGCGCCAATCACAGATTGGCGCACGTGATACTCAATCATATGCCGAAGCAATAATGGCGCAAGATTGACGATTAGTAATCGTCGCTCTTTTCCGGCGGCACAAGGCCTTCGATACCGGCCAGAAGCTCTTCTTCCGACATCTGGTCGAAGGTGATCGTCTCCGGAGCGTCTTCCTGCTCTTCGCCATCGGCAGCAGCCGCGGTGGTGATGAGGCTTGCCGGATCGGGCTCGGGCTCGTCGACTTCGACGTGCTTCTGCAGCGAATGAATCAGGTCTTCCTTCAGGTCGTCGGGAGACAGCATCTCATCGGCGATCTCGCGAAGGGCGACGACCGGGTTCTTGTCGTTGTCGCGATCGATGGTGATCGAGGCGCCCTGGGAAATCAGCCGGGCACGGTGGCTGGCAAGCAGAACCAGCTCGAAGCGGTTCTCAACTTTGTCAATGCAATCTTCTACTGTGACACGGGCCATTGCCTGTCCTTTACGGTCGGGATCTCGGGATTAGCACGGCGATACAATTAAAAGCAGGCGAATTCAAGTTTTTAGTGAAGGAGCCGTTCGAGCCTGTGGGAACTTTCTAATTTTAGAGGTTTCCACTAAAAGTTGCTTGGAATATGCCGAATCCTGCCCTAAATCTGACTTATATGAATAGTTCATAAAGTAAGAATTGTTCTGAATTTTTCAGATAACCCATTGTTTTCGTGGGCTATCTGCAGCCGCATATTAGATTACTCAAAGTGGATTGGTACGCGATGTTCGACCCGCGAGAAAAAATTGCACTTTTCATTGATGGCGCCAATCTCTACGCGGCGTCCAAGAGTCTCGGCTTTGATATCGACTACAGAAAACTTCTGAAAGCCTTCCAGAAGCGCGGATATCTGCTGCGCGCCTACTATTACACGGCCCTGATCGAGGACCAGGAATATTCCTCAATCCGCCCGCTGATCGACTGGCTGGATTACAACGGCTACAAGGTCGTGACCAAGCCGGCCAAGGAGTTCACCGACTCCATGGGCCGCCGCAAGATCAAGGGCAACATGGATATCGAGCTCGCGATCGATGCGATGGAGCAATCCGAAACCGTCGATCACCTCGTGATCTTCTCCGGCGACGGCGATTTCACGACGCTGGTCGAAGCGCTGCAGCGCAAGGGCCGGAAGGTCTCGATCATCTCGACGATGGCAACGCAGCCGCCGATGATCGCCGACGATCTCCGCCGCCAGGCCGATCACTTCATCGACCTCTTGTCCCTGAAGAGCGAAATCGGCCGCGACCCGTCCGAGCGCCCTGCCCGTCCGGTCGAGCCTGCGGCATCCAGCGACTTCGAAAGCTGACGCGAGCAACCAAGGCTCCAAAAGAAAACCGCGGCATTTGCCGCGGTTTTGATTCAGGGAGCTTTCTAATCAGCCATTATCCTTGAGAAGCCGGCTCTTCTGCCGGTTCCAATCGCGCTCTTTTTCAGACTCGCGCTTGTCGTGCAGCTTCTTGCCCTTGGCGAGCGCCAGCTCCATCTTCGCGCGGCCGCGATCGTTGAAATAGATCTTCAGCGGAATGAGCGTCATACCTTCGCGGTTGATGCCGGCGCGCAGGCGATTGATCTCGCGGCCCGACAACAGGAGCTTGCGGCGACGGCGCGGCTCGTGGTTGAAGCGGTTGGCCTGCAGATATTCCGGAAGATAGGAATTGATCAGCCAGATCTCGCCGCCTTCGTCCGACGCGTAGGATTCGGCGATATTGGCCTTGCCCTCGCGCAGCGACTTGACCTCGGTGCCCATCAGCACCAAGCCAGCCTCGTAGGTATCGACGATCTCGTAATTGTAGCGCGCCTTGCGGTTTTCGGCGACGATCTTCTTGACGACGCGCTGGCTGCCTTTGGGGGCCATGACAAATTCCAATTGCTCGGGGGCGCGATATCCGCGCCCGCACTTCTCGGCTTTATGTAGAGGCGCGGCCCATCTTTGTGAAGGCCGCGCGTTTTATCGGTTCAGCAGGCGATCAGTTCAGAAGGCCAGCGTGGCGCAGCGCCGCGTCGAGTGCCGCTTCCGTGCTTGCCTCCAGCGAGGAGACCAGCGGCGAGCGAACCGTACGGTTCATGCCGCGGATCTTCGACAAGCCATACTTGGCGCCACAGAGGCCCGGCTCCAGGAAGATCGCCTTGTGCAGCGGCATCAGCCGATCCTGGTATTCGAGCGCCTTGGCGAAATCGCCAGCCAGCGTCGCGGCCTGGAACTCGGCACAGAGGCGTGGTGCGACATTGGCGGTTACCGAAATGCAGCCGACGCCGCCATGGGCGTTGAAGCCGAGCGCGGTTGCGTCTTCACCGGAGAGCTGACGGAAATCCTTGCCGCAGGTGATGCGCTGTTCGGAGACGCGTTCAATCTTGCCGGTCGCATCCTTGACGCCAACGATGTTGCCGTACGCCCTCGCAAGCGCGCCCATGGTTTCCGGCGTCATGTCGATGACCGAACGGCCCGGGATGTTGTAGATGTAGATCGGCAGCTTGATGGCTTCGGCGACCGCGGCGAAATGGGCGTAGAGGCCCTTCTGCGTCGGCTTGTTGTAGTAAGGCGTGACGACCAGAACCGCATCGGCACCGGCCTTTTCGGCATGCTGAGCGAGTTCGACGGCTTCGCGGGTGTTGTTGGAGCCGGCGCCAGCCATGACGGGAACGCGCTTGGCGGCGGCCTCGATACAGAGTTCGACCACGCGTTTGTGTTCGGCATGCGACAGGGTCGGGGATTCGCCGGTCGTTCCGACTGGAACGAGACCGCTGCTGCCTTCCTTGATCTGCCAGTCGACATGGGCGGCGAAGGCCGCTTCATCGACAAGGCCGGCATCAGTGAAAGGCGTGACGAGTGCGGGAATGGATCCCTGGAACATGCAGAACTCCTTACGACCGCAATCCATGCTTCGGCCGCATTCCTTGAATACGAAGGAGCGCACCATAGTGCGCCACAAAGGGTCCGACAAGCGTACAGAGCTTTGTTGCAACAAATTCCGATCGCAAATGTGAATGAAATTGAAGGGCTTCGGTAAGGTTTCGTTAATATGCGTCCCAGCAAATGTAGGGACGCGTTTCCATTGCGAGTATCCCTGATGAAGAGAGCTGTTCTGATCCTGTCCGCGCTCGGCCTGACGGCCGCTGGATGGGGCACAATTGCCGCGCAGCTCCCAGGCGAAGACGCGCCCGTTCCCGATGTTCGTCCGATCGGCTTCCTACCACAGACCTCGCTGCCGGAATCGATGACGACAGGCGCGATCCCGCGTAGCCAGGCTATCGCCCCCGTCAACAGCGACCTGAAGAGCGGCCTCGACGCTCTATCCGCCAAGGACCCGATGCAGGCGATTTCGATCCGCAACGGTATGGCGCAGGGCACGCTCGACCGTCACATCCTGACCTGGGCGATCGCCGTCTCCGGGCAGAAGGGCGTACCCTCGGTCGAGATCGCTACCGCTGCCCAGGAATTGAAGGGCTGGCCCGGGCTGGCAAAGCTCCGGATATACTCCGAACGTGCGCTCTATGACGAAAACCCCTCGCCCTCAGCCGTTCTCGCGGCCTTCGGCGAAACCGCCCCTGAGACGACGTCAGGCGCGATGATCCTGTCGCGCGCGCTTGTCGCCACCGGCAAGCAGCAGCAGGCGGCCAAATACATCCGCAAGGTCTGGCGCGGCGAGACGCTGGACAAGGCGACGGAAGACAAGATCCTGGCCGAATTCGCCGGCCTGCTGACGGTTGCCGATCACAAGGCGCGCATGGAATATCTGATGTATCGCAACCGCACGGCGCAGGCCAAGCGCTTCGGCGATCTCGGGCAAGCGCAATCGCTTTACAAGGCGTGGGAAGCCGTCGCCAGCAAGGCGCCGAATGCGGGCGCGCTTCTTGCCGGCGTCGATGGAAAATGGAACGGCGATCCGGGCTATCTCTTCGCGCGCATCGAATATCTGCGCAAGCAGGAGAAGTATCCGGAGGCCGCCAAGCTTCTGCAGCAGATGCCGCGCGACCGCGACGAACTGGTCAATGCCGGCGAATGGTGGAATGAGCAGCGGATCGTCAGCCGTGGGCTGGTCGATCAGGGGCAGTTCAAGCTCGCCTACGGCATCGTTTCGAAATACGCGGCGACGACGCCGACCGATATCGTCGAGGCTGAATTCCACGCCGGCTGGTACGCGCTGCGCGGGCTGCAGGACCCGACAACGGCCCAGACCCATTTCCGCAAGATCCTCGACTTCTCCAACGGTCCGATTTCAGTATCGCGCGCCTACTACTGGATGGGACGCTCGGCCGAAGCTGGTGGTGCCGGCAAGGCTGCCGAGTTCTACGCCAAGGCCGCGGGCTATCCGACCACCTTCTACGGCCAGCTTGCCGGCGAGAAGCTTGGCCGCAAGACGATCAATGTCAGCTACCCCTCGCCCAGCCCGGCCGACCGTCAGCGCTATCAGGCGCGCGAGGCCGTGCAGGCCATCGCCCGCCTCGACGCCGCCGGCCATGGCTGGCGGGCCAACGCACTTTATCTCGCTCTCGGCGAGCAGATGCAAAGCCCTGGCGAACTCGCTATCCTCTCCGCGCAAGCCGAGCGCTCCGGCGACCACCATCTGTCGCTGCAGATCGGCAAGAGCGCTTACGCGCGCGGCGTCGACGTCGCGGCGCTGGCCTTCCCGATCGGCGTCATTCCCGGCACCGCCAACATTTCCGGCTCCGGCAAGGCGCTCGCTTATGCAATCGCCCGGCAGGAGAGCGCCTTCAATCCGACGGCGGTTTCCATCGCCGACGCGCGCGGCCTGCTGCAGATCCTGCCCGGAACGGCGATGGCCGTCGCCAAGCGCCACAACATCGCCTATTCCAAGGACAAGCTGACCGCAGACGCCGGCTATAACGCGACGCTTGGGGCGCATTATCTCGGCGAGCAGATCGACGCCTTCGGTGGCTCCTACATCATGACATTCATCGCCTACAATGCCGGGCCGAAGCGCGTTCCGGAATGGATCGGCCGCTATGGCGATCCGCGCGGCAAATCGATCGATGCCGTGGTCGACTGGATCGAGCGCATTCCCTTCCCCGAGACGCGCAACTATGTGCAGCGGGTGATAGAGAACTATGAGGTCTACAAGGCCCGGTTGGGTCAGCCCGTCAGCATCCAGAAGGACCTGATCGGCGGACGCAACGCGTCCTAAAGCGTTGTTTGCCTGCCGGCACATCGGAGATTAGTCTCTCGTCAAAACGGGGAGAGACGATGGACGATGCCGACAGCCAAGCCTTTCAGGACCGGACTTTCATATCCAGCGATGGCCTGACGCTGCATCTGCGGGACTATGATCCAAGCGCTGAGGCAACCGAAGACAGGCTGCCGGTGATCTGTCTTCCTGGGCTGACGCGGAATTCGCGCGACTTCCACGCTCTGGCGCTGGTCCTGTCGCGGGATCCGGTTGCTCCACGACGGGTGATTGCTCTCGACTACCGAGGGCGCGGCCTCTCCGACTGGGACGAGAACAAGGCCAACTACAACCTCGCCGTCGAAGCCCGCGATGTTATAGAAGCCTGCGCCTATCTGAACATCGGCCGCGCCGCCTTCATCGGGATATCGCGCGGCGGGCTGATCCTGCACCTACTTGCGGGAATGAACCCTAATCTGGTGACCGCAGTGGTTCTTAATGATATCGGCCCGGTCATCGATGCTGGTGGATTGATGAAGATCCGTGACGATCTCAACGCCGCACGGCTTCCAAGCGATATGGAAGAGGCGGCCGCGTTGCTGAAGCTACGGCATAGCGCCGAATTCCCTGCCCTGTCGGATAGCGACTGGGCGGAGATGGCGACGGCGATCTATCGCGATGTCGATGTACAGCTCGTGCCCGATGTCGATCCGGCAATTGCCCGACAGCTATTGTCGATCGACTTCACCAGGCCGGTGCCGGACCTCTGGGCGCAATATGAGCGTTTTGCACGCCTGCCTCTGATGGTGGTTCGCGGGGAAAATTCCGCATTGCTTTCCGAGAGCACGATAACAGCGATGGCTGATAGGCATTCCAATCTCAGAATTGTCAGAGTTCCCGATCAAGGCCACCCGCCTTTGCTGCATTCAGAGCCGGCGCTCCAGGGCATCCGGACTTTTCTGACGGCGACATAGCACTCCGATCCGGACCTTCAGACGCCAGGCTTTCCAGCGCAACTTGCACACCGCCAAGAATGCAAAAAGCCCGGTTCTTGCGAACCGGGCTTTCCTGATGAGACCGAAGTCAGATCAGATTAGAATGCACGCTGCAGACGGAAGAAGCCGCTGACATTGTCGTCGTCGTTCGTTGCAGAGGTGTGATCCTGCCAGTTGACGGTCGCCTTGGCGTAGAAGTTTTCTACGATCTGGTAGTCGAGCGTCACGCCGACCTTCCAGATGTCCTGGTCCGAGAAGTCGGTCGTCGTCGTGTAATTGTCGATTACGCCGTAACCACCGTTGCGGTAGTTGTCGAAGTACTGGACAGACGGCGTGATCTTGAACTTTTCGGTTGCCTGGATGGCGTATTCAGCAGCAACGGTCCACTCCGACTCTTCGAAGTAGGCGTTCGGGCCAGAAGCCCAAGCCGCTGCGAGACCGAGGGTGCCCGGGCCGATTGCAACGGTAGCCATACCACGGATTGCACCTTCTTCGGTGTCCGTGTCATAGCCGCCGATCAGCTGGTAGCTGAATGCGCCAGCCTTGCCACCGATACCAGCAGCGATGCCAACGTTGTTCGGCGATTCACCGAGGTGCAGGCTGTCTTCCAGTTCGTCAACCGAGATACCGGCGTAGAAGTCGCCAGACTCATACTGGTAACGAATGGAGTTGTGCAGGGTCGGGCCAGAAGCAAGCGAGTCGGTTTCGCCAGAGAGACCATCGTCCCACCAGCTGTAGAACAGACCAGCGCGGAAGCCAGCGATGTCGATGTAAGCCGAGTCCAGGTAAGAAGACTGGTTCGAAGCGTTGTCAGCGTCCGTCTGCAGAACGATAACGCCGGTGAGCGGACCGTACTCGGTGTCGCTCTTAGCCGTGAACTGAACCTGACCACGGGTGAACGAATCCCAGTCCGAACCGTTGCCGAGGGCGTCAGCGCCTACGTTACGGCCAGCATCAACCTGGAAACGAACGTAACCGTTGATCTTCAGGCAGGTTTCCGTGCCCGGGATGTAGAAGTAGCCGGTGCCGTATGCGTCGCAAACGCGAACGTATTCTACTGCTTCCGGTTCAGCTGCAACAATCGCGTCAGCAGCCTGAGCGCCGGATACAACTGCCAGGGCAGCTGCGGAGCCGAGAAGTAGGCTCTTGATGTTCATATTGACCTCCAATTCAAAGTTTCAATCGGATCCGGGTTTTCGCCGTTTTGGCAGCGTTCCCTGCCCCGTCACCGCGTTTCAAGAAGTCGGACGATCAACCGCCCTCGCTTCCGAAGTTGAAAATACAAGACCCGGCCTGTCACGCAATCACCAACTTGTACGATTGGGGGATTTACGACAGCCTTCCCCATGCGCTGTTGCTGAAAGGTCACAAATACGACATGCGGCCATTCCGTTTCTTTATACTTCGTTAAGAAAGCCCTGATTTTGCGGGGGTTTAGTGCCAACCGACAGCACGACGGAACCCGGCGATGTGCCACATTGGTACCGTTTTCTGGCCGGATTCGGCGGGATAGCCAGGGATTTTAGCAGGCGAACAGATAAGCCGCGTGACAGATCGGCGAAGACGGCTGGGTGGAATCGCCTGCGGAGCGTCGGATGATTCTCGAAGCGATTCTGCGCGGCGCTGTCATCGTCGTGTCATGACGATGATGACAAGGTCCGCCGCGCGCAAAGACGTGCTCGCATGAACACATATGTTCGATGCAAATATCACTGAGGCACCTGTTTGGAAAATCCGCTCACCTAGGGAGCGGCACCCGTGTGTCCGGATCGGACAGTGGGATGATGGCGGAGAAGATGGGATTCGAACCCACGATACCCTCTCGGGTATACTCCCTTAGCAGGGGAGCGCCTTCGACCACTCGGCCACCTCTCCGGTCGAGAGCCTGATAGAGTCATTCGCTGGGGGACGCAAGCGCTTTTTCGGCTTTGCCCCTGAAGAAAAGCCGGCTTATTTCTAAGCCAGCAACTGCTTAAGATCGGCAGACCCATCGGCGAGGATCGACTTGTCGGGGTTTATGCCGAGTTCCAGCATCTTCTTGCCGCTGACATAGGCCTTGGCATCGTTGATCGCATCGACGGCAATGAACTTGCCTGATTTGAAGTACCAGATCGAATGCGCGCCTTCGCGTGCGCCGGGGCGCAGAAGCGTTTCGTCATAGCCGAGATTGAAGCCGGCGATCTGCAGTTTCACATCATATTGATCGGACCAGAACCAGGGCTTCGGCTCATAGGGCGCGTTGCCGCCAGCGATGATGGCTGCCGCCGCATCGGCCTGGTCGACGGCGTTCTGCACCGATTCGAGACGGATGCGCCCGCCCTGCCAGGGCAGTGCCGCGCAATCGCCGGCCGCGAAGATCGACGGGTCGGAGGTGCGCGCGAATTCATCGACGACGATGCCGTTCGCAACTTCGAGGCCCGATTCCTTGGCGAGCTGGTCGTTCGGCGTCACGCCGATACCGACGATGGCGAAGTCGATATCGATGATCGAGCCATCGGAGAGTTCGGCGCCGACGAGCTTGCCGTCGCGGCCGATCAGATGCTTGAGGCCGGTCTTTTCGCGAATCTGCACGTCATGCTCTTCGTGGATCACGCGCATGATATCCGCCGTCTCCTTGGCGGCGACGCGCTGGAGAATGCGGTCGGCCATTTCGATGACGGTGACTTCAAGGCCCAAATGGCGCGCAACGGCAGCGGCCTCGAGGCCGATGTAACCACCGCCTATAATAAGGACGCGGCGACCGGGGCGCATTTCGGCGGCCAGAAGATCGGCATCGCGCTTGTCGCGAGCGACATAGACGCCTTCGAGATCGCCACCAATAGCCGCCGGCAGGCCACGCGGTGTAGACCCCGTTGTCAGCGCCAGCGTGCCGTAGTCGATGGTGGAGCCGTCCTGCAGGACGACCTGCTTCTTGTCGCGCTTGATCTGCTCGACCCATGTGGAGAGGCGAATCTCGACGTCGTTGTCGGTGAACCACTGCTCGGGGCGAAACAGCAGGCGGTCGAAGCTCATTTCGCCGAGCAAATACTTCTTGGTGAGCGGCGGGCGCTGGTAAGGCAGCACGTCCTCGGCGCCAAGAATGGTGATGGGCCTGGTATCCTTGAGCGCACGAAGCTTGGCCGCCATTGCAAAGCCTGCCTGACCCGCGCCGATAATCACCAATCTGTCCGTCACGATATCACTCCCGCATTCACTGTATTGAGCAAAGGCCTATCCCCTGCCCCTTGCGTCGTCAACCGGAGCGGAGCGCCGTCAGGCGATCTCGATCCAGCGGCGCTGGTGATAGGACTCTGCCATGGCGTGAACAGACTTTTCTATCCTAAGACCGTCTTCGAATGTGACGATCACCGACGGCTCACCGGAAATCGCACGAATGAGTTCGCGGCATTCGATAATCTTCAGATCGTTGAAGCCAAGGCCATGGCTCGGCGCGGGAATGAAGCGGTCATAGGGATGGTGGGCGGGCGCGGCCAGGATCTTGCGGAAGCCCTGCTCGCTGCCGCGGCCATCGGCCTGATAGAGCTCGAATTCGTTCATGCGCTCCTGGTCGAAGGTGATCGCGCCTTTCGAGCCGAATATCTGCAAGGCTATGCGTCCCTTTCGGCCCCAGGCGGCGCGGTTGGCCATCAACACGACGGAGATGCCGCCGCCAAGACGCATCAGCACATTGGCCGCATCGTGATTCTCGACCGGACGCCGACCACCGTCCTTTGTGGGGCGATCGGCATAGGGCTTGACCATGTCGGTCACCACTGCCTCGACATGACCGAAGAGGTACCAGAGCAAGGACAGGGGGTGCACCGCGAAATCGTCGAGCGCGCCGTAGCCGGCCGACAATTCGCTCTTCCAATAGAACAGCGCGTCCGGATCGGCCATGAAGTCCTCGTCCATCTCGACGCGGATGTGATTGACCTGGCCAATGGCGCCTTCGCCGATCAGCGCCTTGATGTGGCGAATGATCGGGTTCTGGATATAGTTATAGCCGAGCACGGCCACCTTGCCGGCGCGCCTGGCGGCATCCAGCATGCGCTGAGCATCCGCAAAGGCCGGCGCCATCGGCTTTTCACACCAGACGTGCTTGCCCGCTTCAAGCGCCGCAATCGCCATCTCGGGGTGAAACTGGTTCGGCGTGGTGACCGATACGACATCGACATCGGGATCGGCGATCAGCTGGCGCCAGTCCGCCGTCGCCTTTTCAAAGCCGAATTCCGAGGCGCGCGCATCGGCGAGATCTTTGTTCGCCTCGGCCAGATGCACGAGGCGCGGACGCTCGACATCGCCGAAGACGGTCTTGACCGCATTCCATGCAAGTGCGTGGCACTTGCCCATATAGCCCGTGCCGATCAAGCCGACGCCCAGTGACTTCATGATATCCTCCCGCTCCGATCATGATTTTGGAATGCTTGGACCATTTTGACAAGACCGGCGAACGACCCCAGAAGCAGATGAAAGCCACCAACCAATGGAAATGGCTCGATATTCCCCGCATAAAAAACAAATATGCCGGTGAATGGAAATCATCTATGGTCGGGAAACTGGAATATACGTTTCATTTTCGGATCAGCACATGGACAACGACCCCAAGGCCCCCTCTCGCGTTCCAAGGGATTTCGAGAGCCTGCGCAGCACGATCATCGAGCGCAAGGCAACCATGCCGAAGCGCCTGGCGCAGGTGGCGGCCTTCGCGTTGGCCAATCCCGATGAGATCGCCTTCGGCACGACGGCAAGCATCGCGTCTGCTTCCGAGGTTCAGCCATCGACGCTGGTGCGGCTTGCGCATCACCTGGGATATGAGGGCTTTTCCGACCTGCAGAGCATTTTTCGCGAGCGACTGCGCGACCGGACGCTGACCTACGAAGAGCGGCTGGTGACGCTGGAGCAATCGGGCGGCGAGGACGAGGACGCCAATCTGCTGTCCGGCTTCATTTCGGCGGCCGGCCAATCGATCAACCGGCTGGCCGCGACCGTTCAGTCGGACACGTTCAGCAAGGCCGTCGATATTCTGGCGGCGGCCGATACCATCTATCTGATCGCCAAACGCCGCTCCTATCCGCTGACAGCGCATATGAGTTACGCCTTCTCCAAGCTCAATATCCGCCACCAGATCGTCGCTTCTCCGAACGGAGTCGATCCGGAAACCGTCCAGTTCGCCACGCCGAAGGACGCGGCGATCGCGGCGAGTTTTTCGCCCTACGCTGCTGAAAGCCTCGGCCAGGCGGAGATGCTGAAGGAGCGCGGCGTACCGGTCATCGTTATCACCGACTCGGCGTTCTCACCGCTCGCCACCAGCGCCGCCTGCTGGTTCGAAGTGGCGGAGGCCGACTTTGCCGGCTTCCGTTCGCTTTCCGCCTCGATGGCGCTGACCATGGCGCTGCCGGTGGCCATCGCCGAGCGGCGGCGAAAACTGGGGCAGCCAAAATCCAAAAAAGCAAAAATGGAATAAACATTCTGAATTGACATTCAAACGGAACCGATGTTTCATTGATTAATATCACCGGCGGACATCCACGCCGGACTGAAAATGATCGGGAGGACATGATGGCACTAACTCAACCGGGCGCGAATCCGGGGCTGCCGCTTGATGTGATCACCATCGGCCGCTCTTCGGTCGATCTCTATGGCCAGCAGATCGGTTCCAAACTCGAAAACATCGCGTCCTTCGCCAAGTCTGTCGGCGGCTGCCCGGCGAATATCGCGATCGGCACGGCGCGCCTTGGCCTGAAGTCGGGCCTGATCACCCGCGTCGGCGACGAGCAGATGGGCCGTTTCATTCGCGAGCAATCGGCACGCGAAGGTGTGGCGACCGACGGCATCGTCACCGACAAGGAGCGCCTGACGGCGCTGGTGCTTCTGGCGGTCGAAGCCGAAGGCGTCTCGCCGATGATCTTTTATCGCTCCGACTGCGCCGACATGGCGCTCGAAGAAGGAGATATCGACGAAGCCTATATCAAGTCGTCACGCGCCGTACTGGTCTCGGGAACGCATTTCTCGCGGCCGAACACGGAAGCGGCGCAGCGCAAGGCGATCCGTATCGCCAAGGCCAACGGCCGCAAGGTGATCTTCGACATCGATTATCGCCCGAACCTCTGGGGCCTTGCCGGCCATGCGGAAGGCTTCGAACGCTATGTGAAGTCGGACCGCGTATCGTCGAAGATGAAGGAGACGTTGCCGGATTGCGACCTGATCGTCGGTACGGAAGAGGAAATCCTGATTGCATCCGGTGCTGACGACGTGCTCGGCGCGCTGAGGGAGATCCGCCGGCTGTCGCCTGCGACCATCGTCCTAAAGCGCGGCGCCATGGGTTGCATCGTCTATGACGGGCCGATCTCGGACGATCTCGAAGCTGGCATCGTCGGCGAAGGTTTCCCGATCGAGGTGTTCAACGTGCTCGGCGCCGGCGATGCTTTCATGTCCGGGTTCCTGCGGGGATGGCTGAGGGACGAGTCGCTGAAGACCTGCGCCACCTGGGCGAATGCCTGCGGCGCGTTCGCGGTCTCCCGCCTGCTCTGCTCCCCTGAGTATCCGACCTGGGCGGAACTCGATTTCTTCCTGAAGAACGGCAGCAAGCATCGGGCGCTGCGCAAGGATGAGGCGATCAACCACATTCACTGGGCCTCGAACCGCAAGGGCGACATCCCGCTGCTCATGGCGCTCGCCATCGATCACCGTTCGCAGCTGACAAGCGTCTGCGACGAGCTCGGCGTCGATTACAAGCAGATCGTCGCCTTCAAGCGGCTCGCGGTCGAGGCCGCGGCGCGCGTCGCCGATGGCCGCAGCGGCTATGGAATGCTGATCGACGAGCGCTTCGGGCGCGATGCCTTCTTCGACGCGGCGACCAAGAACTTCGCTTGGATCGGGCGTCCCGTCGAACTGCCCGGCTCGAAGCCGCTGCGCTTCGAGTTCAGCCAGGATATCGGCTCGCAACTGGTCGAATGGCCGCTCGATCATTGCATCAAGTGCCTGTGCTTCTATCATCCCGACGATCCCGCAGAGCTGAAGAGCGAACAGCAGGAGAAGCTGCGGACGCTATTCGAGGCGGCGCGTAAGGTTGGCCGCGAGCTTTTGGTCGAGATTATCGCCAGCAAGAACGGGCCGCTCACCGACGACACCATCTCGACGGCAATGGAAGAGCTCTATGCGCTCGGCATCAAGCCGGATTGGTGGAAGCTGGAACCGCAGGCATCGAGCGCGGCGTGGAAGAAGATCGATGCCGTCATCGCGAAGAACGACCCCTGGTGCCGAGGCATCGTGCTGCTCGGGCTGGAGGCGCCGGCGGACGAGCTGGTGAAAGGCTTCGAGGCGACGCTGGCAGCACCTTCGGTCAAGGGCTTTGCCGTGGGACGCACGATCTTTTCGGATGCGGCGCGGGCCTGGCTGTCGGGCAAGATCAACGACGAGCAGGCGGTCGCCGACATGGCCGGACGCTTCCGTGAACTGACCGAGGCGTGGTTGAAAACGCGCGGGCTAGCTTCTTAATTACGAATAGACCCCTCCCCAGCCCGGTGCATTAGGCGAGGCGTTGGGGAGGGGAAAACGGATACGAGAATTGCGGGAGGAGCCTTATGGGCAAGACTGTACGATTGACGATGGCGCAGGCCGTCACCCACTTTCTGAAGAAGCAGATGACAATCATCGACGGCAAGACGGTGCCGATCTTTGGCGGCGTCTGGGCGATCTTCGGCCATGGCAACGTCGCGGGTATCGGTGAAGCGCTCTATCAGGTGCGCGGCGAGCTGACGACCTATCGCGCGCATAACGAGCAGGGCATGGCGCATGCCGCAATCGCCTATGCCAAGGCGAGCTTCCGCCAGCGCTTCATGGCCTGCACGACATCGATCGGCCCCGGCGCGCTCAACATGGTAACGGCGGCGGGCGTGGCGCATGTCAACCGCATCCCCGTGCTCTTCCTGCCCGGCGACGTTTTCGCCAACCGCGCGCCGGATCCGGTGCTGCAGCAGATCGAGGATTTTGGCGACGGCACGGTTTCGGCCAACGACGCCTTCCGTCCCGTCTCGCGCTATTTCGACCGCATTACCCGGCCGGAACAGATCATTTCGGCGCTGAAGCGCGCCATGCAGGTGCTGACCGATCCTTATGATTGCGGCCCGGTGACGCTGTCGCTTTGCCAGGATGTTCAGGCGGAAGCCTTCGACTATCCGGAGAGCTTCTTCGAGGAGCGCATCTGGACCACGCGGCGCCCTCGCCCGGATGCGGACGAACTGGCGAACGCCATCGCGCTGATCAAGAAATCCGAAAAGCCCGTCATCATCGCCGGCGGCGGCGTGCTCTATTCGCAGGCGACGAAGGAACTCACGGAATTCGCGGATGCGCATGGCATTCCCGTCGTCGTTACGCAGGCAGGCAAGTCGGCGATCGACGAGCGGCATCCGCTGGCGCTCGGCTCGGTCGGGGTCACCGGCACATCGGCAGCCAACGCGATCGCCGAGGAAGCCGATCTGCTGATTGCCGTCGGCACGCGCTGCCAGGATTTCACCACCGGTTCGTGGGCGCTTTTCAAGAATGAGAAGCTCTCCTTCCTCGGCCTCAACATCGCCGCCTATGACGCCGTCAAGCATGACGGGCTTCCCCTGGTGGCGGATGCGCGCGAAGGGTTGAAGGCGATCTCCGCCGGTCTCTCAGGCTGGAAGGCTCCGGTAGCGCTGGCGGCGAAGGCCGAGAAGGAAAAGAAGATCTGGATGGAAGCCGCCGCCAAGGCGATGGCAACCACAAACGCTGCGCTGCCCTCCGACGCCCAGGTGATCGGCGCGGTCACCCGCACCATCGGCGGAGAGAACGCGATCGCGCTTTGCGCGGCCGGCGGCCTGCCTGGCGAACTCCACAAGCTGTGGCCGGCCACGGCGCCGGGCAGCTACCATATGGAATACGGCTTCTCCTGCATGGGCTACGAGATCGCCGGCGGCCTCGGCGCCAAGATGGCGCATCCCGACAAGGATGTCGTCGTCATGGTCGGCGACGGGTCCTACATGATGCTGAATTCGGAGCTCGCGACCTCGGTGATGCTGGGCCTGAAGCTCAACATCGTCGTCCTCGACAACCGGGGCTACGGCTGCATCAACCGTCTGCAGATGGAAACCGGCGGCGCCAACTTCAACAATCTGCTGAAGGACTCCTATTACGAGGTCATGCCTGACATCGACTTCCGTGCACATGCCGAAAGCATGGGGGCGATTGCGGTCAAGGTGTCTTCGATCGCGGAGCTTGAACAGGCGATTATCCATTCGAAGAAGAACAACCGGACTTCGGTGTTCGTGATCGACACGGATCCGCTGATCACGACGGAGGCCGGTGGGCACTGGTGGGATGTGGCTGTGCCGGAGGTCAGTTCGCGCGAGGAGGTCAACAAGGCGCGCGCCAATTACGTGAAGGCGCGCGAAGCGCAGCGGATTGGGTGAGTTGAAGCGTTAGAGCAAGTGGCCCCTCATCCGCCCTTCGGGCACCTTCTCCCCGCTGGGGAGAAGGGAAGATCGGAGCGAGCAACCTGCCACTTGTGGCAGGTCAGGTGCAACTTGTTGCACCGGGGATGAGGGGGCTCCGGGCACAAACATTTGAGGAGAAACAACAATGAAAGCCAAACTTGGCATGTCGCCCATCGCGTGGTGGAACGACGATCTTCCTGAGCTCAGCGACGACGTATCGCTCGAGGAATGCCTGCGCCAGTCGCGCGGCGCCGGCTTTACCGGGATGGAACAGGGACGCCGGTTCCCCAATAATCCTCGCGAGATGCTGCCGATCCTGAAGGCTGCCGACGTGACGCTGTGCGGGGGATGGTTCTCCGGCACGCTGGTCGATGAGGAGCTCGCGGCCAACAAGGATCGCATCCAGCCGATGATCGAGCTCTTCAAAGCGGTCGACGCGCCCTGCATCGTCTACGGCGAGGTCGGCCGCTCGATCCAGGGCGACCGCTCCAAGCCGCTCGCCACCAAGCCGAAGCTCTCCGATGACGAGATGAAGGCCTATGCCCGCAAGGTCACGCAGTTCGGCGAATGGTGCGCGGAACAGGGCATGCCGCTTTCCTACCACCACCACATGGCGGCGGTGGTCGAGACCGAGCCGGAACTCGACGCCTTCATGCGCAACTCGGGCGCCGGCATTCCGCTGCTGCTCGATGCCGGCCACCTCGCCTTTGCCGGCGGCGACGTGCTGCGCGCGATCGACAACCACCACGCCCGCATCAACCATGTCCACGTCAAGGACATCCGCAAGTCGGTGGTCGACGGTCTCGATCGCAGCAGGCAGTCCTTCCTTGACGCGGTGGCGCTCGGCGCCTTCACGGTGCCGGGCGACGGGTCGCTCGATTTCGGGGCGATCGTGAAGCGGTTTGCCGATTACGGCTATGAGGGCTGGTTCGTCGTCGAGGCCGAGCAGGACCCGCGCAAGGCGCCGCCGCAGAAAATGGCGGAGATCGGTCACGCCGAACTGATGCGGGTGATGACGGCTGCTGGGTATACGGTGGAGACGGAAGGGTTTCCGAAGGGGTAGTCGTACGCGAGAAAGGTGGGTGAGATACCCCCCTCTGCCCTGCCGGGCATCTCCCCCACAGGTGGGGAGATTGGCTGGGCGCAGCCGCTCGCTCTACCTTCATTGTTTGGCGTAAACCTCACCGCATGTCGATCTCCCCCCTTGTGGGGGAGATGTCCGGCAGGACAGAGGGGGGCGCCACATCCACGAATGTTCACGAGGAGAAACAAATGCCAAACCTCAAAGTCAAACCAACAGGCACACACGGCCGCGTCACCCATGTGACGCCCGAGAGCGCCGGCTGGACCTATGTCGGCTTCGACATGCATCGGCTGAAAGCTGGCGAGACCGTGTCCGGCGAAACCGGCGAGCGCGAAGTGTGCCTCGTTTGGGTGAGCGGCAAGGGGAAGGCCAGCGCCGGCACGCGGGATTTCGGCACGCTCGGCGAACGGATGAGCCCGTTCGATGGGGCACCGCATGCGCTTTATATCCCGATGGAATCGGCATGGTCGGTGACGGCCGAGACCGATCTGGAGCTGGCGGTCTGCTCGGCGCCGGGCGGCGGCGCCTATGAGGCGAAGGCGATCCCGCCGGGCACGCATCCGGCGCTGACGCGCGGCAAGGGTACCAATGTGCGCTACGTCAACAACATCATGCCCGAGGATGACGCGTCGGCCTATTCGCTGCTCGTCGTCGAGGTGATCACGCCGGGCGGGCATACCTCTTCCTACCCGCCGCACAAGCACGACCAGGACAACCTGCCGAACGAGAGCTTCCTCGAGGAGACCTATTATCACCGCCTGAACCCGCCGCAGGGTTTCGGGTTCCAGCGCGTCTATACAGACGATCGGTCGCTCGACGAGGCGATGGTGCTCGAAGATGGCGACGTGACGCTGGTGCCTAAGGGATATCACCCCTGCGCTGCCACACACGGCTACGATCTCTACTATCTCAACGTGATGGCCGGCCCGAAGCGCGTCTGGAAGTTCTACAACGCGCCGGAGCATGAATGGCTGCTCAAGGCCTGAAACCGGAAGCATGACGATAAAAGCCGCGCCTCGACAGCGCGGCTTTTTCGTTTCAGCCACGGGGCCTCAGATGTCGAGCACGAGCTGCGGCAGGCCGTTCGAGGTCTTGCGCGGGGAAACGCCGTTTTCGTCGACCTGCGCGTTGACCCTCTGGCGGAAGGCCGAGAAGCTCTCGAAGGTGACGACATCGACGGGTTCGTCGAAGTGAAGCGTCAGCTTGTGCAGGCCGCCGGATTGTTCGCCAAGCGCCAGGATCCTGCCAGTGAACGGCTGATTGAGGTAGCGGCCGCTGACCCGCCCGCCGACGGTGAGTGCGGCAAGCGGCGGCGTGTTGGGTCTGCTTGCCAGCGCCGACAGCGTGTTCCAGTCGCGAACGCCGTGCTGGCTGGCGATCAGCTCGAGAGCCGCGCTATGCGAGATCGGTGTGCCGCTGGATTCCATAGCGCCACGTAATCGCTTTGCCTGGGCCTTCAGATCGTCGATCGAAGGATAGTTCATGGTTCAGCCTTTCAAAAAGGCATGCTGTTCGAAGCAGTTGGGAGCTCGCATTGCCACCAGTCAGCATGCACAAGGGCTGTGACCGTTCATTGCAGGAGATCTTCACCATGGATTTTCATCCGCGAGCGGCAGGCGTCTCGAACCGGTTTTCGGTATGAGGCAGGGACGCGCATCTGTCAACCTGCGCAAATTTCCGGCAGAACTGACGAATATTGCCTAAAAATGGGACTTTTGAGCGCCGCAATCTACATAAGCATCTAGTTTTAAAGATCTTTTTCAGAACTATTCAGCACACTTGCCCTAGATTGAAACCAGACAACCAGCGGAGGCGACCATGGCCTTTCAGATGCACCTCGATACTGCACATCCCGAACCGGAGCAGGCTTACCGGGAATTCGCGCTCGATCGCCCCGGCAAGATCATTTTCGTCGGCCATCACCTCAGCACCGCTGCCCAACTCCGTTGCCTGATCCGCAGCATCACGCTCGCCGGCGCGACGCTCGAAGTGAATGCGTCGATCGAAATGCCAAACCATTTCTTCCTCGAAATTCTCGGCATCCAGGACGAGATCGGTGCGACGCTGGTGAAGCGCGAGGGCGACCTTGCGACGATCAGCTTCAACATGCTGATCAATCCGGAATTCCTGCACCACGTACTGCGCCTGAGCTTCGAAAACTAGGACCAGTCACCCATGGAAAAAGAGCGGGCTCGCGCCCGCTCCGGCTTCGCCTGATATCGTCAGGCCGCCAGTCGCCGTTCGATCTGGTCGATCGGCAGGTTCGTGTAATCCTTGGGAATTTCGGCCGAGATGATCGCCTGCGCCTCGACGCTGAGGTTGGAACGAAGCGTTCCGAGCGCGCGGGGCGGCGCCACCAGCACGATGTTGGTCGCATCCTGCTCGATGATCAGGTCATCCAGCTTGAACGCGATCTGCTTGAGGAATTCGGCCTCGGCCTGATCATGCCAATCGAGTTCCTCGACTGCGCTGCCCCGACCATCCGCGCTATGGGCCCGGCCAGGCTTGTCGGTGCCGATTTCGCGATCGGGTTCGTTCGGTTGCGCCAGGGTTTCCCTGACCTTGAGATCGACGCCGCTAACGTCGCCGTCATTCTGCATAATCAGAGCCTTGCCTCCGTCCATACCACAACCCAGGAATTTCGCGGCACTCTGATGTCAGCCATATCAGTCTCCTTGATCTTGTATCTTGAGCGCGAAATTCGCACTCGGGAGCACAAATCTGTGCTCGTGAACAAGAAGCAAACGCCCGGGGTCGTAAAGAGTTCAACGATTTGTGGAATTCGCGCGATAGGCAATCCAATCCGTGTAGAGCACGTACAGAGAGGCAAACGTCAGGACAGGATCATGAAAACAGCTCTCGTCGCCTATGCCGGTTCATTTGGTACCCTGCTCGTGTTGGATGCCATATGGCTCGGCCTCGTCGCCCGGACATTCTATCGCGATCAACTCGGCGATCTGATGCTGCCGTCACCGAATTTCGGCATCGCCGCGATCTTCTATCTTTTCTTCGCCGTCGCCGTTGTGGTGCTTGCCGTGCTTCCGGCGATCGCGTCGGGGTCCCTGTGGACCGCCGTCATTTACGGCCTGATCCTGGGGCTTGCCGCCTACGGGACCTACGACGTGACGAACCTCGCCACGCTGAAGAACTGGCCGCCGCTGATGAGCATCGTCGATCTCGCCTGGGGCGGCTTTATCACTGCCATGACGGCCGCCGGTGGATTTTTTGCCGTCCGAGCCTTCAGTTAAATTCTCATTCACTAAAATTGTAGTGACTTCATTGATGATTGCGCAAAGCATTCATGTGACGCTCCATTGGAAAGACTAGGATTTTCCTGATTTTAGGAGTGTGCCTGCGATGTCGATGCTCAACAACACGCACCTCACGACGGTGAAATCGGAGATTTACGAGACCCGGTGGGAGCAGTTCAACGTGCGGCGTCCGGCCCGCATCGTCGCCGTGCGGCCCTGTCTGACGGGTGTCTCGATGCGCAGCGCCGAGATCATCGATATCTCCCGCGGCGGCGCCACGCTTCTTGTCGCTTCGGCGACCGGTCTTCCCAAGCACTACTATCTCAACATTCTCGGGCTCGCCTACCGCATTGGCTGCGCCGAGGTATCACGGCGCAATGAGCGCCTGCATGTGCGCTTCATCAACACGATCGAACCCGAGGTATTGCGCCGCGTCGTGCGTGCCGACTTCATGATCGGCAATATGGAAGCGATCAGCGCAAGCCGCACGATCAGCATGTAAATAGGCTTCCCAGGGGAATAATCGTCCTTGCCATGGCACCATCAGCGCCTATTGTTGGCGCGATTTTCATAGCCTTGGGAAATGCCCTTCAATGTCTGCCTTCTCGCGCTTCACACCGCTTGTCAGCGCCCTGCCCTCCACCGTTCCCTTTGTCGGCCCTGAGGCCATCGAGCGTCAACGCGGCCTCGCCGTCAAGGCGCGCATCGGCGCCAACGAAAACGGCTTCGGCCCCGCCCCATCAGTGCTGACGGCAATGCGCGAGGCGGGCGCTGATATCTGGAAATACAGCGACCCCGAGAACCACGACCTGAAGGAAGCACTTGCAGCCCATCTCGGCACGAGCGCTGCCAATATCGCCATCGGCGGCGGTATCGACGAGTTGCTCGGGCAGATCGTGCGCATGGTGATCGAACCCGGCGCACCCGTCGTCACGTCGCTCGGCGGCTATCCGACGTTCAACTTTCATGTGGCGGGCTTCGGCGGCCGGCTGGTCACCGTTCCCTATGTGAGCGATCGCGAAGATCTCGACGGATTGCTGGATGCGGTGAAGCGCGAAAATCCGCCGCTGGTCTACTTCGCCAATCCTGATAATCCGATGGGTAGCTGGTGGGATGCCGACCGCGTGGTGGCCTTTGCCCGCGCTATCCCCGAGACCACGCTGCTGATCCTCGACGAGGCCTATAGCGAAACGTTTCCGGCCAGCGCCCTGCCGTCGATCGCATCGCTGATCGATTTGCCAAACGTGATCAGGACGCGCACCTTCTCCAAAGCCTACGGCCTTGCCGGCGCGCGCGTAGGCTATGCGATCTCGACACCGGGCACTGCGCTCGCCTTCGACAAGATCCGCAACCACTTCGGCATGAACCGGATGGCTGTCGCCGGCGCAATCGCCGCGCTCAAGGATCAGGCCTATCTCTCGGAGGTGATTGCCAAGATCCACGCCGCGCGCGAGCGGATTGCCGGTATCGCCGATGCCAATGGCCTGCGGGCGCTGCCTTCGGCCACCAACTTCGTCGCCGTCGACGCAGGCCGCGACGGCACCTATGCGCGGGCGATCGTCGACGGGCTTATGCAGCATGGCGTGTTCATCCGTATGCCTGGGGTGGCGCCGCTTAACCGCTGCATTCGCGTCAGCGTCGGCCCGGCCGCCGATATGGATCTGTTCGAGGCAGCACTGCCTCAGGTTCTGAAGTCGATCGGCTGATCAAACGACAAGAACCGCGCCGGCCTTGTTCCTGCCGGTCGCGGTTCGATATGTCGGCGCAGGCTCCGCATGGCGCCTCGCCATCCCCTCTTCGAGGTTATTGTTTTTATTGAATTGTCGGCACTGACAGTCGCTTAGTGCACCGTCATCCATTCGCGAGCCGCGCGCAGCGCCTCGACAAGCTGCATCTTGTCCATCGTGGCCGCAAGATCGGCGCGCAGCTCGGCGGCGCGATCGTGGCCCTTGATGGCGGCGATGTTCAGCCATTTGTGGGCCGCAACGAGGTCAACGGAGCATCCGCGACCTGTCGCGTACATCAGACCCATTTCGCAGAAGACATCGGCGTTGTTTTCGCCACCCATGGTGGCCGTTTCAGCATTGTGCATTTCAAAGCGTGCCATCGGTTTTATCCCTGTTTAGCCTGTTATCGACTTACCCTGTTTTACCTCGGAGCCTTGCCGTCTAACGCGGCGTTCGGTCTCTTCGGTTCGGCGGGTTTGCCCCGCTCGTTTGATGGGTCCAATATGCAGCAAGCCCTTCAAAAAACGCCTAAAATGCATGATTAATTTGAGACAAACAAAGTGCAAACGCTTGGTAAAATTGGGTTTTTGTTAAACATCGGATCGCCTGCTCATTAAGGGTTCCGGCATTTGTTTAAGGAAAAATTCAGATTTGAAAATCAACCCTTCATTCACCACGAAATCAGCAGCGAAATGAAAACACACGGAAATTCGTCTTCGCGAACAGGCCCCTTCGACCATGCCGGAACCCGCGAATATTTACCTTTACGTTCGCGTAAGCTATCGTCCGCAACCTCAGGACATCAGGGAGGAATAAGATGATCCGCAGTCTCATTCTGGCGAGCGCATTGGCGCTCTCCGCAACGCTTGCGCATGCCGAGGAGCCGATCGCAGGCAATTGGAAGACGGTGGCGGGCGATACCGCCGTGATCGCATCCTGCGGCGGCAGCTACTGCATTACGCTGAAGACGGGCAAATATGCGGGGCGCAAGATCGGCACGCTGACGGGCAAGGACGGCACCTATAATGGCGAGATCACCGATCCCAGCAACGACAAGACCTATAGCGGCTCGGGCACGGTTTCCGGCAACTCGCTGAAGATGAAGGGCTGCGTGCTGGCCGTGCTCTGCAAGTCGCAGACCTGGACACGCCTGTAAGACGATATCCGATGTGCCCGGCCCATCGGGCGCATCTCCTCCGTCCTTCCCGCCCATGCTTGTTTCATGAACGGCGGATGAATTCCGATCTCAGCATCGGTTCAGCCTGACCATGGCAAAACGGTGTCATTCTAAAGTGCACTGCGTCGCAAGCAGCACCCGGCGCACACATGACATTCGGAACATGGCACATGGGCAAGGATACGGAAGTGCTTATCATGGCAAGACGCTTCACCATCATCACGCTGTTCGCGGCGATCTTCGCCGTCTCGTTCTCGGCGGCCGTCAACCGCAATGCCGGCGGCGGCGCGCAGTCGCATTTCGGCGCGAACTATACCTGCGTCGACAGAACCAACCCGATCTGCACCAGCGTCAACTGACACCACCGCGACCGGCAACCGCCGACCCCGGCTGCCGGTCATCCTGATCATTCAGGTCTTGTCATGCTGGTCATGCACGCGTCGTTTGCTTGTTAAGAACGACGTACTATAATGCCTCATGAGCAACCGAATCTCTCCTTCTGCCGCCCTCGACGTCTCGTCTCCGAGCCTCTTCAAGCCGCAAAGTTTCGACGATCCCATCAAGGCCGTCGAAGCGCTGACAGAGCTTTACGAGCGCAACACGACCTTCCTGATCGAGCACTTCAAGGAACTGGCGCAGGGCGCGCCGATCACCTCGCGCTACCGGGCGTTTTATCCGCAGGTGAGCATCGAGACGACAAGCTTCGGCCATATCGACACGCGTCTCTCCTATGGCCATGTCACGGCACCGGGCATCTACACGACGACGATCACCCGTCCCTCGCTCTTCCGGCACTATCTGAAGGAACAGCTCGGGCACTTGACGCGCAATCACAATGTGCCCGTCGTCGTGTCCGAATCGACCACGCCGATCCCACTGCATTTCGCCTTTGGCGAAGGGGCGCATGTGGAGGCGTCCGCGTCGGCCTTCGTCGACGTGCCGATGCGCGATCTCTTCGACACACCTGACCTCAACACCACCGATGACGAGATCGCCAACGGCGAATATATCCCGCCGCCGGGCGAGCCCTCGCCGCTTGCGCCTTTCACGGCGCAGCGCATCGACTATTCTCTTGCCCGCCTGTCGCACTATACGGCGACCGGCGCGCAGCACTTCCAGAATTTCGTGCTGTTCACGAACTACCAGTTCTACATCGACGAGTTCTGCGCCTGGGCGCGCAAGCTGATGGCAGACGGCGGCGATGGCTATACCTGCTTCGTCGAGCCCGGCAACATCGTCACCCATGCCGGCTCCAGCACGCCGGAGACGGATGCGACGCTGTCGCGCCTGCCGCAGATGCCCGCCTACCACCTGAAGAAGAAGGGCCATGCCGGGATCACCATGATCAATATCGGCGTCGGCCCGTCCAACGCCAAGACGATCACCGACCATGTGGCGGTGCTGCGCCCGCATGCCTGGCTGATGCTCGGCCATTGCGCCGGCCTGCGCAACAGCCAGCGATTGGGCGATTACGTGCTGGCGCATGCCTATATGCGCGAAGACCACGTTCTCGACGACGACCTGCCGGTCTGGGTGCCGATCCCGGCGCTTGCCGAAGTGCAGGTGGCGCTGGAGGCGGCCGTGGCCGAGATCACCGGCTACGAGGGCTTCGAGCTCAAGCGCATCATGCGCACGGGCACCGTCGGCACGATCGACAACCGCAACTGGGAACTGCGCGACCAGCGCGGACCGGTGAAGCGGCTGAGCCAAGCCCGCGCCATCGCACTCGACATGGAATCGGCGACCATCGCCGCCAACGGCTTCCGCTTCAGGGTGCCTTACGGAACGCTGCTTTGCGTATCCGACAAGCCGCTGCATGGCGAACTCAAGCTGCCGGGGATGGCGACGGCCTTCTATCGCACGCAGGTCAACCAGCATCTGCAGATCGGCATCCGCGCCGTGCAGAAGCTTGCGGCCATGCCGCCGGAAACGCTGCATTCACGCAAGCTCAGAAGCTTCTTCGAGACGGCCTTCCAATAGGCCGCCTCGCCTGCCTCACGAGATACGACGACGACCGAACGGCAAGGAGATTGCCGTTCCTGTGAGTGCGGAAACGATGATCAGCAGATGGGCATTGATGCTCGCGCGAGCGAGTGCCGCAATATCCGTGGCGTCGCTCGATGCGCCGAAGGCAACGGCCCCTGCCGTGATGCCCGCCGGATAGGTGCCGACACCGCCAGGGGCGTGCATCGGCAGTACGGACGACAGCTCACCGCCAAGCGCGCCGCCGAAGCTTGCAGCGGCCGGCACTACGCCCATCAGCCGCAGCGCCCAGGCAAGCACCAGCACCTTCACCAACCAGTTGATGACCGTCATCGCCCAAGCGCGTGCGAAAGCCGAGGCGTTTGCGGGCAGGCCATTTTCGATCTCGGCGATGAAGTGTTGCAGTTTCGCCGGCAGGAGCCTCGCTGCCAGCCGCACGAGCGGCTTGCGCGCCGCGAATGCCGCTACCGGCAATAGCAGGAAGGCGGCCCACAAAAGCCACGCCACCAGTTTGTGCGACGAGGCGATTGCGAAGCCGATCCCTGCGGCCGCGAACAGCGCATGAAGGTCGAGAAGACGCATGACGAGCAGCGCCGCCGTTCCCCGCGCCAGCGGGATGCCGAATTCGGTGCGCATCAGCAATGGGAAGCTGGTTTCGCCGGTTCGAAACGGCAGCATGATGTTCAAGAGATTATGAACTTGCGTGACACGAAAGAGCGCCGGGAAGCGGCCGCTGGTTTCGCGCGGGAAGTAATCGTAGATGCGCCAGGTGCGCAGGAAATAGGTGCTGGTCAAAAGCGCTAGCGCAGCAACGATCGTCAGCACGCCGACCTCGGCCCATTGCTGCAGAATGGTAGACCAGCCCCAGAACCACTCGATAAAGCCGGCATAGGCCGCGATGATGAAAACCGTGAGCAGCAGCATTCGATTGCGTGCGAACCAGGATTGTCGGCTGGCAACCACCGGAGACTTCATGTACTAGCTTCCTGCCTTCGGCCGACAGAAGAGCGGCACCACTGGGCGGCGTTTTAGGAGAAATACGTGTTGCAGACAACGGCAGAAACACTTTCAGGCGCGATCGGCGCCGCTGCTCCCGTCGAACTATCGCTGGTCGTCCCCGTCTTCAACGAAGAAGAAAGCGTTGGCCCGCTGGTCGATCGCATCTGCTCGGCGATGACGCGCTACCCCGACCGCTGGGAGCTCATCCTGGTCGATGATGGCAGCACCGACGCCACGCTCGTCAATGCCCGCAAGCATATCGGCCGCGACGGCCTCTCGCTTCGCATCGTGGCGCTGCAGCGCAATTTCGGCCAGACCGCCGCCATGCAGGCGGGCATCGACACGGCCATCGGCCGCCTGATCGCCACCATGGATGGCGACCTTCAGAACGATCCGAACGACATCCCGCAGATGGTCGCCGAACTCGAGCGGCGCGAACTCGACCTGCTGGTCGGCTGGCGCAAGAACCGCCAGGACGGGCTTTTTCTGCGCAAGATCCCTTCGTGGTGCGCGAATTACCTGATCGGCCGCATCATCGGCGTCAAGCTGCACGACTATGGCTGCAGCCTGAAGATCTACCGCACCTCGGTCATCAAGCAGGTGAAGCTGATGGGTGAGATGCACCGCTTCATTCCGGCCTGGGTCGCGGGCGTCGTTCCGAGCTCGCGCATCGGCGAGATGGTGGTCACCCACCATGCCCGCGCGCACGGCCAGTCGAAATATGGAATCTCGCGCACGTTCCGCGTGATTCTCGACCTGCTCTCGGTGATGTTCTTCATGCGCTACAAGGCACGCCCGGGTCATTTCTTCGGCTCGCTCGGTCTCGGCATCGGCGGCTTGTCGGCGCTGATCCTGATCTATCTGTTCTTCGACAAGTTCATCATGGGCAATGATATCGGCACCCGACCGATGCTGATGGTCGGCATCGTGCTTCTCTTGTCGTCGGTGCAGCTGATCACCACGGGCATCCTCGCCGAAATGATCGCGCGGACCTATTACCGCGACGACGTCTCGCCGAACTACATCGTGCAGCGCATCTTCGACGGAAACGAGAATGCATAAGCTCCTGGCGCGTAAGCCGGATGCCGTCGTCTGGCTGATCGCCGGGTATTTCTGCATCCAGTTTATTGTTCGTCTCCTGCAGCCGCACGGCCTGAGATTTGACGAGTCGCAACAGGCGTTCGTCTCGCAGTGGCTGACGCTCGGCTATGATTCGCAGCCGCCGCTCTATAACTGGCTGCAGTCGATCGTCGTCTGGTTCTTCGGCCTGTCGCTGGCAACTGTCTCCGCGACCAAGAACCTGGTGCTCTTTCTCGTCTACCTGACCTACTACAAGCTTGCCCGCGAGGTGCTCGAGGACAAGCTTTACGCTGTCATCGCGACGCTTTCGCTGCTGACCATTCCGCAGCTCTTCTGGGAAGCGCAGCGCGACCTTACGCATACCGTCATCCAGCTTCTGACGATCAACCTGTTTCTCTATGGCGTGATCAAGACGCTGAAGGCGCCGTCGCTCGGCTCCTATGCCTTCATGGGGCTGGCGCTTGGATTGGGGATGCTGTCGAAATACAATTTCACGCTCGTCGCAGTGGCCGCAATGCCCGCCGTATGGCTGCACCCGCAAGGACGCGCGCGGATCATGGATCGGCGTTTCCTGCTGTCGATCGTGCTTGCTGTGCTGATCTTTCTACCGCACGGGCTCTGGCTGCTGCACAATCTCGACATCGCCTCCGGGCGCACACTCGGGATCATGAAGCAGGAAGCACCAGACACGGCGTTCGCGAAGTTGGTGCAGGGGCCATTCAAGTTTCTGCGGCTTGTCTTGGTCATCATGGCGCCGACGGTCATCGTCTACGCGATCGTCTTCGGCCGCTCCTTCTGGAATAGCCTTCGCGCATCCTCCGAATGGACGCGGTTCTTCGGAGCACTGTTCGTTACGATCGCGCTTCTGGTGCTGGTTCTGGTCGTCACGATCGGCATGACCTCGCTGCGCGACCGATGGCTGTTGCCGTTCCTGTTCCTCATGCCGATCTATTTCTGCCTGAAGATGCAGGCCGCCGGCCATCGCGCGGACAGTCACTTCCGCCGCTTCATCGTCGTGCCGCTGGTTCTGATGATCGTCATCCCGGCGGCGTTGCTCGCCAGGCCGAACCTGCCCACCTTGTTTGGTCGGTACGAGGCCTACAACGTGCCCTATAGCGGCTTTGCCAAACACATTGCTGCTGAGGAGAGCAAGACGCCGGGTCTCATCGTGACCGACAGCTGGCTGCCGGCTGGCAATCTTCACTTGCAATGGCCGGATGTGCCACTGATGTCGCGGTTCTTCGACAATATGAAGATCGGCTACGAGTGGACGGCCGAGCGGCCGATCCTGCTTGTGTGGATCACCAAGGATAGCGGAGAGGCACTGCCGCCGCTGCTGGCTGAATGGATCACCCAGAACCTCGGCGAACAATATAGCGCGGTAGACGTGAAGAGCACCTCCGTCCCCTATCACCGGGGGCGGCCGGAGGATCAGGTCGGGTTCAGCTACGTCTGGATCTATCCGAAGTAAGCCGGCCTCAAGCCTTCAGCTCTTTCCACGCCGCATCCAGCGCAAGCTTGGTTATACGTCCCATCTCGTCGACTTCCTCGTGGCTGATGACGAGCGGCGGCGATGCCAGCATGCGGTCGCCGGTGGCGCGCAGGATGAGGCCGTGGGCGAGCGCGTGATTGCGGACAAGCGTGCCGACGGCATCGGGCTTTTCGTAGCGGGTGCGGGTTGTCTTGTCGGCGGCAAGCTGCAGCGCGGCCATCAGGCCGACGCTCTGGACCTGACCGACGAGGTCGTGATCGCCGAGCGCGCCCCAGACCTTGGCAAAGTACGGGCCGATATCGTCGCGGACGCGCTCCACCAGCTTTTCATCCTCGATGATCCTGAGGTTCTCCAAAGCGGCGGCGGCGCAGACGGGGTGGCCGGAGTAAGTGAAGCCGTGGTTGAAATCGCCGACCTCGTTGATCAGGACATCGGCGACGCGGTCGCTGACCAGCACGCCGCCGATCGGCAGATAACCTGACGAGAGGCCCTTGGCGATCGGTGCCAAATCCGGCTCGACGCCGAAATATTGGTGACCGAACCATTCGCCGAGACGGCCGAAGCCGCAGATCACCTCGTCGGCAACGAGCAGGATGTTGCGCGCCTTGCAGATGCGGGCGATCTCGGGCCAGTAGGTTTCCGGCGGGATGATCACGCCGCCCGCACCCTGCACCGGCTCGGCCACGAAGGCGGCGACGTTATCCTCGCCGAGCTCATCGATCTTCGTTTCGAGTTCACGCGCAACCTTGAGGCCGAATTCGGCCGGAGAGAGATCGCCGCCCTCGCCATACCAATAGGGCTGGCCGATATGGACGATGCCCTCGATCGGCAGGTGGCCCTGCTCGTGCATGTATTTCATGCCGCCGAGGCTGGCGCCGGCGACGGTCGAGCCGTGATAGCCATTCTTGCGGGAGATGACGATCTTCTTAGACGGCTGGCCTACGGCGCTCCAGTAGACACGGGCCATCCGAAACCATGTGTCGTTGGCCTCGGAACCGGAACCGGTGAAAAAGACGTGGTTGAAACGCGGGCCGGCATGGGCCGTGACCTTTTCGGCAAGCAATGTCGTCGGCGTCGTCGTGGTGCCGAAGAAGGTGTTGTAGTAGGGCAGCTCGTTCATCTGCCGCGCCACCGCCTCGGTGATCTCGTTGCGGCCATAGCCGACATTGACGCACCAGAGGCCGGCAAAACCATCGAGATATTTGCGGCCGTGATTGTCCCAGACGTGCACGCCCTCGCCGCGCTGGATGATGCGGGTGCCGTCCGCATTCAGCTTCTTCATATCGGAGAACGGATGCAGATGATGAGCGGCATCGATGGCGGCGAGATTGGAGCGCGCGTAAGTATCAGACATGATTTGCTAAACACCCTCGGATATTGAAAGCCTCTTCCCAATGAGTTACGACCTTGGCCTTGTCCGAGGGGATTTTCAAGATCATGGCGAGCGACAACATGCACGGCAAAGCTGCGGATGGCGATCCGCGCATCGAAATCCTGCTGGTTGGCATGAATGGCGACCTGCGCGGCAAGCAGATCCCGCTGGACGCGCAGAAGAAGGTGTGGGCCGGCGAGGTCCGCCTTCCCTCCTCCACGCAGTCGCTGGATATCTGGGGCGACGACAATGATGATATCACTGGGCTGTCGCTCTCCGTCGGCGATCCCGATGGCCAGTGCATTCCCGACAAGCGCAGCCTGACGCCGATGCCTTGGGCGCCCGAGGGCTCCGTACAGGTGCTCGCCACCATGCATGAGTTCGACGGCACGCCGAGCTTCATGGACCCGCGCGCCATCCTGCAATCGGTACTCGACCGCTATGCCGAGCGAGGGCTGACGCCAGTTGTCGCCACGGAGCTCGAGTTCTACGTGGTGGCGCCCAACTGGCGCGAGAGCGGCCGGCCGATGCCGCCGGCAAGCCTGACCTACAAGGGCGATCCGAACGGCTTCCAGCTCTACGACATGAATGCAGTCGATGCGCTCGACGACTATCTCCAGACAGTGCGCGCTTATGCGAAGGCGCAGGGGCTGCCAGCGGATGCGACGACGGCGGAATTCGGCCCTGGCCAGTTCGAGATCAATCTGCTGCACCGCGCCGACGCGCTGGCTGCCGCTGACGACTGCATTTACCTGAAGCGGATCGTGGAACAGGCAGCGCGCAAGCACGGGCTGAAGTCCACCTGCATGGCCAAGCCCTATTCGGATCACGCCGGCTCCGGCCTGCATGTGCATGCCAGCATCATCGACAGCGAGGGCCGCAACATCCTCGATGCCAAGGGTGGCGAGGCGACGAAGCTGAAATCGATCTGCGCCGGGATGCTGCAAAGCATGCGCGATGCGCAGCTGGTGTTCGCGCCGTTCGCCAATTCCTACCGCCGCTTCCAGCCGGGTTCCTTCGCACCGGTCGATCTCACCTGGGGCTACGGGCATCGCGGCACGGCGATCCGCATCCCCGACAAGAACGGCCCGGCCGCCCGCATCGAACACCGCGTTGCCGGTGCCGACGCCAACCCCTATCTGCTGCTCGCGGCCATCCTGGGCGGCATGCTGCTTGGGCTCGACAACGAGCTTGATCCCGGCGAGGAGACAACGCCGTCGCATATGCCAGAGAATACGACCAAGCTGACGCATGACTTCCTGACGGCAGTCGAGACCTTCAGGGCGTCGCCGTTCATCGCGGATGTCTTCGGCGAGGCCTACCAGAAGCTTTATGGCGACACGAAGCGGAAGGAGGCAATCACGCATCTCCGGACCGTGTCCGACTTCGACTGCCGCACCTATCTGCCGCGGCTTTAGGACGTCGGCTCCCGGCGTTCGGCCTCATCGACCTGAGCGGCGAGCCCCTGCCGGACAAGAACCTTGAGTTCGCCGGGGTGCAGCTTCAGCGCCACGTCGCGGGCGAGCGGCAGGAGTTCGCCGTCCATGACGCAATTGGCCTTGGAGTGCACCTTCGGGAAGTGCAGATGCACTTCGGCCGGGTGCATGATCATCACGTCGGCGTTCTCCCTCACCTTGCCGCGCAGGAGATCGATGGCGAGCCGCGCTACGCCCCATGGCTTCAAGGGCTTGGCGGTGTAGAAGCCGAGCTCGCCCGATGTCAGCGTATCGGCGTAAAGCAGCGCGTTTTCGCCGAAGGGGTTGTTCGATACCGACACGGCCGACACCTTGCGGCGCTCCTTGATGCCGATCGCCTCGAACTCGACCTCGAATTCTGGCGGGTTGAGCACAACACCGAAGGCCGCGCGGGTGCTGGCGCGCATTTTTCCGAGCCGGGACCGATAGCTGTAGGAATTGCGATAGCGGACCATGCGTGCATGCAGCCCGGCCGAGAACTGGTGAATGAAAGGGCGGTCGTTGGCGCTGGCGATATCGACATGATCGACCTCGCCCGATGCCAGAACATCCAGCGCCTGCCAGATATCGAGCGGAATGCGCAACGATCGCGCAAACAGGTTCATCGTTCCGGCCGGGATGACGCCCAGCGCTACTCCGTTCTTCCAAGCGATGGAGGATGCGGCCGAAATGGTGCCGTCGCCACCGCCGGCGACGATTCCTTCGATATCGTCACGGCGTGCGGCACGTTCCATCGCCGGAACAATCTCCTTGCCGGGAAAGACCACCGCCTCGAAATCATGGCCGGCTTCGCGGAACACCCGTTCCGCATGCTTCTCGTACGCCTCCATGTCGGTCGTGCGAAAGGTGCCGCCATCGCGGTTGAAAAAACCTATAAGCTTCATCGAGTTCCTGTTGTCCATCCGCTCATGCGCTGGTTAGACATGGTTGCTCAGCGTGCAAATTCAAGCAGATGGCCTGCCAAATGACACCGCAGCGCGCGGGTGGAACCGTTACGCCGCTCACGTATGCGCCTGGCGGGATGCTGCGCTGCATAAAACGCACATGACGCCTCCCGACAAATCGTAAATTAATACCGTGTTGGAGCAGGCGCTCCATCTCCCTCATTTTCCGCTTGTCCGTCCGGCAGTGACATTCATTGCGCGACTGTTCCAAGCCATTGCATGCCGAAGGAGCTCGCGCTTGAGCCAGGTCGCCGTAAACGATTCCATCGCCGACATCCCCGTCTCCGAGGCGCCCTCGCCCATGGCGGTAGCGCTCGTGCAGCTGGCGCTTGCATGTGGCGGCTTCGGGATCGGCACCGGCGAGTTCGCGATCATGGGCCTGCTTCCCAATGTCGCCGGCACGTTTTCCGTTACCATCCCGCAGGCAGGTTATGTCATCAGCGCCTATGCGCTGGGCGTCGTCATCGGCGCTCCCGTGATTGCCGTGCTAGCCGCCAAGATGGCCCGCCGCTCGCTTCTTCTGCTGCTGATGGGGATCTTCGCCGTCGGCAATATCCTGAGCGCCATGGCTCCCTCGTTCGAGAGCTTCACCGTGCTGCGCTTTATCACCGGCCTGCCGCACGGCGCCTATTTCGGCGTGGCCGCGATCGTCGCCGCATCGATGGTGCCGGTGCACAAGCGCGCCCGCGCCGTTGGCCGCGTCATGCTGGGCCTGACGATCGCCACGTTGCTCGGCACCCCGCTCGCCACCTTCTTCGGCCAGTCGCTCGACTGGCGCGTCGCGTTCACCGCCGTCGGCGTGATCGGCCTCGTGACCATGGCGCTGATCTGGTACTACGTGCCGCGTGATGAAGTGTCCGAGGGTGCGAGCTTCATGCGCGAACTCGGCGCCTTCAAGCGGCCGCAGGTGCTGCTGACGCTCGCCATCGCGGCCGTCGGCTACGGCGGCATGTTCGCGATGTTCAGCTATATCGCCGACACGACCACCGGCGTCGCCATGCTGCAGCCCGGCATGGTCGCCGTGATGATGGTGCTGTTCGGTGTCGGCATGAACGCGGGGAATGTCGTCGGCTCCTGGCTCGCCGACAAGTCGATCATGGGCACGATCGGAGGCTCGCTGGTCTTCAACATCATCGTGCTGACGCTGTTTTCGCTGACCGCCTCCAGCCCCTTCATGCTCGGCCTCTGCGTCTTCCTGATCGGTTGCGGCTTTGCCGCCGGTCCGGCGCTGCAGACCCGCCTGATGGATGTCGCCGCAGACGCGCAGACGCTGGCGGCCGCCTCCAACCACTCCGCCTTCAACATCGCCAACGCGCTCGGCGCGTGGCTCGGCGGCCTCGTCATCGCCTGGGGCTATGGCTCGGCTTCGACGGGTTATGTCGGCGCGATCCTGTCTGCGCTCGGCATCGTCGTCTTCGCGGCTTCGCTACGCCTCGATCGCCGCAGCCGCGGCTGACCCTTCACAGGCCGCCACATCCCTGAGGTGGCGGCCGCTGGGGCGGCAGGATATGTTTTCCTCGCCCCAAGCGGCCAAGGCCGCGATGACAGGCTTCAATGTCCTGCCGAGCGGTGTCAGCGCGTAATCCACGCGCGGCGGCACGACGGGAAATACCGTGCGCGACACCAGACCGCATTCCTCCAGTTCCCGAAGCTGCTTGGTCAGCATCCGCTGCGTGACCGATGGAAGCTTGCGGCGCAGCTCGTTGAAGCGCAGCGTGCCTTCCATCAGGTGAAAGAGGATCACGCCCTTCCACTTGCCATCCAGAAAACTCAACGTCGCCTCGACCGGGCATCCGGGGAAATTCTCGGTCAGCTTGTCTCTCGGCAACGACATTTGACGGTATCCTTTCGGGTACTACGTACAGAATTTGTGCATTCTTGCGCACTCCCAACGTAAGACGCATCTAGCACCCGTGCAACAAACACAGGAGTTTTTCATGCGCGCCGTCGCCTATACCGCCCCGCAGCCCATTTCCGCCGAGACGTCGCTGATCGATGTCGACCTGCCGATGCCCGAGGCTACCGGCCATGATCTCCTGGTCGAGATCAAAGCCGTCTCGGTCAATCCCGTCGACACCAAGATCCGCGCCGGCGTGGCGCCAGCAGAGGGCGAGTTCAAGGTGCTCGGCTGGGACGCGGCCGGTATCGTCAAGGCGGTCGGTCCTGATGTGACGCTTTTCAAGGTCGGTGACGAGGTGGCATATGCGGGCGCGATCAACCGCCCCGGCTCCAACGCTGAATTCCATCTGGTCGATGAGCGCATCGTCGGCCGCAAGCCCGCAAGCCTCGATTTCGCGGCCGCCGCTGCCCTGCCGCTGACCTCGATCACCGCCTATGAGGCGCTGTTCGACCGCCTGAAGGTGCAGGATGCGGTACCGGGTGCCGCCAACGCCATCCTCATCATCGGCGGCGCCGGTGGCGTCGGCTCGATCGCCATCCAGATCGCCCGTGCCTTGACCGACCTCACCGTGATCGCGACCGCCTCGCGGCCGGAAACGCAGGCCTGGGTGAAGGAACTCGGCGCCCATCATGTGATCGACCATTCGAAGCCGATCGCTGCGCAGGTGGCTGAGCTTGGCATTGGCGCTCCGGCCTTCGTGTTTTCCACGACGAACACCAGCGACCACCTGCAGGATATCGTCGAGGCCATCGCGCCGCAGGGTCGCTTTGCGCTCATCGATGATCCGAAGACGCTCGACATCGTGCCTTTCAAGCGCAAGGCCATCTCGATCCATTGGGAGCTGATGTTCACGCGCCCGCTCTTTAACACCGCAGACATGATCGAACAGCACAAGCTCCTGAACAAGATCGCCGGCCTGGTCGATGCCGGCACCATCCGCACGACGCTGAACGAGACGCTCGGCGTGATCAATGCGGCCAACCTGAAGACGGCGCATGCGATGATCGAGAGCGGGAAGACCAAGGGAAAGCTCGTGCTCGCGGGCTTCTGATGGCTGCCCGCTTGTCCTGTTGGATGAGCATTTCGGCATAAAGAAGCGACTCATTCATCACGCCCACGAAGAAAGCCGCGCGACCTGCGCGGCTTTCTCGCCGCAACCACCTACCCCGCTTGACTTTTTCAGCGTTTGGGACCACCTACAGCATCACGCACGGAACGCCCGTTCCGAGCGGATATCAATGGAGCCATCTCACGATGCCAAGCGACAGTAGTAGTCGATTGCCTTTGCCGTACGCGGCCTTCGTGCGCTGACCGATATCGATCGGGCTCGCCCGTCGGACGCTGCGGCGGATCGACGGAAAGGCGAGCTATATGAACATCAATCGCTTCCCTCTGCGGGCAGGCCATGCCGCCCGTTTCTTTGCCAGCGACAGCCTCGGTGCCATCACCACGGCTGAACGCGTCGAGCGTCTGAACGCGCTCGAAATTCCAGAAGCAGCGGCCATCCTCGCCACGCTGCCGCAGCAGAAGGCCGTCCGCATACTCGGACGTCCGGAGCTGCACCATGCCGCCGCGATGCTGACCGAAATGCCGGTCGAGCAAGCCGCACGGCTTTTGAACGCCACCGCCAACGACCGCGTCGCCGACCTGTTTCAGGAAATGGATGACGGGGCACGGGCACACCTGTTTTCCAAGCTCGACCGCGCGACCTGTCTCGCCGTGCAGCACCTCATGGGCTATCCGCCGCGCACGGCCGGCAGCATCATGACGACGGAATTCGTCAGCGTGCCGGCGACATGGACAGTCGAGAAGACATTGGAGCATGTCCGCAAGGTCGAGCGTTCGCGCGAGACCGTCTATGCGATCTATGTTCTCGACGTGGAGACACAGGCGCTGACGAGCGTCGTCACGCTGCGCCGCCTCATCAACGGAGAGCCGCAGGCCTCGGTGCTGAGCGTCGCCCAGCAGGGCGGCATCGTCCGGGCCGATCCGCTGATGACGCAGGAGGACGTGGCGCGGCTGATCCGCAAGCATAATCTGCTGGCGCTGCCCGTTATCGGCGAGAACGGCCATATGCTGGGCATCGTCACCGTCGACGACGTGATCGACACGATGATCGCCGACCAGACGGAAGACGCGCAGAAGTTTGGCGGCATGGAGGCGCTTGGAAAGCCCTACATGGCGATCAGCTTCGCCGGCATGCTGAAGAAGCGCGCGGGCTGGCTCTGCGCCCTCTTCCTTGGCGAGATGCTGACGGCGAGCGCCATGCAGCATTTCGAGGGCGAGCTGGAAAAGGCGATCGTGCTGACGCTGTTCGTGCCGTTGATCATGAGCTCCGGCGGTAATTCTGGTTCGCAGGCGACCTCGCTCATCATCCGGGCGCTGGCGTTGGGCGAGCTGAAGCTGTCGGACTGGTGGCGGGTTCTGCTGCGCGAACTACCAACAGGGATCGTGCTCGGCTCGATCCTCGGCGCCGTCGGCTTTGCCCGCATCATCCTGTGGCAGAATATCGGGCTCTATGACTATGGCGAGCACTGGATCCTCGTCGGCTTCACGATCTTCGCGGCGTTGATCGGGATCGTGACGTTCGGCTCGGTGGCCGGCTCGATGCTGCCCTTCGTGCTGCAGAAGCTGCGGCTCGATCCGGCGAGCGCCTCAGCACCCTTCGTCGCCACGCTGGTCGACGTGACCGGGCTGGTGATCTACTTCTCGGTGGCGCTGCTGATCCTCAGCGGCACATTGCTTTAAATAGGAAAACGGGGCCGCTCAGGCCCCGTTTCTCATTGTAACTTAGGCCGTTGCCTGGATGACGACGACCTGCGCTCCGGGTGCTACGCGTTCGTAGAGATCGATGACGTCGTGGTTGAGCATGCGGATGCAGCCGCTCGACATGGCAAGACCGATCGACTGCGGCTGGTTGGTGCCGTGGATGCGGAAATGCGTATCGTTGCCGCCGCGGTAGAGATAGATGGCGCGAGCGCCGAGCGGGTTGTTCGGGCCACCCGGCATGCCGCCGGCGAGCTTGCGGTAGCGCTCTTCGCGGCGCTGCATGTTTTCGGTCGGCGTCCAGCTCGGCCATTCGGCCTTGCGCCCGACATATGCGCCACCCGCGAAGGCCAGCCCTTCCCGACCGACGCCAACGCCATAGCGCATCGCCTGATTGTCACCGAGGATGTAGTAGAGGCGGCGGGCGGGCGTATCGACGACGATGGTGCCGGGGCTATAGCTCGAGGCGTAGCTGACCTGCTGGCGACGAAGCTCCGGATCAATCTTGTCGATCGGCATGGCCGGCAGCGGAAACTTCTCGGCCGGAATGGCCGCGTAGTTGGCACGATGATCAGGACCGCTTGAAGCGCAGCCGGCGAGAAGCGCGGAGACGCCCAGAACGAAACCACGGCGGGAAAGCGACATCGAAGCAGATCCTTAACGTTCGGTTGATGAGACCGAAGTTACGGAGATTATGGTTAATGAACTGCTAAGCGTGTGCCGGCGGTAACGCATTCGTTAAGAGGTTGTGAGGTGCTTCTCGACATCTGTTGCGGAAAGGCGCATCATTAGATGCACGATTTGATGCGGAGGCTTAAATGCGAACGACAGTGACGCTGGACGACGATTTGATTGAGCGCGCACAAGAGGTGACTGGTATCAACGAACGCTCCGCTTTGTTGAAAGAGGCTCTCACGCGCCTGATCCAGCAGGAGGCAGCACGTCGCTTGATCATGCTCGGTGGCAGCGCGCCAGATTTGAAAGCGCCCCCGCGCCGTCGCTGGAATGAGGACGGCACCTGGGGTGGGAACGTCGACATGGATTTGTCGGAGTGATCCTGCTCGACACATCGATCTGGATCGACCATCTGCGGAAAAACGACGAACAGGTCGAATTCCTGCTCAAGCGTAATCAGGTACTTGTCCATCCGTTTGTTACCGGAGAAATCGCGCTTGGGTTCATGCCGCGTTACGACGCGACGATCCAAGCGCTAGGCGAGTTGCCGCAAGCCAGCGTCGCCAAGAACGACGAAGTGCTGGCGCTCATAAGTCGGCACGCCTTGATGGGAAGCGGAATTGGCTATGTCGATGCGCATCTTCTGGCATCCGTGATGCTGTCCGCAGGCTCCCGTCTCTTTACCCGCGACAAACGTCTTGCTCGAATCGCGACCGCGCTAGGAGTCGGCTTTCAGCCCTGAGTCGGTCGCCCAAGCGGCAGCACCATGGCCACGCGCCGTTTCGGGTCCATGCCGTTGCTGATCTCGTCATCGATCTTCGCCCGCAGAAATCGCGGCATGTTCGCGCCGTCTACTGTTTGGAAGCCAATGGATTGGTAGAAAGGTGCGTTGAACGGGACGTGGCGGTCCGTCGTCAATGTCAGCGCGGAAAGCCGGCGTGTCCTTGCCATTTCGACAGCCTGGGACATCAGGCGTCGGCCGACGCCCCTTCGTTGCCAGTCCCTGCTGACATCGAGTTCGGTCACATAGAGGGTGTCGTGGATTTCTTCCGCCGCGAGGAAACCGACTGGGTGATCGTCGCCGTCTGCAGCCACGATCAGCAGGCCGGCTTCGAGTGCCTTTTGCAGGATAGCGTGCGGCAAGGCATGCGCGGCGTCGGAGATGCCCAACGCCTCCGCCAATGTCGCGAAGGCGTCGAGTTCGATCTCGGTCAGGCGCGGCAGTTCTCCCATGTGCGCCGGCCTGGTCGCAAGGGTAGCGCTCATGGCTTATGCCTTACATGTTCGGATAGACCGGCCCCTCACCGCCCTGCGGCGGCACCCAGTTGATGTTCTGGTTGGGATCCTTGATGTCGCAAGTCTTGCAGTGGACGCAGTTCTGGGCGTTGATGACGTAGGTCTCCTGCCCGTCCTTCTCGACCCACTCGTAAACACCGGCAGGACAGTAGCGCGTCGAGGGACCGGCGAAGATGTCGTGCTCCGACGACTTCTGCAGCGCCATGTCCTTGACCTTCAGATGAACAGGCTCGTTCTCCTCGTGATTGGTGTTCGACAGGAACACCGAGGAGAGACGGTCGAAGGTCAGCACGCCGTCGGGCTTGGGGTAGTCGATCGGCTTGTGCTTGGCAGCCGGCTCCAGCGATGCGGCATCGGTCTTGCCGTGGCCGAGCGTACCGAAGAAGGAGAAGCCGAGGAGCTGGTTGGTCCACATGTCGAGACCGCCGAGGGCGACGCCGATCGCCGTGCCGAACTTCGACCACAGCGGCTTGACGTTGCGGACCTTCTTCAGGTCCTTGCCGATGTCGCTTGCGCGCCATTCGTTCTCGATCTCGATGACCTCGTCATTGGCTCGGCCTGCGGCGATCGCCTCGGCAATCCTGTCGGCCGCCAGCATGCCTGAGAGCACGGCGTTGTGGCTGCCCTTGATGCGGGGAACGTTGACGAAGCCGGCGGAGCAGCCGATCAGCGCACCGCCCGGGAAGGTCAGCTTCGGCACCGACTGGTAACCGCCCTCGGTGATGGCGCGGGCGCCATAGGACAGGCGCTTGCCGCCCTCGAAGGTCGTGCGGATAACAGGATGCGTCTTGAAGCGCTGGAATTCCTCGAAGGGGTAGAGATAGGGGTTCTTGTAGTTCAGGTGCACCACGAAGCCGACGGCAACGAGGTTGTCTTCCAGATGATAGAGGAACGAACCGCCGCCGGTCTTCATGCCGAGCGGCCAGCCGAAGGAGTGCTGCACGAGGCCTTGGCTGTGGTTCTCCGGCTTGACCTGCCAGAGCTCCTTGATGCCGATGCCGAATTTCTGGGGTTCGCGATCCTTTTGCAGGTCGAACTTGGCGATGAGCTGCTTGGCGAGCGAGCCGCGGACGCCCTCGCCGATCAGCGTATATTTGCCCAGCAGCTCCATGCCACGGGTGAAATTCGGGCCGGGTTCGCCGTTCTTCTCGACGCCCATGTCGCCGGTGGCGACACCGATGACGGCGCCGGCGTCGTTGTAGAGCACTTCGGTGGCGGCGAAGCCCGGATAGATCTCGACGCCCATGGCTTCCGCGTGGCCCGCCAGCCAGCGACAGACGTTGCCGAGCGAGACGATGTAGTTGCCGTGATTGCTCATCAAAGGCGGCATGGCGAAGTTCGGCAGACGGATCGATCCGGCCGGGCCAAGCAGCAGGAAGTGGTCGTCCTTGACTTCGGTCTTGAACGGATGGTCGGTCTCTTCGCGCCAATCAGGCAGCAGGCGGTCGATGCCGATGGGATCGACGACCGCACCCGACAGGATATGCGCGCCGACTTCAGCGCCCTTCTCCAGCACGACGACCGAGAGTTCGGGATTGACCTGCTTCAACCTGATCGCAGCCGAAAGGCCGGCAGGACCGCCGCCGACAATCACGACGTCGAATTCCATGCTCTCGCGTTCGGGCAGTTCAGTCGCGTCGGTCATCCGTCATTCTCCGCTCGGCCGGTTTTGCGGCCATATTCCCCGTGTGTAGGGTATCTCTTGGCAAAACATGGCTGGATTGTCGAGCCGGGAAACGACAGCCAATACCCCATTTCGCGCAATGATATTCCTCTTCACAAAAGAACTACATGACGCTTACGTCAACGTCAATAAATGAAGCTGATCGGGCCATGGCCGGCCTTTCCTTTTGATCGTCGCGCGCCCTATAAACGGAGCGAACAACAGGAGGCTTCAAAATGGATCTGGGCATCAAGGGCAAGCGCGCGCTCGTGCTGGCATCGTCGCGCGGACTTGGCCACGGCATCGCGGTCGCTCTGGCGCGCGAGGGCGCCAACGTGCTTTTGTGCGGACGCAGCGGCGAAACGCTGGAGGCGAACTGCAAGGCGATCAATGCCGAGGGCAACGGCAAGGCCGACTGGATCTGGGCCGATCTTTCGGAGGAGAACTTCGTCGAGACTGTGACGACAGCAGTCAAGAGCAAGCTCGGCGGTGTCGATATCCTGATCAACAATACCGGCGGCCCGACGCCCGGCACCACCGCGGACATGACCGCCGAACGGCTGGAGACCTATTTCTTCTCGATGGTGCTCCGCGTCATCACGCTCACCAATGCGCTGCTGCCCGGCATGAAGGAACAGGGATGGGGCCGCATCCTGACGGTCGCGTCCTCGGGCGTAATCGAGCCGATCGGCAATCTCGCGCTTTCCAACACGCTGCGCCCAGCACTCGCCGGCTGGAGCAAGACGCTGGCCACCGAAATCGGCCGCTTCGGCATCACCACCAACCTGCTGCTCCCAGGCAGCATCCTGACGAGCCGGCTCGACGATCTCGACGGCGCCGCCGCGAAGCGCACGGGCAAAAGCATCGAAGACGTTCGTGTCATCAAGGAAGCGGCCATCCCCGTCGGGCGATATGGCAAGGTGGAGGAGTTCGCGGCGACCGCCGCCTTCCTGTGCAGCCAGCAGGCGAGCTATATCACCGGCAGCCTTGTGCGCTGCGATGGCGGCGCGGCGCGATCCCTCTGATCGCAAACGACAATCGGGCGTCAGCCGCTGGCGCCCGACCGCGGTTGCGTCACATTCGCGCGATCTCCCGCAGTTTAGAATATGCGAACATTACGAAAATTTAAGCCATTCTAACCACTTAGTGATGCCCCTGTCGGGATTGTGTCTTTTTCGTGCCGCAATAAAAGTGGTTGAATAAGTCATACTCAACAGCCCCCGACCGGTATCAACATGAAGAAACTCTGGATCACCACCTGCCTTGTTGTCGCAGCCGGCTTCGGCGCGTGGCACTATAAGGATCGCATTCCCTATCTCTCGCAATCCGGACCGAAACCGACCGCGCAGGCCGATGCCTCCGGCGGCAAGCAGGCGGCGGGCGATGGAGGACAGCAGGGCGGCGACCAGAAGGGCAAGGGGCGCAAAGGCGGCGGGCCCACGCTGGTGAAGACCGTGGCCGCGGTGAAGACCGTGCTGCCGCGCGATGTCACCGCATCCGGCTGGGCCGATGCCGACGACAACACGACGATCGCCGCACAGGAACAGGGGCTGGTCACCGAGATCATCGCCAGCGATGGCTCCTCGGTCAAACAGGGCGACCTCATCGCCAAGCTCGACAACCGCACGGCACAGGCCGCGGTCGACAAGGACAATGCGATGATCGTGCGCGATACCGCGACGGTCGCCGAGGCCGAAACGGCGCTCACGCGCGCCTCGGACCTCCTCACATCGAAAGCCGGCACGCAGCAGACCTACGACCAGGCCAAAGCCGCGCGCGACACCGCCGTCGCCACCGTGCAGGCGGACAAGGCGACGCTCGCCTCCGATCAGGTGCTGCTCGAGCATACCGACATCCGGGCGCCCTTCGACGGCCGCCTTGGCGACATCGCCGTCAGCCCAGGCGCCTTCGTGACGGCGGGTGCGACCATCGTGACGATCGCGAAATACGATCCGATCTATGTGAAATTCCACCTGCAGGAGCGTGATCTCCGGCAGCTGAAGCTGGCACTCGCCGCCGGCCCCGTCGACGTGACCACCGTGCCGCCATCAGGCAAGGGCAAGCCGCGCACCGGGCACATCAGCTTCTACGACAACACCGTCGATACAGCATCCGGCACCATCCTCGCCAAGGCGAAATTCGAGAATGCATCGGGCGCGCTGTGGCCTGGTCAGTCGGTCAACATCGTCGTGCATTTCAACAACAACGAACAGCAAATCGTCGTGCCGACGGTGGCAGTCAGCCCCGGCGCCGATGGCTTCTACTCGTTCGTCGTCAACGACGGAAAGGTGCGGCTGGCGCCCGTCACCGTCGCCCGCGCCAATGGCGGCTACACCGCGATCTCGGCCGGTCTTTCCGAAGGCGACCATGTGGTCATCGAGGGACAGGCGCAGCTCGTCGACAAGCAGGCGGTGAAGGAAGAATTCGACAGCAAGGCGATCAACGTCGCCTCGGCGGATCAGCCGAAGTCAACGGAAACCATCGTGGCGGGCACGGAAGAATGATACCAAATTTCTGTATCCGGCGCCCCGTCGCCACCACGCTTCTCGCCATCGGCGCCGTGCTTGCCGGCATCGCCGGCTACCAGCTCGTGCCGGTGGCAGCCCTGCCGCAGGTCGACTTCCCGACCATCAACGTCTCGGCGGCGCTGACCGGCGCTTCGCCGAAGACCATGGCGACATCGGTCGCCACACCGCTGATCAAGCAGTTCGAGACGATCCCCGGGATCAGCGAGATCAGCGCCACCAACTCGCTCGGCAATACCAGCATCGTGCTGCAGTTCGATCTCAACCGCAGCATCGATGCGGCGGCGGCCGACGTTCAGGCGGCGATCTCGCATGCGACGCGGCAGCTGCCAGACAACATGACGACGCCGCCGAGCTACAGGAAGACCAACCCGGCCGACGCGCCGGTCATGCTGCTCGCGGTACAGAGCGATACGATGCCGCGCAGCAAGCTCGACGATGTCGCGGAAAACATCATCTCGCCCTCGCTTTCCACCCTGCCCGGCGTTGCCGAGGTCTCGGTCTTCGGCGCACAGACCTATGCCGTGCGCGTCGAGGTCGACCCGAACAAGCTGCTCAACCGCGGCCTCGGGATCGATACGGTCAACAAGGCGATCCAGGCTGCCAATAGCCAAGTGCCGGTCGGCACGTTGCAGAACGACAGCCAGAGCATGACGATCACCGCCGACACGCAGCGCACCAATGCCGAGCAGTTCCGCACGCTCGTCATTGCCAATCCTGGCGGCGCGCCGATCCATCTCGGCGATGTCGCCGACGTTGAGGATAGCGTCGAGAACCAGAACACCGGCAGCTGGTACGACGGCAAGCAGAGCATCATCCTGGCGATCCAGCGCCAGCCGGATGCCAACACGGTCGCCGTCGTCGATGCGATCAATGCGAAGCTGCCGGCGCTGCATGCCGAGATACCGGGATCGGTGACGACGCAGGTGATGAACGATTCGGCCAAGCCGATCCGCGACGCGATCTCGGACGTGAAGTTCACGCTGTTCCTGACGATCGGCCTCGTCGTTCTGGTCATCTACCTCTTCACCGGCCACCTGACGGCGACGATCATACCGGGCCTTGCCGTGCCGCTGTCGCTGATCACCACCTTCGGGATGATGTATGTGCTGGGCTACAGCGTCGACAACATCTCGCTGCTCGGGCTGACTCTCGCCGTCGGTCTCGTGGTCGACGACGCCATCGTCATGCTCGAAAACATCCTGAGGCACGTCGAGGATGGCATGCCGGTTCTCGAGGCCGCCATCAAGGGATCGGGCGAAGTCAGCTATACGATCATCTCCATGTCCGTCTCGCTGATCGCGGTCTTCATTCCGATCCTGCTGATGGGCGGCGTGGTCGGGCGCATCTTCAACGAGTTCGGCATGGTGGTGGCGATCGCGATCGTCGCCTCGGCCATCGTGTCGCTGACGGTCACGCCGATGCTCGCCTCGCGGCTTGGCAGCGGCCATAGCCAGCCGCCCTTCTTCATCCGCTGGTTCGATGCCGGCTTCGAGCGAACGCTGCGTGGGTATGACCGCTCCGTTGCCTGGTGCCTGGCGCACCGTCCAGCCATTCTCGGGCTGTTTCTCGCCTCGGTCGGACTGACCATCTACCTGTTCATGACGCTGCCGACGAGCTTCTTCCCGACGGAAGATATCGGCCGCCTCAACATCTCGACCCGCGCCCGCCAGGATATCTCCTACCCGGCGATGAAGGATCTGCAGAACCAGGCTGCGGCACTGGTGAAGCAGAACCCGGCGGTCAATCACGTCATGTCGATCGTCGGCGGCAATGCCCGCAGCCCGCTGAACAACGGCACGATGTTCGTCGAACTGAAGGACAAGAAGGACCGGCCGCCGCTTGACCAGACGCTGCGCGCACTGCGCGCCAGCATCAGCAAGATCCCCGGCTTGCAAGCCTTCATCACGCCGCAGCAGAGCTTGCGTTTCGGTGGACGGCAAACGGCCAGCCAGTATCAGCTGGTGGTGCAGGCACTCAGCGCCGACCAGACCAACCTCTGGGCCAACAAGATCCAGCAGGCCATGCACGGCGATCCGCGCTTTACCGACGTGACATCGGACGCGCAGAACAACGCGCTGCAGGCCGAGATCAAGGTCGATACGGAAAAGGCCGCCGCCTTCGGCATCACCGACGACCAGCTGCGCACGACGCTGCAAGAATCCTTCGGTGGTTACGCGGCGGCGCAGATCCAGTCGACCGGCGACAGCTACGACGTGCTCGTCGAGTACGACACCAACGCGCCCTGGGATGACCAGAAGCTGCAGGACATCCGCGTGGCGTCGTCAAGCGGCGCGCTCGTTCCGCTGTCGAACTTCGCGACGGTCGAACGCACCACCGGACCGGTGACGATCAACCAGACCGGCCAGCTGGTCTCGACCACCGTGTCGTTCAACCTGCCCGCCGGCGAGGCGCTGGGCGATGCGACGGCTGCGATCGACCAGATCAAGAAGGACATCGACATGCCCTCGGACGTCTTCACGTCCTATGGCGGCACGGCGCAGATCTTCGAGCAATCGCAGGGCAACACGCCTCTCCTGATCCTGGCGGCGGTGCTGACGATCTATGTCGTTCTCGGCGTCCTCTACGAGAGCTTCATCCACCCGCTGACGATCCTCTCCGGCCTGCCCGCGGCAGCCCTCGGCGCGCTTCTGGCATTGAGGGTGATGAACTTCGATCTGTCGATCATCGCGCTGATCGGCCTCCTGATGCTGATCGGCATCGTCAAGAAGAACGCGATCATGATGATCGACGTGGCGCTGGAGAACCTGCGATCGAGCACCGGCATGACCTCGTCCGAGGCCATCCACGAAGCCTGCGTACGGCGTTTCCGGCCGATCATGATGACGACCTTCTGCGCACTGCTCGGCGCGCTCCCGATCGCGCTCGGCTCGGGCGCGAGCTCGGAGCTTCGCCAGCCGCTCGGCATTGCCGTGGTCGGCGGCCTCATCGTCAGCCAGGCGCTGACGCTGTTCATCACCCCCGTCATCTTCGTCGAGATGGGACGGCTCAGCGACTGGCTGCTCAGCCTTGGGCGAAAGAAGACAGAAGAGCAACACGAGGAGCCCGCCCGGGCCATCGCAGCGGAATGATCGAGACGGGCGCCCATTGGCGCCCGTTTCATTTTGCGCTTCCGCGTCTTGAATAAGACAGACCGCTGTGGCATCACGCGCCCTCTTGAATTCGGGTGTCCCTTGGCGCCCCGGCGGAGCAATTGCTCCAGTCTCCAGCAACGATCGACATTGAGAGGTGCGAGCATGGCTCAAGCGCTAGGTTTGGACTTTGGCACGACCAACACCGTACTGGCCACCGCGGATGGCAAGACCACGCATTCCATGGGCTTCACCAGCTCGGCGGGCGAAAGCGACAGCATGCGCACCGCGCTGTCCTTCATGAAAGACGGCAAGCTCGGCGCTTCGGCGCTGAAGGTCGAGGCAGGGCATGCGGCGATCCGCCAGTTCATCGACAATCCCGGTGACTGTCGCTTCCTGCAGTCGATCAAGACATTCGCCGCCAGCGCCCTCTTCCAGGGCACGCTGATCTACGCCAAGCGTCACAGCTTCGAAGACCTGATGGAGGTCTTCATCCGCCGCCTCAGCAACTATGCCGGCAACAACTGGCCATCGGACGTCGCGCGCATCGTCACTGGCCGGCCGGTGCATTTCGCCGGCGCGAGCCCCGATCCGGTTCTGGCGACGCAGCGCTACAACGAGGCGCTGTCGCGTTTCGGCTTCCCCGAGGTGCACTATGTCTACGAACCCGTGGCGGCCGCCTTCTACTTCGCGCAGAACCTGAAAAGCGACGCGACGGTGCTGGTCGCCGACTTCGGCGGCGGCACGACCGACTATTCGCTGATCCGCTTCGAGACCGTCGCCGGCCAGCTGAAGGCGACGCCGATCGGCCATTCCGGTGTCGGTATCGCCGGCGACCACTTCGACGCGCGCATCATCGAAAACGTCGTTGCGCCTGAAATCGGCAAGGGGAGTCATTTCAAGAGTTTCGACAAGATCCTTGAAGTGCCGACCAACTACTACTCCAGCTTCAGCCGCTGGAACCAGCTGTCGATCTTCAAGACCTCGCGCGAATACGAGGACCTGAAGAAGCTTGTCAGAACCGCGCTCGAACCCGAGAAGCTGGAGCTCTTCATCGATCTCGTCGACCACGACGAAGGCTATCCGCTCTACCAGGCGGTGTCCGCGACGAAGATGGCGCTGTCGGCCTCTGAGGAAGCCGAGTTCAACTTCTCGCCGCTCGGCCGCGCCGGAAAGCGGATGGTGGCCCGCGCCGACTTCGAGAGCTGGATTTCGGACGATCTCGCGCGCATCGAAGGCGCGCTCGACGATGTGCTCGAAAAGACCAACACCGAAGCGGGCGCGATCGACAAGGTGTTCCTCACCGGCGGCACCTCCTTCGTTCCGGCGGTGCGCCGCATCTTCACCGAGCGCTTCGACACCGATCGTATCGAGACCGGCGGCGAGATGCTGTCGATCGCGCACGGTCTGGCGCTGATCGGCGAACGCGACGATATCGCGCAATGGACGGTGCAATAGGCCGGGATATGGCGGCGGCGCACTTTCATTGAGGCTTGAGCTTCGGTAATGTCGCGCCCATGATCTCCGTCAACGACCTCTCTTCAGGCGAACTCGCAGCCCTTCTGCATTTTCATGCGGATGCCGGTGTCGAGTGGCTGCTGGAAGAAGAGGCCGTCGATCGCTTCGCCGAATTCGAGGCGATGAAGGCGGCGCGCCGCAGCGCCGCCCCTGCCCCGCAGGCGGAGGCGCGCGAGACGGCATCCCGCGCACCAATGGCTTCCGCACAGCGCGGCGCGCCCCAGCCGGAGCGCTCGGCGCAACGGCCGCAGCCGGCGATCCCCGACGGCGAGGCGATCCAGCAGGCGCGTTTCGCCGCCGAAAGCGCGCGTTCTCTCGCGGAGCTGAAGACCGCGCTCGAAGCCTTCAATGGCTGCAATCTCAAGCACAGCGCGCGCTCGACGATCTTCGCCAGCGGCGATGCTGCGAGCGGCATCATGCTGATCGGCTCGGCGCCGGGCGCGGAGGACGATCGCGAGGGGCAGCCGTTTGCCGGACGGCCCGGCCAGCTGCTGGACAAGATGCTTGCCGCGATCGGGCTCGACCGCGCCGGCATCCTGTTGACCCAGGTCATTCCGTGGCGCCCGCCGGGCAACCGCGTCGCCTCCCCCGCCGAGATGGATATCTGCCGCCCCTTCATCGAGCGGCAGATCGCGCTTGCCGAGCCGAAAGTGATTCTCCTGCTCGGGAATTTCGCCGCCCGGGTGTTTTTTGGCGAAGGCGACACCATTCACGGCTTGCGCGGCCAGTGGCGTGAAATTGCCGCAGGCGACCGTGTCGTCCCCGCCATTGCCACGCTCCATCCGCAGGACCTGTTGACCGCGCCGGTCAATAAGCGCTTGGCCTGGAACGATTTATTGGCTTTCCAAGCGAAACTGACAGAAATCAATTCTGCCTCCTAAATAACCAACATTGACAGATTTGCGACGAAACCCATGCGCAAAACGCATGCCTGCCGCGTATTCCTATGCCTTGTGAAATCTATTGTGCGCTGCAATATTAGCGTTGTGTCTTGGGAGGAATCACTAAGGAACCAAGGCAATGAGCAACACTCGTCGTCCTACACACTGCAGATTTGAAACCTTGAGAAACGCAAACAGCAACGGCCGCACCACGCAGAGCTACTGCCGCACCGGCTTCGCCACCAACGAGCAGATGATCGCTCGTGGCACTGGCGCGAGCGGTCGCATCGTGCGCCCCGCTGCCATCTTCGCGGATTTCCAGCAGTATTGATCGCAGTGCACGGCCACTCGCCGTCCCTGCCGCTTATCGGCTTATTCTCATGACGACCCGCATCATCTCACTTCTTTGCAAGATCGACGCCATCGAGCATATCCGCGCAGCGGTATGCGCCGCGGAAGCCTACGATCGCGAATTCTGACGCGTCGCCATCGGCGCACGCCAGAGCCGCCGCAGCGGCCTACCTCTCTCCCGACATCTCGCTTGCCGCGTGAAACGCCTGATCGACATAGGCGAACTTGATCGCCTGCCACTGGCAATATTCCTCGACGAACGCGCGCGATATCCATAGCGACGGCTTCTTCGTGTCGACGTCCCATCCCATACAACCACCCTGCGCCGCCTTGGCGAAGAGGCGTTGCATATGCGTGCGCGATATCATGAAGTCCGCAGCCAGCGCCCTGCTATCCAATGGACCAACAAAGAAGCGATCGGGATGCGGCTCATCGGGATCGATCCTCGACATCAGATAATCGACAATCAGCCCGCCGGCATCGTTCCACATAAACACGCCCACCCGCTCCGGCGGCTCGCGCCAAGCAGCATCGCGCAGGCAATCGCGCGCGATGCGTGGCTGCATCAGCCGTATCCACTCAGGGTTTGCCTGGAACTGCGCCGCCCTGTCGCCATCATCGAGGACGTCGAGCGCCAGCAAGTTGGACCAGACCCAACTGAACATCGCCTGCTGCGCGATGTCGGCCACGTCGTAGCGGCGCGGCCGCTTGCGTTCCTCGCCTGGGACACAGGTGATGAACCTGTAGGTCGCGAGTTCATCGATAAAGCTGCGGATGGTGTTGCGGCTCGCGGCCTTGAAAGCCGTGATCTCCGTCGTCAGTGCCGTCGCCGTTAGCCCCGACGTTGGATCACCATCGATACGTTCCATGCTGAGCGCATAGGCGACCTGCGTGAGCAGCCACCGCTGGTGCGATGCGAGCAAGCGCGCAAGCCTTGGGCCGGCATCGAACATGTTGCGCATGCGGCTTGCGTGAAATCGAATACCCAGGATGAACTTGGGGTCGGCTATCAAGTCTGTGGCACTAAACGGCATTTGTCTCCCGGACGGCACTCGACCTCGTGTAATCGCAAGTCAAGCAAACTAAAGCCGCCACTTATTTTCAACATCAGGATGTATAAATAAATGAAAGTTGTTCATTTTTAAAAATCATAGGCGACTGTCACACGCTACCCTCAAATTTTGTAGGATGGGTTGCGGAACAGCAAAAATGCATGAATTTTGCGACACTTAGCCGCACGATTTCGTGAGCGGGAACTACGGAGAGCTGGCTTTTCGTGCAGCCGCCCGCTCGAGTTCCAGCTGGTGCTCGCGGTAGATGATGAAAATGCCCGCGGCAACGATGACAGCGGTTCCGATCAGCATGCTTGTGGTCGGGATGTCATCGAACACGAAGTAGGCGAGCACGCTGCCGAGCACGATGGACGTGTACTCGAACGGCGCGATCGTCGAGACATCCGCATGCCGGTAACTTTCCGTCAGGAAAATCTGCGCGACGCCGCCGCAGAAGCCGGCGGCGATCAGGTAGAGCTGCGGCGCGAGATCGAGCAGATCCCAGCCGAAGGGCACGGTGAACAACGAAAAGACCGAGGCTGTGATCGAGAAATAAAGTACGATCGTCGAGGTCTTCTCTTCCTCGACCAGCTTTCTCACCTGGATCATCGCGAGACCACCAAGAACGGACGCCAGCAGCACCGTGACCGCGCCGATCGCCTGTTCGGTCTCGACACCGCCATCGCGAAACAGCGTGAGCTTCGGCCAGGACACGATCGCCACGCCGATCAGGCCGACAAAGACCGCGCTCCAGCGATAGATGCGCACCGTCTCGCCCAGAAGCAGAGCGGCGAAGACAACCGCGATCAGCGGCATGGCATAACCAAGCGCGATCGCCTCGGGTAGCGGCAGATGCAGCAGCCCATAAAAGCCCAGGCCCATCGAAATGATGCCGAGCGTGCCGCGCTTGAGATGGCCGACGGGATTGGCCGTGTAGAACGACGCCTTCAACTGTCCGCGATAGGCGAGGAACGCCATGATCGGGAACAGGGCGAAGAACGATCTGTAGAAGGTGACCTGGCCGGGCTGGATGCCGGCGCCAGCAAGCTTGATGAAGGTCTGCATCGCCAGGAAGAAGACGACGGAGGCGACTTTGCACGCGATACCTCGCATCGGATTTTCGAATACCGGCCGCATGTCAGAAACTCGCGAATTCACCAATGGAACGTCGGGGGATCGCACCGGATTCGATGCAACTACAATGTGCCAGCGGTTCGCCCGAAAGAACAGGCTAAAACGCCGAAAAAGCGAGTTCTGGCGCCGGTTTGAGCTGAAACATGTCGAGCGGCCATCCGAGACGGAAAAAATCGGCGAAAACACCCGATAATAATTGGCGTCCGCGTCCGCCGTTAACACTTTGAAAACCATAAACTCGCATTGATTCTTCTATTGCAGACATACCTTTTTCATACATTCACAACCTAAACCTGTTTCAGGAGGCATGCATATGATGCCGTCTACGTTACCCGAACGCCAGCAGCCAGCGGCAACGCCGCGCTCCATGCGGGTCGTGACAGAAGGGATCGGTTCCGATCTCGAGCGCTTCAGCGCCGACAATACACACGTCGTCAAGCAGATCAGACTGCTTGCGATCAACGCGCTCATCGAGGCCGCGCGCGCCGGCGAAACCGGCAAGGGCTTTGCCGTGGTGGCCAACGAGGTGCAGCGTCTGGCCCAGATCGCCAGCGAGATCGCCGACACATTCGAAAGCAACGTTCTCGGCCGCATCGGTCTTTCGCGCAGAATGGCGGATGGGCTGGTCAACGAACTCGAAGGCGTGCGGCTGACCGATCTGGCGCAGACGCTGGTGCAGCTGATCGTCCGCAACCTTTTCGAGCGGACGGCGGATGTGCGCTGGTGGGCGACGGACGCCGCACTGTGGCAGACCTTGCAGGAGCCGAGCACTGGCAGCGCCAGCTTCGCGGCCGAGCGTCTCGGCGTGATCAATCGCTTCTATACCGTCTATCTCGACCTTGTGCTGACCGACCTCACCGGGCGGATCGTCGCCTCGGCAAATCCCGAGTTTCAGCGGCGGCTGCTCAATACGTCGCTCGCCAACGAGGCATGGCACAAGGCCGCGGTCCAATGCCGATCCGGCAACGATTACGTGGTGGACGAAGTTTGCAAAAGCCAGCTGCATATCGGGCGCACGGCGCTTGTCTATGCGACAGGCGTGCGCGAAGGTGGGAAGCTCGATGGAAAGCTGATCGGCACGCTCGGCGTCTATTTCGACTGGCAGAACCAGGGTCAGGCGATCGTCGACAAGGAAGCCAACCTGCCGCCGCAGGTCGCGGACCGTACGACGGTCATGATCCTCGACGGCGGCGGCAGGATCATCGCCTGCAGCAATCCGTCCCTGATGTTCAGCCGCTTTGCGCTGCACATTCAGCATGGGCAGGAACGCGGCAGCTACTACGACAACAACGGATCCATCGTCGCCTATGCGAAGACGCTCGGCTACGAGGACTATGATGGGCTGGGCTGGTACGGTGTCGTTGTGCAAAAGACCGAAGATGAAACAGCGATAAAATCGATCCTCAATCTGAGATAGCCAGGCAAGAGACTATAGTATCTCCCCCCAGAAATAGCCGATGTGCCATCCCACCTTCGGCTTTAGCTTTAATTCAGACTTTAGTGTAATTGTACCAATCAAATTTTACGGCAGAGCGCCCACTCTGTTTGCGAAGCATTGTCTAAAGGTCTCAGGGAATATCATGCGCACAGATACCGGCCAGGTCATAAATCTGGCAGATTACCGCCCCACCGATTTCGTACTCGAGCGCGTGGATCTGACGTTTGAACTGGACCCGACCGCGACCAAGGTAGATGCCCGCCTGATCTTCCACCGCCGCAAGGGCGCCGATCCGAAGGCGCCGCTCATCCTCGACGGTGACGAACTCGCCCTCTCCGGCCTGCTCTTCGATCAGGCGGAAATGAAGCCCAGCCAGTATACGGCGACACCAGACAGCCTGACGATCCGCAACCTGCCGAAATCCAAGCCTTTCGAACTGACGATCACCACGATCATCAATCCCGAGGCCAACACCCAGCTGATGGGCCTTTACCGCACCAACGGCGTCTACTGCACCCAGTGCGAGGCCGAGGGCTTCCGCCGCATCACTTACTTCCCCGATCGCCCGGATGTGCTGGCGCCCTATACGATCACCATCATCGGCGACAGGGCCGCCAACCCGGTCATGCTGTCCAACGGCAATTTCCTCGGCGGCGCCGGCTATGACGAGGGCCGCGCCTTCGCCGCCTGGTTCGATCCGCATCCGAAGCCGAGCTATCTCTTCGCGCTGGTCGCCGGCGATCTCGGCGTGGTCGAAGACAAGTTCGTCACCATGTCTGAGCGCGAAGTCACGCTGAAGATCTACGTCGAGCATGGCAAGGAAGCGCGCGCTGCCTACGCCATGGATGCGCTGAAGCGCTCGATGAAGTGGGATGAGGAACGGTTCGGCCGCGAATACGATCTCGACATCTTCATGATCGTCGCCGTGTCCGACTTCAACATGGGCGCCATGGAGAACAAGGGCCTCAACGTCTTCAACGACAAGTACGTGCTGGCCGATCCGGAGACCGCGACCGACCAGGACTACGCCAACATCGAAGCGATCATCGCCCACGAATACTTCCACAACTGGACCGGCAACCGCATCACCTGCCGCGACTGGTTCCAGCTCTGCCTCAAGGAAGGCCTGACGGTCTATCGCGACCACGAATTCTCGGCCGACATGCGCTCGCGCCCGGTCAAGCGCATCGCCGAAGTGCGCCATCTGAAGTCCGAGCAGTTCCCCGAGGATGGTGGCCCGCTGGCGCATCCGGTGCGTCCGACCACCTACCGCGAAATCAACAACTTCTACACGACGACGGTCTACGAGAAGGGCAGCGAAGTCACGCGCATGATCGCGACGCTGCTCGGCAAGGACCTGTTCAAGAAGGGCATGGATCTCTATTTCGATCGCCATGACGGCCAGGCCGTCACGATCGAGGATTTCGTCAAGTGCTTCGAGGATGCCAGCGGGCGCGACCTGACACAGTTCTCGCTCTGGTATCACCAGGCCGGCACGCCGCTCGTCACCGCGTCCGGCAGCTATGATGCTGGCGCCAAGAGCTTCACGCTGTCGCTCGAGCAGATGGTTCCCGCAACGCCCGGCCAGAGCGACAAGAAGCCGATGCACATTCCGCTCAGCATCGCGCTCTTTGCCGAAGACGGCACGCCGCTAGAGCCCTCGTCTGTCGATGGCGCCGAGTATGGCGACAACGTGCTGCATCTGACCGAGCGCAGCCAGAAGGCCACCTTCAAGGGCATCGGCTCGCGGCCGATCGTATCGACAAACCGCAGCTTCTCGGCCCCGATCAACCTGCACTTCGATCAGTCGCCCACGGACCTGGCGCTTCTCGCCCGCTTTGAGACCGATCACTTCTCGCGCTGGCAGGCGCTGACCGATCTCGCATTGCCGACGCTGCTTGCAGCCGCCCGCGATGCGCGTGACGGCAAGCCGGTCGTCGCTTCCAAGGACTTCGTCGAAGCTCTGCTTGCGGCCGCGGCGGATGAAACGCTGGAGCCCGCCTTCCGCGCCCAGGCGCTGGCGCTGCCGAGCGAATCCGATATCGCCCGCGAACTTGGCGGCAACAACGACCCTGACGCTATCCACGCCGGCCGCTCCGCCGTGCTGCAGCAGGTCGCCGACGCCGGCAAGAGCGTCTTCGCGGCACTCTACGACAGTATGACCACACCAGGCGATTTCAGCCCCGACGCCAAGAGCGCCGGTCGCCGTGCGCTCCGCAACAGCGCGCTCACCTATCTGTCTTATGCCGAGAACACGCCTGACCGCGCCAAGGCCGTGTTTGACGCCGCCAACAACATGACGGACCTGATGCAGGCGCTGACGATCCTTGCGCACCGCTTCCCCGACAGCAGCGAGGCGGCCGCAGCGCTGTCCACGTTCCATGATCGCTTTGCCGGAAACGCGCTTGTCATCGACAAGTGGTTCTCCGTCCAGGCGACCATTCCGGGCGCAAAGGCGCTCGATCGGGTGCTGAAGCTGATGGACAATCCGCAGTTCAAGCGCACCAACCCCAACCGCGTGCGCGCGCTGGTCGGCACGTTTGCCTTCGGCAATCCCACCGGCTTCGGACGCGCGGATGGAGAGGGCTACCGCTTCCTCGCCCGCGAAATCCTGGACATCGACGGACGCAACCCACAGTTGGCGGCGCGCATCCTCACTTCGATGCGGTCCTGGCGTTCGCTGGAACCCGCAAGAGCTGAACATGCACGCAAGGCGCTGACCGAGATCGCCGAAGCACCGGCGCTCTCCACCGACGTTCGCGACATCGTCGAGCGCACCCTCAAGGGGTGATTTGCGACACGAGGCGGCCGAGCCTGTCGAAGCCGCCTCCCACGCATACTGGAAAAATCAGCACTTAGAATCGGTTAACAGATTTTTACCTTTTCCTCTGGACAAGGCGAATCACCAATGATTCATTGAGTCAGGTTCGGGCGAGCGGCGCAGCGAATCACGAGGGACAAGGCTCAGAAAATGATGAACGTGCGGCGGGCAACCGTGGCCGAAGGACGGCTGCGTGTCGATTTCGAGAGCTTCCGCGCCTGGCGTGAAAGCTTCACCGGCAAGACCGCCGCGACCTCGCGACCATCATCTTCTCGAAATTACACGCATGCCGAGGCCGTGTTGAAGCGCGCCATTCCTATCCTTATCGTTGCATTTTTGACCGTCGTCGCAGCCTCGCATTTCTTCGGCATGCTCTCCGAACACGACCGCATGCAGGCCGCTGCCCGCCACTCCACGGCACTCGCCGCCGCCACCGCAGCAGCAGCCTTCGCAGACTCCGCCGCGATATTCGACAGCGGTAACGCGACCGAAGGTCAGGCCCGCCTCGCCCGCTTCCTGCCTCAGGACCGGCTCGACGACGACGCCTTCGTTCTACTCGTGCAGTCGAGCGGCAAGGTGTTTGCGGCGTCCGCCGCCGGTGCGGCCTATGTCGGCGCCGGCATCGGCGATTTCTTCTCCGAGGTCTCCGCGATCCGCCGCTTCGGCGACCGGGCGGGCGTGATTGAGACCACGATTGGCGGCCGGCCGCACTACGCGCAGATCACGCTGATCGGCGACAGCGGCGGCTATGTGGTTGCGGCGACCTCGCTCGATCGCATCAGCCAGCTGTGGCGCGAAGAGTTGACGCTCAACGTCACGCTGTTTGCAGGCATTTCCTCGATCCTCCTAGTCATCCTCTACGCCTATTACATGCAGGTGCGCCGCGCCCGCCATGCCGACGAGATCTTCGTCGAGTCCAACCAGCGGGTCGAGACGGCCCTTTCGCGTGGCCGTTGCGGCCTCTGGGATTTCGATTTCGACCGTCGCGAATTCTTCTGGTCGCGCTCGATGTACCAGATGCTTGGCCTTCCAGGCGGCGACGGCAATATGTGCTTCGGCGATGCGGCCCGGCTCATGCACCCTGACGACAGCGGCATCTACGAGATCGCCCGCTCCGTTGCCCGTGGCGACGCGGAGCAGATCGACCAGATCTTCCGCATGCGCCACGCCGCCGGCCATTACGTCTGGATGCGCGCCCGTGCGCAGGTCATCCGCACCAATGCCGGCCAGGTCCACATGATCGGTATCGCCATGGACGTGACCGAGCAGCATCGTCTCGCGCAGCGCTACGCCGAAGCCGACCAGCGGCTGGCGGACGCGATCGAGAGCACGTCGGAAGCCTTCGTGCTGTGGGACAAGAACGACCGTCTCGTGATGTGCAACACGCACTTCCAGCAGGCCTACGGCCTTCCCGACAGCGTGCTGGTGCCGGGCACCGAACGCGCCGCCGTCAACGCCGCCGCTGCCCGCCCCGTCATCGAGCGCCGCATCGCCGACGCTCATGGCAATGGCTATTCGCGCACCAGCGAAGTGCAGCTTGCCGACGAGCGCTGGCTGCAGATCAACGAGCGGCGCACCCGCGATGGCGGCATGGTTTCCGTCGGCACCGACATCACGCTTTTGAAGCGCAACCAGGAGCGCCTACGCGATTCCGAACGCCGCCTGATGGCGACGATCGGCGACCTTTCCTCCTCCCGCCAGACGCTGGAACGGCAGAAATCGGCGCTGTCGCTGGCGAACGCCAATTATCTCTCGGAAAAGGAACGCGCCGAGGCCGCCAACAAGGCGAAGTCGGAATTCCTGGCCAACATGTCCCACGAGCTGCGCACGCCGCTCAACGCCATCCTCGGCTTCTCCGAAATCCTGCAGGACGAGATGTTCGGTCCGCTCGGCTCGGCGAAGTACGACGAATATGCCCGCGACATCCATCACAGCGGCCGTCATCTGCTCAACGTCATCAACGACATTCTCGACATGTCGAAGATCGAAGCGGGCCACATGAAGCTTCAATGCGAGACGATCGATCTCGCGCCGCTGATCGAGGAAAGCTTGCGCTTCACGGCGATCCCGGCCAGCGAGAAGCGCATCGAGATCCAGCAGCGCATCTGCGATGGCATGACGCTCAACGCCGATCGCCGGGCGATGAAACAGATCCTGCTCAACCTGCTGTCCAATGCCGTGAAGTTCACCGACGAGGGCGGCCGGATTGCGGTGCGCACCCGTCGCACCTCGGTCGGCGTCATTTTGACCATCGCCGATACCGGCATCGGCATCCCGACGACCGCGCTCAGCAAGATCGGCCAGCCCTTCGAACAGGTCCAGAACCAGTATGCCAAGAGCAAGGGCGGCTCCGGACTGGGCCTCGCCATCTCACGCTCGCTGACGACCCTGCACGGCGGCCGCATGAAGATCCGCTCACGCGAGGCGATCGGCACGGTGATTTCGCTGCTGATCCCTGACAGCGCTGCTTAAAGCTTCGCATGTCGGCGCCGCAAAACCGCTACACACTTTTGCGCGACATGCGCTACGCCTTCACCACCGCCTGAAAGACCTTCCGCACCGTCTTCGACAGCTGCTTCATCTCTCCCTCAAGGGTCTTGATGTCAGGGCAATCGCCGGCCCGGCAAACGAGATCGATGAGACCCGCCGGCGCATCCTTGGGATCGAAGGGACCATCGATGCAGAGCCGGATGAGCTGCGCGAGCTCGGTATAGAGCCCGAAGGCCTCGCTGCAGCTATCGACATCGGCGGTCGCCATCAGCGGCGCTCCCAGCTGTTTCAGTGCTTCACCGGTGCTTATGCCATTGACCTTGAGGGCGACATCCTTCGCGGGCGCGATAAGCGCCAGGTATTGCGCGATGAACTCTATATCGACGACACCGCCGGGGATAAGCTTCAGGTCCCACATGTTGGCCGGCGGCTTTTCCTGTTCGATCAGCGCGCGCATTTCGGCCACATCCTTCGCCACCTTACGCAGATCGCGCCGCGTCGAGAGCACCTCCTCGATCACGCGCTCGACGTCATCAATCAGGCTGGCATCGCCGCAGATTAGCCGCGCGCGGCTGAGCGCCATGTGCTCCCAAGTCCAGGCTTCCTCGCGCTGGTATTTCGCAAACGAGCTGACGCGGGTGGCGACGGGTCCCTTGTTGCCCGAGGGGCGCAGGCGCATGTCGACTTCGTAGAGCACGCCCTCGGCCGTCGGCGCCGACAGAGCGGCGATCAGCCGCTGGGTGATGCGCGTGAAGTAGCGCACCGCATCCAGCGGCTTGGCGCCGTCGGATTCTTCGGCCGCATCGTCATAGTCGTAGAGCAGGATGAGATCGATATCGGAGCCTGCGGTGAGCTCGAAGCTGCCCAGCTTGCCCATTCCGGCGACGGCGACGCGGCCGCCGGGGAACTTACCGTGCGCCGCCTCGATCTCCGAGAGCACGGCATTCAACGCCGCCTCGACGATCAGATCGGCCAGGTGCGTAAACGCGCGGCCCGCCATCGCGCCATTGATCGAGCCCGTCAGCAGGCGAATGCCGATCAGGAAGCGCTGTTCGGCGGCGAAGATACGCAGCCGGTCCAGCACCTCCTCATAATAGCGCGCCTGCTGCAGCGAGCCCTTGAGGCGTCCCGCCAGATAGTCCCGCGTCGGAAGCTCGGCCATCAGGCCCGGATCGAGCATGCCGTCGAAGACATGCGGCCGGGCGGCGATGACCTCGGCAAGCTTCGGCGCCGCCGACATGATGTAGACGATCAGCGAGAGCAGCGCCGGATTGCTGCCGAGCAGCGAAAACAGCTGGATGCCGGCGGGCAGGCCCGAGATGAAGCTGTCGAACCTGAGGATTGCCTCGTCGGCACGCTTGCTTTCGCCGAACACGCGCAGCAGCTCCGGCGTCAGTTCGGTCAGCCGTTCGCGGGCCTCGACGGATTGCGTCGCCTTGTAGCGCCCGTAGTGCCAGGTGCGGATAACCCGCGAAATGTCGGAGGGGCGCTCGAAGCCGAGTTTGCGTAGGGTCACCAGCGTGTCGGGATCATCGTTCTGGCCGGTGAAGACGAGGTTGCCCGTCTCTGTCGAGAGCTTGGTCTCCTGCTCGAACAGCCGCGCGTAGCGACGCTCGACGGTCCTGAAAACCTCGACAAGACGCTCCGAGAAGCTCGGTGTGTCGCTGAAACCCATCATGTAGGCGATGCGCTTCAGCTCGCCTTCGGTCTCGGGCAGCAGGTGGGTTTGCTCGTCGCGCACCATCTGGATGCGGTGCTCGACGTCGCGCAGGAACCAGTAGGCTTCCGTCAGCTCCTCGCAGGTCTCTTCGTCGATCCACTTGGCTTTGGTGAGCTCGTTCAGCGTTTCCTCGGTAGCGCGCGAGCGCAGCGCCGGCATGCGTCCGCCGGCGATCAGCTGCTGTGTCTGGGCAAAGAATTCGATCTCGCGGATGCCGCCACGGCCGAGCTTGACGTTGTGGCCCTTGACCGCGATTGCCCCATGCCCCTTGTGGGCGTGAATCTGCCGCTTGATCGAGTGGATGTCGGAGATCGCCGCGTAGTCGAGGTATTTGCGGAAGACGAAAGGGGTGAGGTCGCGCAGGAAACGGTCGCCGGCCGCGATATCGCCCGCAACAGGGCGGGCCTTGATGAAGGCCGCGCGCTCCCAGTTCTGCCCCCTGCCCTCGTAATAGACCATGGCGGCATCGATCGAGACGGCAAGCGGCGTGGCGCCGGGGTCCGGACGCAGCCGGAGATCGGTGCGGAAGACATAGCCGTCGCCGGTGCGCTCCTGCATGATGCGGACGAGCCTGCGCATCAGGCGCGGGAAGATATCGATCGCATCATCAGGATCAGACAGGATGCCCGCCTGCTCATCGAAGAAGACGACGAGATCGATGTCGGAGGAATAGTTGAGCTCGCAGGCGCCGAGCTTGCCCATGCCGAGCACGACGAGACCCGACCCTTCACTCGGCCGTGCGACGTTCTTCAGCTGCAGCTTGCGGGCTTCGTGCGAGGAGAGAAGCAGATGATCGATTGCGGCCGAGACCGTCGCCTCGGCAAGCCGGCTCAGCCACGCCGTGGTGGTGCGGCCATCGAAGACGCGGGCGAGATCGGCGAGCGCCAACAGAAACGCGACACGGCGCTTGACCGTGCGCAGGCGGCCCATGATCTCACTCTCACTCGGCGACGCGCCGTCGCGCGGCATCCAGGCGTCACGCGCTTCCGCGATCAGCGCCTCCAGGCGCGGCTCGAGCGGCTCGCTAATCGCGATGGTGAGGATGCCGGGATCGATGTTGGCGATATCGCGCAGATAGGGCGAGAGCGTGAGTGCGGCAGAGATGAAATCGCGAAGCGCGCCCTCGGTCTTCAGCATGGCGGCCACGACGGGTTCGTCGGCGCCGATCTTCTGCAGATCATCAAGCACGAGCTTCAATTCGGTCTTGCTCAACGGCTTCAACAGGCCGTCGACCACCTCGCTCAGGCTGTGCATCGAATTCGTCAGCATGCGCCCTCCCTGGCATCAGGCAGCGAAAGTCGAAGCAGAATCAAGGCTGCTCGCCGCCTGAGGCTAAGTTAGGGTCTGAGACGCAAATGGCCAACAGACAATTCGGGGTAGCGCGGAAACGCCTACTTCAGGGGAAAGACCAGCGTAACGGCGAGACCGCGATTGGCCGCCGCATCCGGGTCGGTATCGCTGAGTTCCAGCTTGCCGCTGTGCAATTCCATCACCGCTTCCACAAGCGACAGTCCCAGGCCGGTACCTGGTTTCGAGCGACTCTCGTCCAGCCGCACGAAGCGCTTGAGCACGTCCTCGCGCTTGTCGGCAGGGATGCCGGGGCCATGATCGGCGACCTGAAGGCAGATGGCATCCGGCCGACGTGTCAGCCGCAGCGAGACTTCGCCACCCGCCTCCACACCCGCCGAATACTTCACGGCATTGTCGATGAGGTTGAAGATCGCCTGGCCGATCAGTTCGCGGTTGCCCTGCACCTCGATACCTGGCTCGATATCAGTGGTCATGGCAAGGCCCGCCTCATCGGCCACCGGCTCGTAGAGTTCGGCGCTATCGGCAACGATGGCGGACAGATCGATCGTCGACATCTCGGCGGCCACCGAGCCGGCCTCGACGCGGGAGATCATCAACAGCGCGTTGAAGGTGCGGATCAGCTGGTCGGATTCCGAAATGATCCCTTCCAGCGCCACGCGGCGGGTATCGGCATCCGGCGTATCGATCGCGTCTGCCGCCTTGTTGCGCAGGCGTGTCAGCGGTGTCTTCAGGTCGTGGGCGATGTTGTCGGAGACCTGGCGCAGCCCCTCGTTCAGCTTCTCGATACGGCCGAGCATGGTGTTCAGCGACACGGAGAGGCGATCGAACTCGTCACCGGAGCCGCCGACCGGCAGGCGCTGCGAGAGATCGCCGGCCATGATCTTCTTGCTCGCCGCCGACATGCGGTCGATGCGCTTCAGTGCGTTGCGGCCGATGCCAAACCAGATGATGACGGCGCCGAGCCCCATGATCGCCAGCGCGACCATCAGCGCCTGCCTGACGAGCACGCGGAACGCTTCCGGCTCGCCGAGGTCGCGGCCGATCAGGATGCGCAGGCCATTATCGAGCACGTTGATGTTGGCGACTGCCATATGCGGCTTGCTCTGGCGTCCTTCCGCATAGCGCTGATAGCGAAACGGCAGACTGGTCCAGCCCTGCTCGTCGAGTACGCCTGGCTGGACGGACGCGACGTTGCCGGCGAGGATGTCGCCCGAGGGGCCGGCGATGATGTAGAGATTGGCGCCCGGCTGGCGGGCGCGGCGCTCCATGGTGCGCAACAGCAGGTTCATGCCGCCATTGTCATAGGCGCGCTGAACCTGGTCGACCTCCTGCTGCACCGCCTCGCGGATCTGGCTGGTGAGCAGCCGTTCCGACATCGCCGTCACATAGAAGACGAGCGTTGCGGCGCAGATGGCGAAGAGCAGGATGTAGAGGGCCGAAAGGCGGACTGCCGTGGACTTGAAGAGAACCCAGAAGCGGTTCATCCGTCATCCTTGATCATGTAGCCGGCGCCGCGAATGGTCTTCAACAGCGGCAGGCTGAAGTCCTTCTCGATCTTGGAGCGCAGCCGCGACACATGCACATCGATGACGTTGGTCTGCGGATCGAAGTGATAATCCCAGACGTTTTCGAGCAGCATGGTGCGAGTGACCACCTGGCCGGCATTCTTCATCAGATATTCGAGCAGGCGGAATTCGCGCGGCTGCAGCGGAATTTCCTTGCCGCCCCGGCGCACTTCGTGGGCCAGACGATCGAGCTCCAGATCGCCGACGCGGTAGACGACGTCCTGGTCCGGCGTGCCCTTGCGGCGGCCGAGAACCTCGACGCGCGCCAGAAGCTCGCTGAAGGCGTACGGCTTGGGGAGATAGTCGTCGCCGCCGGCGCGCAAGCCGGTCACGCGGTCGTCGACCTGGCCAAGAGCGGAGAGAATGAGAACGGGGGTGTGGATGCCCTTGCGGCGCAGCTCGGCGATGACGGAAAGGCCATCGCGGCGCGGCAGCATGCGGTCGATCACAAGCACGTCGTAGGTGTTTTCGGTCCCCATGAAGAGGCCGCTTTCGCCGTCGCTTGCATGGTCGGCGACAATACCCGCCTCACGAAAGGCTTTCGTGAGATAGGCCGCCGCTTCCAGATCGTCTTCGATGATGAGAATCTTCATGCGGCCGACATTACCCGCCGGCTGTGTTTCGGCAAGGCTCAAAGCGTGATCGTCTTGCTGGAAGGTCATTGTCGTCACCTGCGATGGGTTGACAGGAAGAGCCGCGCGAGCGCGCGACCCTTCTAATTCGATCCGGAGAACCGGGGCGTTTAGCCCTGGTTTTCGACCGGAAGGGCCACGAAGCGGCTGCCTTCCTTGGACTGGATCTGGAACAGCGCGCGGGTGCGGCCATCCTTCTTCGCCTGGTTCAGCACCTTGACCACGTCATCGGCCGAGGAGACTTCCTGGTTGTTGACCGAGGTGATCTTCTCGCCTTCCTTGATGCCCTTGTCGGCAGCGTCGGAGTTCGGGTCGATGCCGGTGATCTGCAGGCCCTTGCCGTCATCGGCAGGACCAACCGTCAGGCCGAGATCGGCGAGCGCCTTTTCGGATGCCGGGGTCTGTGCTTCCGGTGCCTGATCGCCATCGTCGGTCGAAGCCTGCTGCTGTTCTGCCGGCAGCGTGCCGAGCTCAACCGTGACAGGCAGGGACTTGCCGGAGCGCCAGACGGAGAGCTCGACCTTCTTGCCCGGCGTCATTGCGCCGATACGGCGGCTCAGATCACGGGCGTCCTTGACGGTCTCGCCGTTGACGGCGGTGACGACGTCACCAGCCTTCATGCCGGCCTTTTCACCCGGCGTTCCAGCCTGGGCGTTGACGACGAGCGCGCCGCTGGCTTCAGACAGGCCGAGCGAGTCGGCGATGTCCTTGGTGACCGGCTGGATCTGCACGCCGAGATAGCCGCGCGAGACCTGGCCGTCCTTCATCAGGTCGGCGACGACGTCCTTGGCGGTCGAAGCCGGGATTGCGAAGGCAATGCCGACGCTGCCGCCCGACGGCGAGAAGATGGCGGTGTTGATGCCGACCACCTGGCCGCTGAGGTTGAAGGTCGGACCACCGGAGTTGCCGCGGTTCACGGCTGCGTCGACCTGGAGATAATCGTCATACGGACCGGAGCCGATATCGCGGCCACGGGCCGAAACGATACCTGCCGTCACCGTGCCGCCGAGGCCGAACGGGTTACCAACGGCAACCACCCAGTCGCCGACGCGGACGTTGTTGTCGTCCGCCCAGTTGACGTAGGTGAACTTCTTGCCCTTGCCGTCGACCTTCAGCACGGCGAGGTCGGTGCGTGGGTCCTTGCCGATCAGCTTGGCGTCGAGCTCGGTGCCGTCCTTCATGACAGCGACGAAGGCCGCACCATCGGAGACGACGTGATTGTTGGTGACGATATAACCGTCTTCGGAGATGAAGAAGCCGGAGCCCTGGGCGACCGGACGCAGACGACCCTCATGCTGGCCGGGGCCTGGAGGATGCGCGCCGGGAGGGCCACGGCGGCCCTGCTGCTCGCCGAACTGGCGGAAGAACGGCTTCAGGGCATCGGGAAGATCGTCGAAACCACGGCCGTTGAAATCGAAGGAGAAGCCGTTGTTGCCATCCTCATCGGAGACCGGCTTGACGCGGCTTTCGACGCGAACCGAAACGACGGCAGGCGAAACGGCGTCGACGACATTGGCGAAGCTCGGCACGGATGGTGCCTCGACCTTGACCGCTTCGGCATAGGAACGCGTGATTTCGAGGGGGACACCGGTCGCCAGGACGGCGGTGGCAAGACCGGCAACGGTCGAGGCCTTGAGCACGGTCGACAGTGACGGAGCTTTGATAGTCTTCAGCATAAGACGCACCTTCTTATATTTAAATCCACGGGACCGGCGGTTACCGGATCGGTCGATGGATGAAGATATAGGACGGCACACCTTACTGCGAACTGTCCGAGGCATGAAAAATTCGTAATGTCCGAATTCTTCCGCCTGGAGCGCGTATTTACTTCTTCAGCAGCTCGCTTAAACGCGCCTGCTCGTCGCTCGTCAGCGCCGATCCGGTCGGCTGGCCGGCATAGCGGCGGGCGAAAATCACGAGTGACAGGGCACCCAGCACCGCGAGCAGGATCGGAGCGCCCCACAACAGCAGCGTCTTAGTTTCGAAGCGCGGCTTCAGCAGCACGAATTCACCGTAGCGAGAGACGATGTAGCTCATGACCTGCTGGTCGCTATCGCCATCGGTAATGCGCTTTCGCACCAGCAGACGCAGATCCTTGGCCAGTTCGGCGTTGGAATCGTCGATCGACTGGTTCTGGCAGACCATGCAGCGCAATTCCGCCGAGATCGCGCGCGCACGGCTTTCAAGCGCGGGATCTTTCAGCATCTCGTCCGGGTTGACGGCGAAGGCTGGTGCTGCGGACGCGATCAGGAGGAGGGCCAGAAGGAAGCGACGCATCATTCGGCCGGCTCCATGACGGGCTGCAGCGCCTTTGCCTTGCGGCGTGGCGCGCCGACGCGCAGGCGCCTGTCGCTGAGCGAGACGAAGCCGCCGAACGCCATGACGAGCGCGCCGCCCCAGATGCAGAGAATGTAAGGCTTCCACCAGATACGCACGACGATGCCGCCGTCATCGGTTGGATCACCGAGCGAGACGTAGAGCTGACTCGCACCGAAAGTCCGGATACCGGCTTCCGTCGTCGGCATCTGGCCGGCGGTGTAGATGCGCTTGGCCGACCAGACGTCAGCGACTTCGACGCCGCCCCTGGCGATGGTGAAATGACCGCGATCCTCGGTGTAGTTCGGTCCGGTCGCCTTCTTCATGCCGTCGAAGCGCAGCGTGTAGCCGCCGGCATCGGTCACCTCGCCCTGCTTCATCTGCAGCACGTGTTCGGTCTGGAAGGTGGAAACGGCGACGATGCCAAGCACCGAAATGCCGAGGCCCGCATGGGCGAGCGCCGTACCGAAGGCGGAGCGCGGCAAGCCCTTGAGGCGGCGCCAGGCGATGCCAACAGGCTGCTTGCCGATGCCGGCGCGATACCACAGGTCGGCGATGGCGCCGAGGACCAGGAACAGACCAGCCGCGAGACCGAGAACCGACATGACCGGGCCGCCATGCTGGAGATAGAAGAACACGACGGCGGCGACGAAGGCGAGTGCCGCAACCGCATAGAGCCGCTGCAGCGCGCCCAGCAGATCACCACGCTTCCAGGCGAGCAGCGGGCCGAAGGGCACGATGACGAGCAGCGGCGCCATCAACAGGCCGAAGGTCATGTTGAAGAAGGGCGGGCCGACCGAGATCTTGTCATTGGTCAGCGTTTCCAGAACCAGCGGGTAAAGCGTACCCGTCAGCACGGTTCCGCAGGCAACCGTCAGGATCAGATTGTTGACGACGAGCGCGCCTTCGCGCGAGATCGGCGCGAACAGGCCGCCGGCCGTCAGTCTCGGCGCCCTGAAGGCAAAGAGCGACAGCGCGCCGCCGATGAAGAGCAGCAGGATGCAGAGGATGAAGACGCCGCGCGAGGGATCGCTGGCGAAGGCGTGAACCGATGTCAGCACGCCCGAGCGCACCAGAAAGGTGCCCATCAGCGACAGCGAGAACGTCAGGATGGCGAGCAGCACGGTCCAGATCTTCAGCGCCTCGCGCTTTTCCATGACGAGCGCGGAGTGCAGCAGCGCCGTGCCGGCGAGCCAGGGCATGAAGGAGGCGTTTTCGACCGGATCCCAGAACCACCAGCCGCCCCAACCGAGCTCGTAATAGGCCCAGTAGGAGCCCATGGCGATGCCGAGCGTGAGGAAAGTCCAGGCGGCGAGCGTCCAGGGGCGCACCCAGCGCGCCCAGGCGGCATCGATGCGGCCTTCGATCAGGGCGGCGACGGCAAAGGAGAAGCAGACGGAGAAGCCGACATAGCCGAGATAGAGCAGCGGCGGATGGATGGCGAGGCCGATATCCTGCAGGATCGGGTTCAGATCCTTGCCCTCAGCGGGCGCCGGATCAAGGCGCGCGAAGGGGTTGGACGTGAGCAGGATGAAGAGGATGAAAGCGACCGAGATCCAGGCTTGCACAGAGAGCACATTGGCCTTCAGCGTCTCGGGAAGATTGCGGCCAAAGACGGCGACAAGCGCGCTGAAGAGAGCCAGGATCAAGAGCCAGAGCATCATCGATCCCTCGTGATTGCCCCAGACGCCGGAGTATTTGTAGATCAGCGGCATCAGCGAGTGCGAGTTTTCCCAGACGTTCTTCACCGAAAAGTCGGAGACGACATGCGCGTAGGTCAAGACGCCGAAGGAGAAGGCGACCAGCGCGAAGAGGACCACCGAGCCGATCGGCCCGACATCCATCATCGCCTGATCCACGCGCCGGGCGCCGATCAGCGGCACCAGAGACACGATGATCGCGGTGGCGAGCGCCAGAATGAGAGCGTAGTGGCCGATTTCGATGATCATTTCGCCGCCTGTTCCTCTTTCCAGAGCCCCTGCTGCTTCAGCCTGTCGGCGACATCCTTGGGCATGTATTTCTCGTCATGCTTGGCAAGCACGGTATCGGCGGTGAAAACGTCGCTGCCGCTCTCGAAGGTGCCCTCGGTCACCACGCCCTGCCCCTCGCGGAAGAGATCGGGCAGGATACCGGTGAAGCGGACGTGAACCAGATCGCCCGAGGCATCGGTCACCGCGAAACGCACCGTCGAGCCAGCGCCCCTGACCACGCTGCCCTCGCCGACCAGGCCGCCGAGGCGGATACGGGTTCCCGGCGGCACCGGATTGCTGGCGAGATCGGTCGGCATGTAGAAATAGGCGACCGAATTGCTGAAGGCGAACATCACCAGCAGAACGGCCGCGACAATGAAGCTCATACCGCCGCCGATTACCGCAAGGCGTTTCTGCTTGCGCGTCATTGCATCGTTCCTTGTGTCGCCGCTGCGTCCGCGGGAAGACCGAGTTCATGGGCGAGTGCCACAAGCTGCTTGCCCTTCTCGCCATCAGCGGGGAAAGCCGTCAGCCCGCGCTTCAGCGCCGCCGCCGCGCGGTCCTTGTCGTTCAATACCATATAGGAGCGGACCAGCCGCAGCCATCCGTCGAGATTGTCGGGGTTCTCGGTCAGCTTCGCGTCGAGACTGTCGACCATGCCGCGGATCATCTGCTGACGATCGCCGCTGTTCATCTGATCGGCCGCCGCGACATCAGCCTGCGTCGGCCCACCGAGCGGTGCTGCTGCCGTGGGAGCGTTGCCCGCAACAGCCGGCGTGCCGCCGTTCTTGGCGATATGCTCGTTCACCAGCGGCATCCATGGCGCGTCGGGTGGTGACTGCTTGGCGATCGCCTCGAAGCCGGCGCGGGCCTCGTCGGCCTTGCCCGCCTGTTCGAGACCGAGCGCAATGTAGAAGCGCGCGCGCGGGTTTTCCGGCTCCAGCTTCAGCGACCGCGTCAGCACATCACGCGCATCGTCGGTGATCACGCCGCTCGAGGCGGCAATCAGCGTTTCGGCCAGCCCATCGAGCCGGGCCGCCGTTTCGCCGAGCAGGCGGATGGCGTTGCGGTAGGCGGTCTCGGCGTCGGCAATGCGCATGGTGTTGAAGTAGATCGGCGCCAGGATATCCCAGCCCTTGCCGTCGTCCGGGTTCTCGGCGAGATGCCGCTCGGCCTTGGCGACAAGGATCGCCATGTCGTTGCCGGGATTCTCCAGGCGCGCCTCGAGAGGCTGCGAGGGCAGGTCGGGTCTGCCCATTATGATGTAAAGACAGAGCCCCGTGAGCGGCAGGAGCATCAGCACGAAGACTTCGGCGGCGCGACGGTATCCGCGTCCGGCCTTGGGAGCAGCCGACGTCTCGGCGCTAGATACGGCAAGCAGTCGTCGGCCGATTTCAGCGCGGGCGTACTCGGCTTCCTCGGCGGAAATCAGGCCGCCGGCGCGGTCGCGGTCGAGTTCGGCAAGCTGGTCGCGGTAGACGGCGGTTTCGCCGGCACGGCTATCGCCGGTCGCCTTCGAGCCCCGCAAAAGCGGATAAAGCAGAAGAGCGGCAACGGATGCCGTCATCACGGCCAGGAGAATCCAGAAAGTCATGACCGCCAATTACTCGAAGCGCGCGATCATTCCAATATGCAAAGCTGCGATGACGATGATTTGAAGTAATTTGCCGCACCTTGCCAGATGGGCCGGACGTCAGGACTTTGGTTCAGCCGAGAGGCGACCAGCTACCGTCGCCATTGCGGCAGGCAGAGCCGCGCGCCAGCGTGTCCTTGCCGTCGACGGTGAGCGTGTGGGTGTACTGGCGGCAATTCTGCGAGCCGACCTGATAGGGAGCCGCGGCCACGACCTTGCCGCTGACATTGCGGCCGCTCCAGACGACCGGCTGACCGACGGCTGCGCCTTCCAGCGCACGATACTCGGCTTCGAGCGCCCGCTGCCGGTCGCTGTCGCTCAAGGTCACGCCGGTGCGGCCGACAATGCCGCCCTGCAGGGCTTCGATGATGGTGGCGGAGGCCGATGGCTTACGGCCGCCGAAAAGGCCGGATGAGGCGCCGCTCTTCGTCGTCTGGCAGCCGGACAGAGCCACGCATGCCACAAGAGAAAGACCAATTATGCCTTTTGAGCGAAGTATCATTCAGTCGAACCCGAACCAGGTGTCAAACGCGCCACAGGTGCAAGCCGCACCCCGCCTTAGGCCGAGGTAAAGCATGCTATGCAAATGTCTTTCTGGCATCAAGCCGCCCGTCACGCAACATCCTTTGTGACACCGGGAAGAATAAGGCGCGCCTTCAGCCCGCCCCACTCACCGCGCGACAGTTCCAGCCGGCCCTGATACTCGTTGGCGATCTCGGTAACGATCGACAAGCCAAGGCCGGTGCCGGGCTTGCTCTCGTCGAGACGGCGGCCGCGCTTCAGCGCCTCGCGGATCTGGTCGGGCTCCAGGCCCGGGCCATCATCCTCGACGATCACCTCGACCCAATGGCGGCGGGCGCTGCCCTCCCCGCCCTTGACGTCATCGGGGGCTTCCGTCACCGAAAGCCTGACCTTGTGGACGGCAAAGCGCGAGGCGTTTTCAAGCAGGTTGCCGACCACTTCCTCCAGATCCTGCTGCTCCAGCGCCACGGCCAGATGCGGCGGATTGACGACGAGGTCGAACTCCTTGTCGACGTTGAGGCGGCGCATGACGCGCACCAGCCGCTCCAGCGCCGGCTCGGCATCGGTGCGGGCGAGCACGGATTCGCGCTGGGCGGCGATGCGGGCGCGGTTGAGATAGGATTGCACCTGCCCCTGCATCGACTCCGCTTGGCTCTTGACCAGCTCGCCATGCGAGCGCTCCAAGACGCGGGCTTCATTGAGCAGCACGGCGATCGGCGTCTTCAGCGAATGGGCGAGATTGCCGACCTGCATGCGGGCACGCTCGACGATGCGGCGGTTGCTGTCGATCAGCGCGTTGACCTCGTTGGCAAGCGGCAGGATTTCGCGCGGGAATTCGCCCTTCAGCTGCTCGCTCTCGCCGGCGCGGATACGCTCCAGTGCGGCGCGCGCCTTGTCGAGCGGCTTCAGGCCATAAAGAATGGCGAGCGCGTTGACGATCAGGCTGCCGACGCCGAAGCCGGCGAGCGCGAGATAGAGGCTGTGGGAGAAGTTGCGAACGTCGTCCTCGACCACATCGACATTGCCGGTGACGCGAAAGCGCGCGGCGCGGCCATCGGTGTCGAGCACCACTTCGGTCTCGGCGACCTGAATGCGGTTCTGCGAGGTATCCGTCACCTGGTAGTAGCGCTCGTAATTCTTGTCGAACGGCGCTTCCAGCACGGAGGGAACGGGGATGGTCGTGGCGCCGAGCGAGGGCGAGACCAGCGGCGGGGCCGTATAAGTCCCCAGCGGCTCGACCATCCAGTACCAGCCGGTCTTCGGCTGGGCGAAGCGCAGGTCACCGAGCTGCGGGCTGCCCGACAGCGCACCCTGATCGCCGATCGCCACCGAGTTGATGACGTTATAGAGCTGCGCACGAAGCAAATCCTGAAAGCCGCGCTCGGCGCTCTTGCGATAGAGCGTCGAGATCAACAGGCCGATTACGACAAGCGCCACGGTCGACCAGATCGTGGTCAGAAGCAGGACGCGTGCGGTAAGAGACTTAATTCGCATTGGTCGGCGCTTGGATGCGGTAGCCGAGACCGCGCACCGTTTCGATCAGATCGACGCCCATCTTCTTGCGCAGGCGACCGACGAAGACTTCGATCGTGTTGCTGTCGCGGTCGAAATCCTGGTCGTACATGTGCTCGACCAACTCGGTGCGCGACACCACCTCGCCCATGTGATGCATGAGATAGGCCAAGAGACGGTATTCGTGCGAGGTCAGCTTCAGCGCCACGCCGTTGACCACCGCCTTCGAGGTCTTGGTGTCGAGGCGAACGGGGCCGCAGACGATCTCGGACGAGGAATGGCCGGCGGCGCGGCGGATGAGCGCGCGGATGCGGGCGAGCACCTCTTCGACGTGGAAGGGCTTGGTGACATAATCGTCGGCGCCTGCGTCGATGCCGGCGACCTTGTCGCTCCAGCGATCGCGGGCCGTCAGGATCAGCACCGGCATGCCGCGACCGGCGCCGCGCCACTTTTCCAGAACGCTGACGCCGTCGAGTTCGGGCAGGCCGATATCGAGGATGATCGCGTCATAGGGTTCGGTGTCGCCGAGGAAGTGTCCCTCCTCGCCGTCGAACGCCTGGTCGACGACGTAGCCGGCCTCTTTCAGGGTTTCGCTCAGCTGACGATTCAGATTGACGTCGTCTTCGACTACCAGGATGCGCATCGGTCCGCTCTACTCCGCGTTATGTCTTCGATGTCTAAATAGGGCGATTCTGCCTACATCGGAACCTTGACGGTTACTTTACGCGGTCGCTGGCCGTTGCCCTGGACGAGCACGGTGATGATGCAGCTGTCGCCGGAGGGCTGAACGGAGAGCAGCTGCCCCCCGGTCTTCTCGACAACCTGCTGGGCGGCTTCACTGCAATCGCCTGCTACGCGCACCAAAAGGTTGTGCGTATTATCCGGTGAGGGCGACGGTACCGTCAGCCAAACGGCCAACGCTGCGACGCTCAGAGGAGAGGCCATGTGCTATGCTTTCAATGGATACCAACTTGACCTGACTATGTACTCAGGAGACCTGAATGGCAAATGAATGCAAGGTAATGTCGGGTCCCTGGGGGTGCCTGAGGGCATGCCGCAAGGCACCCGACGCCGCGGCTGTGGCCGGAAAGGCACGGTTGACGGCGGCATTCGCGCCACCGTGCCGCTATCGCCCCCGGACTCAGGGCTTGATCGCGGACTTCGCCGTCACCCGGCCATAGACCGCCAGCAGACCACCCAGCGCGCCGGCGATATTGACGATCGCATCGACGATCTGGCCGCGATCGCCGGATGCGATATCCACACCCGTAAAGTGCAAAGCCGAAGCGAGGATCGCAACGACCGCGCCCCAGATGGTCTTCGAGCTGTACCAGTTTTTCAAATCAGGCATCGTCCTTCTCCTTGGGTTGAAATGTCACGTCTGAAAGATCGCCCGGGCGGGCAATCCCAGCGGCACGCGCTCGCCGAGCTGGCGGATCGTCACCGCAAGGCTCGCCTGCCGCCCGCCGAAATCGAGCACTTCGTCGGCCAGCGGATAGGTCCATTCCGGCGTCTGGACCTCAACGGCGCGGATTACGGCGTCGGCGCCATCAAGCACTTCCACCCGGTAGCGCTCGAAGGGCTCGTCGAGCGGGATGTCGGCACCGGTCCAGCTGTCGGCATTGTCGCGCCCGCGCCGTGTCCAGGAAATGAGCGCATCGTCGGCATCCGTACGCCGGCAGCGCAGATGAACCGGGGCGAGCGGTGTGGCGGCGCGCAGGCCGCCCGCGAACACGAACGGCCCCGCCATCGCAAGCGAACCGGCCGCCTCGGCGATCCAGTTGAGCGACAGGCCAGCCTCGTCGCTACGCAGGCCAAGCGGTTTGACCGCCTCGTCGAGCAGTACAACGGCAGCACCCTCGGGAATGCCCGAGACCATCGCATCCTCGGTGCCCGCAAGCCCGCGCAGCAACCCGCCGAGCCGCCATCGCCCGGCCGCGATCTCTTCGGCCTGCAGGAAGGACAGGATTTCCCATACGCCACCCACTGAGCGCACGGCCAGCCGATTGGCCCCGTTCAGCACCGATATTTCGGCCGCCGAGGACAGCTCGCCATAAGCCAGATCAACGATCAGCGCCTGGGACCAATCGAATCGGCCGGTAACACCCGGTGCCAATGCGGACACAAGAGCCCCCATCGTTGCCGGACGGTCGAGCACCGCCCTGCCCCGATAGCCCTCCGTCGTCGCCGATGACGACAGGCCGACAGTGCGCCACGGTCTGGCGAAGACCGCGCCGCGCGCGAAGCTCGCCGCCGCCTCGCCGTCGAAGCGCGGCAGGTCCATGAGATGCACCAGCGGCTTGAACAGGTTCGACGCGGTACCGCCGCCATTGCGGCCGTCGGTCACGGCAGGCGGGGCGCCGCCCGAGGACGGTGCGAAGGCTCGCGCCTCGATGCGGCGTGCATCGCCATCCTCGATGCGCGAGACCAGGAAGCGGCCATCGGGACCATCGGTCAGCGAGACGACGTCGCCCGGCTGCACATCCAACCGGCCGGGCGCCAGCGAGAAGCGCAGCGAGCGGCGAGCAATTCTGACGTCGCGCAACAGCGCCTCGGCCGCATCGAGCGCCGTCTCTTCGGAAACGACGGCTGGCAGGTCCTGCTTGATCAGCCGGCTCGTCGCCTGCCCGGCGCGGTGCGAGCGGGCGCTTGCCTGCTCGTAGTCGAGATCGGGATTGTAGAACGTCATCACCGCCTCGGCGGCGAAATCGCTGTCGTGGCCGCGCGTCTCCTGCCAAAGCGGCTCATTCTCGCTGTCGACAAGCGTCTCGATCGGAAGAGCCGGCAAGCTGGCGCGTGCGCGCGAACGGAAGCGCAGGAGGCCGGCATCCTCGAAGGCATCGATCTGGAACGCCTGCAGCAGCGGTTCGATCAGATCGCGAGCCGAACCGAGTTCGCCCTTGACGTAACCGATCAGGTCGCCGCTCACCTCGGAGACGTCGAAATCCGAAAAGCCGTGGTCGCGCAGTACCGCCGCCACGATATCGGCCAGGGTGCCCGCGCCAAGCCGACCATTCAGCCAGTGGCCGGTACGCCAATTGCCGCCATCGGACCAGACATCCGTTGCCAACGGAAAGGCCGGGAACGGCCGCGCATCCCAGCACCAGACGAAGAGATGCGACGGATCGACCATGCCATCAGGCGCATCATCGCCGGCCCACCAGAGATGGTGCGCTTCGAGGAAGCGCCGTTGCATGCTGTCCGAGCGCATGCCGGTGGAGAAATACGGCGCTCCGCTTTCCACCGACTTCGGGTCGGCGAAGACATTGGGCTGGTTGGCGCCCTTGTCGACCGCGCCGCAGCCGAGTTCGGTGAACCAGATCGGTTTGCCCGACGGTATCCAGGCCGTGGGCGCCGCGCGCTCGGCGCCACCGCTGCGCTCGTAATGCGGATTGGCCCACCAGCCTGCGATATCCTTGTAGCGGAAGACCCAGGGCTTGCCGGCCAGACCATCGGTGATCGGGCTGCGCTGCCGGGCTTTGCGGGCATCGTCATCCGCATAGTACCAGTCGAAGCCCTCACCGGAGCTGATCGCTGCCATCAGTGCATCTCGACCGTCGGCAAGCCGGAAGCCATCGGGATTGGCGCTGGCGAGATCGTCGTCGCGCCAGTCGGCGAGCGGCATGTAGTTGTCGATCCCGACGGCATCGATGTCAGGCGAGGCCCAAAGCGGGTCGAGATGGAAGTAGACGTCGCCGCTGCCATCCGTCGGGTGATAGCCGAAATACTCGCTCCAATCGGCGCCATAGGTGATCTTCGCCGCCGGCAAGAGCGTCCTGACATCGCCCGCCAGCCGCACCAGCGTCTCCACGAAGGGAAAGGCATCGCCGCCATCGCGCAGTTGCGTCAGCCCGCGCAGTTCGGAGCCGATCAGGAAGCCATTGACCCCGCCCGCAAGGCGCGCGAGTTGCGCATAGTGCAAGACGAAACGCCGGTAGCTCTCCTCACCGCCGAGATAGGCCACATGGCCGCCCGCGATCGTGAAATCGCCCGCTTGCGCATTGCCCGCAAAGGCCTGAACCTGCCCGCGCGCGGCCGCCGTACGGTCGGCGCTAGCAGGCCGCCCCGGCGCCGGATCGCAGGTGATGCGGCCACGCCAGGGATAGGACGCCTGATGCGCGCCGCCATAGGGGTCAGCAAGGGCGTTATTGGCGCGAATATCCATCATCACGAAGGGATAGAGATAGACCTTGAGACCCCGCGCCTTGAGATCGGCGATCGCCGACAGCACGCTGGCATCATCGGGCGTGCCGCCATAGGCCGGGCCGCCATTGTTGCGGCTGACGAGATGGGCGGCACCACGCGCGATGCCGGAGACAGACCACGGTGTGCTTTCCTCCGCGCGGCTTGCCACCTCGACGCCGGGCACCACACGGCATTGGCCGGCGCGCAGATCGGTGCCGAACCAGGAGACGACGAGCGCCACGCGCTCGAGATTGGGGCAGAGCGCCATCAGCTCGTCGATCGAGATATCCCAATCGCTCGTGCCGCGCAGGCTGTTGCGGTTGAGAATGCGGGCGCTGCCGGCACCGAGGCTTTCCGAGACCTGCGCCAGCTGATAGCCATGCTCGGTGGCGCCGGGGATGATGCAGACGGCCTTGATCTCATTTTCCAGCTCGCCGACCGATCTTACGACCTCGAACTGCAGCAGCGGAATGCGGTTTCCATAGGCATCGAGCGGCAGGCGCTCGAAGACGACATAGGCAAGCCCGCGATAAGCGGGCGCGTTGCCCGCCCCCTGCTTGGCCTCGATCAGCGGATCGGGCAGCTGCGTGTCATCGCCGCGATAGACGCGCATCTCGATCCTGGTCAGATCCAGTTCCTTGCCATCGGCCCAAACGCGCCTGACATGCCCGATCGGCCCTTCCGCCAGACCGACCGCGAGATTGGCGAAGTAGCGAAAGCTCTCGACGCGGGTGCCGCCGGTGGCCTTGCCGCCTTGCCGCTCGCTGGTCAACTCCTCCTCGAAACGTGTTGCCCAGATCAGCGTGCCGCCGACGCGGACGCTGCCGTAGACGCGGTTGATCGCCGTGCCTTCGTCGGCGCCTGGAATGCGGGCGCTCGACAGATGCGCGCCGCGCACGGTGGAGCGGCCGTTGATCAGCGCGCGATCGACGACGCTTCCAGCCAGCGCGCCAGCCGCGCGGCCGATGATGGCGCCGACAGGACCGAAGACGCTGCCGATTGCCGCGCCTGCGGCCTGGAAGAGGAGCGTTGCCATCTATCTCTCCGGAAAACGAAAGACGCCCGATATGCGCCGGCGCCAGCTCGGCACCAGCGGTGAAGTGACCACCGCCGCCTGCTCATAGGCATGGATGAACTGCCGCTCGCCCGACAGAATACCGGCATGCTTGGCGGCGAGCTGCGGGCGCCAGCGAAATAGGAGCACGTCACCCGGTCTTGCCTCGACAAGCGGCAGCGGCGGGCCGAAATGCCGGAGTGCGGCCTCCATCAGCCGATCCCCGCCGCCACGCTCCGCCCAATCGGGCGCATAGGGTGGCGGGCGCTCCGGCTCGGTGCCGTAAAGCTCACGCCAGATGCCCCGGATCAGCCCGAGACAATCGCAGCCGACGCCCTTGAGCGAGGCCTGATGCCTGTAGGGCGTGCCGATCCAGCCTTCGGCCAGGCGCAGCACTTCCGTTGAAATGTCGGTCATTTGAACAGCGCGCTCCCGTCGTGAAGGGTCTCGCCATCGGCATAGGTGTAAGCGAAATCGGTGCCGGGGATGTGCGGGAAACCGCGAAAATTCAGGTGGTTGGCGAACTTCGTTCGGCAGGTCAAGAAGGCCTTGTCGCAACCAGCCGTGAGCAAGACGCGATCGCCCGCACTTGGGGTGGCCTCGAGCGGCAGCCAGAGGGTCACCTCCAGCAGACCGTCCTTCACCGCATGCGTCTCGATCTCCAACCGCTGGCCGTGATTGTGGCCATCGAGAAAACGGAGCACGCCGAAACGGAAGAAGCCGTCGGGCACGGCTCTGATACCGGAGAGCAAAAGCCGGCTGGCATCCGCGACCGCGACCACCACGCCTTCGGCGCGCATCGCGGGTGCCGGGAGATCGATGCCGCATCTTTGATCGCCAAGCGTCGCGTCGCAGCGCCGGCCATAGACGCGGCCCTGTGGCTCGCCGAGGCGGCTGGCGAAGCTGCGCAGTTCCGCCTGGAACTGGCCGGCATCGCGCGTGACATCGCCGATCTCCTGCACCTTCAAGAGCATGTGCTGGCCGGGGTCCGCCCAGTTGACGAGATGCACCTCGACGCGGGCGCCGTCATAGCGGCCGCGCGTTAGATCCTCCTCGGTGATCGCCGCGCTGGAGAAGCCACCGGCGACATCGCTGGTGGCGGCCGGCAATCCCGCCTCCGCTTCCGCCGCACTGGCGGAAAAGCCGCTCGCCGCCAGGAAGGTGGTGCCCGCGAATGTCAGGTCGTGATCGTGTTCGGTAAAGCCGAGCACGACGCCATCGCGGCGCGTCACCCGCCAGGCATGGCAGAGCGTCGTGGCGTCGCCTGCAAGATGCGCGGCGAGCCCGTCCGGAATATGCCTCATGGCATGATCTCCATCAGCGGAATGGTGGGAATGCGCCCGGCGTTGAAGGCCGAGAGGTTGACGTCGATGCGCCCGGTCGCAAAGCGCACCGGCACGTCGAACAGGAACCCGGCCGTCACCGGGGCACCCTCTGGCGGAACGGCATCGGCCGCGAAGGTGACGATGCCGGTCGTGGGGTCGCACACGAAGGCGGACGACGGCTGCGGCACACCATCCACCGCGACGACGACCGAGCCTTCGACCGGCTTGGCGATCCGCCGCGTGCTGCTGGCCCCGGCATCGCCATAGGTTTTCGCGAGCGGGAACGCGACAGTCACGCCGTTCCCGATGCCGATCGGCTGGTCGCCGGGTCCGATCTCGGCGCCCGGGCGGGTCGACGTGCAATCGATCGGATCTCGAAAACGGAAGCCATAGAGCTCGCCGCTACGGGCCTCGAAGAATTCCAGCACCTCGTAGAGATCCGCCACCGAGCGCAGGCCGGAGCCCGCATCATAACTGCGGCGCGCGTCGCGCCAGCGGCTGTTGCGGCTTTCGCGGCCATTGGAGAGATTGACGATATCGGTGCGCCTGACCGGCCCGCCGCTCGTCGACAGCGACAGGCGGAGCGGAAAGCGCACCTCGTGGAAACCGGATGTCATCTACTCTAATCCTCACAGGTTGCGCTGGCCGCGCATTGCGGTGCGCGCCAGCATCGAGGAAATCTGCGCCTCGCTCTTTCGGAAGCTCTCGGCATCCGTCGCGGTAACGTTGAAGACGATCTGCGGTGCCGCCCCCGCCCCCGATGCGGCGACGCCGAGCGAACCGTCGGCACCGCGCCGCAGGGGCAGGATCGCCTCGCTGCCCGCCTCGCCCATCAGCCCCATGTCGCCGCCGAGAGGGAAATAGGTGGGCTGCGAGACCACACCGCCATCGGCGAAGGGAAGCAGCTTGCCGGCGCCACCGAACAGGCTGGAGGCGGCGCCCGAGAGCATCGTTTCCAGCGGCTTCAGCCCGGCCTGCAGCGCGATATCCGTCATCCGATTGGCCAGCCCGCGCAGCACGTCATCAAGTCCCTTGCCGCCCGAGACCGCGCTGCGCAGCGCCCCTGATAGCGCCGAGCCGAAGGAGCGCGAGCGCCCCTCCAGATCGTCAAGCGCGCGCCGCAGCGTCGCCGCCTCGTCGGTCATGGCCGACAGGTCCGTCTGGTCATCGGTCATGGTCGTTCCTCGTTTCGTGTATCGCCCGGCTGTCCGGAAAGCGGGCCATCAGCCCGTCGAGATCGGCACGGGAGACGGCGGCACGCGGCGACGACAGCCCGCCGGCGGCGGCGTGAAACTCGACCGGCGTCATCGCCCAGAAGGATTGCGGGGGAAGCCGCAGCAGGCAGAGACCGACATGCAGAACCCGCGCCCAGGGGAAAGGCGTTGGCCCCGCACTGTCCGTCGTCCCGATGCCCGCTGCGGCTAGAGGGGGCGCGCGGAGGCGTCCGCGCCATCCCCCGAAAACGTCGCCACCAGCAAATCGCCGACGATCGCGGCATAACCACCGATGCCGCCCTCGATATCGGCCTCCGCCACATCCTCGTCGGAATAGAGATTGCCGCCGCCGCGCAGGCCGGCGCCGATGATGCGGATCATATCCGCCGCCTTCAGCCGGCCACCGGCGAAACGCTCGGCCAGCCCATTCAGGCTATCGACCGAAAACGCCGTCTCGAGCTCCGCCAGCGCCCCCAGCGTCAGGCACAACACCCGCCGCTCGCCGTCGATCTCAGCCTCAATCTCGCCGCGCCTGCGATTGGCCCTTCGCCCTGCCGCTTGTCCCACTGTCGTGCGGGCCGCCATCACAGCGCCTCGAAGGTGATCGCGCCGGCCGATTCCAGCGCCAGCTCGAACATCACCTCGCCATTATACTGGCCGGAATATTCGAGCGCGCTAGCCTGGAACGGTCCAGTGGCGCTGCCGAAATCCGGCACGATGATCTGCCAGCTCAGGATCGAGGCGTTGAAGAAGGCGTTGCGCACCAGCTGGTCGGAAGCCGCGTCCTTGAAGATGCCTGAACCCGAAACCGAGGCTCGCTGCACGCCGGCGCCGCCCAAGAGCTCGCGCCAGCGCCCGGCGCTCTCGGCATCGGTCACATCCACCGTCTCGGCATTGAAGGACAGCCGCTTCGAGCGCAGCCCCGCCACCGTCTCATAATCCGTGCCGTTGAAAACCCTCAACAGCAGATCCTTGCCCTTCTGCGCCACCATGGCCTCATCCCTTCCACGAAAAAAGGCGCCCCGATGGAACGCCCGCGATGTCATCGACTTGTCACTTTGAACCTGATGGCGAAGATGCTACGACCGCTTCGATCCCTTCCCTTCGCCGAAGTCACACCATGCCCGGGCCTTTTCCCCTGCGTTCGACACAGTTGATTGCCGTGCTCACCGTGACGCAGCTCATCGGCTGGGGCACGACATTCGACATGCTCGGCGTCATGGGTCGGGTGATCGCGCCCGATCTCGGGCTGGCGAATGAAATCGTCTTCGGCGGCCTGACCGTGATGATGGTCGTCCTCGCGCTCCTTGGCCCGACGATCGGCCGGCTGTTGCAGCGCCACGGCGCCGTGCCCGTGCTTGCCGCGTCATCCGTCACCTTCGCCGCCGGCCTTCTCATGCTGGCGGCGACACAGGGTATCGTGCTCTATACGATCTCCTGGATCGTCATCGGAATCGGCGGGGCGCTCGGCCTGACGACGCCGACCTATACCGCCGTCGTCGAGCGCGAGGGTCTCAACGGCAAACGCGTCATCGCCATCCTGATGCTCTTCACCGGGCTCTCCAGCGCGCTGTTCTGGCCGATCCTCAGCCTGCTCGATGCCCAGTTCGGCTGGCGGACCACGTTCGTCATCTGCGCCGCGCTGCAATTGTGCGTCTGCCTGCCGCTCTATCTCTTCGGTCTGCCGCGTCCGGCAGCCACGCAAGAGGGATCCGCCGAGATGCATGCAGCACCGGTCGATCTTTCGCCCGACGATCGGCGCAAGGCCTTCCTGCTGCTCGCGGCGGCAACGACGCTATCGAGCTTCGTGACCTTCGGGCTGGCGCCATCGCTGCTGGAGGTCCTGCGCCAATACGGCGCCGCGCCGATGCTTGCACTGCAGCTCGGCTCGGCGCGTGGGGTCATCGGCATAACGGCGCGCGGCATGGACATGCTGCTCGGCAAGCGCGGCAACCCGATCGTCAGCGCCATCGCCGGGATCGGCCTGATGGTGGCGAGCTTCGGATTGATCCTCATCGCCCCGCCCTCGACATCGCTGCTCGTCGGCTTCATCGTGATCTACAGCTTCGGCGCCGGCGTCATGGCCGTCGCCCGCGCGCTGCTGCCGCTGGCGCTGTTTTCGCCGCGCGAATACGGCCTGCAGGCCGCCCGCCTGTCGCTGCCGCAAAACATCGCCAACGCCGCCGCCCCCATCATCTTCACCGCCATCCTCGATCGCGCCGGCGCCGGCATGGTGATGGCCCTATGCTGCACGCTCGCCGCACTCGCCTTCGGCCTCGTGCTGATGCTGGCAAGCCTCATCCGCCGCGCGAAGCCGGTTGCTCAGGTCGCCTGAGCCAGCGAAGCCACGATGTCCTTCGTCGGCAAAAGCAGCGTGCGCTCGAGACCCTTGGCGGCGCGGAAGCCGAATTTCAGATAAAAGGCCTCCGCCTCGTCGTCCAGGGCATGAACCATGACGGCACGGAAGGCGACCGAGCGCGACGAAGAGACGACGGACATCAGCGCGTGCTTCAGCAGCGCGCTTCCCAACCCCATATTCTGATGGCGGCGATCGACCGCAAGCCGTGCCAGCAGCGCAACCGGGATCTCGCCCGGCGCCCGATGTCCCTTGACCTGTCTCGGCGCGCTGTTGCGGCTGATCATGCCCGCGCACAGCGAGTGATAGCCGACGACGCGGTAATCCTCGGTCGCGATGACGACGGTCCGGGTATATTCCTGCTGCTGATTGTAAAGCGCCATGTCCTTCAGAAAGCCATCCAGCGCCGGCTTGCCGCTGTCGAAATCATCGACCAGATGATGCTCGCCGAGAGGAACGGGCTTGCGAAACATCCGTCAGTCGATCCATTCGGCGTTGGATTTGAACAGCGCGACGAGCCTATCGTTGGCCTTCGCCGGTTCGCCGAGAAGCCCCTCGACGGCATCGAAGACGGCCGCATCGACGCCGATGAAACGCTGATCGAGCAACTCCTTCTGCGCCGAATAAAACGCGGCCTCTGTCATGAATGCCGTGAGCGACTTGCCGCTGACAGCGGCCGCGCGCGCGATGATCTCGCGCGTCTCAGTATCGATGCGCAGGTTGATGGTTTCGCTTTTCTTGACGCCGGGCATGTCAGTCGCTCCGCATGCGGATTCATGAACTCGTATGGACAATGTCTATACAGCAATACTGTATCGCCGTCCAGATTTGGGCTCTCAGCCGCCCGAAACCTCGACCGCCACCTCCGTCACCGCCCGGAACCGGATCTCGGCGACATGCAGCCTAGTCTTCTGTTCGCGCCGGGTGCGTGTCGAAAGATGCAGCAGGCCGACGAGATGGTGCGTTTCCAGCGAGAGCGGCGCGTCGTGCAGCAGCATGCGCAGGTGTTCGGCTATGGTCGCGGCCTCTTTACGGCCGCCGGCGTCAGTCCAGATTTCGAGCGTCAGCAAATGCTCGGCACCGGCTTCGGTCGCCGTGGAATAGTCGTTGCTTGCGAGATCGGCGACGATGATGGCGGGGAGTTTTCGGCCCGAGACTAGGCGGTCGCGCAGGCCTTCGGGGCCGATCATGGCCGAAAGTTCCGCATCGTCGGCAATGCGCGTCTGGATCGCCGTCAGCAGTTCATTGGCAGCGCTCATTGGGCTTCCTCCTCGCACAGGCAAACGAGATAGTTGCCGCGATCATCAGGATCGCGCCAGGCGCGGATCGCGAAGGTGCGCGTGCCCTTGCGCAGCCGCATGCCGGCTTGGATATCGTGGCGAAAGCGCAGCCAGATGCGGTGGGTGAGCGTGAAGACATCGGCGCCCGCCTGTTCCTCGCGCAGTTCGCTCACCGGTTCGATGCGGGCCCAGAATGAGGCGATCTCGGCAAACGAGACGGTGGCGCCGCCCTGGCCATCCGAGGTTTCGACGGGCGCTTCCAGCGCCAGCCGCGCCGTCATCTGGCCGGGATCGAAGAAGACCGAGCGCATCAGAGCCTCCTCACCATGAAGGGCGCGATCAGGCGGTCGTAGCCTGCCGGAATATCAGCCGGCTGGTCCTCGACCGCGACCGTGCCCCGGAATGCGAACATCTGTGCCACATGCATCAACATCGCCCGCTTCAGCGTCTCCGGCACCTCGGCGCCGCTCTCGCCGAAGCCGGCGGTGAAGTCGATCTCGATGCCGTTGATGGGCTGGCCGGCGCTGACAGCTCGGCCGAGCACGAGGCGCGCCGGGCGGGCGTGGCCGTCGAGGATGTGGCCGGTCAGCGGCAGGTTCAGCTCTTCGCCGGATGCGTCGTAAAGTGTCAGACTTTCAATGGCTTGGACGGGGCCTCTCGCGATCTGAATCACGCCGTCTTCAGGAATTGAATCAAGATAGAGGCGCCAGGTTTGGGTGATGAGGCTGAGGCCGGTTGCGCGCTCCAGGTGTTCGCGTGCGGTGCGGATGAGCGCGGTGAGCAGCGTGTCCTCGTTGGTGTCGTCGAGGCGGAGGTGGGATTTGGTCTCGGCGAGGGTGATGGGTTCGGAGGTG
>UBJO01000097.1 GCA_900465665.1 Hyphomicrobiales bacterium
AAGCCTGACAACGCAACCAATCTTCTTATCTCCCAAAACACAACAGACATGAGCCCTGTCGGCTCGCGGACTTATCCTGTAATAAGATTGGCATGAGCACGTCCTTCCTGTTTACCGGTCCTGACAACGCACCCGTGACGATCCTTCTCGCGCACGGCGCCGGCGGGGCCATGGATTCGGCGGGCATGGAGCGGTTTTCCGAGGCTCTCGCTGCGGCTGGAATGCGGGTGGTTCGGTTCGAATTCGGCTACATGGCCGAGCGGCGGCTGTCCGATCGCCGTCCGCCGCCGCCCAAGGCGGAGATGTTGATCCCGGAATATCTGGCGGCGGTGCGTGATCTTCACGCCAGCGGGCCGCTTGTCATTGGCGGCAAGTCGATGGGTGGGCGGATTGCCAGCATGGTTGCGGATGATCTCTATCGCTCGGGCGATATCGTTGGCTTGCTTTGCCTTGGCTATCCGTTTCATCCGATGGGAAAGCCGGCGCAATTGCGCACGGCGCATCTGAGCGCGATCGAGACCCCGACGCTGATCTGCCAGGGGACGCGGGATGCGTTCGGGACGCGCGAGGAGGTCGCGGGCTATGCGCTTTCGCGCACGATCGACATCTTCTGGCTCGAGGATGGCGACCACGATCTGAAGCCGCGCAAGGCGCTCTCCGGCTTTTCGGCGGCGGATCATATGCACGCGATGGCATCGCGGGTCGGCGCCTGGGCGGCTGGCCTTGGGCGTTGATCCGGCTTTTCTAAAACACTCTACGCTTGACTAACCGCGCCCGCTTCTGCATCCTTGCGTTGAAATATCAGCATGCGATCCGATCAGTGTCTGCCGAGGGGGAACATTGTGAGAGATGGTGCCGGTTGCGGCGTGTTCGTCGTTTTATTGTCCGTCTTGGGGGCTGGGACGCCTGTCCTTGCGGATGACCTCAAGATCTCCATGCCGAACTGGCCGTCCGGTCAGGCAACGGCCTTTATCCTCAAGGTCGCGATCGAGAAGGAATTCAAGCAGCCTGCTCTCGTCCAGGAAATGGGCACGCTCAACGCCTTTGCCGGGCTGGAGAAGGGGAGCGTCGATATCCACCCGGAGGTCTGGCAACCCAATCTCGCCGATGTCATCGAGAAATTCGTGACCGAGAAGGGTGTGGTCGTTCTGGCCAAGCACATGGTTCCGGCATGGCAGGGCATCTGCGCGACGCCCGCGGCGGCCGAGAAGGGGATCACTGATATCGCCGATCTCAGCGATCCCGAGAAGACCAGCCTTCTCGATACGGATGGCGACGGCAAGGGGGAGATGTGGATCGGCGCGCCGACCTGGTCGTCGACGGGGATCGAGCGTGTGCGGGCGAACAGCTATGGTTACGCCAAGACGATGACGCTTGTGGAGGCCGAGGAAGAGGTGGCGATGGCCGGCATCGACGCCGCGGTTGCGACCGGCCAGCCGGTGGTGTTTGCCTGCTATGCGCCGCATTTCGTCTTCGATCTGCACAAGATCGTTCGGCTTGAAGAACCAAAGCACGATGCGGCCAAATGGTCGTTGGCAAGTGCGACCGATCCGCTCTGGATCAAGAAATCGTCGGCCTCGACGGCCTGGGATACGGCAACCTTCCGCATCGCCTATGCGACGTCGTTCGCTAAGCAACACCCCGAGATCGCGGCCTTCCTCGAAAAGGTCGACCTGACGCCGGAGGAGGCGACGGCGATGAGCTATGCGCTTGAGGTGGAGCGGCAGGCGCCGCTCGGCTATGCCAAGGCGTGGGTTGAGCGCAATGCGGCGCGGATCGATGGGTGGGCGAAGCCATGAGGGCGCGGTCTTCTTTTATGGCGACATGCGGTGGGGCGTTCGGTTGGGTGACCCGGCGCTTGCGCAAGGGGCTGCCGTTTGTGGCGGCGGCGGTGTTGCTGGCACCCGTCATCGTGCTGGCGCAGACGCAGATCTATGACGCCAAGACGCGGACATGGGTCGACTATGACAGCAAGAAGGCCCGGCAATACTACGCGCGCAACAAGCAATCGCCGGAGGCCTTTCGCAGGCAGATCGTGACGTTCCGCACCGCTGAGCCGCCGGGGACGATCATCATCGACGGCAACCAGCATTTTCTCTACCTCGTGCAGCCTGGCGGGCAGGCGATCCGCTACGGCATCGGTGTCGGCCGCGATGGGTTCGGCTGGGCGGGGATCGTCAGGGTCGGGCGCACGGCGGAATGGCCGGTATGGACGCCGCCCGCCGAAATGGTGGCGCGTGATGCGAACGCCGCCAAATGGGCGGCTGGCATGCCCGGCGGGCCGGAAAACCCGCTCGGGGCGCGGGCGCTTTATCTCTACGCCGGCGACCAGGATACGATCTACCGCATTCACGGCACGGCCGAACCCTGGACGATCGGGCTAGACGTGTCGTCGGGGTGCATCCGGCTCAACAATGACGACGTGACTGACCTGCATTCGCGGGTGCAGATTGGCGCCAAGGTCATCGTGCTGATGCAGGGTGCCGCGCTTTACAAGGGTATCTGATCGATGGTGCCGGCACTGGCCGGGGATTGATCAGGCCTGACATTATCAACGTCTGGAGGGGACAGATGTCGAGAGAAGAATTGAAGCGAGGCGGTTGGGCTCTTCTGGCCCTGGCGGGACTGTTGTCGTTGGGCGCCTGTACACCCGCGCCGCCGCCACCTGAAGCGATGGCGCGCACAACGCTGATGACGGCGCCGGCCGATCTGCAATTGCTTTGCGCCAATGCGGTGACGAGCAGCGCCGGAGCCGGTGTCAAGGTTCTGCCGACTGGCTCGCGGCTGCAGCCTGACGGGACGTTTGCCGTTGATCTCGACGCCGGGGGTAAGAAATTCTCCTGCATCGTCGACAACAACGGCAGCGTTCGCTCGGTGGCACCTGTCTGAGCGTGGTAGGGAACGCATCGAGCCTTGGCCTGTGAAGACCAAGGCTCCGACCGCTGTCAGACGGCAGCGATTGTCAGCGTGACTTTACCGAAGCGGGGGCAGGTGGCTTCCAGCGTGATCTCGCCGGTCAGGCCCGTGGTCTCGATCCAGAGACCGGCCGTGCCGCCCTGGAGCGGGATTGTGCTGGGGCCGACGATCTTTGCCGGGCCGGTGAGAGATATCGTCACCACTTCATTCAGGAAGGGCAGCCGCTGGCCCTGCTGGTCGAGCGCGCGCAATACGACGCGGGTGGTGTCGCGTTCGCGTGCCTTCAGCCGGGTGCTGTCGGCCACTACCTGCAGCGTCGTCGGCAGCGGATCGGCGACCAGCGTCAGTTGCGCCACGGCCGCGCCGTCGACATAGCCGGTGAAGCTGCCGTCGATCCACTTCTGGCCCCAGATGCCGAGTTCGTCGGCGGTAAAGTGGCGATGGTCGAAGACGACGGGCGGATGCGGCAGGTGTGGGAAGTTCTCGTAATCCGGGCCGACGCGCTTGGTCACCGAGCCATAGGTCAGCTCGACCTCGTCGCAATTGGTCAGCACGATCAGCGGGAGCACGCCGCCGATGTTGCGCTCGCCGCGCGCCCAGAAGGTCACCGGCTTCATGATCACCTCATCGGAGGGTTCGCACTGGCTGGCATAAGCGTAAGCGGCGAATTTCGGTTCGCGGAACATGTCCATGACGCCGTGGTAGCAGATGCGGTCACCGGAGCCGAAATCCTTGTGGGTGTTGTAGTCGAACATGCACCAGCCGATGGCGCCCGCTATGTCGGGATCGCCATAGGCGGCGTTCAGCACTTCGAGGTGGCGGCGCACATGTTCGGCCTGGCGCGCTTCCTGGTCGTAGATCTTGGTCGGGTACATGTGACCACCGAATTCGGTGATCATGTAGGGCACCTTGTAGGAGAGACCGGTACTTTCCTGCTGCGGGCGCAGCGGCGTGCGCGGGCGGTTGGCGCCCGGCAGCTCCTCGTTGCCGAGGATGAAGTCGTTCATCGTGTAGACGTCCTCAAGCAATTCGCTATCGGTGATGTAGCGAACGCCGCCGGTCGGTCGGGTGGGGTCGAGCTCGCGGGCAAGCCGGTTGGTCTCGGCGTAGAAGTGGTGGCTGTCCTGGCTCTCGTTGATGCGCACGCCCCAGATGACGATCGAGGGATGGTTCCAGTCGCGCTCGATCATCCGGCGGACGTTGCGGATCGATTCATGCTGCCATTCCTGGTCGCCGATATGCTGCCAGCCAGGGATCTCCTCGAACACGAGCAGGCCGATCTTGTCGCAGCGGTCGAGAAACCACTTCGATTGCGGATAGTGCGAGGTGCGGACCATGTTGCACTTCAACACGGATTTCATGATGTCTGCGTCGCGTTCCTGGGCGGAGCGGCCGGCGGCGTAGCCGACATAGGGGAAGGACTGGTGGCGGTTGAGGCCACGCAGCTTCAGCGGTCGGCCGTTCAGCCGGAAGCCCTCAGGCGTGAACTCGGCGGTGCGGAAGCCGAAGCTGGTCGTCAATCTGTCGGAACCGTGGCTGGTCTTCAGCTCCACCGTCATCCGGTAGAGTTCCGGATTGTCGATATCCCAGAGCGCGATACCGGTGAGACCGTTGAAATCGAGCGTGGCGTCGTCGCCTGTCGTGTCTGATGATGCGGTGGCCAGCACATTGCCATCGATATCGGCGAGCGAGGCCGTCAGCGTTCCCAGGAAGTGCACATTGCGGGGGTTAGAAAGATGGACGCGCACGGAGGCGGACTTCTCTTCCGAGAGCACATCCGTGGTCTCGATCTTGACGTTATGGATCGAGACGGGATCGGTGACCTTCAGCCAGACTTCGCGATAGATGCCGGCGTAAGTCAGGTAATCGATCGCGCCGCCGAAGGGCGGGATGGCGGGGTTCTCGCTGCCATCGATCGTCACGGTGATCAGGTTGTCGCCGCGTTGCAGGCCGTTGGTCAGGCGCGCCTCGAAGGGGGTATAGCCATCCTTGTGGGCGATGATTTCCTCGCCGTTCAGATAGACCACGGCGTCGGCCATGGCGGCGTCGAACACAAGCGAGACCTCGCGGCCCTCGAATTCCGGCATCCAGCGCAGCAGTTTCTGATAGGTGAAAGCGCGCTGATAGCTCGCTTCATCGAAATAGTTGAACGGGAGTTCGACCGCCGTATGCGGCAGGTTGACGATGACGCGGCCGTCGAAATCGCGCAGCAGGTGCTGGCCGGCACCCTCATGGAAAGCCCAGGATTCGTTATAGGGAACGATTGAACGCATGTCAGTTTCTCACGGCAGTAACGGTATCAGGGACGGAGGCGCAACGGGACGCACAAGCGGCCCGGCGCGCGTTCAATGTCAGTTTTGGCTTACGGGTACTGGGCGCCGTTGGTCGTCGTGTAAATGGCGTAGACCGATTGCGTCGCGGTTATGAACAGGCGGTTTTTCTTCTGGCCACCGAAGGTGATGTTGGAGACTGTCTGCGGAACCTTTATCTTGCCGAGAAGGGTGCCGTCTGGCGCGAAGCAGTGAACGCCGTCGGCGGCACTGCTCCAGAGGTTGCCGGCAACGTCGAAACGGAAGCCATCGGGCACGCCGTTGTCGATCGAGCAGAAGTAGCGGCTGTTGGTCAGCTTGCGGTCGTCGATCACGTCGAAGACGCGGATATGACGCGGCACCTCGTGGTTCGAGGAGCCAGAATCCGCGATATAGAGCTGCTTTTCATCCGGCGAGAAGGCGAGCCCGTTGGGCTGGATGAAGTCGGTGGCGACTGCTTCGATTTCGCCGGTTCCGGCATCGATGCGGTAGACGTTTCTGGTTTCCTGCTCGGGCTCGGCCTTGTGGCCTTCATAATCGGACATGATGCCGTAGCTTGGATCGGTGAACCAGATGGAGCCGTCGGAGCGGACGACGACGTCGTTGGGCGAATTGAGCCGCTTGCCCTTGTAGCGATCGGCGAGCACGGTGATGCGGCCATCCGGCTCGGTGCGGGTCACGCGGCGGCCGCCATGTTCGCAGGATACCAGCCGGCCCTGGCGATCGCGGGTGTTGCCGTTGACATAGTTGGATGGGGAGCGGAAGACCGAGGCGCCGCCATCGGGCACCCAGCGCATGATGCGCTCGTTGGGGATGTCGCTCCAGAGCAGGCAGTTGAGATCGGAGAACCAGACGGGACCCTCGGCCCAGCGGCATCCGGAATAGAGTTCTTCCAGCCTGGCGCTGCCCGCGATCAGGCGATTGAAACGATCATCTCTGATGTCATAAAGCGCATCTTGCGACACAGGCTGCTCCTCCCAAAGCGATTTGATCTCCTTCGTAAACGTAAACGAAGCGGCGTGCCAGAGCCCGGCCGCGCAAAAGGCCGAGGCTCCCGTATTTTTGGACCTGGCATGTTTCAGAGCGGGGCTTGCGGGTGCGGCGAGCCGTCGTAGGCACCCCAGATCGATTGGTCGAAACAGATCATCGAGCCGGTCATCAGGCCGGATTCCGACGATGAGAGATAGGCGCAGGCGCGGGCCACTTCCTCGGGGTCGACAAGACGGCCGAAGGGCTGGGCAGCGGCGGCTTCGTCCAGCCAGTTGGCGGCGGCGCCGTGGAACTCGCGTTGAATGCGGTCCTCGCCTTCCGAGGCCATCCAGCCGATGTTCAATCCGTTGACGCGGATGCGGTTGCGCAGCAGCGCGTAGGCGGTGTTCTTGGTCAGCGTTTCGAGCGCGCCCTTGGAGGTGCAATAGGCGGCGATGAAGGGCTGGCCCGCCTTGGCCGACATCGAGCCGATATTGACGATGGTGCCTTCGGTGTTTTCGCGGCGCATGATCTTCACGCTTGCCTGGATCAGGAAGAACGGCGCGCGCACGTTGATCGCGAACATGGCGTCGAAGAGTTCGGGGCTGGTGTCGAGAATGGTGCCGCGATCGGTGGTGGCGGCGGCGTTGACCAGCGCATCGACACGGCCGAAAGCGTTGTCGCAGGCCTGCACGACCTTGCTGGCATCCTCCACCTTTGAGAGATCCGCCTGGACATAGACCACCTCCGCGCCGGTAGCGCTTGATATCTCCTCGGCCTTGGCGCGGCCCTTGTCGGCGTTGCGGCCGCAGATGACGATGCCCTTGGCGCCGCGCTCGGCAAAGAGCCGGGCGATGGTGGCGCCGAGGCCCTGCGTGCCGCCGGTGACGATGGCGATCTTGCCGTCGAGGCGGCTGTGGTCTGTGCTCATATATGTTCCTCCCTATGATCTGTGACTGATGATGCGCGAATGGCCCCTCGCGACGCGAGAGGCCTATTGTCGTTGTTGCTATTGAGTGCCGTGCTGCGTGCTCAGCTCAGCTTCTTCTCCGCCTGTTTCGCCAGGGCCTCGGCGAACATCTCGTCGCTCCAGCCTGCGGCCAATGCCTCGTGCATCAGCTGCGCCTGTGTCTTCGGCGCGAGGCCGCCGACCGGCGGGTCGCGGTCGAGATTGGTGGGGAAGGAATAGCCCTCGGCGCAGGCCGCCACCGCATTGGCGATTTCGGCTTTCGAGAGCGTGTCGGAAAGCCGCTTCAGGGCCGGGAAGAGGGTGGCGCTCATGCGCTGCCGATCGACCGTTTCCATGGCGCGGCCGAAGGCGGAGGAGACCTGCAGCAGGTTGGCGACGCGCTTGATATCGGCCGAGCGGTTTGTGCCGGCGGCATGGAAGAGCGCCGGGTTGAAGAAGACGACGTCGCCCTTCTTCAACGGTAGCTGCACGTGGTTCTTCTCGAAATAGTCGCGGAATTCCTGGCGCTTGAGGGCGAGATAGCCCGGCACGTAGGTCTGGCTGTTCGGCAGGAAGAGCGTCGGTCCGCTTTCGAGCGGCATGTCGCAATGGGCGACCGCGCCTTGCAGCGTCAGCACCGGCGAGAGCCTGTGGACGTGGACGGGAAACTGCTCGATCACCTGAGAGGACTGGAAGCCGAGGTGATAATCGCGATGCGCAGATTGCGCGGCGCCACCGGGGTTCACGCGGTTGACCTGCGCGGTCATCTGGTAGCTCGGGCCGAGCCATGCCTGGCTTGCCAGCGCCACGATCGGGTTGGCGTAGTATTCGGCGAAATTGTCGGGGTCTGCGAGGCAGTGCTTTTCGAGCGAGTTCCAGATGCGGTCGTTGGCGCCGGCCTTGGCGAAGTGATCGCCGCCGCCGGTCGATGTGCGGTGCTGCTCGGTGATGATGTCGTCGAAGATCTTGCTGGCGCGGTCGATGACGCCGGTGTCCTCATAGGCGCCGGTGAAGACCACGACGCCGGGGCCTTCGGCGAAGGCTTCGCAAATCTCCGCCAGCAGCGCGCGCTTGCCTTCAGGATCGGCGATGACAGCTCTGACATTGCGGCTGTCGTAGATCAGCACATTTTTCTCGACCGCGGCGGCGTTCGGATAATCGGCGAGCGATGTCGTCTTTTCGGCCAGCGCCCGGAAGTCGTCGAGATCGCAGGCATCCTCGGTGAGCCAGACGCGGTCGGCACGCAGCTTCTGCAGATTGTCGGTTTTCATCAGATGCTCCTCCATTCCTGATGAAGGCACTATACGGCGCGGCGAGGGTCGTGATAGATCAGGAATCCATCAAAAATACATCAGATTTGGATCGGAGCCTCACGACATGGCGCATGTCTTTCTCGTCAAGGATATCGCCTTTCAAGCAGGCTTGAGCACGGCGACCGTGGACCGGGTGCTGAACGGCCGGCCGGGCGTGCGGCGGCAGACGGAACTGCGGGTGCGGGCGGCGATGGCCGAGCTCGAGAAACAGCAGACGGAGGTGGCCGCCGGCGGGCGGACGATCGCGATCGATATCGTGATGGAGACGCCGGAGCGTTTCAGCACGACGGTCCGCGCCGCCTTCGAGGCTGAAGTCGCGACCTTTCTGCCGACGGTGTTTCGCTGCCGCTTTCACTTCGCCGAGGTGATGAAGCCGGCGGAGATCGTCCAGCTTCTCGACCGGATACGGCTGCGCGGCACCAAGGCTGTCGTGCTGAAGGCGCCCGACGTGCCCGAGATCGACGCCGCCGTGTCGCGGCTGGAGGAGGCGGGCATCCCCGTGGTGACGCTGGTGACCGACCTGCCCAATTCGGCGCGGATCGCCTATGCCGGGGCGGATAACAGGGCAGCGGGCGAGACCGCCGCCTATCTGATCGGCGAGCGGTTTGCCGGCGCTCCGGGACGGGTGCTGGTGACGCTGTCGAGCGGTCGGTTCCGCGGCGAGGAGGAGCGCGAGATCGGCTTTCGCCGCATCATTCGCGAGCGATACCGTGAGATCGGCATTACCGAGATCAGCGAAGGGCATGGAACGGACGCGGCGACCGGCATTCTGGCGGCGCGGGCGATTGCGGCCGACGAGACGATCGATGCGGTCTATTCAATTGGCGGCGGAAATCGCGCGGTGCTGGCGGCTTTCGAGGCGGCCGGTCGGCCGATCCGCGCTTTTGTCGCGCATGATCTCGATGCCGATAACCGCGCGCTTTTGAAAGCCGGCAAGATCGGCTTTGTGCTGCATCACGACCTGCGCTCCGATGCGCGCACGGCGTTCCGGGCGGTGATGAGCCGCGGTGTTTCCGGGCGTATCGCGCCGGCATCCTTGTCGGCGGTGGAAATCATCACACCTTACAATATGCCGGCATGAGATTGCGGCGGGACATGACGTTTGTCAGCTTTGCCGTTCCGTCAGCCGTCAAATCACGGTAAGGCTTGCGTATCAGACAAGGTGACTATGGCATGGAATACAGTGATATCGGTACGGTTGCGACGTGGCTGACGGAGCAGGGGCTGAATGGCGCGACTGAAACCGAGTTGCTGACCGGCTTCTGCGACACCTGCCGCAGGCTTGGCCTCCCGCTCGACCGCAGCCTGGCGCTGATGGACACGCTGCACCCGGTGCATGAGGGGCGCGCCTTTCGCTGGGATAGCGAGCAGGATGTCGAGCCCGAGTTTGCTTATGGCCCGATGGGCGGCGATGGAAACTCGCTCGAAAACTGGCAGCGCTCGGCCTTCTACCATCTCTGGACAGGCTCCGAGAACGAGGTTCGCCGGCGCCTGGCGTTCGGTGATCCGGCCGATTTCTACATGCTGGATACGATGCAGGCGGAAGGGCATACCGATTTCGTCGCGATGGTGCGCAAGTTCGACAAGGCCGGCACGATCGGCGAGATGGATTGCTTCTTCGTGCATTTCGCCACGCGCCATCAGGAAGGGTTTTCCGATCATCACATGATGGTCCTGCGCAAGCTGGCGCCGGTGCTGGCGCTGGCGATCAAGTGTATCGGGCTCGGGCGTATCGCCCGCACGATCGCCGAGGTCTATCTTGGAGAAGATGCGGCGCGCCAGGTGCTGGATGGCAAGATCAGTCGCGGCAAGTCGGAGCGGATTTCGGCGGTGCTGTGGTTCTCGGATCTCGTAAACTACACGAAGATCTCCGACAGCGCCTCGCCGGAGGAAATCCTGCCGATGCTGAATGCCTATAGCGATCTCGTCATTACGGCGGTGCATGAGGCCGGCGGCAATGTGCTGAAGCTGATTGGGGACGGGGTACTGGCGATCTTCAAGGCCGACGCGCCGGCGGATGCCTGTTCGGCGGCGCTGAAGGCCGAACGGGTGTTGCACGAGCGACTGGTGACGCTGAACGACGAGCGTGCCTTCGAGGAGCGGCCGACCACCGACGTCTATATCGGCCTGCATATCGGCGACGTCTTCTACGGCAATATCGGCAGCCAGGAGCGGCTCGACTTCACGGTCATCGGCCCCGCCGTCAACGAGGTCAGCCGCATCGCCTCGCTTTGCCGGTCGGTCGATTTCAACGTGCTGATGTCGTCCGATTTCGCCGCCGCCGTTCCCGAGGCCGAGCGCGGCGCGCTGGCCTGCGTCGGGCGCTATGCGCTGCGCGGCGTGCAGCGGCCGCAGGAACTCTTTACGCTGGAGACCGCCGGCACCATCCGCTGATCAGCGCAGCACTGAAGCAATCAAATTTTACAAGACTGTCGCCTTCCTGGATTAGAGACTTATATGCTCGGGCGAAGGGGTTTTCGCGCCTCTTGACCGGATGACGCGGCGGGTCGCTGCGTTGGAGAACACTCAGTCCAACAGGAGAACGGCATGCAGATCAATCGCACAGGTTCCGCACAGTGGTCGGGCGGCATCAAGGACGGCAAGGGTCAGATCTCGACGCAGAGCGGCGCGCTCAAATCCTACCCTTATGGCTTTGCCAGCCGCTTCGAAGGTCTCCCGGGCACCAATCCCGAAGAGCTGATCGGCGCCGCCCATGCCGGCTGCTTCACCATGGCGTTGTCGCTCATCCTCGGCGAGGCCGGCTTTACTGCAACCAGCATGGAAACGACGGCGAAGGTGACGCTCGAGAGCGTCGAGGGCGGCTTCGCGATCAGCGCCATCCTCCTGACGCTGCGCGGCACGGTTCCTGATTGCGACGAGAAGACCTTCATCGAGCTCGCCGGCAAGGCCAAGGCGGGTTGCCCGGTTTCCAAGGCGCTGGCCGCGGTGCCGATCACGCTGGATGCGCAGCTAGCGTAAGCGAGTAATTTATCGATGGTTTGAGATGCCGCGGTACTTTGTGCCGCGGCATTTTTCGTTTGTGAGTGTGATGAAGACCCCTCCCCAACCCC
>UBJO01000090.1 GCA_900465665.1 Hyphomicrobiales bacterium
CCTCGACGACCGTCAGACGTGTTCCTTCTGCCTTCCCTCGAAAAATGGGGTCCTTGATCTCCGAACGACAGCGCATATCTGTCATATGATTTCGGACATGGAGTCATGGAAAAATGGCATATGACGGACGGCTGTTATCCGGTGTGACCGTCCTCATGGCGGTGGTAGAAGCCGGGACGATGACGCGCGCCGCCGAAGCATTGGGAATGACTCAATCCGGTGTCGGACGATCAATACAACGCTTGGAAGCCCGGATCGGCATACGCCTGCTCGACAGGACGACGCGGACCTTGAGGCTGACAGATGAGGGGCGCCGATTCTGGGAGCGCGTGGGGCCTCATCTCGACGGCATAGAGGAAGCCGCCTTGGATGCCGCAGGTGCGACGGAGAAGGTTCGCGGCCGGTTGCGTGTCAACGTCGATCCCTTCTTCTCTCGCCTGGTTCTAGCCCGCGAACTTGCGGGCTTTCTCGAACAACATCCAGACCTGCGGCTTGAGTTGATCATGCGTGATCACATCGGCGATCTGGTTGCGGACGCTTTCGATATGGCTTTGCGGTTTGGGGAGCCGCCGGTCGCCGGGTTCACCAACCGCAAGATGTTGGAGACACGCATTTTGACCGTAGCGGCACCGGCCTACCTTAAAAGACATGGTAAGCCCGAGCACCCACGCGACCTCATCAATCACACCTGCATCGATTATCGGGATCCGACCACCGGGCGCGCCTTTGAATGGGAGTTTCGTCGCGGAACTGAGGTGTTTCCGATCCGCCCGCCAGCGCGATTAATGGTCTCGGACGTCGAGACAATGATCGGAGCTTGTTGCGAGGGAGCAGGTATCGCGCAGATCATGGAACTCGGCTCGCAGCACATCATGAATACAGGAAAGCTCGTCGAGATCTTTCCTGACTGGCCCGACGAGACCTTTCCGCTTTATGCCATCTTCCCTTCGCGACGCCATCGTGCTGCGAAGGTCCGTGTGTTCACCGATTTCTGTTTGACTTTGCTAGGGCGCGCCGAGTAGCGGAGCCATTCGAGCGTCAATCCTCGAAAGCCACCGGAAAGGTGCCGCATCAATACTACCACTCTACCTGCGGCACAAGCCATTTCCGGACCAGCTGAGCGAGCACCGTAGAAACGTTTACCCATTGCTTATGCTCTTGATGGGAATCGAACCGCTGTTCTGAGAAACTACTATAAGGAAATCAGAGACATAAGTTGCGCGTGTCGATGTTGATTACCCTTGTCAGAACGAACGTTTGACTACCGAGGTTCCCTCCCCGAGTTTCCAAATGTCGGTCGGACGAGCGTTATGGCGAGCGTGCGGAAGCTAGCCCGGAACAATGCGGCTCAAACGTTCATGTTCTGCCATCAGGAAGGTGACATAGCTCCGGATCAGATTGCAGTAAAGACGGCCTTCATCCGCGTTGATGGTGATCCCACTCTTGAGGTCGACACCGTGGCGGACGCCGCCCCCGGTCGGCGACGACAGGTAGCCATGCAGGGTGGTCAGCCAGGTCAGAACCTGCTCGATGGTCTGTCCCTTCATCTTCGTCAGGAGCTCGATAGCGATCTTGTTGAAATACTTCGCTTCGATCGTGGTTTCCCCAGCACTAAGGCCCTTGAACGCGGTAAGCACGGATTCCATCAGCCACAATATCTCCTGCACAGCCTGCCGCGGATGCCCCTCGGAAAGCAGCCGCTCAGAGCCGCGGAACGACTGCTGCACAAGATCCTGCGCCTGCTCATCGAGTGACTGATAGCGCTCGGGCACAGGTATCGGCTTATGGATTCCGACCGCGACAATGGCTGGCAGCCTGATCTCGAACCCGGCTTGATGGTCCGCAAGGATACGATTGATGCGGCTCACTTCCGGCAAAGTAAAGTCGTCGCCGCGTAGCGCCTCGCAGCCTTCATAAAAGGCTTCGATGAAGAGCGGCGCGTTGTCGGCCGCCTGCCAAATAAGATTGTTGAGGTCAGACTCCGCCCAGCTCTCGGACGAGCTGCGGTTGGCTGTACTGCCGCAAGCGCCTGCGAAGTAGCGTTTAAAGTGTTCGAGGATGGCGCACCTGTTACCCTGCGCAGCCACCTTTCCTACGAGTATGTCGAATTCGATTACGGCTTCGCGCGGCAATTCTCCCGGTGAGTCGAACCTCCAGGCCCCCTCCATTTTCATGATCTACCCTCTCCTCGTGTCGTTCATGTAAAGAGCTGCTCCAAATCAGCTCTTTGCGCGGTATGCTTTTCGCGATTTTCCGCAATGAGCTTGCGCAGGTTCACGAGTTTCCATTGGACCGCCGGGAGTGCGGCTGCCTGCGGCAGGCCGATAGCGTCAAAATCCGGCGCCCCGTCATGAAGGCTCAGCAAAAACCTCTGCGTGTCCTTATCAGCAAGTCGGGCGCGGATATCCGCGATAAGCCGGTCTCTTGTCCTCGCGAGCTCGTCGATCGTGACTGGGATGGTTGTCATTCCGACAAACTCCAAGGCGTAGGGTTCGTCCAGAGGGCTTAGGCTCGGTGAGAGCAGTTCATGCGCCGGACGCGGCGAACTGGCGACGTAAACGAGAAACGTACGGAACAGCGCGTCGGTCAGCCCCTCATGGTCGTAGAGCAGCTTGACGTCAAAGAGATCGCGCGGGTGCTGGCGATCCACCGCCGCGTGAAGCTTGCCGCCAAACAGATCTTCGAACGATACGACCTGGATAGACGCGTACCCGAATTCATCTTCGACCGCGGGCGAAACATCCCGTGGCTCGGGAGCGTGGACGACTCCACGTGTGACGGGCGAAGTTTCGATCTTGACTTCGGCGCCACCGAGCCGGGCGCGGATGCGGGTGGCGCCCCCGCCGCCGCCAGCGATGCGGCGAGCATCAAGCCCCGCAATGCCGCCGTTGGCGGCGGCGGTGATGCGGTCCAGCGCTTCGTCGATCTCGGCCAGACTCTCCACGCGGTCCCGGACCGGCAAATAGGTCAGGTCGATATCAACCGAGAGCCGAGGCATGTCGCGATAGAACAGATTGATTGCAGTTCCGCCTTTCAGCGCGAAGACCTTCTCAGCTGCGATAAAGGGGAGAAGCCGCACCAACAGCGCGACCTGGGCGGCATAGGGTTCACGGGCCATCGGCAGCTCCTGTTGAGGTTTCGACGAACTCCGAGGGAACCATGATGCGGTAGCGGGGGTGGATTTTGCCGCCCTTCACGAGGGCGCGGTCGCCCGTGCCCAGCTTGAAGTCATCGGGATTGAGGCGTTCGCGCCAAGAATGCTTATGGCGGTCGGCGAACACAAAGAAAAGGCGTCTAACCTTGATCTTCCGACAGCTCTGCAGCAGCGCCGTCAACCGGCGCGGGCTGAGCGTGGCCAACCCTTCAAATACCATGTCGAGATTGTGGAAGCTCTCATGGGCGGGCAGTTCGTCGAGGACTTCCAGTAGGGCGCGCTCTGGTGACGACATTCGAAGCGCCCAGCCCCACGGCGTCGTAAGAGCGCTGGCAGATTTGTTCTCGGTGAGGCCTAAATCTGGATCGGTGAACAGGGACGTGCCGCGGGTGATTAGGGGCGCGTCGAGTTTCAAGCGCGGTACCCATGACGGGATATCATCGCCATAGAGCCACACAGGTGCGGGAGCTCCCAAAGGCAAGTAGTGGCGATATCCCTGCTCGCCGAGGGCAGTGATGCCACCGGCATGGATCTTGTAGCTCATGATGTGCTGGAGCGAGAGTAGGCAGGTCCGCCAGTCGAGCGGCGCTGGCTGCGGCGCCGGGCGACGGAAGACGCCGCGCTCGAGGCGCTCCAGCCAACCGCTCTCAACATACTTTCGCGTGAGGAAGCGGCTGATGCCTTGACTGTCTAGCCAACGTGCGTCCGCGACAAAGCCTGCCGGGACGGCTTCCAAGACATTCTTTAGCTTGATTTCTTTCGGTGTACTCATGGTACACAAGGTAACATAGGTTCGAAGAGACGTACAAGGACTCTTTGTAAGTCTTGTGAAAAGAGTACTAAGAGGACACAAATAGCATGTTTTTCAAAGAGGACGGACATGGGTCAGGGACCCAGCTTATTCCTTTCATCGCAGGGGACTGCAAATGCGCCCTTCTTCCTGTCGCGCTGGTAACGCCTTGAAGGGATAAGAACCGACGACGCGCTATTTGCCCGACCTGAGAGATAGGTGACAATTCGTACCGGAGACATGGGTTACACTTTTCGATTTTATCGGGAGGTGTGGATGCCGTGGAGAGAGACTTCGGTCATGGATGAGCGTCTTCGATTTGTCGCCCGCCTGCTGGAAGGCGAGAGCATGAGCGATGTGTGCCGTTCGTTCGGCATTTCGCGCAAGACCGGCTACAAGATCTTCAATCGCTACAAGGATGAGGGACAGGAGGCGCTTACGGATCGATCTCGACGGCCAGTGCGCTATGCCAATCAGTTGCCTGAGCCGGTGGAGGCGATGATCGTGCGGTTCAAGAAGGAAAAGCCGCACTGGGGCGCACGCAAGATCCGCGAGCTGCTTGTGCGGCGGCTGGCCGGCGACGTGCGCATTCCGGCCAAAAGCACGGTGCATGCCGTGCTGGACCGCTACGGCCTTGTAAGCCAGGCCCGCAAGAGGAACCATGCGAACAAGGCCGTCGGCACGCCGCTATCGGCAGCATCTGGTCCCAACGATCTCTGGTGCGCCGACTTCAAGGGCGAGTTCAAGCTGGGCAACGGCCAATACTGTTACCCCCTGACGATCACCGACCAGCTCTCGCGCTATCTTCTGTGTTGCGAGGCCTTCGAATCGACGCGCGAACAGGGTGTCTTCGAAGCCTTCCGGCGGGTTTTTGCCGAGCGGGGCCTGCCGGCCGCGATCCGCTCCGATAACGGCCTGCCCTTCGCCAGTCCCAACGGGCTCTACAATCTGTCAAAGCTCTCGGTCTGGTGGCTCAGGCTCGGCATCGCCATCGAGCGCATCCGTCCCGGCCACCCTCAGGAGAACGGCCGCCACGAGCGCATGCACCTGACGCTCAAGAAGGAAGCGACGAGGCCGCCGGGCCGCAATATCCTGCAGCAGCAGATGCGTTTCGACGCTTTCGTCAGCGAATTCAATGAAGAACGGCCGCATGAGGCGCTGTCCATGAAGGTCCCGGCCGAGCTCTACACCCCATCGCCCAGACCCTATCAGGGCCTGCCGGACATCGACTATCCCTTCCACGATCGCGACGCCATCGTCACCAACTGCGGGCGGCTGTGCATCCATCGCAAGAAGGTCAACATCTCGACCGTCATGGCCGGACAAAAGCTCGGCCTCAAGGAAGTCGACGACGGCATTTGGCTCGTCAGCTTCCTGCGTTATGATCTCGGATATATCGACTTAGAACAGAGGACATTGCAAACAATCGACAACCCGTTCGGCACGAGGTTGTTACCTATGTCTTAGGTACAGATTGTTACCTATGTGTCCGGGCTGGGCA
>UBJO01000040.1 GCA_900465665.1 Hyphomicrobiales bacterium
CATCGCTCAAGGCTGGCCTGTATCTGAAATCGAGGCGCTTATGCCCTGGAACTTCAAGCCCCACGCCCTCGGCTAACCGCTTACCAATCACCAAAGCGCTCGGCGACATCATTACCCTCTTCTCCGTCACCGAATGCCGAAACTTCTTCAAGGCAGCAGGATATGAGGCTGAATAGATGCGACACGCTTTAGGATCGATAATCTGAGCGGGTCAGAGGCCTTACCAGCGAAGGCACACAGCCATTCGCCACGGAGGACGAAGGTCGATTTTAGAGGCGGGTCGGATAGGTTAGGTATATCGTTCTTTCTACCAGGCTATCGTTCGAATTTCTTTCGACAGAAAAGCGCAAGGTACCGCTGCTGTGAACAGACAGCTCAACCCACTGAACGTGGTTAACACCGAACCTCCCATCAACGCGCGCATCTTCAGTCGCAAAAGCGTATCTCAGTTCGTTAGGATCAGAGGCATCTGACCGCAGAGGGAACTGTCCATCCGAAACGAATACGCCAACATTTCCAGGCGTGAGCTTGAGCTCAATCCCTGCACACCTAGAACCTTGCGGGATCGTAAAAGAGATAAGATTGCCGTTCTCGAACGTTTTGGGGTGTCCTGCATCACAGGTTTGCTCTTCAGCGATTTCAAAGCCGATTGGTGTAAGCCATGCCTTGGTTGACAACCATGCAATCGGCACGAACATCGCCGCGATAAGCAGTACTGAGCCACCCCAGGCTAATTTCCGAATGTCAATTCTACCGAAAGCCGAAGACGGACTGAAGCCAGATCCGGAGACTATTATGGCGGCAGGCGTTAAAATAAGGAAGTAGCGTGGCTGCACCTCCCCTATGAAGAGGATGACGCCGCACCCAAAGGAGAAGAACAGCATCGCCACGGCTAGCGTCAGCGAAAAGCGTCCTACTATTGCGCCTCGGATGACCAACGCCAAGACTATGACGATCGCCAACCTGACAATCAAGGGCGATAACGAGATTGCCCGATCAGGGACGTTTGCAGGAAAAGCTAAAGACGTATCCAAATTGGCGGTCAGATCGGCGCTAGCAAACCACAAGTATCCATTTCCAGCGGTCAATGATTGTGCCTTCTTCCATATGTAAAACGGATAGTCGGCGCCGTTGGACAGAAGCTCATTGAAGATTCGGAGAATCCCCACACGGAATCGGAGCTCTTCAGGTATCGCAGGCCAAAAATAATGGATCCAGTTGAAGCTAGTTCTGACGTCATCACTTTCGATGACCAGAGAAGAAGCCAAGCGAAGGAAACCGTCTCCAGCACCTTCGCCAGCGAGTGCGGATAACATGCCACGAGAGCTTAAGTACGAGACGACCACGGCTCCTAAAAATGCACCAGACTTGGCAATTGAACGAGATCTAGCGCTCTGAAGAAGGGCCGAAACAAGCGCTGCAACCAACAGAAACACGCCAACACTTCTACTGAAATCAAGCCCAACCGCCGCCATTCCGACGATCAACCCCGCTATTGTCGCCGAAAGAACAGTTCGCTCCATCCATTCCACAACGGCAAGTCCGATAACAATCAACAAAACAGCAATGTTGTCGGGCGTCGCCAACGAAAGAGCGTATATCCTCTCCGGCATGGCTAAAAAGATCAGAAGGACAATGAGAGCCGCACCCGATCCAACTCTTGCACGCACCGCAAACCACAGGACCGTTGCCGACGCAGTCTGAAGAAAGGCGTTGAACATTTTAAGTTCGAAATAGCTGCCGCCAAACCACCCGATCGGCACGGTATAAAGCAAGGACCGTCGCCAATAAAGGTCACCATAAGAAATGTAATGTGACTGACAAGCCTCGATATTCTCAGCAAGCCTTTCCTGCAAATCGATCCCGCATTTGTAATAGACGCCAAAGTCGCTCCCTTGCTGAGACGAGAACGACGCCACCCAGAGAAAGGAATGGCACGCGAACAGGAGAAGGACAGCTACACCCGTCCAGTCAGCGTTGAGTCCCGGCATACGAGGATAATTCGCCAAATGAAACGCCAGACACACGATAATCAGCGCTATGCCCATGATCAGGCCAACGACGTCGCCCAGCAGCGATGAGCTCGCGAGCAACATCGTGGCAGCGAGGCAAGCTGTCGTAATCCTGATTACGCCTTCCAGGGCATTGGCAAATGAGAATTGGTTCGTTCCGGATGATATCAAAACAAAAAAATCGCCATGTGTAGTGCACCGCAACTATCCGGAAAGGATCTCTCCCTCTCATCGAGTGTGCCAGGTTATTAACCTACTTAGACCGGTGGCAGTCCCCAAGTCCTGGCCACCCATGAGCGGTGCTGTCAGTGGTCGACAGCAGAGAGGGTTGGAATTATTGCCATTTTAGTTCGAACATTATTACGCGCTTCACCAGCACATGACTTCGCGATATCTGTCCCCGCGAATTCTTGAACCGTGAAGCAGAATCTGATCCTTTCCGGCCTTTCTGGGGCAGCTCCAAAGCCTCGGCTTGCCTTTACGAACGGCAAAGTTAGCGAAATCCAACTACTCTTAGTCGAATAATTCAGCCTTATCCAACGTAGTGGCTTCAGCGTCTTTTGCCGCCAGTTTCGGCTGTCCTTCAAAAGGCCAATCGATCCCAATCGCGGGGTCGTTCCACAGCAAGCTGCGTTCGTACTCCGGCGCGTAGAAATCAGTCGTCTTATAGAGGAATTCAGCTGTCTCGCTCAAAACTACAAAACCATGCGCAAAACCTTCGGGAACCCACAGTTGCTTCCTATTCTCGTGTGAGAGCGCTGCACCTACCCATTGCCCAAAGGTCGGCGACGAGCGACGCAGATCGACCGCGACGTCAAACACTTCACCGTGGACCACACGAACCAGTTTCCCCTGGGGCTGACGAATCTGGTAGTGCAGCCCACGCAAGACGTAACGCGAAGATTTCGAGTGATTATCTTGCACAAAGCTGCGTGTCACACCCGTCAGCGCCTCAAACGTGCGTGCGTTAAAACTTTCGAGAAAGAAACCACGATCGTCACCAAATACTCTCGGCTCTAGGATAATGACTTCAGGAATATGCGTCTTCGTCGCTTGCATCAATAGAATCCCGTGTGGTGGTTTTTAGCTGCCGCGCTTGCGGTGCGTTCTGGCGCGGCTGAATGGATCAGACCGGCTGACAGCTGATGAATTGACCATCGTCCATTGTCGCGCTGCTACCCAGTGCTACTTTGCCGGAAAGCTGGAAGGCCTATTCGTCGTTTCGCTAAACCAGTCATTAGCTTCTCGGTCATGGAGCGCGTTTCGAGAAATCTTGGGATTTGCTACTGGTACACATCTTCGAGAGTTGATGGGTACCTGTCGAGCCTTCCGATCTTGAGGCGATAGACGTCGCACTGGCAAGCTGAAAGCCAATCTTCTCGCCGCGTCCCGCGCCGACCCCCACCGATATTTGCTTTCCGAAGGAAAAGCCCCTCATCTCACAATGCAGATCGGAATTAGCGCTCTTCGCAACAAGCGACTGCAAGTTCTCAATTACCTGAATCATCGATGGTGCCCCTAATGTGGATGTTTAACAACCCCTCCCAGCAGAAACCAACTAGTGGCTTCCAATAAACGGCGTAGTCCAGCTCGGGACACGATCGTGGCAATCAGAAAATGTCTTCCTTCAGGATATTTTGCAGATATGCCCCGTAGCCGCTCTTTATCAATGGCTGTGCAAGCTCCTCAAGCTGATCGGCATCAATCCAACCACTGCGGTATGCGACTTCTTCCGGACATGCGACACGCAGACCTTGTCGCCTCTCGATGGTTGCAATGAAATGTCCAGCCTCGAGTAACGAGTCATGCGTTCCTGTATCGAGCCAAGCATGGCCACGTCCCATGATTTCGACTTTGAGCGCATTTTCTGACAGATAGCGGCAGTTAACGTCAGTGATTTCCAGTTCACCGCGCGACGATGGCCTTATGCTGGCGGCGATGTCACACACCTGTGTGTCGTAGAAATAGAGCCCCGTGACCGCGTAGTTCGACTTGGGCTGCGCCGGCTTTTCCTCTATCGAGAGGGCCTGCTGAAATTTATCAAATTCTACTACCCCATACCGTTCGGGATCCTGGACGTGATAGGCGAAGACTGTCGCGCCCTCGGTCTGAGATGCCGCGTTGCGAAGGAGCTTCTGGAAGTCGTGGCCGTAAAAAATATTGTCGCCCAGCACCAGCGCGCTCGGATACTGACCAATAAAATCACGTCCGAGGATGAAAGCTTGTGCCAACCCATCAGGGCTTGGCTGAATGCAGTATTCGAGACGGAGGCCCCATTGCCGACCATCGCCAAGCAGCGCTTGGAAACGTGGCGTATCATGCGGCGTAGAGATAATGAGAATTTCGCGGATGCCCGCCAACATAAGTGTCGTCAGCGGATAGTATATCATTGGCTTATCATAGACCGGAAGTAATTGTTTGGAGACTGCAAGCGTTGCCGGATGCAATCTAGTACCGGAACCTCCGGCGAGGATAATGCCCTTGCGATTTGTCATAATGTGCCTCAGAGGATCTGCTCAAGAACGTGATCGAGGCTGCCCCTCCAGTCGGGCAGGGTCAGGCCGAATGCGTCACGAAGTTTCTGGGTATCTAGTCTCGAATTGGCAGGCCTTTTTGCGGGAGTTGGATAATCTTCTGTTGCGATTGGCCTTACGGCATCGGGCGCGACTTTTATCACATGGCCCTTGGCGCGCCCATACTCGATTACGTGGCACGCATACTCATGCCAGCTTGTTTCTCCACTCGCGACCAAGTGATAGACACCTTCAAGGCCCGCTGTATTCGTTTCACTCAGTCTCCGAATGACGAGAGTGCTCACGTCGGCAATCAAGGCCGCAGAGGTCGGCGCCCCGATCTGGTCGGCGACTACGCTTAGCGTTTCGCGCTCGCCTGCAAGCCGTAGCATTGTCTTGACGAAATTGGAACCATGGACGCCGTATACCCAGCTTGAGCGGAAGATCACGTGGCGCGCACCCGTTGCAGCTAGCGCTTTTTCACCAGCAAGCTTGGTCTTTCCGTAGATGCTTTGTGGCGTGGTGGCATCGGTCTCCCGGTAAAAGCGTTCCGTTTTACCATCAAAAACATAATCGGTCGAATAATGAACAACGAGCGCACCTAGTCTGGCCGCCTCTTCGCCCAAAATTGCCGGTGCGCGGGCGTTGATAGCACGCGCCCGCCCCTCTTCACTTTCAGCTTTGTCAACAGCAGTGTAGGCAGCGGGATTGACAATGACGTTCGGCTCGAAACGCCTGACAGCTTCTCGAATCGAAACCTCACTCTCCAGATCGCAAGTCAATCGATCAAGCGCAACAACATCGCCGAGTAACGCAAGAGCCCGTTGCAGTTCAAAGCCGACCTGACCGTTCTTTCCTGTTAGAAGCAGGCGCATGATCCTCACGCTCCGTACTGCTTGCCAACCCAATTCTGATAGGCACCGCTCGTCACGTTCTCAACCCAGTCTTGATGGTCGAGATACCATTGCACCGTCTTGCGAATGCCGGTATTGAAGGTTTCGGCCGGTTTCCAACCGAGCTCGCGCTCGATCTTGGTCGCATCGATTGCGTAACGGCGATCGTGGCCTGGGCGATCCTTCACAAAACTGATCTGCTCGATATAACTCACCCCGTCTTGACGCGGCGACAGCTCATCTAGGATGCTACACAAGATCGTGACAACCTCTAAATTGGCCATCTCGTTCCAGCCGCCGATGTTGTAGGCTTCCCCTATTTGCCCGGCTTCTAAGACGCGGCGAATCGCTGAGCAATGATCCTTTACGTAGAGCCAATCACGGATCTGCTGCCCGTCTCCATAAATCGGCAAAGGTTTGCCTGCGAGCGCATTGTGGATGCAGAGCGGGATCAACTTTTCTGGGAAGTGATAGGGACCGTAATTGTTCGAACAATTAGTCGTAAGAACCGGCAGTCCGTAGGTGTGGTGATAGGCGCGCACTAGATGGTCAGAAGCCGCCTTGCTTGCCGAATAGGGGCTGTTTGGCTCGTACCGATTGTCTTCGCGGAAGGGATGATCGGATGGCGTGAGTGTGCCGTAAACTTCATCGGTCGACACATGCAGAAACCGGAACGCCTGTTTTTCAGCGTTAGGAAGGTTGTTCCAGTAAAACCGCACAGCCTCGAGAAATCGGAAGGTCCCGACCACGTTGGTTTCGATGAAAGCTGCTGGCCCATGAATCGACCGATCAACATGTGATTCAGCTGCGAAATTCACCACCGCGCGAGGTCTATGTGCCTTCAAAAGCTCGGAGATATTTGCGAAATCTCCCATATCGGACAGCACAAAGATATGGCCGTCGCCATCCTTCAGACTCTGAAGATTTTCTAAATTTCCGGCATAAGTCAGTTTGTCGACGTTGATGACAACTTCATTGCTTAGCGCTAGCCAATCCAGAATGAAATTGCTGCCAATGAAACCGGCGCCACCCGTCACTACGATTGTCATGTTGTCTCTCACACAAGTTGAAGCAGTCCTATATGCAAGCCATTCGCGGCACCGAGCGTTCATTACCGTGTTTTCTGCCGGATGCCACGGTCTTTTTTTGAGATCTTTGCCATGTGGCGGTACATGTCTCCGGCGCTCGCCCGACCATACGAGGCGGGCGGGAGTGGATCAATTTGCTGCTGGCGGGCTGGTGGACGGACTATTATTCATCCTTCCGATGGTATCCAATGTCATATATCTGGATGGCTGAAAGGTTGATTTGTCATTTCTGTCAGCCTATCAAAACCCTCTTGCCGCGGTGGGGTTCGACAAAGGCTGGCAGATATCTGTCGGTTCGCGGTTCAGAGCATGCTTCAACGCTGCCTGTCCGGCCCCCCGATTTCTGTCGCGATATCCATTGCGCTGTGCCGATCGACAGCCGCGTAATTCCAACGGCATCAGCTTCTCGGCGCCAAAGCCGACCATGAAGCAAACCTTGATCCGCGCTCTCCTCAAAGAAAGAACGCAGACTTGTCGTATCCTCGATCATCGGTGGTGTCCCTGAGTTTGGCGTTGAACAACCCGACCACAGCGAAAAGACTGAGGGGCCACAAAAGTCAGGTCACCCGCGCAGTACCAACGCTCTTACCTCCTGTAACTATGCGGCTTCCAAGGCCCCCATTTAGCTTCGAAAATTGCCTTGTTTGCCTCAAAGAGCTGCCGCTTTCTGTTCGCCTTTAATGCGTCGAAAGATGCAGACAAGTGATGGTGAACGAACACATCGTCCGCAACGGAAACGTCCATGCCCAACTTCCGAGCACGCATGCAGTAATCGTCGTCCTCGAAGAAGCCCACGCCGAACGCCTCATCTAGCTTGCCAATGGCGTCCATCGTCGCTCGGCTGAAGGCGACGCAGAAAAAGGCTATCCCTTCCACGTTCAACAAATGCCCCAGGTGCCGAGATGTGTACTGGAGCGCAGCGCGGCGCATTTCATCCATGCCGGAGTAGCTGATCGAGATCTTCGCTTCGTTGCCGATATTATTGGTCACTGGTCCAACGAGAGCCAGTTGCCTGTTTCTCTTCAAATGTTCCAGCAGCGTTCCGAGCCATCCGGGCGTCACATAGGTGTCGTTGTTCAACAGAACAAAGTAATCCCCCCGTGCCGCTTGCAGACCCTGATTGTTGGCGGCAGCAAAACCCAGGTTGTCGTCATTTAGGATGATTTTTCGGTTGTCGCCATTCTTTACCCATTGACCCAAGAATTCCCGTGACCCATCGCTTGAAGCATTATCGATCACCACAACCTCGTAATTGTCATAGGCAGTATACAAGTCTAAGCTCTCAAGGCATGCCTTTGTAAATTCGAGATTATTAAACGTTACGACAATTATGCTCGCGAGGGGACGACGCGAACTCTCAAGCGCAACGCAGAAGGCATCCACTCGGTGGTCCCAGGTCTGTTCCGCGGCGAAAGCACGACGCTTCGCCTCAGCCTCGGTATCGGCTCGGACAGCCAGTTCTCGGCCCACTGCAGCAACAAAGTCTTCGTGGGTGGCCGCGCACGCCACGCAATCGCCGAACTGCTGAATTTCAGGAAGGTCAACAGACACGACGGGCTTTCCGGCGCTGAGATACTCGTAAACCTTCACTGGATTGGTAGCGAGCGTCAACGGTATTACCCTGAAAGGCAAGATGCAAAGATCGAAGCCATAGAGGTAGTGGGGAAGCCGCTCGTAGGGCACCTCACCAGTCATGACCACGTTCGGCAGTCGCGCAAGCCGCTCCCGGGCCTTCACTGTGTCTCCTCCGATGAGCAGAACGCAGGCATCGGGATATGCTGTGGCGACCTTTTCCACTAAATCGAGATCGAACCATTCGGCAATGGCACCGTAGTATCCAATAATCCTGCGTCCCTTTTCATCACGATAGACATCTGCCGGAGCGGTCGAGAAATGCTTGTACTCGCCTGCATTGCGGACCATCGAGACATTCTGATTTTTCTTTGTTGCAACGTCTTCAAGGAACGTGGAAGTAACGATGACATGATCGGCATCGCGTAACAAAGCATGTTCTGCCGCAATCACGTCTGCCGCATTGTCTCCGAAACCCTCATGATGATCCATCAGATCGTAGATCAATGTGCGGTTGTTCACGCGATCTGCAAAGCTGCTCCAGAAGGGATGCTGAACAATTGACAGGATTTCGCGCGAATTAGCCCACTGAAGAAAAAGGGAGAGGCTAGCGAAGATTGCGTCCGTCGTCTTTACATCCGGCATGCCGAAATAGATGGAGGGTGCGCCGGGAACATGTAGATAGATCACCTGAAGTGAACCATCTTCCGATAGCGATTCCACCTTGAAGCCAGGCTTGTTGGAATTGATGAAATGTCCCGAAAAATAAAATGTCCGATGCCCTCTACGGGCGAAAGCGCGCGCAAGATGCTGCGGCCGCTGAACGCGGAAGTGCCAGTCGATGACGGCCCACATAAACACATCCGGTTTTTCGGAGAGAGGCGGCAGAGCGGAACCGTCGACCATTGGCATGAACTTAGCGGCTGGCGGGTTTGCGCCGAGACCGCGTAGCCTGTTGCGCAACCATTTTTGTGCAGGCTGCGGAAGATTGCTGTAGATAACACGAGCCAGAGACCGAACCCCGCCTTTTTCTTCACGCAGAAGTGCAACTGCTTTGCGCATGGGTGCCGTGATGCGCCAGGACGCGCTGGCATATATTTGATCCCTAGCCGCTTTAAGACGCACGATTTCCATTTCATTTGCAGCGATTGCGGCCATCGCCAACCTGAGACTTTCTTTAGTCTTCTCGACCTGTGTCTGTAGACGGATGATCTCGGGCGACGTAGTCGTCGTCAGTGCATGCGAGGCTGATACATCTGCAAGTGTTAGAACAGACCGCTTGATCGTTTCACGGGTCGAGTATACTAGAAGAATTTGCTCTCCCGGCCAGAAGCTAGAGGGCATCGTCGCCGCGTTTACCACTTGTGCAGCAACAAGATGGAACCTGTCTGATATGACAGCCGGGACCATGTTCACATCAAAGGTGACCTCGTGTTCCTCATGTCGTTTGTATTCACGGAATGGAACGAGTACGACAAGCGTTTGGGTGGCATGGGTGGAAATCTTCGCCAAGGTACCCCAAGGGTCTTGGAAATGCTCAAGCGTGTTGGAACAAAACAGCACGTCGTATGTCTCGTGCCACGGCTTGCTGAGAAGATCGATGCTGAAATACCGGGGTAAAGAGAAGTTTTCCTTCGCCTTTACTATCGCGGGCTCTGCGAAATCGATTCCTGTAACCGGGCCGCTGAATGTCTGCGCCAGGAGGGATGTTCCCTCCCCTGTCGCACAGCCCCAGTCGCAAATCGACAGTTTCTCTACTTGCATTTGGCGGGTCAGCCAAGATGGAAGCAGTTCCAGTGCAAGACGATAGAAAAACAGTGTTTGGTCCGGCCCGCCTTTGTTCTGCCAGTCGCCGTCAAATCGCGAAGACCAATATTGCTCACTGTTGATGGATTTCGACATATCAATATCCTGCTCGTCTTCCATGTCTGTCTTACGCATTCGGCATTTCCAACACGCTGCTGATGACGGGCGCAACCAATCCATAGTGCTTTTCCGTCATGTCGATCCGCATATAGGCAATGCCTTCGATATGCTCGTAATAGATCGGCGTCGCGTTGGACCGGTCCTCGACGCCAACGGCAATCACGTAATCATTGGCATTTAGGACATTTTCAAAGCTGAAATGAACTGTAACGCTCCGCTGGACACCCCCAAAGACTGGCCGATCATCTTTCCAGGTAGACCCTACGACCAGATCCAGCCCAGAGAGGTTTTTGATTGAGAAGGCGACCGCTAGCGTCTCGCGGGAGATGTCATCTGGCAAATCCAGCTCGACGGATATCTTGATCGTGTCGCGATCGTGGAAGGACCGCGTCCGATCTCCATAGCCGTTGGCCGTATAGACGCGCTTGACAACACCGAGACGTGATCCCCAGTGGTTCAACGGCGGCGGGTCGTCCCGACCGTCCAGATCGGCGTGTTCACTCACGACGGACATGTTGAGCGCTACCTCTTCTGTGATCGAGACGGCAACACCTTCCTCAGTAGGAGAAGAAGCGGACCGTTCGCCATCAAACAGCCGGCGCGTGTATTCCGAGGTAACGGTGGAGATTGATCCGCTCAGTCGCACGCGTCCAGCGTCGATCCAGATGGCACGGTCGCAAAGCTGGCGTACCGCACCGATGTCGTGCGATACGAAGAGGATCGACGTGCCAGCTGCCTTCAGCTTGCGGATATAGTCGTAACATTTCGCCTGGAACTCAGCATCACCCACTGCAAGCGCCTCATCAACAATGAGAATCTCCGGCTCGATCAGCGCCTGTACCGCAAAGGCGACCCGCACATACATACCGCTTGAATAAGTCAGCATGGACCGGTCGAAGAATTCCCCGACATCGGCGAACGCTTGGATCTTTGGCATTAGGCTCTCGATTTCCTCCGGGGACAAGCCAAGAATCGCAGCGTTGAGGGCTGCGTTGTCTCGCCCGGTGAATTCGGGGTTAAACCCAGCGCCTAGCTCAAGGAGAGCTGCCGTGCGCCCATTTTTTACCACTCTCCCTCCAGAAGGGCTGAGCGTCCCGCATATTATCTGCAGCAGCGTTGATTTGCCAGAGCCGTTGCGGCCGACTATCCCAACAGCCTCACCGCGGGCGACTTCAAAGGAGATGCTTTCCAGAGCCTGGAAAGCCTTGAAATAGGTCGTCGGTTGCAAACCGATTGCGCGCCTGAGCCGGGGTATCACCATCTGCTTTAGGCGATCATGTGGCGCTGAATAGATGTTGTAGGACTTGCTAACGTTTTCGATGGAAATCGCTGGTTTAGATGACATCGGCGAATCCACCCCGCATCTTCTCGAATACCCATCTTCCGGAAAGCGCAACAGCGAGGGCAGCAATCCAGTGAAGCCCAAGCAGGACGGCGTCTGGTTGCTCGCCGAAGATCAGGACTGCGCGCGCTTGCTGCATGGGAATGGTAATCGGGTTGAACTCAATAAGGGTTCTCAGTGACCCTGGGAGATTGTTGATCGGATAGAACAACGGCGACAGGAACATCATGGCCGTGACGCCGATGCCGACAATCTGCCCTGCATCGCGCACATAGGTTCCGAATGCGGCCAAGATCCAGCTGAAGCCCAAACCCATTAATGCTAGCGGCGCCACAATCAGAGGAAGCAAAAATCCATTGAGGGACAGATGCACACCGAGCAAGAGGGCCGCCACTAGCAGGACGCAGAAAGCAATGAGCGCGTTGAAGAGCGCTACGCCCACAACAACACACGAAAGAATTTCCAACGGAAAAACCACCTTGGTGACCAGGTTGGAATTCTGTACCACGAGCAGCGGCGACCGATTCAGTATCTCGGCGAAAAGATTATACTGGATCAAACCGATGAAAAGGACAATGGTAAAGTTAACTTGGCCGCTGTTCTGCTGATGCCATGTCCCTTTTAAAATGGTCCCAAAGACGGTCGAGTAAATAACGACCATGATCACGTTTTGAATAATGAACCAGTAGACGCCCCCAAACGTGCCTTTGTGTCGCGCTTCGATGTCTCGTTTCAGCAGCGGTAGCAGAAGGTTGCGGCGTTTGCCCCGGCGTTCGCCCAATTCGGAAAGTTGATGCATTTCACATTATCCAATGAGTGGGTTCAAGCATCCCCAAACTGATCAAGGAACTTGCGGCTCCGCCTCTTCCCTGTCAACCTGCAGCGATAAGTGAGAACAGCCCCAGCTGACATTGCCAAGCCGACGACAATTCCCGGACTGGATGTTCCAACTCGGACCTGTTTAGGTCCGTTGGTTTGCCGTAACCTGTGCCTCGAGAAAATCAACGATCCGCTTCGCTGCTAGACCGTCGCCGTAGGGGTTGTGCGCGCGTGCGAACGCGGCATAGCGGCTCGGGTCATCAAGCAGGCGCGTAACGGACCGAACAATCCGGTCACGATCGGTGCCGACCAGTTCTACCGTACCTGCTTCAATCGCTTCCGGTCGCTCGGTGACATCCCGCATCACCAGAACGGGCTTGCCTAGTGAAGGGCCTTCCTCCTGGACACCTCCCGAATCCGTTAGAATAATGTGGGCGCGTGTCATCAGAAAAATAAACTCTAGATAGGGTTGGGGCTCGATCAGATGAACGTTCGACTTCCCGGCAAGCAACCGGTGGACGGGCTCGCGGACATTGGGGTTGAGATGTACAGGATAGACGATCTCGATGTCGTCTCTCTCGGCAAGCTCGGACAGCGCTTGGCAGATCATTTCGAAACCATCTCCGAAACTCTCCCGTCGGTGTCCAGTTACCAGGATCATCCGCTTGGTTGTATCGAAAGAACCAAAAGCCTCTTCCATGCTAGTGCGCAGCACCTCATCATCTTGCACTCGACCGGCCACGTCTACCAGTGCATCGATCACAGTATTGCCAGTGACCAGAACACGGTCGGCAGAGAGCCCCTCCTTTAGCAGATTGTCTCGTGAACTCGTCGTTGGGGCAAACATGACATCACTGATGCGATCGATAACGCAACGGTTCATCTCTTCCGGCCATGGGCGCGTCATATCGAAGGAGCGCAGGCCTGCTTCCACATGTCCAATTCTGGTGCGGGCATAGAAAGCGGCCAGCGCTGACGCGACCGCCGTCGTCGTGTCTCCATGGACTAGCACCCAGTCCGGCTTCTCACGTTCCAGCACATCTTTAAGTTCAAGGAGGATGTTCGCGGTGATTTCGGTCAAAGTTTGGCCCGGCTTCATAATCGCCAGATCGTAGTCGACGCGCAAGCCAAAGAGAGAGACGACCTGAGACAACATCTCGCGATGCTGACCGGTAGAACAGACGACGGACTCGAGCTTATCTGAACGTTCCAGAGCTTTGACCAAGGGAGCCATTTTAATAGCTTCCGGCCGCGTGCCAAACACTGTCATCACCTTCATGCAAATCTTTCTCTCTAAAGCCGACAGGGCTTTGACGGCTGATGCTTTAGACAGCCGCACCTCATAGACAATAAACAAAGTCGAGTCGACGTTACCGAACGAAAAAATTGTGCGGACGATCCTTGATGATCTGGCGCGCTGGATTTGACAAGGTCGAGATATATCCGAAAAACGCGGCGGAGCCTTCCGTCGGCGCTGTCGACTCCATATAGTAAAGCTGTTAAGGAGCGCCAGATCAATTATTTTCTACCGTAGACAAAGCTTCCGCCGCGGCGGTAACAACCAAGTGGAACCATTCGCGACATGACAGCGTCATCCGCTCAAACGCTTATACCCGTTAACGACATGGTGCGGATCTTACAAGAGAATGTGGCGGTCCTGGATAATGCGCGGGCCGCATTGGCATCCGGCTGGTGGCTCAACGGCACAGAGGTCCGGGAATTCTGTAAGGCATTCGCGGACTATGTCGGCACCGACTACTGCTTAGGCGTCGCAAATGGAACTGATGCGCTGGAAATCGCGCTGCGGGCCATTTGCGACATTCGCGGCGGCACTGGTGCCGAAGCGGTGACCGTCGCAAATGCAGGTGGGTATTCCACCATCGCCTGTCGCTTGGTAGGATTGACACCTGTATTCGCTGACATCGAGCGGGGTTCGCAGCTGGCCTCGCTTCCTTCTGTGGTCAGCGCTGTCACTGACGAAACGCGAGTGGTGATCGTGACTCATCTCTATGGAGGGGTTGTAGACGTGCCACGGTTGCGCGCTATGATGGATGAGATTGGTCGTGGCAATGTCCCGATAATCGAGGATTGCGCTCAGGCCCATGGAGTGAGGTTGGGGGCGCGACGGGCCGGCAGCATGGGGGACATCAGTACATTTAGCTTCTATCCCACAAAAAACCTCGGTGCCTTTGGCGATGGCGGTGCAATCCTGACATCAGACCAAGCCCTTGCAGACCATTGCCGCAAGCTCCACCAGTACGGCTGGTCCGCCAAGTACAACATCGTTCATCCATACGGTCGCAATTCGCGGTTAGACGAAGTACAGGCTTCCGTTCTTCGAACGCTGCTTCCTCGTCTCGATGAATGGAACGACAAACGACTTACGATTATTGACGCTTATAGCGACGCAGCGCCTAGCAGTATCGGGGTTGTACGGAGCGCGGACGGTACGGTTGGCCATCTCGCCGTCCTGCTGACCGAAAATCGGGATGAGTTGATCCAGCACCTTATTGATCACGGCATTATGACCGACATCCATTATCCGATCCTGGATTGTGATCAGGCCGGCTGGCAGGAACTGCCGCAACGGCTCGCGCCGGGCGGCATACCGGTGTCGAGGGTGAGCGTGTCGCAGCTTTTGACCTTACCCTGCTTTCCCACTATGACCGAGGCAGAAATCGGCCGTGTTTGCGCCGCTCTAAGTTCGTGGACCCGATGAGCGACAACCACTCATTTTCCGCTGCCGCGACCCGAGATGACGCTATGACGGCTATCAAACGGTCGGTAGTCATCCCGGTCTACCGCAATGAGGAAAACATTGCCGCGTTAGTCGAAGCGTTAAAAAAGCTCAATGCGCAATCGCCCACACCGATCGAGGTGGTATTCGTGATCGACGGTTCGCCAGATCGATCCGGCGAATTACTTTTTGGATCCCGCACGACCTTTGCCTTTCCGTACCAGATCATCTTTCATAGCCGCAATTTCGGTGCCTTCACTGCGATCCGCACCGGCTTAGAGCATGCCAAAGGGCAAAGTATCACTGTGATGGCCGCCGATCTGCAGGAGCCGCCGGAACTGATTCTGAAGTTCTGTGAAGTTCTGGAAGCGGGCGAGGCCGATGTGGTCTTCGGGATCCGAGCAGGCCGCGACGACGGATGGTTCCGAGATATCACCTCTCACGCGTTTTGGGCCCTTTACAGAAGAGTTGTCAGTAAAGACATGCCACGCGGTGGTGTTGACATCTTCGCGTGCAATCGGACGGTGCTTGAGGCCTTACTGGACATTCACGAGCCTAACAGTTCCCTTATCGCGCAGCTTTTTTGGGTTGGCTTCCGGAGGGAGTTCGTGCAGTATGAACGGCGCAGGCGCGAACATGGCAAAAGTGCCTGGAGCTTCGCGCGCCGCCTGCGCTACATGATGGATAGCATTTTCTCCTTTTCCGACCTACCGATCCTGGCGGTGCTTTGGGTCGGAGTCGGAGGCTGCATCCTCAGTCTGCTCTTTGGGATTATCGTGGCGGCCGGGCGGCTTTTCGGTCTTATTGCCACGCCGGGGTATGCGGCCCTCGTAGTTATCATCACTTTTAGCGTCTCCTGTATTCTCGCGGTGCAGGGAGTCATAGGTTCCTATCTTTGGCGCACCTTTGAGAATACCAAACAAAGGCCACTTCGCATCATCAGTCGCCGGTTCGACAGCGATGCAAACACCTTTAGAGACTAGGGCGAGGTCTCGTTTTCATAAGTAAGGTGCCAAATGGCGCGCGTTTCCAGTCTCTGCGAGGATATCCGTGACAACATCGAGTAAAGCTGACATTTTCGTCCATGAAAGAGGGATCTGCGAAAGTCTACATGTAGGCAAAGGCACACGCGTCTGGGCCTTTGCACATGTCCTTCCGGGCGCCCGGATCGGAAAGGACTGCAATATCTGCGATCACGTCTTTATCGAGAACGATGTGATAGTCGGTGACGAAGTCACGCTGAAATGTGGCGTGCAACTGTGGGACGGTGTCCGACTCGGAAATCGTGTTTTCATCGGCCCGAACGCCACCTTCACTAATGACCTAGTGCCACGTTCCAAACGATACCCGGAGCACTTCCTGACGACCGTGCTGGAAGATGACGTCTCTGTTGGCGCCAATGCCACCATCCTACCAGGCATCACCGTCGGGCGCGGAGCTATGATTGGTGCCGGAGCAGTAATAACGCGAAACGTTCCGCCGTTTGCTACGATCGTAGGCAACCCAGGGCGGATCATCGGTTACCAAAACACACCGGTTGCCGGAGAATTAACTTCCACTGTGGCGGCGGTACCCTCGCAGATCGGCGCCCGAGTTGATCTCGGCGTTCGCAACTGCTGGGTCGAGCGACTGCCGCATTTCACCGACATGCGCGGCAGTCTCACGCCGCTACAATCCGGCAAGGGCCTCCCGTTCACTCCAAAGCGCATTTTCATGGTCTACGGTGTTTCGAGCCATCTAGTCCGGGGCGAGCACGCGCATCGTCAGTGCGAACAGTTCCTAATTGCGGCACACGGCTCTGTTTCTGTAGTTGTCGATGACGGAAAGAATCGCCAGGAGGTTCGCCTGGAGGACCCGACGGTCGGCCTGTATCTTGCGCCCATGGTCTGGGGCATTCAATACAGGTTCGATCCAAATGGCGTGCTCATGGTTGCAGCGTCCCACGAATATGAGGCGGACGACTATATACGCAACTATGCGGACTTTCTTGCAGCCGTATCCGAGGCCAAAAAGTGACCGCCAATGAGCCATCCCGTATCAATATCGGTATTGGAGGCGATGCCATCCGCTTTCTGATTGCCGGCTGCATCAATACCGGCCTCACCGTTCTGATCTACCAGATTCTGCTCTTCTGGTTGTCGAGCGGAATATCATATGTCCTGTCTTGGGTGTGCGGCATCGCGTTCATCGCGACCGTCTACCCATCGCGGGTGTTCATCAGCGGTCGTTCGTCTGGAACCGCCCGGCTTCAATTGATCGCCTCCTATGTAGCGATCTTTTTGATCGGACTAACACTGATGAACTTGTTGGAGAATCTCGGGGTAGTAGGGCGTCTCGCCATTTTCATTACAGTTGGCATAAACACGGTGATAAACTTCTTGGCGAGCCGATTCTTGCTCCGTGGCCGAGGAAAGTAACCGGCGTCTGTCCGTCCCCTGAACTACACAGAAACACAGAGCAAAACGACACGATGAGCGAGACAACGCGCGGCAAGACCATCAACAGGTTCTCGGTCACAGGGCACAAACGGCAGATCATTTATGTGTCACCTCTGCCTTATGACAGTTTCTCGCAGCGCCCGCACAAATTCGTGCACTGGTTCCACTCCCGTACGGGCGGCGCGGCACTTTGGCTCAACCCTTATCCGACCCGCTTGCCAAGATGGGCTGACCTGCGCCAGTCGCGTACGCTTGACCGGTTTGGGAGCGCGCCGGAACCTTGGCTTAAGGTGGTATCAGTGCGCGGTCTGCCTATCGAGCCACTACCCGGCGGCACAGCAATCAACCATGCTATCTGGCGCGATACCTTTCCGGTCATTCATAGCTTCGCTGAGCAAGGCGACACCATTCTCGTCATTGGCAAACCATCCGCGTTTGCCAAGGCGCTCCTCAGCCAATTCTCCGATTATGCCTCAGTCTACGACATGATGGATAATTTTTCGGCCTTTTATGACGGTTTATCCTCCCGGACGATCCGGCGAAACGAGGCCAGTATCGTAAAAAGGGTCGGAACCGTCCTTTGCTCGTCGACTAGGCTGCTCAAAACCACGCGCAGTTCAAGGCCTGATGCCAAGCTTGTGCTAAACGCCCTAGACGCGGATATGCTGCTCCCAGCAAGTCCGCAAGCCGCGCCCACCCGTCACGTTGGGCAAAGGCGGATCTTTGGCTATGTCGGAACCATAGCGCAGTGGTTCGACTGGAATCTCATTCGTGCTCTGGCGGAGGTCCGCCCGCTCGACACAGTGCGCATTATCGGCCCCCTATTCAATCCTCCGCCCTTTGACCTGCCCGCGAACGTGGAACTGAAACCCGCAGTGCGACACAAGGAAGCCCTTGAACAGATGCAGCAGTTCGATGTCGCACTGATTCCGTTCAAGGAGAACCCACTAACGGCATGCGTAGATCCGATCAAATACTATGAGTACCGGGCTATGGGACTTCCGATTATCACAACCGCTTTTGGTGAGATGGGCGAGCGCCGGCACGAGGAGGGTGTGTTCCTTTTCGCTGAACTGAACTTGGCGACGATTTCTGAACAGGCACTGGCTTTTCGGATGGGTCCAAAGGAACGGGCTCGCTTCATTGCGGACAACACCTGGGACAGTCGGTTTGACCGAGCCGGGCTGCTCCTTTCCAGTTAACGACCCCCAACTCAGACAAGGTAAGAAGGGCCTGGTCGAACGCCACCGGACCATGTTTGCTTTATGCCGCTGCTGACGGCGCTCTCATGCGCGAAGGCAGGTCCTTCGATAACGAGCCAGCTTACGGCGACGGCGACCGAAATAGCCTATAACGGATTCACCGGCGGACGAGTCTAAATGACCTTCAATCCCCATTTGGCATAGAATGTTCTCGCTGAGCGGGCAAAGACGCGGATATGCCAGAAGCCTTTCTTGGCGGCATTCCCTCCCCCATGCACGATGTGCACGGTAGGCACAAAAGCGATGTCGGCAAACTGGGCAGCGCGCAGGGAAAAATCAAAATCTTCAAAATAGAGAAAATAATCCGGATCAAAGCCGCCCATTCGGCGAAAGATATCACCGCGCATCAACATAAAGCACCCGCTGACGATGGGGGGATTCCAGAATACCCGGTCTGTCTCCATTTCCCGCATCTCATAGGAAGAGAGCCGTCCTGCAAAAGCAGCCCGCAACCAGCCAGGCGCAAATCCCCGAAGGACAAGGTCCAAGAGGCTAGGAAAACGCTTGCAGAGATACTGGCGCTCCCCGCTTGGCGAATAGGAAAGCGGAGTGACAAGACCGCAGCCCGAATTGTTGGCGAGAAACGCCACGCTTGCGGCCAAGGCGTCTCGTGAAAGCTCCACATCGGGGTTCAGTACGAGATGAACATCCCCCACCATTGGGATAGCTAGATTATTACCTCGTCCGAAGCCCAAGTTACCATGACCTGCCAAAAGGCGGATCTCGAAATCTGGAAAATGGTGATCGAGCCAAGGCCGAAGTGTGTCGACCGGCGAATTGTCTACTAGCAGCACAGAACAGTGGAAATCGTTCAGACGCTGAAGCGCAGCATGCAGGCTCGACAGCGTCGTCGCTAACGATTCCAGATCCGGCTGGAACGTCACGATGCAGATGCTTATGTGCTTTGTCATGAGGCCACTCTTGGGAGGGGATGTTAAATTTTGCTGTAAACAGCAGCGTCATTCGTTCGACTGATCGGCGGCCCCACTGCCTAAGTTTGGGTCTGCAAAGAGCTCTTATGGACAACGCTACTCTGTTCCCAACCGAAATTGACGCTATATTCGCGGATAGCTGGTCCCTCTGTCACGTTTTATTTTCGAATCATTTTTGGAAATCTCCGTTGCCCGCCTCGTCGAATATCAAGGCGCAGTCGGATCCAGACAGAGCCTCTGCATCAGAAGCGACGTAAACCCACCTTTTGTCTATGGGCGGCAGAGTGCCTGCGAACTGTGCAAGGGATGTGTCTGGCGAAGCACTGATTCGCCATGATTTGACCGCACCGAGGGCTCGGTTCGCATAAGCGGACCCGCTATTCGCAAAAGGACCCAGCGGCTCATTGATGCCTAGCACTGCAATAGTGTTGCACCGCCGTAGTTCCGAATTGTAACTATCTGTTATCACACCGACTTCCCGTGCTGAACGTTGTCTTTTATCTAGGTACCAGCCCATTCCCCACTGCATTGACTGCTGATCAACATGGTGGAAGAGGTAGGTGGCCGAAGCTGGTAGAAAGAGAACGATCATCGCTGTGGCAAACGCATTTCGTACGGCTGCGACGTTCAAAAAGCCGGGCGCAATAAAAGCGATCATCATCGGGACGAAACTGACAGCGTAGTAATCGACAAACCGCGGCAGCAACAGATACGGCAGCGCGGCCGCAAAAGGCAACAGGGATATCAGAAGGTCGCGTAGTGAAGCTGTGGATCGGACGATGACGTATTTGATGGCAGAAACGATAACCAAAATCGCCGCGGCAGATAATACAAACTGCATTGCAGCAGACGTTGTCCAGAAGGCGACTCCGTTGTGGACCAGATTGGCAGCCGGGTTCGAAACATTGTACGCGCCGGCCCCTGAAGTAAAAGCGGACCCAACTATTTTGGAATGAAAGACGGATAGGGCATAGGTTGCCACTACGATACCAAGATATGCGGTGTTGGCTCTCAATACGCCGCGGACTGAAACGCCTAGCGATACACCTTCAACGGCCTTGATCAAAACTGAGAGAAGAACAAAAAGGACCATGTCCTCCTTTGCGAAGGCTGTTAGCACGCAAAGGAAGAAGAACAACAAAAGACGTAAGTGGGACATCACCGCGGGTTGAAGTATCGATACAGCGAGTACGGCAAAAAGATAGGAAAGGAGATTCGTTCCCAGTCCCAGGTATTGGAAACTGTAAACGCTGGGCCGCATGCAAAGCCAAGCTAGCGTAACAACAGCCGTCGTTGCGGCTAGGAAAAGCGGCGAAACTGGAACCGAATAGGTACGGTGCGCAAAGTAGACCGTAAGCGCTAGAGCGAGTGCGTTGAGAACCGCATGAATAATGAAATAGAACGGGCCGCCATATGAGCCCAACATGTAGATGAAGTTCGTCGAAACCGGCCGAGGGATCCAGAAATGGAAGGCTGGTCCATTGGCCAAAGCTGAAAAATCATCGTGATGCAGTGGGGTAACGAAGCGGAGCAAACCAATCTCGTACCCCTGCGCCATGACGAACGCTGCCAAGGCGGCAGCAGTGGCTAAGGCGAGTGTAGCACTCATGTAAGCACCTCGCGACACTCGAACTTCGGTCATGGCCTATCTCCCTTGAAAAGATGGGCTGTTGGTAACCATCGGGGTCAGGGCTGTAAAGGGTGCCTTGGGGGAGCTGCTCAAAAATTTGGTGAGCTCCAAGCGAATGAACTACAGGCAACATTGTTGAATCTTTAATTTAACTGCGCGCTTCATACTATATGTGCTCGCATCCAGAGGCCGGAGAGGGGTTTTGGGGGGCGCGACCTCCGTGGTCGCTCGAGCAGTGAGATCACTAAATGAGCTCGTTATGATAGTGTGTTGGTAACTCAGCGCTCGAGCGCTCTGGAGACGCCGACTTCTCCACTAACTCCTCATTCCTTCCAAACCCATGCGTAAGCCGAATGCTGACAGGTTGCCTACCTCGGATCTTCTCAGTGAGGGCGGCCACAGTCTTTCTCCCAACCCGAAAACTCAGCCTTCCAGAAGTAGGTTGCCTGAAACGTCCACTCCATATCCGGCGTGAACCGTTGATCCGGTGTCCTTACGACCGCTTCGATCAAAAGCCTGGCATCCTGGAGCTCCAGATTGACGGTGTGCTGGCGCAGTAGCGCAACAACCTCCTCTGACCGCTCGCCATCACTGATCGTTCGCCGCGCCAGCTGCCGATAGGTCCTCTCCTTGAAGAAGGTATCTCGCGCTGCTGCCTGCAGAGCCTCATGCTCCCCACGACTAATCAGATGAAGCTCCAGACATTGCGCTATGGTCGCCCGGACATTGACGAGCGGTTCGCTGAGCGGCAGATACCCCATCTCGGCCGGTGCATGGGCTTGCGCGACATCGGAGTCATCTTCGAGCCGATTGGATGCAAAGCCCTCGTAAACCTCACCAATACCGATCATTCCGAACGGGGCGAACTCGGCGGCACGCAGGGCCCCCATGCTGGCGGCTCCCAACATATGGACGCCCCGTTACAGTCCGAACAGGATCTCCTTGTGCCAAATTGCCGGCACGTGCTCATAGATCCCGTCGACCAGGCCGATGACATTGGCGCCCTCGAAGACTGCCTTATATACGTCGCCCTGCATTGCCGGCGGACGTATCTCGTAGCCGGCATCGGAAAAATCGGCACCATAGAGCGTTGGTCCGGCAAAAATCACCCGCATCCCGGCACCACCACTCTCACATCCACGTGCATTTTCGGCCGTCGTGAACCGTTGAGATCTCAAAGCGCCTGCCGATGGTGCTTCCGCGACAGAATAGTACAACCTTCGCGTCTCGCAACCGCGAATGTAGCTGTTGAATGTCGACTGACATCGTGACAGACTAAGGCATCAGACGCGCTCGCGTCCAAGGGAATCGGGCTTATCAGGGGCGATATGACGTTCGTTCTGGAGACCTTTGGAAAGCTTCGCTTGGCTGGCGGGAACGGCAGCGTCATCGCGCTGCCCGGAAAGGGACTGCTGCTCCTTGCCTACCTGCTGTCGCTCGATGAGGGATCGGCGCACAGCGGTTGCCCGCTTTTTGTGGGGCGAGACGGATAACGGCGCGTCTGACACGACGCTTCGAAAGCTTCTGTCGCGCATCAAGGCCTATCAGAGCGATCTCAGATCAAGCTTCGTATCCTTCGAGGGCAGCACGATCTCGATTGATCGCGCATCGCTGACGTCCGACAGCCAGCTTGTTGCCGACGATGAGGCATCTCCACCCTTCTCGAGCCTGCGCCGGCTCGTCAAACTGCTCGATCAACCCTTCCTGGGACCGGTCAAGGTCCAGAGCCGCGAGTTCAAGAGCTGGCTGGTCGATCACGCAAACCGGAACATCGAGCTCCTTGAACGCACACTCAGAGAGGCTCATGGCGACGCCCAGACGCGCGACTATAGCGAAGTCCTGCGCAAGGCTGCCGTCATTCTTTTCCGCTCAGAGCCGCAGGACCCAGAGACGCTGCAGTTACTCCTGAAGATCTTCAACGCCGAGCAAGATGTTGAATCGCTTCAGAATTATTTCGCGCGGCGTCGGAGTTCAATTGAGCGCGGCACCAAGTTCTTGGCATCCGGAACAAATGGCGGCAGCGCGCCTGTTCCAGCCGAAGCAAAAGCGCCTGCTCGCAGTGGCACCAATGGCGGCTTGCCGGTCGAGGCAGGCGGTATCGCTCATGCCATTCCGCGTCTTGTGCTCCTCCCGCCAAGCAATCAATCGGTGAGCCCGGATGCCGGTCTGATCGCCTCGTCACTGATCGACAACGTCACAATCGGCTTTTGCGCGTTCAAAAGCTTGCGGGTGATCGCCCCCTATTCAGCCATTCAGATCGGTCACACCGTCGAAACCAAGGCCGCCTTCTTCGAGCGCCAGTCGGTCAATTATGTCCTTGAGACCCGCATCAGCGGCGACAGTGACGATATCACGCTCTTTGCTCAGCTGATTTTTGTGGACGATGCGCAGGTTTTGTGAGCCGAGCGCTTCAGCTTGCAGCGGCTTGATCTTCTCCGAGACAAGGGCGCACTTTCCCGGCAGGTCGCGCTTTGTAACTCGCGCGAGATTGCGAAAAACGAGGAACAGCACGCCGATATCGCGCTAAACCCCATCGCCTATCACCCTTATCTGGCAGGCAAACGCGACATGACGCGCATGTCGCTTCCCAATCTGCGGCGCGCGCGTGAGGAGATGAAGGCGGCACTTGCCGCCAGCCCAGATTTCGCGCCGGCGCTAAGCGCCATGAGCCGCACCTATTCAAAAGAGTGGCTCCTTACAGCGCGCGGCGACATAGCTCTCGAAGCAGGCGGAGAACCTCTCCAGGCAGGCGATCGAAAAGCATTTGGACTTTGCTGACGGTTATCGCGAATGCGGGTTGCCAAGCTTTTACAGGGCGACTTCGACGAGAGCGCCGAGGCAAAGAAAGTCCGAGGCGCTGGCGCCGCAATATGCAGATGTAATCGCCTATCACACCGACACGCTTGTCCATTGCTCACGCCCTGGCATGGCGCTGCAGAAGATCGAACGCGCAATCAAGCTGAACCCTCTTAGCACCTTACATGTATCTCTGGACAGCGGCAGGTGCCAACTACGCGCTTGGCGAGCTCGCTCCGTCGATCGACTATCTCGGCCAGATGTCCGACCCGAGCCTTGCTGATCGCCAGGCTGCGGCAAGCTGGGCGATGATGTGGCATCCCGACAAGGCACGCGTGCCGGTGCGCCGCGTGCGCGAGGCAAATCCGAACCTCGACGTGGATACCTGCCTGGCGGCCGTCCCCAGCAAGGGGCAATGGTATAAGGACCCCTATTGCGAGGGCCTCCAGAAGGCAAGGTTTTAACCCTTTATCGTGGAGGGAAGTCAACATGAGCGCAGTTGTTGTCATCAGCATAACCGGCGAAGATGGTCTTAAGGTCGCGGATCTCGACGCTGGAACCATCATTACGCCTAAACTGCCGGAGCGCAGCAAGCTCAAAGAGGTTGCCGATCTCAGAACGAGCCGCACATCCATCTCAAAGGGCGTCAACCTTGCCGTCGTCGTAAGTCGGCCAAGGAAAGTTGCATCCGGGCATTACGAAGGCTAGCAGGCCCGAAACGTTCGCCAGCGCCTTGTCATCGTCAGGGCGTCGGCTTTGCTATGGAATCTTGTTCAAGCACCGATCAGTGACATTGCCGAGCCCATGAATAAATCGCCCACCAGCCATGAGCGTAACAGGACTGAGAGGAGAAGCAGCACCATATCAAAACTAAAGTTCGAAGCCATCGCTTGGATCATTTGACCCAATCCCGGTCGATTTCGCCAAAAATCAGTTGAGTTTGCTCGGTCCGATCCAGATTACAATCGGCGTCGTTAGGGGACGTCGGTTATAATCGCGAGGCCGTCGAAGAGCAACCAGATCTGGCGCGTGAGATTGTCCGGCGTGGTCACGGACCCACCTGGACCGCCCTTTATGATCTGTCGCCGGAAGACGAAAAGGCGCTCATCAAGCATCGGCCGATACCCTCGAACGCATCAGATAACGAAACCCAGTCGGCTGGAATGCTTTTTTCATGCGCAACTCAAGCCACATTTCAGGAAGTCTGCAGGACCTCGGCTTGTGAACCGGCTACGTTCAAGGAGTCACCCGAACCGACCTTTGTCCTTGCGGCAGCGACCACCACGTGATCGAAGGTGGGCCACTGTCCGAAAAGAATGCCTCCACGCAGGCGTTGTCGGGAATATTGAGCACCTCCTTTCCTCTTGAGTGGGTTGAGCCCCGCTCGGTCCGCAGCAAGGGTTGCCGCGGACTGGCGGTCGGACGCCAATGCCCTCAGATGATCGAGCGGACCACGCCACCATCAACCCTAAGCGCAGTGCCGTTGGTCGCAGATGCCTGTTGCGAGCAGACATAGACGACCATGTTGGCGATCTCCTCGGTCATCGAGAACCGGCCGAGAAGCGATGTCGGGCGGTTTTGCTCAAGGAAGCCTTTCTCGACAGCGTCGATCGACTGGCCTGTCTGTTGGGCTATTCCTTCCAGCACATTGCCAAAGCCCTCGGAGCGCGTCGGCCCGGGAAGGACGGAATTTACCGTCACCCCGGATTTCGCCGCCAGTTCGGCGACGCCGCGAGAAACGGCAAGCTGGGCTGCCTTGGTCATACCGTAGTCGATCATTTCCTTGGGCGGGTTGAGGGCCGATTCACTGCTGATAAAGACGATGCGCCCCCATCCCCGTTGCATCATGCCCGGCAGATAATGTTTCGTCAGGCGGACACCGCTCATCACGTTGAGCTGGTACATGAACAGCCAATCCTCGTCGGTGAGATCATCGAAGGATTTGAACAAGGCGGCACCGACGCTGTTAACGAGGATATCGGCTTCTGCTGCTTCGGCGACAAGCTTGGCGACGCCTTCAACAGTACCGACGTCGGACGCAACGCCGGACAAGATTGCGTCTGGAGCAGTCTTGCGGATATGTGCGATTGCGTTTCGCACGCGATCCTCGGTGCGACCGTTGACAACCACCTCAGCGCCGGATTGAGCAAGGCCTGTGGCAATCGCAAGACTAATTCCGGCGGTCGAACCGCTTACGACTGCGCGCTTGCCGGTCAAATCGATTTTCATGGGAAAAACTCCTCTGTTCCAAAGTGGACACGCTGAAAATAAGCGTTTTCCTGGACAGCATAAGACGTCCCATTGTCCCTGCACTCGTTCCCAGAAGTCACCAATCGAGAGGCGGAAATATCATTTTCAAGATTGTCCGAGCGCCGATACGGGTAGTGGAGGCTCGCGAAATTAACGTCTGACCGATGCTTTTTCAGACCGGATCTTGTGGACACGGCTAAAAGCCGAGCCAAAGGCCAGTCGACGGATCTTTGGTGAAGTCAATCAGCCTGGGGGACGACCAGAAATTTTCGCCCGAATGGTGGCGTCTTATAAAGCTCGATGACTTCAGGTCGCAAAAGGACGGACAAGCCTATTTCTTCGCCATATCACGTGCGGACTGTTGTATTCAATTCTCCGACTATCCGCCGGTGAAGCAGCGTCTCCATTTCCTTGCCGAACTTTTCCATCTACCAGCTCATCAGCCGGCCACCTACCCTCCACACGGTACCGATATTTAGCCGCAATACGCGATCTTCAGAGCTGAGCAGGTTATAGATGTAGAATTGCCGATGAACCGGCGATCCATAGCGCGAGAAAATCGCCGATTTGCGGGTGTGAGATTGATTTATGCCATGCAGGGTGTCGGACGCCATCCTGCCACCGCGTATAGCGTCATAGGCCAGAGTGGTCCGGGTTTCGATCGCGTCTGGAATGTCGGGTTTGGAACTATCCACTACTGCTGACCACCCGCCGACTACGACAGGATCGCCTGTTGCTCGGACCGGGCGATGCGACCGGCGCTACCCTGTCCGCCTGACTCAAACGGTTGGGCATTTGGCTCAAGGTTGAAGCGGCCGCGGTGTTCACGAGCGCCATATGGCCTCTCGACGCATCGTTTCCACCATGGCCAGGGCCGTCATCGGGTTGATCATCGCCGACGCGCCATCACGTGCATCCGTTCCTTCCGGGAGCTCGAGGCAATCCGAGGCGCTGACAGTCCGAAACTGCGAGACCATACCATCATGCTGGGCAACGGCCCTGCCAAGGGGGCGGGAGCGCCAATGCCCGCGGCGATAATGGTTCCAGGCCCTTTTGCAAATCGCCAAGGATTGTCAGAGCGACCACCGCCGCTTGCAAGCTTGTGAGATGGGAACCACACCCGCACAATGGGACGCTAAGCAGAGCCAGCCGCCTTGAGCCAACTGGCGCCCACGGGGCCGAACATGACCAGAAGGTCGGCAGGGTTGATTGATGCGGCTTCGACACGGACCGTGACCTCCCCGGACGCCGGAGCGCAGACCTCATGTCATTCCGGGGAAAGCTCGAATGTCCCATCGGCTGAAATTGTCGACCTTACCTCGACGCCGCAGTGGTCAGCCATTGCCGCCACCTGTCTTTTTCGGCGTTCCGAGAAGACCCGTCAGCAACAGATCCACGGCTGTAACCGCGATTTCATGGGCAGACACCTCTGTCTCCGCTCTTTCATCGATGACGAGGGACGCGAGGCCATGGAACATCGCGCCAATCGCCAGTTAAGCGCTTTTCACTGCCGGTTCATTGTCCTGAGGGACTGCGAAGAAGCCGTCGGATGCCCCCGGCCCCAGCTTTAGCGATGCGATGGAATAAATCGATGAAACGGATGTCTACGATCCCAGACGCTCCTGTCACGAAGGATCAAAGACATGATTTCAAAACTCGCCGCGCCCCTTGCCGTTCTGTTTTCGGGGCTGATTTTCGCCGGACCGGTGTGGGCCCATGCACATTTGAAAGTTGCTTCGCCGCCCGAGGGAGCAATCGTTAACTCCTCAACCTCCTCTCCGGTCACTCTGACCTTTACCGAAGGCCTGGAGCCGGCATATTCGACCATCGCAGTCACCGATGAAGCCGGCCAGCCGGTGCCAACAGGAGCCGCGACCGTTGGCCCCGAAGATGCAAGCGCGCTCTCCGCTATGCCGACCAGGCCGCTTTCGCCAGGGATCTATAAGGTCAATTGGCATGTGCTGTCCAAGGACGGCCACTCCACGTCAGGTTCTTATCGCTTCACCGTAACGCCATGAGCCCGCTGGCTGCGCTTGCCCTTGAGTGCTGTGTCAACGATACAACTCTGGCCTACTGCTGGGGCGCCGGCGGTTTCGTCGCAGCGATTGCGCAGGGCAGCGCCCGTGTCCGGCTGCAAGGGGCGCTGCGGCGGTCGCTTCTCCTTAGCAGCGGGATCGCAGCCGCGACGAGCGTGGCGGCGATCCCGCTGCAAGTGGGTACAATTGCCTCTGCTTGGACATCCGCGCTGATGCCGGACACGGTGATGAGTGTCGCGCTCAATACAAGTAGTGGACGGGTTATGCTCGTCCATTCAACCATGTGTGTCGCGCTGTTTACTGCCACTTTTTGTTGCAAGTCGCGCGCAGCGGTCCTTGCGGCGGCTCTGGCACTCTCCAGCAGTGCTGCGTCCGGACATGCGGGCGAAACAATCATAACCGCCCTTGTTGATATCATGCACGTCCTTTCAGCAACGGCGTGGATTGGCGCTCTCATTCCATTCCTGTTGCTGCTGCAGATGGTCAAGCGCCCGGAGCCGCGTGCTGACGCGATGCAAGCGCTGCGCAATTTCTCCGTGGCCGGCCATGTCGCGGTCGGTCTGGTGCTGTTGTCAGGGCTGGCGAATTCGCTTTTGATCCTCGGACATCCTCCAACGGATCTGACCTCGCCTTATCAGGTCAAGCTCCTCATTAAAATCGCTGTCGCTCTGACAATGACATGTCTGGCAATCATCAATCGATACGTCGTGGTGCCGCACTGCGGGACGCACCCTCGTTCATCGCAGAGAATCTTGGGCTCTATTGCGTGCGCTGAAATCGTGCTCGGCATTTTAGCCTTTGCTTTGGTGGCCTCAATTGGCCTCGACGACCCCGCCTGAAAAATTTTAGCGCCGGTGGAATAGATACGCATGCCGGATGTCCACACAACTGAAACGACACAGGAAGACACCAATGCTTGGACGATCCTACAGGATTTTAGATGCTTTTGCTGCTGTAGTCCTTGCCGCAGGCGGTGCATCGGCTGCCCTTGCAGCTGATGTTGCGCCAACGGTCCCATCTGTTGCGACGACGGATACGGAAGCTGCCTATCTGGCTGAGAACGATGCAGCCATGAACAAAATGATGGCCGACATGGCGGTCGGGGCCACCGGCGATGTCGATCGTGATTTCGTCGCTATGATGACGCCCCATCACCAGGGCGCCATCGAGATGGCGCTCGCAGTTCTCAAGTACGGCAAGAACGAACAACTCAAGCGCATCGCGCAGGAGATTATCGTGGATCAGCAGCAAGAGATCGCGGCCATGAAGCTCGCGCTCGGCGATCCGCTCCCCCCATCCGAGGCTGCACCGACACAGGTCGCACCGGAGACTGCCCCCGCCCTACCCATGCCCGGACACGCCATGCCCGGCCACACCATGCCCGGCCACACCATGCCCGGCCGCACCATGCATGGCACAGACCCCAACATGAAAATGTAATCCTAGAAGGACATCAGCAATGACAATTCGGACCTCTTTTGCCGCCAGCTTGCTGGCGGGCAGCATGCTATTGCCTTTTTCAGCCTTCGCGGGCCAGGCGCCCTTCGCCGCGTCCGACCCTGAAATCCCTGTCAGCAGCAAGGACCGCGTCTATGCGGCAGAGCAGTTCTCGAACACGATCTCGGTCACCGATCCGTCGACAAACAAGCTGCTCGGCGTCATCAAGCTCGGCGACCCCCAGCCCGGCAACCTGTCGCCGCTCTACAAGGGCCAAGTTCTCGTGCATGGCATGGGCTTTTCGCCGGACAAAAAGACGATTGCTGTCGTCTCGATCGGCTCGAACTCCGTGACCTTCATCGATACCGCGACGAACGCAGTGAAGCACACAACCTATGTCGGCCGCTCGCCGCATGAGGCATTCTATACGCCCGATGGCAAAGAGGTCTGGGTGACGGTCCGCGGCGAGGATTATATTTCCGTCATCGACGCCGCGACATTCCAGGAGAAGACGCAGATCAAGGTGCCGGCAGGTCCTGGCATGCAGATCTTCTCGCCTGACGGCAAGTACGGCTACATCTGCTCGTCCTTCAATCCGGAGACGGTCGTCGTCACCGTCGCCGATCACCAGATCGTCGGGCACGTGAAGCAGGCAAGCCCCTTCTGCCCTAACATCGCGGCCTCGCCTGATGGAAAGCAGGTCTGGTTCACGCTGAAGGACATTGGCAAGACACAGGTCTTCACCGCTCAGCCGCCGTTCGATCTGATCAAGACGATCGATACTGGCCCGATCACCAACCACGTCAACCTTGTCACCAACAAGAACGGCATCTTCGCCTATATCACGGTCGGCGGTCTCAACGAGGTGACGGTCTATCGTACGGATAACTTCGAGCAAGTCGCGACGATCCCTGTCGGTAACCTGCCACACGGAATTTGGCCATCCGGCGACGGCACGCGCGTCTATGTCGGCCTGGAAAACGCCGATGCGATGGCCGCGATCGACACGCTGACCAACAAGGTCATCGCGACGATCCCGATCGGCCAAGCAGCGCAGGCCGTCAACTATGTGCCGAATGCCGTGCCGGAAGGCGATGGCATGGAGAACCTGCAGCCGCTAGGCGCAGCGGGTGTTGCCGCCCACATCAAGCTTGAAGTAAAGGGCGACAAGCAAAAGACGGCGCCGACGAGCGTTACGCTGTTCGACCAAGGCCTGACGCAGGTGCTCCAAGCATCCGTGACCGGGTTGGAGGCGAAGAAGATGTACATCCTGGCGCTCTCCGATAAAGCAGACGGCAGTGGACCGCTCCAGGGCCTGTCGAGCTTCATGACCAATCCGGCAGGCTCTGCGATCGTCAATGCTGTTGGTCCGATCCGCCAGATTGTCGAGTCCAAGCACAAGGACGAACGCAGGTATATCGTCGTCGCCTTATCGGTCGATGGCAAACCAGGCCAGGTGATGCAGGTGCAGGCAGCCGACTGACAACAGCCAACGCGATCCGCGCACTTGCGTGGATCGCGTTCAACGGAGACTATATGGCATGAGCGATTTGCTTTCCCAGGTCGAGCCGATAATACCGGCCCTTAGGCGCTATGCGCACGGTCTTTTGCGCAACCCAGAGACGGCAGACGACATTGTGCAGGACTGCCTTGAAAAAGTGGTGTTGAACTGGAACCGCCGTCGCGATGAAAACGCACGCTCATGGGTCTTTACCATCTTGCATAACCTCGCGATCAACCGGATACGTCAAGATGCTCGCCGCGGCGGCATGGTGCCTTTGGACGATATGCCGGAGGGAACGGCATCGATTGCTGCAGGCCAGGACGATACGCTGTTCGGGCAGGACGTTCTGGCTGCAATCGAACGGTTGCCGCCCGACTATCGAAGTGTTCTGCTCTTGGTCACGGTGGAGGACTTGAGCTACGCGGAAGCCGCGGCAATCCTGGCCATACCGGTCGGAACCGTCATGTCAAGACTGGCGCGGGCGCGCGAACAGTTAAGAACGATCCTAGACAGCATGCCGGTTGGATCCTCCATCAGCGGCCCCTATATCCGGAGGGTGAAATGAGCATAAAACCCATCACCGAAGACGACCTCCAAGCCTATGTCGACAACGCGCTGGATGCAGAACGTCATCTGGAAGTGGCGGCTTTTCTTGAAAAGAATGATCAGGCTGCGCGGCTCATCAATTCATATCAGCGAGACGCCGAAGCGTTGAGGTCGGCGCTCGCGCCGGTCGCCGCCGAAGCAATTCCCAGCAGGCTGAACCTTGCCCATATGATCGAGGCCAAGCGCCCCGCACCTGCAAGGCGGTTTGCGTCGATGGCTGCCGCCGCCGTCCTTATTTTGGCAATCGGCGGCACTGGCGGCTGGTTGCTGAAAGGTTTCAGCATGCCTCCCAATGAGGGGGTCGCGGCCTTGGTACAGGAGGCCTCCGCAAGCTATAACATCTTTTCGCCCGACACCGTAAGACCGGTCGAACTCCGTGCAGATGCCAACGTGGACCTGAAACAGGTGGCCTCTGGCGCTATTGGGAGCGCGGTCACGATCCCCGACCTCAGCAACGCTGGCTATCGCCTCATGGGCGGCCGCGTCATCCCTACTTCGCACGGTCCCGGCTTCATGCTGATGTATGACGACGACAAGGGAAGCCGTCTTGTCATGTTCACCCGTCGCATGCAGGTTGACCAAGACAAACCGATGGTCGCGAGCACCCAGCAGGATGTGCACGGCTGGAGTTGGGCGAAAAACGGAATGGGTTATAGCCTCGTGGGCTCGCTTACTCCCGACAAGCTTCACCCCATTGCCGACGCCGTGCGGTCGCAGATCTGAAGGAACGCGCGTTTGGCAACGGACCGACTTGGTAGCATTACGGCATTCATCCGCGTGGCGGAACTTGGAGGGTTCGCCGCGGCTGGTCGATCCCTTGGCATTTCTGCTTCGGCGGTCAGCAAGAGTGTCTCCAGATTGGAAGAAAGACTGCAACTGCGACTGTTCCAGCGAACGACACGGTCGCTGGCCATGACAGAGGACGGGAAGCTTTTCTTCGAGCGCTGCAGCGCAATCCTCAAGGAACTCGATCAAGCCGAGGCGGACATGCTCCAGCGCGCCGGTCGTCCAAGCGGCCTGCTTCGAATCGAGATGCCGACGGCACTTGGCCGTCTGCGGATCATTCCTATGCTCGGAAATCTGACCTCCCGGTTCCCGGAATTGCGCATTGCGGCAACATTCGCCGACACGTTGACGGATCCGATCTCGGCCGGGATCGATGCAGTCGTGCGAATTGGCTATCCCCGCGATCCGCGCCTGATGGTAAAGCGTGTCGGAACCGTGAAGTACATTACCTGCGCCTCTCCGACTTACCTCGCGGCTCATGGCGAGCCCCAGACTTTGGAAGATCTTGCTCAGCACGACTGCGTGAGACGCGTGTCCCACGACCCTCCTGGCTTTGCACCCTGGAGATTCAAAGATGCTGGAACAGGAAAGCCGCTCGAGCGCATCGTCGAAGGCACGCTGAGCTGCGACAGCCCAGACGCCATGGTGGACTTCGGCCTTTCGGGCAGCGGCCTCGTTCAGCTCCACACGTACATGGCTGAGCGCCACATCGCATCGGGTAAACTCGTAGAAGTGCTTGCGCCATTTGCCGGCGATGGCCCTCCGATTTCCATTCTGTTTCCATCGGGCAAAAATCTAGCGCCGAAAGTCCGCGCCTTCATTGAATTCGTCACCCAAGTGCTCAACCAACGGCCCGACGCGTGATCCTGCTGTACGTGATTGTAGACCCCTTCCTCCACCTTTTTGTTGAGCATTGCAGTCAGTTAGAACGCGTTTGGTAAGTTTTTTTAAAAGGGCGTTTCGTTGCGCGTTCGGTTGGGTTGGTCGCGCGCTTAATCGCTGCCTGTCTTGCAGCCTTCTCCACGAAAGCGATCAGGTCCAGATCGGGGAAGGCATGACGGCGCTGGCTCGAAGCGGCTGGGCAAGAGAAAATGCGGCCCTGGCATTCGGGGCGACGGTGTAGGCAAGGCGAAGGCCCGCTCCCAGACATTTCGCGAGCCCTCCGATGTGCCAGGTAAGATCTGGCGCGAGTGTCGCGAATGGCGCAGGGGCAGCAGCTGGTATAAAGCCGTATGCATCGTCTTCGATGAGTGGGAGCCTATGACGCAGAAGGATTTCCGCGATCTCCATGCGGCGCTCTCGCGGAATCGTCAGCGTCGTCGGGTTTTGAACCGTTAACAGTAGGCGGCTCCGCGTTCAGCTACACCATGGTCGCGGAGTGGGAGGGCAGCCAGACGGGCCGCAAACGAAGGGAACCGCAAGCCCTTCAGCGATCAGCGTCTGGCCCACGTCTTGACCATCCACCCGTAAAATTCCACAGCTTCGGCCGTAGTTACACCTGTCTGTTCGTTCGGTCCCCGGCTTGCACGAGCAGGCAACTTTGGTGACTGCGGAACGCCCGGAGGAAACGATCTCGACCAGCCGCTTTGTTGCTTCGACGCCAAGCTGACGTTCCGCTTCACAACGGGGTTCGAACTTTTCGGGTGTATTGAAGCCGACCAACCTGATGCGGGTGCCATCGTCCATTTTGATCGTGTCGCCGTCGGTCACAGAGAAGTTGCGCGAGGACGACGTAGTCTCCTCCCCTATTGGCCAGGAGGTGAAACCGTAAGTGTCCCATACCTGGCGACTGAAAGAAGAGATAGCCATAACAACCATGATCGTCGCAAAGATCAGAAACTTCTGTTCGCGGTAGCTGAGCCCCCAGTGACGGGGCCGATGTCGTTTTGCTGGTATTTGGCTGCTATAGACCAATCGCAAGTCAGCGTTTCCTCTAACCGACGTCAGTCTCTTGAGCGTAGCGATTTGCTTTTCGCTGAACCGCGTTCGCGTTCCGTAACGCTCTATCTTCGAACGCATGCCGAGCAAGAAGTTTCGCTGCCATTGCGTTGTACGCCGCTGCTGAAGCACATCGTCAATCCTGCTCCGAAGGCTTTTGATTTCCATCTCTGACAGCATACTGGCCTCCGCAAACCGCGGTCAGCATAGGTCGAGAGGACTAAAAAAGCGTAATCGACAGAATTACAATTTTAGCGGGTTCTCTCCAATCGAGCGTTCGTCAGACTCCAGTAAGTGCTTGAGGCCGGATACCTCACCGTCGGCGGCCGCGTTGGCGGCGAGCACGACAACGTTCGAGCCGCTGATCGGCTCCGCGCCCGCTACCGGCGGCAGGCGCCCTTAGCCTCGGCCGCCGTAGGGATCCCCGGTTTGGAGAACATGGATCGACGCGGATGAGGCCAGCCAGAGCGGGTTGTTAACTGCTGTTGAGAAGCGACGTGGCGCCCTGAGGACTGAGGTTAGCGCCTTGCTGCCTCGCTTCCGCCAGCGATGCGGCGATTGCAGCGATGGAGCGAAAGAGGACGAGTGGGTCGTCCTTCGAGGGCGTGAAACCTCGCCGTTGCAGAACTGAGCCGCTCCGTGATCGACTGCATTGACCATCAACGCTCGACCGCCGATCAGATAAGCGGCCTGGACGCACCGCTCAAGGGCATGTTTTACCAGACCTGTGCCGATACCTCTTCCCGCCCATTCCGTGTCCGTCGCAAGCTGGCCGAGGAGAAGACAGGGGACCGGATCGGGTGGTTGCCCGGTGCGGATCGAGCGCGGCAGGATTGCGGAAACGACGGTGGTCGGCGCCAAGCCGTGATACCCGACGACGCGCCCGGCCTCCTGGAGAGAACCGCCGTGAAACCTTCTCTTGATTGGAAAGCGCGCGCGTTTTTAGCCAATGATCGAGTGTCGGCTTGCCGCTGGAAAATTCGGAAATGTCATGCGCCGCCGTAAGCGGCTCTGGAACCGACACTGCCACGGCTTATTGTTTCGGCTTGTAACCGGCTTCCCACGGAGCGGGCCGCCTGGCCAGTCCAACCATCTCAGGAACAGGAGCCGCCGTTAGGGACAAGATACCCATGAAATTTGCGAAGCCTTCCGGGCTCATACGGATGAGCCCGTGATCCATAACGACTTCTTCCGCGGCGCGCACCGCCGCCTCCCGCACGAAATCCGTTCGTGAGCGTCCGCGCAGACTTGCCGCACGATCGATCATCGCGACGTCTGCTTCAGGCAGGCGCATCGAGATCAGGTACTCCTTGCGTTCGGCAGTGTCGGCCATGGCTTGTCTCCTTCACGAGGAAAATAGCGACACATGGCGCGAAATGCCAATATGATAGTGTCAAGCCCGTTCGCACCCGGGTTGGCAGCGGGGAGCAAGTGAAGATTGTTGCGGGAGCAGGGTTTCATTCTGCGAGGTTCGGGTTATGAGAAACCGCGGTGGATGTAGAGGTAGGCGCTTGCATCCAAAGCCGGGCAAGCTCCTGGACATTTCTCATTCCACTGTTCACAAACCTCTGAGCGTGCTGCGATTTCATTGGCAATAGAAAGTTCTAAACCGCCTCGGCGCAATCAGATCGACGCAAACATCATACCGCGCCGAAGTCAGCGGAACTGGAAATCATCGAAAGCTTATCGGACGTCATAAGGCGCCATACTGAACCATGTCTTCGCGGATCGCGCAGGCGGGTGTCTTTGAACCGATCATCGGTCTGGTCAAAATCCCGACGACCGAACGCGACGGAACCGAGTGGCCTGGTGCGGGCGAGCTTGAAGCAGAGGCGCCGACGCGGTGCCTCTGCTACCCTATTCCTGCTACCCTATTACCCTACGCAGCGTGCTTTTCGCCTTCGATCTGGATCGGGGCGACAGAGGCCTCGCCGCCGATGGCGATTTTACGCGGCTTCATGGCCTCGGGGATTTCACGCTTCAACTCGATGCTGAGCAGTCCATGCTTGAGGCTTGCGTTCTCGACACGAACATGGTCGGCAAGTTCGAAGCGACGCTCGAACGCGCGGGCTGCGATGCCGCGATGCAGGTATTCGCCCGTGTTGGGTTCTTCGGCCTTCTGCGCCTTCACGACGAGCACGTTACGCTCCTGCGTGATGTCGAGATCCTCTTCACCAAAGCCCGCGACCGCCATCTGGATGCGATAGCCGTCTTCCGCGGGCTTGACGATGTCGTAGGGCGGCCAGCTCTCGACAGCCTGTAGCCGCTGGGAGTTGGCGAGCAGGTTGAAGACGCGGTCAAAGCCGATGCTGGACCGGAACAGGGGTGCGAAGTCGTATTCATTTCTCATGACCAAATCCTCCGTAAAGCGAGTTGGACGAGACGCGGAAACCAGCGTCTACGTTTACTTATCGGCCCCTCTTCGGCGACCGACGCGAAATGATCTGGTTTTGCGTTTTTCTCGATTCAAGACCGACGGCCAAATTTTTTTCTTAAGCTCGCCATGTCCGTCTTGAACGTAAGCGCGTAGGCCACCC
>UBJO01000082.1 GCA_900465665.1 Hyphomicrobiales bacterium
CTCCCCCCTTGTGGGGGAGATGTCCGGCAGGACAGAGGGGGGTAATCCACGGCACACCCTCTCCAAAGTCACACCGAACCCACTCCCCTCAAGCCGCGGTCGAAGCCACCACGCCCCCGCCCGCGATCAACCGCTCCGCTTCCGCAAGCGGCATCGGCTTGCCCAGCAGATACCCTTGAACCTCGTGGAACCCCTCCTGACGCAACCGCAGCAGTTGCGCGTCGGTCTCGATCCCCTCGGCCAGCGTCGTCGCGTTGAAGCCGGAGCCGATACCGACCACGGCGCGCACGATCGCCAGGTTGCCGGGGTCGGTGTCGATGCCGGCGATGAAGCTGCGGTCGAGCTTGATCTTGTCGAAGGCAAAGGCGCGCAGGTAGCTGAAGGAGGAATAGCCGGTGCCGAAATCGTCGATGGCGATGCGGATCCCGAGTTCCTTCAGCGCCTTCAGGAGCGGCAGGCTCTGGCCGACATCGGCGAGGAAGACCGATTCCGTGATCTCGATCTCCAGCCGCTCCGGCCGCAACCCGCTCTCGTCGAGCGCCGAGACGACGCTGGCGAGCAGGCTGGTGTGGCGAAACTGGCTGACCGAGAGGTTGACGGCCACTTTCAGCTCCGACGGCCAGCGCGCCGCCGTCCGGCAGGCCTCGCGCAGCACCCACTCGCCGATCGCAACGATCAACCCGGTCTCTTCCGCAACGGGAATGAACTCCATCGGCGGCACCAGCCCGCGCTCCGGGTGGTTCCAGCGGATCAGCGCCTCGAAGCCGCCGAGCCCGTCATTTTCCAGCTGGACGATCGGCTGGTAGTAGAGCTCGAACTGGTTCTTCTGCAGCGCCTCGCGCAACTCCACCGTCAGGATGTGCCGGCGCTCGGCCTCGAGCCGCATCGAGGGCTCGTAGAAGCGATAGGTCGAGCGGCCGCTCTCCTTGGCGGCGTAGAGCGCAAGGTCGGCGTGCCGCATCAGCACGTCATCGTCTTCCGCATGATCGGGAGCCAGCGCGATGCCGATACTGCAGGTGACATGCTCGTTGACGCCGTCGAGATCGAAGGGCGAGGAGAGCGACGTGAGCAGCTGCTCGGCGAACCGCTCGATGCAGCCGGCCTCCCGGAAGCCCACCACCAGCGCGAACTCGTCGCCGCCGAGCCGCGCCACGAGATCGCCCTCGCAGGAAAGACCGGTCAGCCGCGCCGCGACCTGGCAGAGCAGCGCGTCGCCGGCCGCATGGCCCTTGCTGTCATTGATATGCTTGAAGTGATCGACATCGAGATAAAGCAGCGCCACCGGCTTGTCGGCGGTGGCAAGCGAAGAGACGCGCTTGATGTGCTCGGCGAAGAAGGCGCGGTTCGGCAGACCGGTCAGAACGTCGTGCATCGCCATATAGGCAAGCCGCGCCTCGACCGAGCGCTCCTCGGTCACATCCTGCGAGATGCCGAGCAGGTAGCGCGGGGCGCTGCCATCGGGCGACGGCAGGGCGCGCTTGACGGTTCTGAGGATACGCTGCTGACCATCTGAGCGCTGCATCGTCTCTTCGAAGCTGATCGCCGCAGGCGCCGCGAAAGCGCGGGCATCCTGCTCGCGAAATGCCGCCGACTGCTCCTTGTCGAAGAAAAGATGATCGCTGCGACCGACCACGTCGACAGAACGACGACCGACGATTTCGCCGCAGGCTTCGTTGAAGAGGATATAGAGACCATCCGCGTCCATGTCCTTGACGAACACGCCGACCGGCAGGTTGTCGACGATGCTGTCCAGGAGCGAGCGCGTGTCGCTGACCTCGCGATGCGCGGCATTCACCTCGGTCTGGTCCTGCACGATGGCAAGGATCGCATCGCGGCCGTTGAAGCGCACGCCGCGCCCATAGGTCAGCACCTCGAGCATCGTGCCGTCGGCCTTCAGATGCGTCCAGCGCTCGGCCCGCTCCATGTCAGAGCGCGCGTGCACGGCTGTCAACATCCGCTGGCGCTCATGCGCGGGGCGAATGTCGAGCACGGTCATGCCGGCATACGCGTCGCGCGAATAGCCATAGAGATCGACGGCGGCATTGTTGACGATCAGGAAGCGCAACGTGTCGGGGTCGTAGACCCACATCGGCGACGGATGGGTTGCGAAGAGAGACTGGAAATCATCATTGGGAGTATCGGTCGAAACGAATGCTCTCTGAATACCTGTCATCGGCAATGTCACAATCACATGATTTTGATGGCTGATTCCGGCGACTATAGTGAAAAAAACTAAATAAAATCAGAATCATAGTTCGCACAAACTTTAGGCGAACCGCCTTCATGATGTGCAGCGCTAACCGCTTGTTATGATGTTTCGCGGCTTTTCTTCACACACTAGAAAGGTCTGCACAAAGATCGGACAACTCGGTGATGCCAGATCAGTGGTGCCAAATCAGTGATGGTTATGCGCACACTGCCCGTGGTCGGCCAGAACCTCGATCACCCGGCACTGATCGACCCGCCCGTGACCGCACCCAGCGACCATGGCCTCCAGCTCCACCTTCAACGCCATCAGGCTGCGGATGCGCTGCTCCACGTCGATGAGCCGCGCCTTGGCGATCGCGTCGGCCGAGGCGCAAGACTGGTTCGGATCGTCCTGCAGGATGAGAAGCGTGCGGATGGCATCGACTTCGAAGCCAAGTTCGCGGGCATGGCGGATGAACACGAGGCGGCTGATATCGGCGGGCTCGTAGGAGCGCTGGTTGCCCTCGCTGCGGCTCGGCGCGCTCAGCAGGCCGATGCCCTCGTAATAGCGGATCGTCGGCACCTTCACGCCGCTTTGGCGCGATGCCTCGCCGATGGTGATCTTTTTCATCATTTCCCCCTTGCACCTCTAGTCGCTAGAGGATGTAGGAAGGATGCTCGTCAATGACAAGGAAGCCCATAAGGAAGCCGATGATGAGCGACAGGATCGAGAAGCGCTACAGGGTCGATGGCATGGATTGCGCCAGCTGCGCGGCCAAGATCGATACCGCCGTGCGCCGCGTCTCCGGCGTTGAGGACGTCTCGGTGTCGGTAACCGCAGGTACCATGACCGTCCGCCACGATGGCAGCAGCGATCTTGCCGCGATCGAAAAGAAGGTCATCGGCCTCGGATACGGTCTGCGCCCGTTGGCGACCACCGAGACGCCCCGCCCGAGCGGCCACGGCGCCGAGCATGTGCATGGACCGGACTGCGGCCATGATCACGGACACAGCCACGCGCGGGACCATGCGCACGACGACCACAATCATGATCATGATCATGATCATGATCATGATCACGATCACCATGACCACGCACACGATCATGCTCACGACAGCCAAAGCGCATCCGCCGAAATAGAAGGCCTGCATGGCCACGACCATGCGCCCATGTCCGGCCCATGGTGGCAGAGCCGCAAGGGGCGGCTGACGATCTTCTCGGGCGCCGCCCTCGTCATCGCCTACATCGTCGGCCATCTCGTCCCCTCGATCGCGCCCTATGCCTTCATCGCCGCCATGCTGGTCGGTCTCATCCCGATCGCCCGCCGCGCGGTCATGGCCGCGCTGTCGGGCACGCCCTTCTCGATCGAGATGCTGATGACAATCGCCGCCGTCGGCGCCGTCATCATCCATGCCGGCGAAGAGGCAGCGACCGTGGTCTTCCTGTTCCTGGTCGGCGAACTGCTGGAAGGTGTCGCGGCCGGCAAGGCGCGCGCCAGCATCCAGTCGCTGACGACGCTGGTGCCCAAGAGCGCCCTTCTCGAAGAAGGCGGCGCAACCCGTGAGGTGCCTGCCGAAACGCTTGCAGTGGGTTCGACCATTCTCGTGCGCCCCGGCGACCGCATCTCCGCCGACGGCATCATCTTGTCCGGCGAAAGCGCGATCGACGAGGCCCCGGTGACAGGCGAAAGCACGCCGGTGCGCAAGGGCGAAGGCGACGTCGTCTTCGCGGGAACCGTCAACGGCGACGCGGCATTGCGCGTCAAGGTGACGGCCACTGCCGCCGACAACACCATCGCCCGCGTCGTGCGCCTCGTTGAGGAAGCGCAGGAAAAGAAGGCGCCGACCGAGCGCTTCATCGACCGCTTCTCGCGCTATTATACGCCTGGTGTCGTCGTCGTTGCCGCCCTCGTCGCCATCCTGCCGCCGCTGGTCGCTGGTGGCGCATGGGACGAATGGATCTACAAGGGCCTCGCGATCCTGCTGATCGGCTGCCCCTGCGCGCTCGTCATCTCCACGCCCGCCGCCATCGCCGCCTCGCTGTCCTCAGGCGCGCGGCGCGGCTTGCTGCTCAAGGGCGGCGCGGTTCTCGAGACGCTCGGCAAGATCACCGCCGTGGCGCTCGACAAGACAGGCACGCTGACCGAGGGCAAGCCTGTTGTCACCGACATATTGAGCTTCGGCAAGCCCGAGGCCGAGGTGCTGACCTATGCCGCGGCACTTGAGACTGGCTCCAGCCACCCGCTGGCGCTCGCCATCCTCGGCAGGGCCGCGCGCGACGCCATCGCCATCCCGCAGGCAACCGACGCCAAGGCGCTCGGCGGCAAGGGCGTGACCGCCACTGTCGCCGGCCAGCCGATCTTCCTCGGCTTCCCCAAGGCCGCCGCCGAACGCGCAGCATTGTCAGACGAGCAGCAGGCGGGCATCACCAGGCTGAACGACGAAGGCAAGACCGTCTCCGTGCTTGTGGTCGGCGACCAACTGGCCGGCGCCATCGCCATGCGCGACGAGCCGCGCGACGACGCCAAATCGGGCCTGAAGGCGCTGACCGACGCAGGTGTCAGGATCGTCATGCTGACAGGCGACAATGCCCGCACCGCCAACGCCATCGGCAAGGAGCTCGGTATCGAGGTCCGCGCCGAGCTGATGCCCGAGGATAAGCAGCGCATTGTCGGCGAACTGCAGAAGAGCGGCCTGAAGGTCGCCAAGGTCGGCGACGGCATCAACGACGCGCCGGCGCTGGCCGCGGCCGATGTCGGCATCGCCATGGGCGGCGGCACGGATGTGGCGCTGGAGACCGCCGACGCCGCGATCCTTCACGGCCGCGTCTCCGACGTCGCCGCCATGATCGCGCTGTCGAAGCGCACCATGCGCAACATCGGCGAAAACATCTCGATCGCGCTCGGCCTGAAGGCCGTCTTCCTGGTCACGACCATCGCCGGCATCACCGGCCTCTGGCCCGCCATCCTCGCCGACACAGGCGCCACGGTGCTGGTGACGATCAACGCATTGCGATTGCTGCGGCCGGTTTCATCACAGGCTTAAGACTGTATTAACAGCACGTGTGGCGCGCATTTTCCCTTGAATTTTGAGGGGCGAAGAGCGTCACGCTCCGCAGGGCGTGTATTCGCCAATCAATTCAACTAGATGCAAATTTAGATCATTAAACTTGTCTTAAAACGCGACGGCTGTTTGAGAGATTTTCGCAAGGGATTGCCTCTATCCGGCGCGAGTTATTCAATTTCCAAGGCTTCGCATATGTTACTCGACGGCATATTTTATCCCAACCAACCCTCCGGGGGATCCAGTTCCTCGACAAGCGCACCCCAAAGCGCCTCGGAGACATCGCCCGCACCCGAGCAATCCACCTCCCCCTCCCCGGCAAGCGAAGAGCCCATCAGCTACCCGCCCCAGGAAACGGACGACCAGACATACACCGCCCAGCCCCAAACCGAACCTCAGGCCAATTCCGAGCCCGAGGCAGCAACTCCGGCCGAACCAGAGCCGCAGCAGGCAGCCCCCTCGCAGCAGGCAGGCGAGCCGGTGACCCCAGGCGAGGCCAGCGAGCCAGCCGAACAACCGGCCACGCAGACGCAGCCGGCCTCTGCCGACGAGGCCGCGCCGGCACAGCCGCAGCAGAACGCCGCCGCCACGCCCGCCAACGACAAGAGCAGCACCGCACCGGCGTCCGGCACCGACGCGCCCGGCGGCACGGCTCCCGTAGCAACGCCATTGCCGACCGCTCCGGCGCACACCGCAAGCGCCTCGGCCTCGAAGGCATCGGCGACATCGGCCAGCGCCGTCAGCAAAAGCGATGATATCGACCTGACTGATCTGGTGCGCAAGCAGGCGCAGCAGGCGAGCGAATCCCAGCGGCTCCAGTCGATGTTCGCGGACGGCTCGACCGGTGCTGCGTCGCCGTTCCTGTCGCTCTTTGGCGTCGAGGCGGGCAGCGAGGAAAGCCGCGTCAACGCCGTCACGCTTCTCTACCAGCAGTTTTGACGGCGCGCGTCGCGAAACGACCGCGACCAATATCACAAAGCCCGGCGCAGCCTCCCGCGCCGGGCTTTCGCGTTTCGGCGCTGCAACCGGAAAGTGGCGCCTGCCACATTCTGGAACCTATCTCTTCTTCACGCGTTAGTGATTGAGGAGGAAAAGCACCATGACCAATGATTTCAATCGTCCGAATGCCGCGAACACCCCGCCGCCGAAGAGTTCATCTAAGACGATGTGGGTTGCAATCGCACTTCTGGTCGTCATCGTCGCCCTGGCGGCAACCTATTGGCCAAGGGGCGCTTCGGCTCCCACGGCAACCGCGCCGAGCGCAACGGCACCCGTGACCGAACCCGCGGCACCCGCAACGCCGCCCGCCTCGCAAGCCACCCCGCCGGCTGCAACACCGCCGGCAGCCACACCTGCCCCGGCAACACCTGCACCCGCGACCCCGGCTCCAGCAACGCCGGCTCCCGCGAACCCGCAGTAAAGCCGGTTCTATCGCAGATAAGACAAAGCCCGCCAGTTCAGGCGGGCTTTTTTCATGCGAGGTCGGAGGCTTAGTTCTGGCCGGCCTTCAGCACCCGGTGCGTGCTGTCATCGACGGCATTGCCCATCTGGCGACCGTCCTTGGCGAGGCCGTTTGCGGTGTTGGCGCAGGAGGACAGCGCCAGCAGCGAGGTGAGCGCAATGGCGATGGCAACGGCAAATCGTGTCATGAAAATCTCCCTAATGATCGGCCGGAGCGGCACGCAATCGGGTAGATAGCGCCCGCCGGTCGGCGATCAACGCCGCCGCGAGAACCCGAAACAGAAAACCCGGCACAGTCGCCTGCGCCGGGTCTCTTCACATCTTCCCTGGGAGGAAAGCCTCAATCAACAGCAAATACGAGCGGCTTGGCCTGTCGGATTGCTGGGTTGGCGGTCAATTTTCCAAGGACGTCGTCGCTGACGGGGCCATCGACGTAAAGCAGCGCGATCGCATCACCGCCCTGCTCGCCACGGCCGAGCTGGAAGTTGGCGATGTTGACGCCGGCGGCACCCAGCGTCGTACCGATGAAGCCGATCATGCCGGGAACGTCGGTGTTGGAGATGTAGACCATGTTCGCGCCGACATCGCCGTCGAGGTTGATGCCCTTGATCTGGATGAAGCGCGGCTTGCCGTCGGAGAAGACAGTGCCGGCGACAGAGCGGGTCTGCTTGTCGGTCTTGACGGTCAGCTTGATGTAGCCGTCGTAAACGCCGGTCTTGTCGCGCTTGACCTCGGAGAGCACGATGCCCTTTTCCTTGATCATGATCGGCGCCGAAACCATGTTGACGTCGGCGACCTGGTTTCGGATCAGGCCGGCGAGCAGCGCAGAGGTCAGAGCCTTGGTGTTCATCGTCGCGGTCGCGCCGTCGAACAGGATCTCGATCTCCTTGATCGGGTCTTCCGACACCTGGCCGACGAAGGCGCCGAGAACGTCGGCGAGCTTGATGAACGGCTTCAGGATCGGTGCTTCTTCAGCGGTGATCGAGGGCATGTTGATGGCGTTGGAAACGGCGCCCTTGACGAGGTAGTCCGACATCTGCTCGGCAACCTGCAGGGCAACGTTTTCCTGCGCTTCCGTGGTCGATGCGCCCAGGTGCGGCGTGCACACGACGTTGGGCAGGCCGAACAGCGGGCTTTCCTTGGCGGGCTCGACTTCGAAGACGTCGAAGCCGGCGCCGGCGACATGGCCGGACTTGATGGCTTCGGCAAGCGCTGCTTCGTCAACCAGGCCACCACGGGCGCAGTTGATGATGCGAACGCCGGGCTTGGTCTTGGCGAGGTTTTCCTTGCCGAGAATGCCGCGCGTCTTGTCGGTCATCGGCACGTGCAGGGTGATGAAATCCGCCTTGGCGAGCAGCTCGTCGAGCTCGACCTTGGTGACGCCCATTTCCTGCGCACGCTCAGCCGAGAGGAAGGGGTCGTAGGCGAGAACATGCATGCCCAGCCCAATGGCCTTCTTGCAGACGATGCCGCCGATATTGCCGGCGCCGATGACGCCGAGCGTCTTGCCGGTGATTTCGACACCCATGAACTTCGACTTCTCCCACTTGCCGGCCTGCGTGGAGGCGTCGGCCTGCGGCAGCTGGCGGGCAACGGCGAACATCAGAGCGATGGCGTGTTCAGCCGTCGTGATCGAGTTGCCGAACGGCGTGTTCATGACGATGATACCGCGGCGCGAGGCGGCCGGGATATCGACGTTGTCGACGCCGATGCCGGCGCGGCCGATGACCTTGAGGTTGGTCGCGGCGGCGATCAGCTTTTCCGTCGCCTTGGTGGCGGAGCGGATGGCGAGACCGTCGTAATTGCCGATGATTTCGGCGAGCTTGTCCTTGTCCTTGCCGAGCTGCGGCTGGAAATCGACTTCGACGCCGCGATCACGGAAGATCTGGACGGCGGTTTCCGACAGTTCGTCGGATACGAGAACGCGAGGTGCCATTGGGGGCTTCCTTCAAAAAGTTCAACGATGGAATGTAATCGGGATTGCGAGGCTCCGCTTTTTCAGCGGAGCCGGATGCGATCAACTCAGGCAGCAGCCTGGGAAAGCGTTGCCTTCTGGGTCGAAAACGCCCAGGAGAGCCACGGCATCAGCTTCTGCATGTCTGCAGTTTCGATCGTGGCGCCGGCCCAGATGCGCAGGCCCGACGGCGCGTCGCGGTAATGGCCGATGTCGTAGGCGACACCTTCCTTGTCGAGCAGGCTGACGATGCCCTTGGCGAAGTTCGCCTGGCCGTCGGCGTCGAGCGCCAGAACGTCCTTGTCGGTGATCTTCAGGCAGACGGAGGTGTTGGAAGCCGTCTCGGCCTTGACCGAAAGGTTTGCGATCCAGTCATTGGCGGCAACGAAGTCGGCGATGACCTTGGCGTTGGCGTCGGCGCGAGCCATCAGGCCCTTCAGGCCGCCGACATCCTTCGACCACAGCAGTGCATCGATATAGTCCTCGACGCAGAGCATCGACGGCGTGTTGATGGTTTCGCCGGTGAAGATGCCCTCGATCAGCTTGCCGCCCGAGGTCATGCGGAAGATCTTCGGCAGCGGCCAGGCCGGTGCGTAGGTCGTGAGACGCTCGACGGCACGCGGCGACAGGATGATGACGCCATGAGCGCCCTCGCCGCCGAGAACCTTCTGCCAGGAGAAGGTGACGACATCGAGCTTGGCGAAATCGAGGTTCTGCGCGAAGGCGGCAGAGGTCGCGTCGCAGATCGTCAGACCCTTGCGGTCGGCGGGAATGAAATCGCCATTCGGGACGCGAACGCCCGAGGTGGTGCCGTTCCAGGTGAAGACAACGTCGCGGTCGAAATCGATGGTCGAGAGATCGGGCAGTTCGCCGTAACCGGCTTCGATCTTGCGGACGTCCTTGAGCTTCAGCTGCTTGACGACGTCGGTGACCCAACCGGCGCCAAAGCTTTCCCAGGCGACCATGTCGACGCCGCGCTCGCCGAGCAGCGACCAGAGCGCCATTTCGACGGCGCCGGTATCGGAAGCAGGCACGATGCCGATGCGGTAATCCGCCGGCACTTCGAGAACTTCGCGTGTGAGATCAATGGCTTGCTTGAGCTTCGTCTTTCCGACTTTCGCACGATGCGAACGGCCGAGCGGCGCGTCGGAAAGGGCTTCGAGCGACCAACCGGGGCGCTTCGAGCAAGGGCCAGAAGAAAAATGGGTGTTGTTCGGACGGACGTCCGGCTTCGCGGTGGCAGTGGCCATATGTATACCCTTCCAGGTAATTAGCCTCTCGTTGGGGAGAGGTGTCCCGCCGCCGTTGATACAGATGTGGCCAGATATCGTCAACTTACAAATGTCGCGCTTTGAGGAATTCTTGACGCAGGAGCGACGCGGCGGGAAACGGGAAAAGCCGCCCCGAGGGACGGCTTTCCGAGTTGTCGAGACAATGTCTCGTTTGAATACAGGCGCTTACTTGTAGACCGGCTGCTGCAGCGGAATTTCCGGAGCCGGCTCGTAGGAAGCCGTCTGGCAACCGCCGAACAGGTAGCGAGCGCCGACGCGTGCTTCGTGAACGTTGAAGCCCTTGTCGCGGCCCGGGCCGCCGTTTTCGTTGTAGCCGAACATGTCGCCACCGTTGACGTGCAGGAAGCGGTAGCCGACGTCGGCCTTGACGTTGCAGGTCACGTCGATCGACGCACCGGCCATCAGGCCGTAGCTGAAGCGCCAGCCGCCCTTGCCGCCGTGGATGACCGTGTCATCGCAACCATTGCCGCTGCCGCTCGTGTCGCAAGACGTGTTGTTCAGGTCCTTCCACTTGACGTAGGTGCCGCCGATGCCGGCGCCGACGTAAGGCGTAACGTAGCCGTAGGTGCCGAGATCGACATAGGCGTTGGCCATCAGGGACCATGCGGTCAGCGAGGAAAGATCGGTCGAGGAGCAGGTTACCTGGCAGGCGCCGAAGGCAGAGCCGCCGCCGCTGGTGGAACCGTGGAAATCGGACTTGCCGAGATAATCCAGCGTCACGTCGGTGCGGAGATAGTTGTTGATCTGGTAACCGACACCGCCGCCGATGGTCCAGGCATCGTCGAGATCGGAGCGGTCGAAATCGACCTCGCTGGCATTGCTGCCCTGGAAGTATTTCGCGCCACGCAGGTCGTTGAAGCCGTAGCCGACATCGCCGCGCAGATACCAGCCGGTCGCTTCGGTCACGGTGACCTCGGGAGCGGCGATCGGTTCAGCGGGCATGAGGTCCGCGGCATAAGCATTCGAGGTAATGAGCAATGCGGCGAAGACGCCAGACAAGCTTCTCTTCATGGATCCCACTCCAAGGTTCGACGCCTGGCAGGATCGAGCTCCGCCAGTTGAATACGTTTCGGTAAGGATAATGAAGTGGAAACGTTAAGCGCTGCTTAACTGTAATTGTCAAACATCGCCTTTTACTCAAAGGCACTGGCAAACCGCTGATTTGGTTCTGATTTTAATACTGAAGCACGCATCAGGCGGACGCGGTCAAAGCCTGCGGAGAGCACCGTCCGCGCGTCGCTGCCACGCTAATAAAAAGCGCCCGACTTAACAAAGTTAATAGCGGTTCTGGCCATAAGCGCGTAGGGTGAATTGTCGGTCAGGACTTTTAAGGCAATGACCGCTTGGGAGTTACTAAGCGCTTCCGCCCCTTTATGGAGGTGCGCCCATGTCTAAGCTCAATAGAGCTATTTCGTTCGAAGAAGATCTATCGCCCGTTTTCGATGCCCTGTCGCTTTGGTGCAGGGAGCAGAAATTTGGGGCCGACAGTCTGCAAGGCTGCGCAGCCGCATCGAGGCTGCTCGACTTCTTCGAAGACGGTGCCATCACGACACCAGCGCTTCTCGAGCTCATGCGTCGAGACGTGACCTGACAAAATCGCGATGTACAAATGAGAATGCCCAGCCAAAGGCTGGGCATTGGAAGCTTGTGGACGGTGCCTGACGAATGTCAGGCGGCCGTGCGCACGCTTGAGATCGTACCGATCAGGTCGTTGACGATGCGCTCGATCTGGCTGCGATCGTCACCTTCCGCCATGACGCGGATCAAAGGCTCGGTGCCGGACGGACGGATGACCAGACGGCCGCTCTTGGCAAGCTCGGCTTCGGCATCGGCGATCGCCTGCTGCACATGCAGATCCTCCAGCGGCTTGCCGCCGGAATAGCGCACGTTGCGCAGCAGCTGCGGCACAGGCTCGAAACGGCGGCAGATTTCGCTGACCGTCTTGCCGGTACGCTTGACCGCGACCAAGATCTGCAGCGCGGCCACGAGGCCATCGCCGGTCGTGCCGTAATCCGACAGCACGATATGGCCGGACTGCTCGCCACCGACATTGTAATTGTTGTTGCGCATATGCTCGACGACATAGCGGTCGCCGACTGCCGTGCGCACCAGACCGAGCCCCTTGCCCTGCAGGAAGCGCTCAAGCCCGAGATTGGACATGACGGTGGCGACGATACCATCGCCGCGCAGCTGCTGGCTCTCGGCATAGCTTTCGGCGATGACGGCCATCAGCTGGTCGCCGTCGACGATCGCGCCGTTCTCATCGACGATGATCACACGGTCGGCGTCGCCATCAAGCGCGATGCCGATATCGGCGCGCACTTCATCGACCTTCTTCTGCAAAGCCACCGGGCTGGTGGAGCCGCAGTTGAGATTGATGTTGGTACCATTCGGCTCATTACCGATGACAACGACGTCGGCGCCCAGTTCCCAGAGCACGGCCGGTGCCACCTTGTAGGCGGCGCCATTGGCGCAATCGATGGCGATCCTCAGACCCTGTAGCGTCACGTCGCGCGGCAGCGTGCGCTTGGCATGCTCGATATAGCGGTCATGAACGCCATCGACGCGCTTGGCGCGGCCGATATCGTCGGACTTGGCGAGCTGCGCGCTCATGTCCTTCTCGAGCAGATCCTCGATCTGCATTTCCAGATCATCCGACAGCTTGTAGCCATCCGGACCGAAGAGCTTGATGCCGTTGTCTTCGTAAGGGTTGTGCGAGGCGGAGATCATCACGCCGATATCGGCGCGCAGCGAGCGCGTCAGCATGGCGACGGCAGGCGTCGGGATCGGGCCGAGAACGAAGGCGTCGAGGCCGGCGGCGGTGAAGCCAGCGACCATGGCGTTTTCGAGCATGTAGCCGGAAAGCCGCGTGTCCTTGCCGATAACGACCCGGTGGCGGTGATTGCCGCGACGGAAGATCGTGCCTGCCGCGATACCGACCCGCATCGCGAGATCCGGCGTCATCGGAAACACATTGGACTGACCGCGAATACCATCAGTGCCGAAATAGCGTCTTTTCATATGCACCCCTGTGCCTTGAGCGCGCGTTACGCTGCGCATCGTCGTGTCTGCAAATTGCACGCCTGCGCGTGTTCCCTCGCCAGAGAGGCCTTCATTGAGGCCACCTTATGTCAGCGGAATGCCACAAAACGCGGCAACCATCACGTCAATTAACGAGAAAATCGATTATATCCCGTTACCAACGAAAAAGGCCGGGCACCATCTCGGGTGTCCGGCCTTCTCATGATTTCCAAAGAAAATCAGTGTGGTTGCGGCTCCATGCCGCCTTCGGCCTCATCGCCCTTGGCAGGACGCGTGCCGGTCTTCGGCACGGCCGAGCCACGGCTTGGAGGCGTATCGTCACCGAGATCGCGCGACGGCTTTTCACCGCGAATCAACGCCTTGATCTCTTCGCCGGTCAGCGTCTCGTATTCGAGCAGGCCTTCGGCGATGGCCACGAACGCGTCGTGATCGTCGGTCAGGATGCGGCGCGCTTCGGCATAGGCCTCGTCGATCAGCTTGCGAACTTCCGAATCGATGGTCATGGCCGTCGCTTCGGACACGTTCTTCGACTGCGAAACCGAGTGGCCCAGGAAGACTTCCTGCTGGTTCTCACCATAGGAAACCTGGCCGAGCTTGTCGGAGAAGCCCCACTGGGTGACCATCGCACGGGCAAGCTTGGTGGCCTGCTCGATGTCGGACGATGCGCCCGATGTGATGTTCTCCTTGCCGAAGGTCAGTTCTTCCGCAACGCGGCCGCCCATCATGATGACGAGGCGCGAGACCATCCACTTGTAGCTCATCGAGTAGCGGTCGCCCTCGGGAAGCTGCATGACCATGCCGAGCGCACGGCCGCGCGGAATGATCGTCGCCTTGTGCAGCGGATCGGCCACCGGAACCTTGAGCGCCGTGATGGCGTGGCCGGCTTCGTGGTAGGCGGTCAGCTTCTTTTCGGCTTCGGTCATGGCGGACGAGCGGCGTTCGGCGCCCATCATGATCTTGTCCTTGGCGTCTTCGAATTCCTGCATGGTGACGACGCGCTTGTTGCGACGCGCGGCCATCAGGGCAGCTTCGTTGACGAGGTTCATCAGGTCGGCACCGGAGAAGCCGGGCGTACCGCGAGCCAGAACCTTGAGGTCGACATTCGGTGCCAGCGGCACGTTGCGGGCGTGAACCTTGAGGATGCGCTCGCGACCGACGATGTCGGGGTTCGGAACGACGACCTGACGGTCGAAACGGCCCGGACGCAGCAGCGCCGGATCGAGAACGTCGGGACGGTTGGTCGCCGCGATCAGGATGATGCCTTCGTTTGCTTCGAAGCCGTCCATCTCGACCAGCAGCTGGTTCAGCGTCTGCTCGCGTTCGTCGTTACCGCCGCCGAGACCAGCGCCACGATGGCGGCCGACGGCGTCGATTTCGTCGATGAAGATGATGCACGGCGCGTTCTTCTTGGCCTGCTCGAACATGTCGCGGACGCGGCTTGCGCCGACACCGACGAACATTTCGACGAAGTCGGAACCCGAGATCGTGAAGAACGGAACATTGGCTTCGCCTGCGACGGAGCGTGCGAGCAGCGTCTTACCGGTACCGGGAGGGCCGACCAGCAGCACGCCACGCGGAATCTTGCCGCCGAGACGCTGGAACTTCTGCGGATCGCGCAGGAATTCTACGATTTCCTCAAGGTCCTGCTTGGCTTCGTCGACGCCGGCGACGTCATCAAACGTGACGCGGCCATGCGCTTCGGTGAGCAGCTTGGCCTTCGACTTGCCGAAACCCATCGCGCCGCGCGAACCACCCTGCATCTGCCGCATGAAGAACAGCCAGACGCCGAGGATGAGAAGCATCGGCAGCAAGGTGCCGAGATAGCTCAGGAAACCGGAGGAACCGTCGGTTTCGGGACGTGCCGAAACGAGAACATTCTTCGTCTGCAGGCGATCGAGCAGATTGTCGTCGACCACAGGCGTATAGGTTTGGAAGGTGGTGCCATTTTCAACATAGCTGCCGGAGACGCGGTTACCCGTGACGACGACTTCCTTGACGCGGCCCGCATCCACTTCACGCAGGAACTGCGAATAAGGGATATCGCGGGAGCTGGTCTGCGCCGGCGACGTCTGGAACATACTGAAGAGGGCAATCAGCAAAAGCGCTATGATTGCCCACAAGGCGAAATTACGTAAGTTAGGGTTCATCGAACTCCCCAGCACTGGAACGACCGCCTCATGGCGACCGCTTTATTTGGCTTCTAACATAGGATTGCGTCAGGCGGTTGCCAAGGCAAACCCATCAGTTAGATGGTTTTTCCGTCAATAAGACCTAAAGGCGGTTTTGGATAGGGGCGTGTTCCAAAGGCTGCCGCGAGGCTGGTCGCGAACTTGACGTCCAATCGTGTCAAAAAACGGTCGAAGGGCGCGAAATATGGTACGACGTCGATGTCCTCGGCGAGATCGGGCGACGGGTCGCCGGCCGTGATGCGCGGTTGCGCCGCACGGGCTCTGGCGAGCGTGCTTTTGGGGAGGTTTTCGGGTGTTGGCATGACGGCACTGGTCCCCGCAGCCCCAACGGTCACCTCAACGCCAGCCTTGTTCGCCACCAAATACCGCCCGTCCCAAACGCCACGCTCTCCGGCGCCAATTGCAAGCGGCACCAGCCCTCGCGTCTCCCGCGCCAGATACAGCCCATCGCGCCTGACATCGAACACCACCCGCCCCGCCGTCATCCGGCCCGGCCGGCCCGCCGCAACAAACTCGACCACCGCGCCAATCTGTTCCGCCCCAAGTACAAACGCCTGCCCGCCGATCACCGCCGCCAGCCGCGCAAGCCCATGCCCGAGCACCGCTCGATCAACACCAAGCCCAGCAACCCCAACTCGCACCAGCATTCCCTCATGCACATCGACATGCGCATCGACCCACCCGGCCGCAGCCTCGTCGAGCGCCATCCGCGCAGCCGTCATCGCCTCGATCTCGGCGACAGAGATCCCCTCGCCCGCCAGCGCCTGACGCGTCCGCACCCGCTCGTATTTCACATCCTCGTTGCTCGGGTCATCACTCCAGCCGATACCGCGCAGCTCAAGCATCGAGCGAATATCCGCCCGCAGCGAAGACAGCAGCGGCCGCGAGATCCAGATGCGGCGGTCGAACAGAACCAGATCGGCGATCCCGGTCGTGGTGGCGACCGAACGTTGACCTCGCATGGCAAACGTCTCGCGCTGATCGTCGAGCGTGTGGCCGGTCACAATAATGTCAGCGCCGAGTTCGAGCGCCGCCTCGGCGAGCAGCCCATAGCGGGCGTCGCGCGCCGCCGCCATGATGCCGGCCTTCGGCTTGGCGCCCTGCCACACCTTGGTGACATGGGGAATATCGAGCGATCGGCAAAGAGCAGCGACATCGCGCGCTTCATCGGCCGATTGCGGGCGCAGCGCGTGGTCGACGGTCGCGGCGCAGAGGGAAATTCTGGGATTGCGTTCGGCCTTCAGCGCATCATGGAGCGCGATCAGCAGGCCGGTGGAATCGCTGCCGCCCGAAATCGCGACGAGAATGCGCGAAGGCTGGTCAAGCGAGGAGAGAAAGCGGCGTGTCGCCGTCTCTGGAGATAGGATGCCGTCCGGGCGCAAGACCGGAAAGCCTTAGCAGGACAGACGCTTCTGCTCACTCGCGACCTTGGATATGACGGCGCGGGAAGCCTTGGGATAACGCTTCGGCACTTCGCGCAGCGTTGCGCAGGCGGTTTCCGTATTGTCGAGTGCGGCCAGCGACATGCCAAGCTTCAGAAGCATTTCCGGCGCCTTTTCCGACGTGCCGTACTTCTGGTGAGCGTTCAGGAAGGTCTTGGCCGATTCGTTGAACTTGCCCTGCGAATAGAGCGCTTCGCCAAGCCAGAAATTGGCATCGGCCGCACGCGCGCTGTTCGGATACTGGCCGATATAGGCGTTGAATTCCTTTTCGGCCGTCGAATAGTCGCCTGACAGCACATGGCCGTAAGCGGCCTTGTACTGATCGGCCTCGCTGCCGAGCGATGCCGTCTGCGAGCCTGCGGCGCCGACCGGGGGCAGCGGGCTGGAGCCGACTTCGGCGCCCGGATTGACCGAGCCACCGATCGGATTGCCGTTCTGGTCGAACTGCATGGAGCCGAGCTGCTGTGGCGGCTGGCCGAGACCGGTGTTCTCAGGGACGTCGGTCGAGGGCGACGTTTCAGGTGCCCTCGAGGTCTGGATGGCGCGGGCGACATCGTCGCCACCGCCCTGACCTTGGCTCATGCCTTGCCCTTGCGCCGTCTGGTTGGAAGCCGGGATATCGGCTTCGCTTTTCTTCATAGGCTTGGATGCACCACCGGCGCTGCCGCCACCGCCGCCGCTCTTTTCCAGTTCCTGGAAGCGGAATTCATTGTCTTCCTGTGCCTTGCGGATGGTTTCCTGCATCTGCAGCAGCTGGAAGCTCATTTCTTCGATGCGGCCGTTCAGCTGGCGAAGCTGATCTTCGAGCTGCTGGATGCGCACTTCCGCGCCGCCGGCCTGCACGTTGACGACGGGCGCCTGCGCCGGTGCCTGGCTGGCCGTCTTGTTTCCGAAATGCAATCCGAATAGCGACGACGCGTTCGCCGACTGGCCAACCCCGGCCACCGTTGCGAGGCAGAGCATGCCCGCCACGACAAATTTCTTCATTTGGTTCGTCCTGTCCCAGTGATTCTTCGCGCCTCGATGGCACGAACAGGAGATTTTTCCAATTGCTTTCAAAAAGCAACGGAGTTCGGCCAAAGTGTGTTCAAAAAGAAAAGGCGGTCCGCGATGGAGCCGCCTTTCCAATTTGTAATAAAACCCGGCATTTTTATCGCCGGATCGGCAATTACATGCCAGCGCCACCGAGAACGGTAACGGCGCGGCGGTTCTGCGACCAGCAGGAGATGTCGTCGCAGACGGCGACCGGACGTTCCTTGCCGTAGGAGATCGTCTTCATGCGCTGAGCCGGAACGCCGCGCGAAGCGAGGTAGTCCTTGGTAGCAGCCGCACGGCGAGCGCCGAGAGCGAGGTTGTATTCGCGCGTGCCGCGTTCGTCGGCATGGCCTTCGATCGTGATTGCGTACTTCGGATAACGGCCGAGCCACTGAGCCTGACGATCGAGCGTCTGGGCAGCGTCGGCGCGAACCGAGGTCGAGTCCGTGTCGAAGAAGATGCGGTCGCCAACGTTGACGGTGAAGTCCTGGGCCGAACCCGGCGTTGCGGCGCCGGCACCGAGGCCGAGATCACCGGCGCTGTTGGCCATGTTCTTCTTGTTGGCGCAGCCGGCAAGTGCCAGACCGGCGACGAGCGCGATCATGACCGGGTTGCGGGCGAAGTTCTGCATGCGGCTCATTGCCGGGGTATGAATTCGGCTCATGGCCGGTCTCCTTGCGACTTGATTAAGGTTGCCGGACTGTAACCGTTCTCGGTTAATCGGCTTTCAAGAACTATGGTTAACGAATGGTTGATTTGGCCCTCTGTCGCCCCATTCGTAGATTTTTGAGGCGACAAGAAGGCAGGCATGCGGACTTCCCTACTCCAGAAGCGGCGACCAGGCCGGGTCGGAAGCGTATGCGGGGGTCTTGATCATCTGCTCGTTGTAACCGCTCAGATCGATCGAATAGAGCTGCGGGCCACCTGCACCCGCCGCCTGGCGGAAGAACATGATGACGCGGCCGTTCGGCGCCCAGGTCGGGCCTTCATTGTGGAAGCCCGTGGTCAGGATGCGCTCGCCCGAGCCATCCGGCTTCATCACGCCGATCGAGAACTTGCCGCCCGACTGCTTGGTAAAGGCGATCAGATCGCCGCGCGGAGACCAGACCGGCGTGGAGTAGGAACCGTCGCCGAAGGAGATACGCGTCTGGCCGGAACCATCGGCGCTCATCTTGTAGAGCTGCTGGCGGCCGCCGCGGTCGCTTTCGAACACGATCTGGCTGCCGTCAGGCGAATAGGACGGCGAAGTATCGATCGCGGCCGTGGACGTCAGGCGCGTCGTGGTGCGCGAGCGCAGGTCCATCGTGTAGATGTTGGCGTTGCCTTCCTGCTGCAGGCTCATCACCACCTTCTGACCGTCAGGCGAGAAGCGCGGCGAGAAGGTCATGCCGGGGAAGTTGCCGACCACTTCGCGCTGTCCAGTTTCCAGCTGCAGCAGATAGACGCGTGGCTGCTGGTTGGCGAAGGACATGTAGGTGACTTCCTGACGGTTCGGCGAGAAGCGCGGGGTCAGAACGAGGTCGCTGCCATTGGTCAGCATGCGCACGTTGAAGCCGTCCTGGTCCATGATGGCGAGCTGGCGCTTGCGCTCCTGCTTGCTGCCGGATTCGGAAACGAAGACGACGCGGGTGTCGAAGTATCCTTCTTCACCGGTGATCTGCTTGTAGATCGCGTCGGCGATGATGTGGGCCACGCGGCGCCAGTTTTCAGGCTGCGTGTAGAACTGCTGGCCGGTCATCTGGCTGCCGGCAAACGTGTCCCACAGGCGGAACTCGGCGCGAAGACGGCCGTCGGCCTCCTGCGTGACGCGGCCGGTGACCAGCGCCTGCGCGTTGATGACCTTCCAGTCCTCGAAGCGCGGAGCGGCATCCGGGTTGGAGATCTTCTCGATGAAGGCATTCTTGGCGATCGGCTTGAACAGGCCCGAGCGCTGCAGATCCGCGGCGATAACCTGCGAGACCTGGGCGCCCATGTCGCCCTGCAGGAAGTCGGTGATCGCGATCGGCAGGGGCTCGACATTGCCCTTGTTGATGTTGATTTCGACAAGCGCATGCGCCGGCGTGGCGATGACCGCGGTGGTCATCATGCCAACGGCGACCATCAGGGCGCGGAAAAGGGAACACTTGGTCATAGAGGACAAGCCTTTCAGCATTTTAAAGGGCTAGATCGCTGGGGTCGAAATTGACGATGACTTCGCCCCAGGCGTCGTATTTGTCTTTCGGCAGATTGGTAAACGGCGACGACTTCATGACGGCGCGCTTGGCGCCGCTGGCGAGCGCCATGCGGGTCGATTCGTTGGTGCCGCCGATGGCTTCCACTTCGGGAGCGCCAATGATGTTGCCGTCGGGGTCGAGCTTCATGTGGACCCTGATGCGAACTTCGCTGGCGCCTTCCATGCCGGGAATGACCGACCAGTTGCCGGCGATCGCGCTGCGCAGTGCATCCATTTCGCTCATCGACAGCTTGGAGCCGCCGGTCGCCTTCTTGGCGCCGAGCGAGGCAACCTCGGTCGAGCTCTTGGCGCCGCCGTTAGACGGATCCTGCTTGTTCAAGAGGGCGGCGATGTCATCGGCGTTGAAGTCGCTCTTCTGCGCGGAAGAGGCCTTGGCCTTTTCCTGCTTCTTGTCGGACTTCTTCTTGTCCGACGGCTTCTCGTCGGTCTGCGCCTTGTCTTCCGTCTTCTTCTCCGCGGGCTTTTCGGCCGGCTTCTGTTCCGGCGGCTTCGGCTGCGGCTTGATTACGGGTGTCGGCACCTTGTCCGGCAATGCTTCCGCATCCGGCTTCGGCGGCTCGGGCATGTCCTGCGGCTTTTCTTCAGCCTTCGGAGGCGTCGGCGCGATTTCCGGCTTCGGCGGCGTGATCGACGCGACCTGGCTCGGCTCCACCGCCGTATCTTCCTTCATGATGTCCTTCACCTCGTTGGGCACGGGATCATTTTCCGGAAGCGGCTTTTCGGAGGCCTTGGGGGCTGCGGCCGACTCGTTGTTGTTTGGCTTGGCGTTCGGGATCGGCGGCGTCTTCAGGTCGACCTTGTTCTCGCCCATGTTCTCGGCGTTGGCCACATTGGTCGGCTTCGAGGTCGGCTTCGGCGCCGGCTTGTCGCTCGGCTTGGCCGTCTTGTCTCCCTGCTGCAACTGCGTCAGGTCTTCGACAGGCACGAGGTTGACGGGCATGGCCTCGAAATCCTCGACCTTGAACTCCGACGGGGAGCCGATCGAAATCAGCGCCCAGGCGAGCAGAGCACAGTGCAGTACAGCAGATGAGACAATACTGGCCTTCATAGCTCTACTACGGGCCCTTCTTCTCTTGGGTGACAAGACCGATGTTCTTGAAGCCCGCACCCTGGATGCGTGCCATGACATCGGCGATCACGCCGTAAGGCGCGGCCGAGTCGCCACGAACGAAGATGCGTTCATTGTAGCCGGTGGTGGCGATCGCCTCGAGCTTGGCGGCGATTTCCTCGACCGGGATCGGCGTTTCCTGCAGGAACGCGGTACCGTCGTTCTTGACGGAGATCGTGATCGGCTGCGTTTCGGAATTCAGCGCCTTGGCCTGCGTTTCCGGCAGGTCGATCGGCACGCCGACCGTCATCATCGGAGCGGCGACCATGAAGATGATCAAAAGCACGAGCATGACGTCGACCAGCGGCGTCACGTTGATTTCGGAAATGGCGCCACCTCTGTGGCCACCGCGACGACGCCGACGGTTTCCACCGCCTCCGCCACCGCTTGGAGCACCCATACCCATGTCGTTCTCTCCGTTTCCGTCGGATTACTGCGCGGCCTGACGCGGCTGCAGCTTCTCGTCGATTTGGCGCGAAAGAATGGCGGAGAATTCATCCGCGAAGCCTTCCATGCGTGCCGAGAGCTTGCCCGCATCGGCGGAGAACTTATTATAGGCGATAACCGCCGGGATAGCGGCGACGAGGCCGATCGCGGTTGCGAGCAGCGCTTCGGCGATACCCGGCGCAACGACGGCGAGGTTGGTCGACTTCGAACCGGCGATCGCCTGGAACGAGGTCATGATACCGACGACGGTACCGAACAGACCGATGAACGGGCCGGCAGAACCAATCGTCGCCAGCGAGCCGAGACGGGCCGAGAGCCCTTCGGATTCGCGAGCAAGCGTCACGTCCATGGCGCGGTCGATACGCATCTGCAGGCCGATCGGCGAACGTGCGCCGCGCTCGAACGACTTCTTCCACTCGCGCATGGCGGCGACGAAGATCGAGGCGAGGCCCGTGTTGTTACGCTCCGACAGCGAGCGGTAGAGTTCTTCCAGCGACTGGCCCGACCAGAATACCTGCTCGAACTTGTCGAACTGCCGGCGGGCGCGGCCGAAGGCCAGATACTTGTCGATGACGATCGCCCAGGTCCAGACGGACGCTGCGATAAGACCGAGCATGACGAGCTTGACGACGAGGCCAGCCTGCATGAAAAGCGACCAGAGACTGACGTCCGTGTGAGCCGCTGCCAATCCTACTTGTTCCATTGATCCAAAATCCCCGAATCCAAACGCCCGGCACTTGACCGGGCGGCACAAAGTGATCTCGCAAGATATGTCTGGCTGCCGCCGCCCAAAGCCCTGGTCAAGCTTCCAAGCTCTTATCCGCCTTCCTTGCCGTCAAATTTGGTCAAAGGAAGGCGTGCACCGCACAAACTCTGACAATCCGAGTAAGACACTATTATCGTTAATAGTTCGTTAGCGCCGGATCATAAAAGGCTGACTATTGGCGAGAGGATGATCCCTTGGAATACTTGGCCAGATCTCCGATCGATGACCAAAACCGCACAAACCTTGCGCGCGGCAATTCCTTCACATGAAAGTCATGTTTTTGCAAGGGCTGGTTGGCCATATCCATGCATGGCGGCAATGCGGTAACGGAAGGGCTCCTCCCGAACACCGGTTAGCAGCACGCATCACGCCCGCTTCAGCTCCTTGATAGCGCCGGGATCGCGATCAAGCAGACGGAAGAGATTGACGACGGCGGGCGTCGGCATGACCTTCCCGGTCTCGTAGCGCGAAAACGCGTTGTGCCCCCCACCCGTCAGCTCGGATGCTTCAACCTGATTGATCCTGAGTTTCTTGCGGATGCGACGCAACTCGCTGCCGAGCGCTTTGCGGGCTTCGAGCACCAAGGCGTCGCCGGCTGCCGCATAACGCTCGGCGCTTTCCTGATCATATTCGATCTCACCACAGGCGCCGCACCGAAAACCGGACAGGCCCTTCACATCCGCCGTCATATCGCGAAAAACGACCAGATGCGTTTCATTGGCAAAGGGCACCATCTCGCGCTTCGCCTCGCAGCAAACACACAGCTTGGTCATGAACCCAACTCCTTGAACTGTATCACCGGCGCGCCATCGGCCCGAAGCGTTACCTTCACATAAGCCATGCCGGCTGGCGTATCTGCATGGTAGACGTCCTGCCACACGGAACTGTCGGCATATGTGGTCATCGACTTGTAGAGATCTCTTCTTTTCAGACCGCAGATCACATCGATCATCTCCGAGATCGTCAGTCCCATCGCTCTGCCGCCGTCGATCGCGGTTTTGGTGGAAGCTGCGGCGCGGCGGGTTTTCACCACCACGACAATCGCCGCAAGATCGTAATGCGCCGTCCGTTTCTCCATAACCAATATTACCCTTTGAGGGTAAAAATTCAAGGATGGCGCCGGACGTTTGATTTAAATTAGACCTCGATCATCATCTGCTTCGCCAACCCCTCCGGCAGCCGCCGAGGACGGCCGCTGGCGTTGATGACGGCGATGATCACCTTGGCGGCGATCAGGAGCGTGTCGTCGCGGCGGATCTCCTGCGCGAGCACCATCTTGGCGCCGCCGGCCTTTTCGGTGCGCGTCGTCACCGTCAGGATATCGTCCATGCGCGCCGGCGACTTGAAGTCGATCTCCATGCGGTGGACGACGAAGACCAGCCCCTCCTCGTCCGCGGTGATCAGCTCGCGCTGCTCGACACCGAGGCAGCGCAGGTAGTCGGTGCGGCCGCGCTCGAGGAAGTGCAGGTAGCGGGCGTGATAGACCAGACCGGAGAAATCGGTGTCCTCGTAGTAGACCCGCTGCAGCAGGCGATGGCCCGCTTCCGTCAGTTCACCAGAGATCAAATGCACACCGTCCGCCATAATTTTCTCCAAAGTCGCGCGCCCTCTTTGGCTGAAGACATTCAGCCTTGCAAGCATTGAACAATTGTCACGCTTTCTAAGTAATCCTCGATAGCGAAGGCCAACAAGGAGACGACACCATGAAGATTGCGGTGATGGGCGGAGATGGATTTATCGGCTGGCCAACATCATTGCATCTGTCGGACGCCGGCCACGATGTTCACATCCTCGACAACCTCTCGCGACGCTGGATCGACACCGAACTCGGCGTCCAGTCGCTGACCCCGATGGACTCGATCCAGGAGCGCACCCGCATCTGGCACGCCGAGACTGGCCGCCGCATCCACTTCAACCTGATCGACCTCGCGAGGGATTACGAGCTCCTGAAGAAGTGGCTCGCCGAAAACCGGCCCGACGCCATCATCCACTTCGCCGAGCAGCGCGCCGCGCCCTATTCGATGAAGAGCGACCGGCACAAGAACTACACCGTCAATAACAACATCAACGCCACGCACAATCTCCTGAACGCGCTGGTCGAACTGCAGCTCGACGCGCATCTGATCCACCTGGGCACCATGGGCGTCTACGGCTATTCGACGGTTGGCGCCGCCATACCCGAGGGGTACCTGCCCGTCGGCATCGAGACGACGAGCGGCGAAACCGTGAGCCAGGAAATCCTCTACCCCGCCAATCCCGGCTCGATCTACCACATGACCAAGTGCCTGGATCAGACGCTCTTCCATTTCTACGCCAAGAACGACGGCCTCCGTATCACCGATCTGCATCAGGGCATCGTCTGGGGCACCCACACCGAACAGACACGCCGCCACGAGCAGCTGGTCAACCGCTTCGACTATGACGGCGACTACGGCACCGTTCTGAACCGCTTCCTGATCCAGGCGGCGATCGGCTATCCGCTGACCGTCCACGGCACCGGCGGCCAGACCCGCGCCTTCATCCACATCCAGGATTCCGTGCGCTGCATCGAGCTGGCACTGAAGAACCCGCCGACGCGCGGTGCTCGTGTCGAGATCTTCAACCAAATGACCGAAACCCACCGCGTCCGGGACCTCGCCGAGATGATTGCGAAGCTGACCGGCGCCGAGATCGCCTGGCTGCCCAATCCGCGCAAGGAAGCGCCGGAAAACGAGCTGATCGTGAAGAACGACAAGTTCCGCAACCTCGGCCTTGATCCGATCACGCTGAAGACGGGACTGATGGGCGAGATCGTCGACGTCGCGAAGAAGTTCGCCTATCGCGTCGATCGCAGCCGCGTGCCGGCGGTGTCGGCCTGGACGCGGGATATCGCGCCGACGATCAACCATGATCCCGAGGGCAAGCGATTGAAGTCGGTGTCGTGACCCACTGACAATGACCTCCCCCCACGCCTACGTCACCCTCGTCACCAACGCCGACTACGCCATGGGCGCCACGGCGCTGGCCCGCTCGCTGCGCATGACCCACACCACTGCCGACATCGTCGTCCTCCACACCGGCGGCGTCATCGAAGCTGACCTCGACCCCTTGCGCACCCTCGGCTGCCGCCTCCTCCCCGTCGAACACCTGCCGCTGTCGGGCGCCTTCAACGAGCGCCACGCGCGCGGCAAAATCCACGCCGCCGCCCCCTTCACAAAGGGCCGCAAGCCACTCTTCCACTCGCCGCTCGACAATTTCTGCAAGCTGCGCCTCTGGGAACTGACCGAATACACGACCTGCGTCTTCATCGACGCCGACGCCATCGTGCTGCGCAATATCGACCGGCTATTCGCCTACCCCGAATTCTCCGCCGCCCCGAATGTCTACGAATCGCTCGCCGATTTTCACCGCATGAACTCCGGCGTCTTCGTCGCCAAGCCCTCGAGGGACACATTCAGCGCCATGCTGGAGCGCCTCGACCAGCCGGAAATCCTGTGGAAACGCACCGACCAAACCTTCCTGCAGGCGTTTTTCCCGGAATGGCATGGTCTACCTGTTTATTTCAACATGCTACAATATGTCTGGTTTACCATGCCTGCGCTTTGGGACTGGAACAGTATTTCCGTCCTGCATTACCAGTATGAAAAGCCATGGGAGACAGATCATCCGAAGGCGGAAAGCCTGCGGCCGCTGATCGACCTGTGGCAGGCATTCTACATGGGCAAGGACGTGCCGGACATATCGGCCATGGCCAATCCGAAAGGGGCAGCATGAAGGTACTGGTATCGGGTGGAACAGGACTTGTCGGTCGCTATATCGTCGAGGAACTGCTTGCAGCCGGATATTCGGTCATCATCGGTGGCCGCCATGCCCCGCTGCCGCGCGCCTTCTCCCGCCCCGTCGATTTCGCGCCGCTGTCGCTCGATCCCGAGAAGGACCATATCGAGGCCTTCGACGACGCCTATTTCTTCGTGCACGCCGCCTTCCACCACGCGCCGGGCAAATATCGCGGCGGCGAAGGCGACGATCCCGAAACCTTCAAGCGCCTCAATCTCGATGGCACCGTGCGCCTGTTCGAGGCCGCCAAGCGCGCCGGCACGCGCCGCTGCATCTTCATCTCCAGCCGTGCCGCCTATGGCGAACACCCGCCGGGAACGACGCTGACGGAAGCCACACAGGAAAAGCCGGAAACGCTCTACGGCCAGACCAAGCTCGACGCCGAACGCAGCCTGGCGCATCTGGCCGCCCCCGGCTTCGCGACCGCCAGCCTGCGCCTCACCGGCGTCTACGGCAATCTGCGCCCCAACAAATGGGACAAGCTGTTCGGCGACTATCTGAGCGGCCGACCGATCCCGGCGCGGGCCGGAACCGAAGTGCACGGCCAGGATGTCGGCAAGGCCGTCCGCGTCATGCTCGAGGCAGATGCCGGTCGCATTTCCGGCGAGACCTTCAACGTCTCCGACCTCGCGCTCGACACCTGGGATATTCTCGAGCCGATCCGCTGGGAACACGATTGCGCCAACCGCCTGCCTGTAGCCGCCGACAAAACGCTGCTGACGCCGATGGACACGACCAAGCTGCAGGCGCTGGGCTGGCAGCCCGGTGGACTGCCGCTCTTCGAGGAAACCATCCACGCGCTCGCGACACAGCCGGCGGCCTGACGTATGAACGTCGCATTCGCGCGTTGCTTTTGCTTACGCGCGTTGCATTGCGCGCCCGGCGTTCTATTGTCCCGCCAAGAGAGCAAGGCGGACACCATGAACGCAAAAGACATCAAGGCCACGATGCGTGCCGAAAGGCTGGCGCTGAGAGACGCCATTCCCGTGGAAACCAGGGCCGCGATGAGCCTCGCCATGGCCGAACACGCCGGCGAGGCCATCGCCTTTGATCCCGGCACCATCATCTCCGGCTTCCTGCCGATCCGCTCGGAAGCCGATCTTCGCCCGCTGATGGCGCGGTTTCGCGCACGCGGTGCCAGGCTCTGTGTCCCCGCCATTCTCGACCGCCAGACCATCGCTTTCCGCGAACTCGTCGATGGCGCGCCGCTGGTATCGACAGGCTTCGGCACATCAGGCCCCGGCCCCGACGCACCGGTTCTCGACCCCGAGATTCTGCTGGTACCGCTTTCCGCCTTCGACAGACGCGGCCACCGGATCGGCTACGGCGCCGGCCATTATGACCGCGCGATCGACCGTTTGAGGCAAAAAGGCATGCATCCGAAACTCATCGGCATTGCATTCGACTGCCAGGAAGTGGCACATGTGCCCGACGAGCCGCACGATGTAAGCCTGGATGCCATCCTGACAGAAAGCGGCCTGCGCTTTTTTGCCTCTTGGATTGGATAGCAATGCGACTGCTTTTTTTGGGTGACATGGTCGGCAAGACGGGACGCACGGCGGTGTGGGATCGCCTCCCCGGCCTGATATCGGACCTGAAGCTCGACTTCGTCGTCGTCAACGGTGAAAACGCCGCCGGCGGTTTCGGCATCACCGAGGACATCTTTCTCGAGACCATCAATGCCGGCGCCGACGTGGTGACGACGGGCAATCACGTCTGGGACCAGAAGGAAGCGGTCGCTTTCGCCGGTCGCAACGACCAGTTCCTGCGCCCCGCCAACTATCCGCAGGGCACGCCCGGCCGCGGCTCCGGCCTGTTCTACGCCCGCAACGGCGCCCGCGTGCTGGTTGCCAACGTCATGGGCCGCGTCTTCATGCATCCCGAGCTCGACGACCCCTTCAAGGCGGCAGAGACCATTCTCGACGCCTGCCCGCTGAAGGAACAGGCCGATGCGATCATCTTCGATTTCCACGCGGAAGCCACCAGCGAGAAGCAGTGCTTCGGCCACTTCGTCGATGGCCGCGCCTCCTTCGTCGTCGGCACCCACACGCATGTGCCCACGGCCGACCACCAGATCCTGAACGGCGGCACCGCCTACCTCTCCGACGCCGGCATGTGCGGCGACTATGACAGTTCGCTCGGCATGGACAAGGAAGAGCCGCTGAACCGCTTCATCTCGAAGATGCCGAAGGGCCGCATGGAGGCAGCCACCGGCCCTGCCACCATCTGCGGCGTCGGCGTCGAAATCTCGGATGCGACGGGTCTTGCGGAAAAGATCGCGCCGCTACGCCTCGGCCCGAGACTGTCGGAAACCATCCCGGAATTCTGGCGCTAATCCGGGCACCATGTTCCAGTGACGGAAAAGTGAGCGTCGCGGTCCGGATTTGATCTGGACCGCTGCCAACCCTTGCCGCATCCTTTTGCCAGTGAAAGCGCTGGGGACGTGGCATGAAGCTGCATTTTCTTGTCTTCGCAATGACCACCCTCTCCGGACTGCTGCCGGGTTGGTTGGGCCCTGACGCCGCGCAGGCGCAGGAAGCGCGCCGCAACGTCAGCCAATGTCAGGCGATCGCGCAATCCATCCCCAAAGCGACATTCGCGAGTTTCTCCGGCGCCGTCCCGATCGCGGGCGCAGCGGACAACGAGACGGTGACGCTCACCTATATCGGCCACTCCACCTTCCTGATCGAAACGCCTGGCGGCGTCAGCATCGCCACGGACTACAGCGGCTGGTACACGCCGCCGCGCATGCCGATGGTGGCAACGATGAACCGCGCCCACTCCTCGCACTACACACTGACGCCCGATCCGGCGATCAAATACGTGCTGCATGGCTGGAGCGACGTGCCGGGCGAAAAGGCGAAGATCGACCTCACGGTCGGCGACACCTACATCCGCAACGTCACCACCGACATCAGGGGCGGCTACGGCGCGCCGCAGGCGGATGGCAATTCCATCTTCATCTTCGAGGTCGCAGGCCTCTGCATCGGCCATCTCGGCCACCTGCACTACGAACTGACCGACGCGCATTACACCGAGATCGGCCGGCTCGATATCGTCATGGTTCCCGTCGACGGCGGGCTCACCATGGGCGCCGACAGCATGAGCCGCATCATCAAGCGCCTGCGCTCCTCGCTGGTGTTACCGATGCACCAGCAACGCCCACTCGCCAACTTCCTCTCCATGTTCGGCCCCGACTTCGACGTCGTCTACGCCACGGGCAACAGCATCGACGTCTCGATGCGCACGCTGCCGAAGAAGCCGCAGATCTATGTGGCGAAGGGGATGCAGTGAAAATTCGCCCGCAGACAAAGTAGTAAGTACAAATTCCGAAAAACGTCGACTATTAAAATGCATCCATCGAAAGACTTAGATTAAAAGCTGCTTAAATGTAATAGACCTCTGGAAATGACCGTTCACGGAAGGATCATTTCCCTTGGCTACGCTTAATCGAGAATTTATTTTATTCCACAAGGCGAGAATAAATACATTCACATTTCGGATTTTTTCAGCCATCGGCGCGTTGATATTGATTTCATCCGCATGGCTGCAGCCAGCATCGGCCGCCGAGAGCGACGCGCTGACGGGAACATGGACCGGATCCTATCTCTGCAACGGCGTGGAGGCGAGGCTGGTGCTTGAACTCGACGGCGAGGCCGGCACTTTCATATTCAATTACCCCGACGGCAATTCGGGTCGCTACACGATCGCGACATCCTTCAAGTCGAACAGAGGCGTCGTGCGGGCGCGCCCGGTGCGAGAGATCGAGATGCCGTCAGGCTATTCCATGGTTGGCTTTTCAGGCCTGCTGTCGAAGGACGGAAAGACCATCAGCGGCAGCATGCAGAGATGCGGCAAGTTTCGGGTCGCCAGAGGAACGACCGCTCCCGGAAGCCTGACGAATGGCGACACCGAGACCTCGTCGAAGAGCGACAATTTGCCTGTACGGAGGAACGGTTCCACCAAGGGCGCAGCCGGCAGGCTGCCGCAGGGCGCGTTTCAGGATGCCGATGCCAAGTGCCAGACCGGTCCCATGGTGGTCCGGGTCGAATTCCATGCGGCCGACAAGGATGGTTTCGACACCACAATACACCTGCGCCGCAAGCGCTTCGCATCCTTCACCGAATTCCGCGGCCGCGCCGAGCAGGACGGGCGCAGGATCGTCATTCAGGCCGAGACCAAGACCGATGGCCCCTACCAGGGCATCGGCTTCGACCTCGTGCTCAACGGCGGCACGCGCCAGGATGGGCCATTCAAGGCGGTGGCGGACGAATTGCAATGCTATGGCATCTACCTGAGGCCGACCGCAGAGCCGGCTCCAGGAAAACAGCAGCGCCAGGCAGTGCCGCCGCAGTACCAGTCTTTCGCCGGGATCTTCGACGGCGCGGTCTACCAGGGCGAGTTCATGGGCGCGATCCCGCAGAACATCGACCAGCGCGTCACCCAAGTCACACCGCTTTCGCTTGAGGTCTCGCCAAGTGCGACGGGCGGCGCCGGCCGCATGTTCGACGTGGCACTGTCGCTTGGTGACAAGCGCTACGCCTACGCCCTGGTCGAGGACAAAACCATTGCCCGCGAAGGCCTGGCGCTCGTCCCAGCCGAAGCGGAGGAACCCTACCCGAAGAAGGGGCCGGTCCCCTATACGAGCATGCCGGGGCGACGCGTCGATGCCCTCTCGAAAGGCAGCCTGCAGGTGTTTGCCGATGGCGGCCCGACGGACTGGGTGGCGAAGGGCCGGCTCTTCTACAGCGAGGCGGCGACCGGCGGCGTGATCTCCCTGAAGCGCCGCCCGGTCGACCAAAAGAAAAGCCTGGCCTCGGTCTGCGCCGAGGACCTTCGGCCGCTGGTCGCAACCATGGGCGCCGCCCGAAACACGGCGCGTGAACTCAAGATCAACCTTTACCCCGCCCTCAACGCCTTTGATGCCGGCAGGGCCGCCATGATCGAAACCGCATTGTCCGCACGGCAGCGGCAGGGTGCCGGCAACATCGACATCGCCAGGCTGGCATTCGAATGCAGCCTGACGGGAAGCAGCATGTTCCAGGCGTCGGACGGCACGCTGTCGCAGGACCTCTTCTCGCCGGAGGGGATATCGAAGGCGCTCTACAAGGTGGTCACCTGGTACTCCGATGGCGCGCAGGCCGTCGACTACCCCGATCCGCTCGCCATTCCGGCCAATGTCGAGGCGATCAATGCCGGCGCCGAAGCGAAGCTGGAGGAGATCGTTCGCGCGACGCAGCCGATGACGGTAACGGCCGACATCTTGGCCTATATCGGCGCCCAGGCCTCAGGCATCAGCGACGCCCGCCCCTCGATCATGTCGGAGAAGCTCGCGCCCATCCTCGCAAGGCTTGCGGAAATCGGCGTCGGAGAACAGGAGGGACAGGCCGCCGGCAAACGCGAGGCGGCGCGCCAGAAAATGGCCGGAATCCGCGTTCCCTACGAATCCATAGGGCCGCACCGCTTGCCGCTGCTGAATGCGATCACCTCGGGAGAAGCCCGCAACCTGACGGGAGACGACAAGCTGTTTCTGTCCGGCATCCTCGCCTATACTGGCGAGACATGCGGACAACCGGCACCCGACGTCCGCCTGCGCCTGCTTGGGCTGCTGCTTCAGGGCACACAACTGCTGACTGGCCTCGATTTCGATCAGCAAGGTGGTGTCGGCGACATCCTGACGCGCTCGCTGCAGAGACAGGCAGGTTTCGCGGAAGGCAGCCTTATGGCAAAATCGATCGGCTGCGGTTCTGACTACCTTGCCGCCATGTTCGAGCTTCTGGCGAGCGGGTCGACCGATACCGAGCGTCCCTCGCTCCTGGTTCGCTCCTGCACGCTGGACCGCCCGCCGGGGCAATGCGCCTGCATTGAAGGCGTGGCACGGCAGGTCTTCCCGGATATCGCCGAGACGCGCTATTCCCGGTCCGTCATTTCCCAGACGATCAGCAGGGCACCCGGCATAGCGCTGCAATTTGCAACGCTCTGCGGCATCATGAACTACTGACCGGAGCGCCGCCAACGCTTCCCCTGCAGCAAAAAAGCCCAGGAGCCAAAGCTCCCGGGCCTCGATCGACCTCGCTACCAGGCCCAACTCAAGCAAACTGCAGATGCTGTCGCACGCCGACATCGGGCATCTTGTCCTCGTCGAGATTGGCCTTGGCGATTTCCCAGCCGAATTTCAGCTTGCTGCCGGTCGACACCCAGATTTCGGCATCGTCGACATGCATCGCGAGCATCGTCAGTTTCGGGTCCTTCTTGCCATCCTCGTACCACGCGGCCACCACCGAGTTCCAGTATTCCTCGATCTTGGAGGCATCCTGGCGAACCTCGATCTTGCCGGCGAGGCAGGCGTGGTAGTCGTGATCCTTGCCGACCACACAGAAATGCGCGCGCGTTCCGGGCTTGATCGCCCGCACGATCTCCGCGTCCGACTTGGTGTAGAACCAGATGGTATTGGTCTTGGGATCGGCGTTCGGCGCCATGGGCTGCATGTGCATGTCGGCGCCATCGACGCCGAGCATGCCGGCATGAATGTCGTTGACCTGATCCCAGAGCTGGCGTGCCGGGTGTTCCCGTGCCTCGTTGAAACTAGCCATAGCGCTTCCTTCCGTTTCGAATGGTCCGTATTTGAAACGTCATCTCGCGGGCTTTGTTCCCCAAAGTGAAAACAGATGCTACGCTCCTGGTATCGTGGGGATATGGGGGATCGTCATGCGCATAGCGGCATTGGTCACGCTGGGCTTCGCCTCGGCATTGTCGTTTGTGTCGGTCTCGCCCGCCGACGCCGCCGATCGCAGCTTCATGCCCGACGAAAACGGCCAGATCGTCTTCGTCACCCCGTCCAGAAACATCGGCTGCACCTATATCCCGAAAGGCGGCACGGAGATGTACAAGCCCGATGACGGCGGCCCCGAGCTCGGCTGCGACCGCATCGAGCCGAAATACATCCGGCTGATCCTGTCCGCCTCGGGCAAGGCCTTCATCTTCGAGATGGAAGGCGACACCGCCTGCTGCGACGATGTCAACGTCCTCAACTACGGCGATCGCTGGAAGGCCGGACCATTCACCTGCATGTCCGATGAGAGCGGCCTCAACTGCCGCCGCAAGGACGGCCATGGCTTCTTCGCGAGCCGCAACAAATACACCGTCGATTGACGCCACGCCCCGACGCCGCGGCCATCCGGCACGCCTGTTTTCCCTTGAACGCGCCCCGTTTCACTCTTATAAGGCGGCCCATTCCCAACAATAAGACGTGAACAGGGGTGCCATGGCTGGCCATTCACAGTTTAAAAACATCATGCATCGCAAGGGCCGTCAGGATGCCGTGCGGTCGAAAATGTTCTCCAAGCTCGCGCGCGAAATCACCGTTGCCGCCAAGGCCGGTCTGCCCGACCCGACGATGAACGCCCGCCTGCGCCTGGCGATCCAGAACGCCAAGGCCCAGTCGATGCCGAAGGACAACATCGACCGCGCCATCAAGAAAGCTGCCGGCGCCGACGGCGAGAACTACGATGAAGTGCGCTACGAAGGCTACGGCCCGGGCGGCACCGCGATCATCGTCGAAGCGCTGACCGACAACCGCAACCGCACCGCCTCCAACGTCCGCTCGATCTTCACCAAGGCCGGCGGCGCACTGGGCGAAACCGGCTCGGTATCCTTCTCCTTCGACCATGTCGGCGAGATCACCTACAAGCTCGCAGCCGGCGATGCCGACAAGATGATGGAAGCGGCGATCGAAGCCGGCGCCGACGACGTCGAGACCGACGAAGAAGGCCACTACATCACCTGCGGTTTCGAAGCCCTCGGCGAAGTCGCCAAGGCGCTGGAAGCCTCGCTCGGCGAAGCTGAAACCGTCAAGGCCGTCTGGCGTGCACAGAACAACGTGCCTGTCGACGAAGAGCGCGCCCAGTCGCTGCTGAAGCTGATCGACAGCCTCGAGGACGACGACGACGTGCAGAACGTCTATTCGAACTTCGAAGTCTCGGAAGAAGTTCTGGCCAAGCTCTCGGCCTGATCGCTTCCGATCGCAATCCCAAGAAACCGGCCCCGGAAACGCGGCCGGTTTTTTTGTTGTCCACAGGTCTATCCGCGCAAATCCTCACATACTTGGGTCTTGCGGTAACACGTCCGTGAACACGGGGTGTTTGTTAAGGCCTCGGTAACCCTGGCCGCTTTGAATGCCGCCCATTCGCTCCAGCCGGTCTGCCTCAAGGCCAGCCTCATTTACTTCTCTCGGCGGGAAAACGACCCATGAAAAGACTATCCCTTTCGCTCTCCATCGCACTTGCAGGCACGCTCGCAGGCGCGGTCACGGCTCATGCGCAGCCATCCATGGTCAAGCAGTTCGACGATTGGGGTGTCTATTCCTACGACCGTTCGGGCAAGACGGTGTGCTATATTCTGACAGTGCCCAAGACCATGCAGCCCGCCGCCGTCGATCACGGCCGCAACTATTTCGTGGTCGGCCGCGCGCCGGGCCGTGGCACCAATTACGAGCCGCAGGCGATCATGGGCTATGATCTGAAGCCCGGCTCGCGCGCCAAGGTGGAGATCGGCGGCAAGGAATTCACCATGTTCACCAAGGGCTCCTCCGCCTGGGTGCTGGAAGAGACCAAGGAGCCGGACCTGATCGACTCCATGCGTGGCGGCAGCGACATGACCGTCGACGCCGTCTCGCGCCGCGGCACCGCCACCAGCTACACCTACTCGCTGAACGGCGTCACCGCCGCGCTGAAGCGCATGGCCCAGTGCAACTGAGCCGATCGCAATGCGTAAGACAAAACTGACGAAGCGCATCTCGGCATGAGGCGCGCTCGAAAGGACGGCATCCGGGTGCCGTCCCCTGCCCGCCTTGCTCGCGGCTGGAAGCGCACGGCGGCCATCTGCCTCGCCGGCATGGCGCTGGCCTGCACCTCGATCGCCGCCAATCCGCTGCTGTCGCAGCCAGCCCCCGTCGCGGCGAAGGCAGACAATGGCCCAAAGGGCCGCGAGACCGGGCTGAAGGTCCCTCGCTTCGTGTCGCTGCGGTCGCGCGAGGCCCGCATGCGCGTCGGCCCCTCGCTCGATTACGGCATCGCCTGGATCTACCGCGTTCCCGGCCTGCCGCTGGAGATCACCGCCGAATACGGCAACTGGCGCCAGGTGCGCGACAGCGACGGCGTTTCCGGCTGGATGCACCGCGCGCTGCTGTCGAGCAACCGCACCGCCATCGTCGGGCCATGGCTATCGGCGCACGTACCCTTGCGCGACGGGCCGAGCAGTTCGGCGCGCAAGCTGGCCTCGCTGACCCCTCGCGTTCGGGTCGCGATCAGCCATTGCGACGGCAGCTGGTGCAAGGTGGATGTGACCGGCCACGATCTGGACGGCTTCGTCAGGCAATCGGCGCTCTGGGGCGTCTATCCCAACGAGACGATCAACTAGAGGCTCCGCCACCGCCATCAGGCAGCGGCCTGCATCCCGGTTGCTGCCGTCAGGCAGCAGCCTGCATCAACGTGTTGAGCCCGGCGAACAACTCGACCGACTTCAGCCGCGCCTCGATATCGTGGATCGGCATCGAGATGATCAGCTCGTCGGCCTGCGTATCGCGCAGGAATTCGTCAAGCTTCGCCTCCGCCGTCTTCGGTGACCCGACCACGGCGTAGCGCAGCGTATGCTCGACCGTCATCTTCTCCATCGGCGACCAGAAGCTGTCCATATCCTGGAGCGGCCTCGGGAACTGGCCGCGCACGTTGCGGCGCAGGTTGACGAATTGCTGCTGCGCCGAGGTGAAGTGATACGCGGCCTCCTCGTCGGTTTCCGCCACCGATCCCATGACGCCGACCATCGCATAGGGCTTGTCGAGCACGGCCGATGGCTGGAACCGGTCGCGATAGATATCGAGCGCCTCCATCAGCGAATCCGGCGCGAAGTGCGAGGCGAACGCATAGGGAAGACCGAGCATGCCGGCGAGCTGCGCGCTGTATAGGCTGGAGCCGAGCAGCCAGATCGGCACGTTGCTGTTCATTCCCGGCACGGAGAGGATCGCCTGGTTCTCGACCGGCGCGCCGAGCAGCTGCTGCAATTCGACGACATCGTTGGGGAAGCTGCTGGCATCGAGATTGCGCCTGAGCGCCTGCGCCGTCCGCATATCGGTGCCCGGCGCCCGCCCGAGCCCGAGATCGACACGGCCTGGAAACAGCGCCTCCAGCGTGCCGAACTGCTCGGCAATCACCAGCGGCGAATGGTTCGGCAGCATGATGCCGCCCGATCCGATCCTGATCCTCTTCGTGGCTGCTCCCACATGGCCGATGACCACGGCGGTGGCGGCACTGGCGATCCCCGGCATGCCGTGGTGTTCGGCCAGCCAGAACCGGTTATAGCGGAACGCCTCGGCCCGCTGCGCCATCCGCGCCGAACTCTCCAGCGACTGCCTGATGGTGCTGCCTTCGGCAACGGGTGAGAGATCGAGGATCGAGAAGGGTACCATGGCGCGGCCTGTCGGTGGTTGGATTGGACACCCTATGTAGGGAGCCACACCGCTGGACCAAAGCTTTCACCGCGAAAAAGGCCCGCGCACGGCAACCGGCGCGGACCTGTCATCGAGTTGGAGAGATCAACCGGCCTTCGCCGATCCGATACCGTCAAGCTTGGCGATGGCATCGGCGGGCAGCACGAGATCGGCAACAGCGAGGTTCTCCCGCAGATGCCCGCGCGAGGAGGTGCCGGGGATGAGCAGGATGTTCGGCGCGCGCTGCAACAGCCAGGCCAGCGCCACCTGCAACGGCGAAGCTTTGAGATCGGCCGCGACATCCGACAGCGTCGAGGACTGCAGCGGCGAGAAGCCGCCGAGCGGGAAAAAGGGCACATAGGCCGTCCCCTCGCCTGCAAGCTCCGCGATCAGCGCGTCGTCGCCGCGATGGGCGAGATTGTACTGGTTCTGCACGCAGACGATCTCGGTGATCTTGCGCCCGTCTGCGATCTGCTTGGCGGTGACGTTGGAGAGGCCGATATGCTTGACGAGGCCCTGGCGCTGCAGGTCCGCAAGCACGGTGAGCGGCTCTTCCAGCGAGCCCTCGGCCGGACCGTGCACGTCGAACATGGCGCGCAAATTGACCACCTCGATCGCATCGAGGCCGAGGTTCTTGAGGTTGTCGTGCACCGCCTGCGTCAGCGCCTCCTTCGAAAAGGCCGGGTTCCACGACGCATCCGCCCCGCGCATCGCCCCGATCTTGGTGACGATCACGAGGTCGTCCTTGTAGGGATGCAACGCTTCCTTGATGATCTGGTTGGTGACGTGCGGGCCGTAGAAATCGCTGGTGTCGATATGATCGACACCGCTCTCGACCGCCTCGCGCAGCACCGCCACCGCTTCCGCGCGATCTCTCGGCGGCCCGAAGACGCCCTTGCCGGCGAGCTGCATGGCACCGTAGCCGAGCCGTTTGACGGTGCGGTTGCCGAGTTTGAATGTTCCAGATTTCTCAAGGTTTGGCTTCTCAAGATTGGGCATGGTCTTTCTCCGTTTCGATCAAGACGAGAAATAGGTCAGTCTGGTTCCATCGATAAGCCAGGACAATCCGCACGGGCTGTTCGGAATCTCGGACAGTGAATTGGTATCCGCTCACGGTGAAGACGGAACGGGAACCGCCTCGGGCTTGCCGAACCGCAATCCGCAGACAAGCGGCACGCTGACCGCATAGACGACGATGACGGACAGCCAGATCGCGCCGGGCCATTGCGCCCTGACGAGAAAGTAGATGCTGGAGAAGCCAAGCGGCGTGACGATCGAGGCAAGGCTGACCGCCGACGACAGCACGCCCTGAAACCGCCCCTGCTGGCTCTCGTCGACCTGCCGCGTCGCCAGCGATTGCAGCGCCGGAACACCGATGCCGCCCAGCGCAAAGAGCGGCATGATCGCGAAGATCATCCATCCCCGCGTGGCAAACGCCATGACGACGAGCGAAAGGCAGGCGCTGGCGACACCGGTCAGGATGGCGCCGCGTTCGCCGAGCAGCTTGACGGCAGGCCCCGGAAGGAAGGCCTGGGCGAGCGTCTGGCAGACGCCGAAGGCGCCGAGCGAAAGGCCGACCCAAAGGCCGTTCCACTGGAAACTGTCCGCACCCCATAGCGCCCAGCAGGTGCCGTAGACCTCGCCCGTGGCGCTGAAGATGAAGAAGATGAGAACGATGGGCAGCAGGCTCTTCATGGAAAAGAGCCAATGAAGCGGCCGCAGCGGGTTCAATGCCGCAAGATCGATCTTCTCCCGGCTGGGTTTGCGCGATTCCGGCAGCATGAGGAAGGCGAGAAGCAGGTTGCAGCCATTCAGCACCGCCGCCGCGATGAAGGGCAGCCGCAGCCAATAATCGCCCAGCGCGCCGCCGAGCACCGGGCCGACAATGAAGCCGGCCCCGAACATTGCATTGATGAGACCGAAGCGGCGGGCGCGTTTGTCCTCGGGCGATATGTCGGTGATATAGGCCGATGCGACGGAGACATTGGCGCTGGTGAGCCCGGCAATGGCGCGGCCGAGAAGCAGCATCCAGAGGCTGGGTGCGAAGGCGAGGAACAGATAGTTGATGGCCGCACCGCCAAGCGAGATCAAGAGCACCGGCCGCCGGCCGAGCCGGTCGCTGAGCGAGCCGAGCACAGGTGCAAAAATAAACTGCATGGTCGCATAGAGCGCGGTCATGATGCCGATGGTGGAGGCGACGTTGTCGGTGTGGGTGACGTCCTTGAGCAGTGCGGGAAGAATGGGAAAGATAAGCCCGATGCCGACGGCATCGAGAACGATGGCAGTGAAGATGACGAGAAGTGGTCTGGTCACAGATGATGTGGTCATGGCGTGTTCCGATCGAACGCAAGCGCACGAACGCACCCGGCGCCGATGGCTCACGATAGGGCCTGACGATGCAGGCGATTGATGTTTGGGAACGCTGGCCGATCAATGCCTGAGGCGGCATGGATGGTGTGTGCTTGACCGCATGGACGACAATTCGTCCACCTGTTTTACTCCGCCACTGAGCGGATCAAGGAAAGCGGTCGCTTTTCGCGATGCGCTTATGTACGCCAATCGCGCGCTTGCGGCAAGTGGCGTGCTGGTGGCGTCGTCCGACGGCTGGCTAAACCGGAGAAGAACATTCGCGATGGCGCTGATATCGCCCACAGCCGGACCTTGAGCATACGCAGATCCGGCACCGCCGCTTCAACGTTGAGCAGCGGCGGCCTCAATGCATATCTTATCCACGCCGCCGCAGCACATGCACTTCGGCGCTGTGCTGATGCTCACCCTGCGCCAGCGTGAAATTGGCAAGCTGGCGGTCCATCTCAACCGCTTCGGTGGCGAGCAGATGGATGGCAGCCGTGCTCTCTTCAACCATCGCCGCATTCTGCTGCGTCATCTGATCGAGCTCGGCGACCGCCGTGTTGATCTGGCGCAGTGTTTCGGCTTCCTCGCGGGTTGCGTCCATGATCTCGCTGATCTGGCCGTTGATCGCCTCGACATGACCGCCGATGCCCGTCAGCGCCACACCGGCCCGCTCGACCAGCGATACGCCGGCCTCCACCTCATGCGTGGATTTCTGCAGGAGATGCGAGATCTCCTTGGCAGCACCCGACGAACGCTGCGCAAGCTCGCGCACTTCCTGCGCCACGACCGCAAAACCCTTGCCGGCTTCACCGGCGCGTGCCGCCTCGACGCCGGCATTCAGCGCCAGCAGATTGGTCTGGAAGGCGATGGAATCGATGACCGAGATGATCGAATTGATCTGCCGCGACGAGGCCTGGATCGCCTCCATGGCCGCGATCGTGTCGCGCATGATCTGGCCGGAACCCGATGTCTCGCGCTTGGCGTCGCGGGCGATCCGCTCGGCCTCTTCGGCGCGCGCGAGCTGCGAGCGGACCGACTGGGTGATCGCGTCGATGGCGCTTGCCGTCTCGGTGATCGACGCCGCCTGCCGCTCGGTGCGGCCGGCAAGATCGTCCGAACCGGCGCGCATCTCTTCCGAGCCCGAACGCACCGCCGCCGAATTTCCGCCGATCGCCGTCATCGTGTCGCTGAGCGTAGCCAGCGCCTGGTTGAAATTGTGGCGCAGCCCCTCGAGCTCGTTGGGGAAACGACGGTCGATCTGGTAGGCGAGATCGCCGTTCGCCAGATGCAGCAGACCTTCGTCGATCGCCTCGACCACCTCCTGCAGCGTCTTCGCCTCCGCCTCGCGCTCGGCCATGTGCTGCTGGCGGTCGCGGTCGGCGCGTTCGCGCGTCTCCGCGCTGGCTGCCTCCAGCGTGCGGCTGTCGATGAGCGACTGCTTGAAGCGAGCGAGCGCCTTGGCCATCGTGCCGATCTCGTCGTGGCGGTTCTGGCTGCCGATCTCGACCTCGAGATCGCCATCGGCCACCGCACGCGTGACGCCGGCAAGCCTCGCCAGCGGCGAAAACAGCATCTTGGTGATGATCCCGGTGGCAACGGCCATCACCACGAGCACGCCGCAGCCGATCATCGTCAACAGCATCGCGATTTCAAGCGAACCGGCGTTGATCTCGCTGAGACGCATGCTCTCGACCACCAGATAGCGCGCACCCTGATAATCGACGGGCTTCACATAGGCGCGCGCAGCACCATCGGCACGGTTAAAATCGTTGACCGACATCGCGGGATTGGCAAACGCATCCTTCAGGAAGGTGAAGGGCGCGGTATCGAGTGTCGCCAACCGGCCGGCCTCGTTGACCGTCACCGCCGACCCGTCTTCCGAGACGATCGCCGCCTGCGCGGTGCTTCCGGCAACGATACCCTTGGAGAGGATGCTGGCGACGACATCGTCGCGCACCTTAAACAGCATCACGCCCTTCGGCTGGCCGAGCTTGACCACAGGCACGGCATAGAAGATCGCCGACGCGCCGTTCGCATCCACCCGCAGGCCGGAGAAGCCGGCAGGCGCGCCATCGTCGGTGGCCTTGGCGGTGTTTTCGATCGCCTTGGCAAAAGCAAGGCCGGCGCCGGTCGATTTCCACGCATCCGACTTCAGGTTTTCGGCGAAATCGTCGTTCTTCTTGTAGGAATAGAGCACGAAACCATCGAGATCGGCGATCAGGAGATCGCTGAACGGCGTGTTTTGCAGATCGCGTGCGACTTCGCCCTGGGTCTTCTCATGGTTGGAATAATAGAACCCGCTCGGCGCATCCGGCTTCACCAGCTTCTCGCGCTCGCCGGCCGGGTTCGGATTGTCGGTGATGAACACCTTCTTGAGCTCGGCGCGCACATCGCCCGAGGTCTTCTCGATGGTTTTCCAGCCGCTCTTCAGGCTGGTGATCGACATCTGCAGCGCCTCGATGCGGGCGATCGAATTGGCCTGATTTTCCAGCTGCGCCAGCTGATCATGCAGCATGTCGCCGCGAAAGATCAGCACGCTCTCCTTGGCCTTCAGCGCCTGCTCGCCGGAAATGCGGCTGCTGGCGAAATAGGCGAGACAGTTGATGGCGGCGATCGACAGCGCCGTCAGCAGAATGAAAGTAGCAATGACCTTGAAGGACAGCGACTGGAATCTCTGAACCATGGAAAAACTCGAACCCCTTCCGGAACGGCTGATACCGGCGGGGCTGGCGTCCCGCAGGCAGGCCTGAAAACAGAACACGGGGAGCCTTCGCCCGAAAAAGCTGGCTCCTCTCATCTCTTGTGGATCATAAGTTACCGAGGGAATTTAAATTCCCGTAAATGAGGCCTGACAAAAACGCTGGGATGTTTTTGTTTTGTTCACATATAGGTGGCAGTTATCGCTGATCTGCAATAGGATTATCGCATGCAAAGCGCGATTCGTATCATCGGCATCGACCCCGGCCTGCGCCGCACCGGCTGGGGCGTCATCGAGACGCTCGGCAATTCGTTGCGCTTCGTCGCCTCGGGAACGGTGACGTCCGATGGCGATATGGACCTCGCCTCGCGCCTTTGCCAGCTGCATGACGGCCTCGCCGACGTCGTCCATAGCCACCAACCGGACGAAGCCGCCGTCGAGCAGACCTTCGTCAACAAGGACGCCGTGGCGACCTTGAAGCTCGGCCAGGCCCGCGGCATCGCCATGCTGGTCCCCGCTCGCGCCGGCCTGCAGGTCTCGGAGTATGCACCGAACGCGGTGAAGAAAGCCGTCATCGGCGTCGGCCACGCCGAGAAGAAGCAGATCCACATGATGCTGAAGATCCTGATGCCGAAGGCCGAGTTCAAGGGTGACGACGCCGCCGACGCACTCGCCATCGCCATCTGCCACGCCCACAACCGCGGCGGTGCCCGCATGCGCATGGCAGCGCTCGCCGGCTAGCTTGTTCTTGACTTGTTCTCGTTTCATGGTAAGTAATACCTGAGAGGTATTACCATGCGTGTAACCGAAAAAGGCCAGGTGACGATCCCCAAGGAGATCCGCGATCGATTGAACATCGGCCCGGGATCGGAGGTGGATTTTGTCGCTGACGAGAAAGGCGCTCGGCTTGTGGTCGTCGCCGAAGGCAAATCCGCATCGGATGAGGAATTCGCGACGTGGCTGAAAAGCGTTTCGGGGACGTTCGATACGCTCGGCATGACCACCGACGAATATATGGAATGGCTGAGGGGGCCGCGTGATGACCTCGGTCCTCGTTGATACCAATGTTTTCATCGACGTTTTCGGGCCGGAGACACAATTCAAGGAATGGTCGTCGGAGATGATCTTGAGGCTGCGCCCGCAATCGCAGTTCATTCTCACGCCGATCGTCTGGGCTGAATTGTCAAGCATGGCGCCGAGCGAGGATCAGCTCATGTTCATGCTGGCACGGCTTAATCTGGTGCGCGAAGCGGTGCCCTTTCCTGCGGCCTATCAGGCCGGACTGGCCCATATCGCCTACCGCCGCGCCGGCGGCGCGCGCGAACGTACGCTGCCCGATTTCCTGATCGGCGCGCATGCATCCGTTCGCTCCCATCGCCTGCTCACCCGCGATCCCTGGCGCTACCGGGCCTACTTCCCGGCGCTCGACCTCATCACGCCCGAAACCCACCCCATCTGAACTCTTAACCGGCGGACCACCAAACATGATCGGCAAGCTCAAAGGCACCATCGACGAAATCGGCGACGACTATGTGCTCGTCGACGTGCACGGCGTCTGCTACGTCGCCCATTGCTCGGCGCGCACCCTGTCGCGTATCGGCTCTGTGGGCGAAGCCTGCATTCTGTTCATCGAGACCTATGTGCGCGAAGACCAGCTGAAGCTGTTCGGCTTCATGACCGCGCTCGAGCGCGAATGGTTCAACCTTTTGCAAAGCGTCCAGGGCGTCGGCTCCAAGGTGGCCCTGGCGGTGCTCTCGACGCTGACCCCAGGCGAACTCGCCAACGCCATCGCACTGCAGGACAAGACATCCATCTCCCGCGCCAACGGCGTCGGCCCGAAGGTCGCGGTCCGCATCGTCACCGAACTGAAGAACAAGGCCCCCGCCTTCGCCGGCGAGGCATCCGCCAATATCGGCCTGAAACAGGAACTCGGCGAAGGCGTCGCCTCTGCACCTGTCGCCGACGCCGTCTCGGCCCTCACCAACCTCGGCTACAGCAGAGACCAGGCCGCCAACGCCGTTGCCGCCGCGATGAAGACGGCAGGAGAAGGCGCCGACAGCGCCAAGCTGATCCGACTGGGGTTGAAGGAGCTGTCGCGGTGATTGGCTGGAAGCAGGATTGGAACTACTATTGATGCACTCGACCGAAAGAGGCTTCAACGATGAGCGCTTTGACAAAACTGAGTTCGAAAGGGCAGCTGACGATCCCGAAGGGAATTCAGGAGAAACTGGACATCGCGCCGGGCACCGAATTTTACCTGACGGTTGAAGACGGAAAGCTATTGGCAACCCCGAAGCGCACGTCGATATCAGCAACGAAGCGACTGATGGATTTCGCGGGAATTCTCGGCAAGCCTCCCAATGGCCGGAGCTTGAGCTTAGAGGACATTGATGACGCCATCATGGACGCGGTGGCCGAGGACGAGGAGCGTATTCAGCGGGAATGGCGCGAAGGCCGTAAATGATCGGGATCGACACGAACATCCTGCTGCGGTTTCTTCTGGATGATGAACCGACCCAAGGCGCGATGGCGCGACAGTTCATGTCCGAACGAACCGCTGACGATCCTGCGTATGTCAGCGCAGTCGTGCTCGCGGAAACCATCTGGTTGCTCAACTGACGTCTTGGTTACTCCAAGCCCGAGATCGCCACAGTATTGGCGCAGCTTGCGCAAGCGGATGAAATCCTTATCGAGCATTCGAAGGAGTTGAAGCTTTTGACCGCCGACACATCCCGACCGATCGCCGATATCGCGGATTATCTTGTCGTCTGGGCCGCCGCTAATGCGGGCTGCGCCAAAACCTTTACCTTCGACCGCAAGGCCGCCCGCAAAATTCCCGGAATGGAACTTCTCGCATGACCGACACCGCCCGCCTCATCACCCCGGAAACACGCGGCAGAAACCGAAATAAGCTGCCGCGGTAAGCGCAATTGCCAGAGCGATCCCGCCTTACTATTATACAAACGTAAGGCGGAGCAACGGAGCGAGATCATGGGCTTCAACATCACGATCACATCCAAGGGACAAATGACGATCCCCAAGGACCTGCGCGATCAGCTGAACGTCAAGGCAGGCGACAAGTGCTATGCCTGGGTGCGAAACGGCGAACTGATCATGGTCCCCCGCAACAAGCCGCTCAGCGAGCTTGCAGGCATCCTCGGCAAGCCGCCGGTTGATGCGCCGCTGTCCCAGGAGGGGATAGATGAGGCGGTCATGGACGCTGCCGTCGAACGCTACGAAAATGCGATCGGAAAGAGTGAGCGCGAATGACCGCACGCTTCGGCATCGACACGAACGTGCTCTTGCGCGTCGCCATGGCTGATGACGCCAGGCAAGCCGATGCCGTGGCGGCTCTCCTGGGCCGACTGGAGCAGGACGATGTCCTCTTCGTCAATGTCTCCGTCGTTCTCGAAGCCTATTGGTTGTTGAACCGCATGTATCGCTATCCGAAAGAGCGTATTCTCGATTTCATCCAGGCGGTTCTCGAACGACGGGAATTCGAGGTCGCCGCCTATGAAGCCGTGGGCAATGCCGTCTATCAGTGCCGGACAGCCAATGTCGATTTCGCCGATGTGCTACTCAGTGAAATGAACCGGCTCGACGGCTGCGCCAAAACCTTTACCTTCGACCGCAAGGCCGCCCGCAAAATTCCCGGAATGGAACTTCTCGCATGACCGACACCGCCCGCCTCATCACCCCGGAAAAACGCGGCGAGGATTTCGACGCGACGCTGCGGCCGCAGTCGCTCGACGAGTTCACCGGACAGGCCGAGGCCCGCGCCAATCTTAAGATCTTCATCGAGGCGGCGAAGAACCGTGGCGAGGCGCTCGATCACGTCCTCTTCGTCGGCCCGCCCGGCCTCGGCAAGACGACGCTGGCGCAGATCATGGCCAAGGAACTCGGCGTCAACTTCCGCTCGACGTCTGGCCCCGTCATCGCCAAGGCCGGTGATCTGGCGGCACTGCTGACCAATCTCGAGGAGCGCGACGTGCTCTTCATCGACGAAATTCATCGCCTGAGCCCTGCCGTCGAGGAAATTCTCTATCCTGCGATGGAAGACTTCCAGCTCGACCTCATCATCGGCGAAGGTCCGGCCGCGCGCTCAGTGAAGATCGACCTATCGAAATTCACGCTGGTCGCCGCCACCACCCGCCTCGGCCTTTTGACGACGCCGCTGCGCGACCGCTTCGGCATCCCGGTGCGCCTGTCCTTCTACACCGTCGACGAACTGGAGCTGATCGTGCGTCGCGGCGCCCGGCTGATGAACCTGCCGATGACCGACGAAGGCGCCCGCGAGATCGCGCGCCGCGCCCGCGGCACCCCCCGCATCGCCGGCCGCCTGCTGCGTCGCGTCCGCGATTTCGCCGAGGTCGCGAGAGCCGAAGCCGTCACGCGAGAGATCGCCGACGAGGCGCTGACCCGGCTGCTGGTCGACAATCTCGGCCTTGATCAGCTCGACAAGCGCTATCTCAACATGATCGCGGTGAATTTCGGCGGCGGCCCCGTCGGCATCGAGACGATCGCAGCCGGCCTGTCTGAGCCGCGCGACGCGATCGAGGACATCATCGAGCCCTACATGATCCAGCAGGGCTTCATCCAGCGCACCCCGCGCGGACGTGTGCTGACCGCCACCGCCTGGAAGCATCTCGGCATGCAGCCGCCAAAGGATCTGGAGGCCGCCCAGTTCCGATTGTTCCAGCAGGATGATTGACCGGTTGTGAGCTTAGGCGAGAAGGAGACGCGACATGCCTGATTTCGACCCCATCCGCCCCTTTCGCAAGCTCGCCTATAACAACGCGCTCGCCAACCACCGCCTGCACATGGCCTGCGCGCTGTTGCAGCCCGGCGAGTTCGAAGCGCCGCGCGTGAGCTTCTTCCCGTCGATCAAGGCAACGCTGAACCATATCCTGACGGTGGATTGGTTCTATGTCGATGCGCTGGAGGGTGGCACGCTCGGACCACAGGCTTGGGCGGTCGAGGAGCCCTGCGACGATATCGCAAGCCTTGCCGCCGAGCAGAAGGCCGTGGATGCAAGGTTGGTGACGCTCGCCGAAGCGCTCTCCCCGCAGAAACTTGTCTCGACCGTCGAGATCCATCGCGGCGAGCGTATCCAGCGGGAACGGATGGAGGATGTGCTTGGTCACCTCTTCCAGCACCAGACGCATCATCGCGGCCAGGTACATGCCATGCTGGGGGCACCAGCGTGAAGCCGCCGCAGCTCGACGAATTCATCGTCGCCGACGACGCCAGGTTCCGGGGCGACGAGATCGCCGCCCTCGGATGGAGCGAAGCACGGATTATGGGCTAATCCTGCAGCCGCGCCTTCAGCCCGTCGATGATCGTCTTGCTGAGCAGCGCGTAGTTTTCGTCGAAGTGGTGGTCGCCGGCAAGCGCGATGACATCGACGCCGCTATCCTTCAGATCCGGGCAGGCAACCTCGTCGTCGTCTTCCTTGCCGTAGACGCACTGGACGATCTTCGGATCGACGGCCTTCAGATCGGCCACCGGGTCGCCGCCGGCGCCTTCGGTCTTGGCGCCGAGCCAGCCCATGACGGAGATCTGGTAATCGACTTCGTGCGAGAGCGACAGCAGCGAGATCTGTGCAACGGCGCTCTTGGCCGCCGGCTTCAGCCGCGAGAAAGCGGCCGGCACGACGTCGGCGCCGAAGGAATAGCCGACCAGCAGAACATGCTTGACCTTCCACTGCTTGCGGTAGAGCTCGATGATTTTACCGAGGTCGTCCGCCGTTTCCTGCGGCTGCCGCTCGGACCAGAAGTAATGCAGCGAATCCACGCCGACCACGGGAATGCCCTGCTTCTGCAGCGCCGCACCCACTTCCTTGTCGATATCGCGCCAGCCGCCGTCACCGGAATAGATGATCGCCATCGTGTCGAAGGCAGGCTTGGCGTCGAGGATCGTCAGCGGCAGCCCAAGCGGATTGTCGGCATTGCCGGATGCGGCGATCAGGTCGTCGAGCGTGCTGCTCAGCGTCGTCTGCGCGTCATCCTGGGAGTCGCGAATGTCGATGTCCGAATGCGCCTTCTTCAGCTCATCCGCATGCGCGCGGCCGTCCTTGTTGGCATTGGGCGTGAAGGCGGCAATGATGGGATCGGGCAGCGCGATGTCGCTGAGACCATAGATCATCCGGTCTCCGACCGTCTTCTTCTTGGCCGGCGTGCAGAGCTGCTGCGTCAGCGGAATGCCGGCCAGCGGATCGATCGCCAGCGTCTGGCCGATGGTCGCATCCGGCGTCTGCGCGGCGATCGCCAGCGCCAGCGCTCCGCCCTCGCCGATACCGGCGACGATCGGCAGGTGATACGGGCTATTGCCGGCGGCGCGCTGCACCTGCTGGCTGAGCGACTCGATATCGGAGACCAGATAGATGCAGCCGTCATTGTCGCTGACGTCGTATTTGCGGAGAGCATCGATATAGGATGGGAAATCGACGCCGATGACAACGGCGCCCTCGCCCACCAGCCGGTCGGCCTCCGTCTTCTCCTTGTCGCCCCAGCCGCCAGCGTCCGAGATCAGCATCACGGCGCCCTTGACGTCGCCGTCAGGCAGGAAGATGTGCGGCGACGGGATTAGCCCGGTCTCGAACTCCTGCGTCGTCTCGTCGGCCGCATGTGCGGCGGGAATGGAGAGCGCCAGCGCACAGGCGGCGGCCAGAATGTGTCTTTTCATCATTTCCTCACGACCCCTTTCAATCCGCCGCCGATCAGGAGCGTCGCGTCCATCAAAGCGATCATCGGATTGCCTCCTCCGGACACCGCAAGATAGCGCGGATGCCATTGAGGGTGAAACTTGGATTTGAAGGCCCTGAGGCCCTTGAAGTTGTAGAAGCGCTCGCCGTGCTCGAACACGGTGCTGCCGATGCGGTCCCACACCGGCGCCGTCTCGCGTTTCGACATGCCTGAAAGCGGTGCCATGCCGAGGTTGAAGTGCGAGAAGCCTTCGGCGCGCAGATATTCCATGATCTGCACGAACAGGAAGTCCATTGAGCCCTTCGGCGCATCCGGCGAGAAGCGCATCAGGTCGATGGTGCCCTCGTCCTTGGCGCCGGTGATCAGGATGTTTGCGAAGGCGACGATCTTGCCTTCGAGCTTCAGGATACCGACCGGCTGCGCAAGGATATATTCGGGCGTGAACGCACCGAGCGAAAAGCCCTTCTCCTTGGCGTTATGGTCGGCGAGCCAGGCATCGGAAACCGCCGCCAGCTCGTCCATCACGCCAGGCACGTCTTCCGCCGCGATCACCTCGAAGCTCAGCCCGTCGCGCTGGGCGCGGCTTGCGGTCTGGCGCAGGTTCGCCCACTTGCCGCCCTTCATCTCGAAGGTCGAAAGGTCGGAGACGGCAAGTTCGCCAAGCTTGAAGGCCCTAAGCCCCGCATCGGCGCAATGCGAAAGCAGCGCCGGGGAGATCTGGTAGAACACGGCGCGGCAACCGGCGGCGCGTGCGGTCTCGACGAAACGCCACACAAGCTCCGGCATCGCGCTGCGGTCGCCGATGGGATCGAACAGCGCGATCCACGAGCGCCCCTGGCGGCCATACATGATGAAGGCATCGCCCTTGTCGGAGAACATCACGCTCTTGTCGCCCATGCGCACCAGATTGGCGTCGGCGTAGCGCTGCTTCTCGACGATATCGACGGCGCGCTCCAGCGCCTCGTCCGTTGCCGGCTCGAGCCGGGTCGTCGCCGGCCGCAGAAGGCTGAAGACGGCGATGGCGGTCGAGATGATGGTGATGCCAAGCACGGCGCGCAGACCGCGCGGCGCCTCGTCGGCGAATTCGAACTGCCACCAGAGCTCGTTGCTGTAATCGACGTCGCGATAGACGAAGAGCAGGATGACAACGGCGCCGACGCAGACGACGGCAATCGCGGTCAGCCACGACGCCGTCAGCGTCTGGTTGAGCAGCGAGGCGCGGCGGCGGAACAGGCGGCGGCTGACGAAGAGACCGAAGATCAGGAAGGCGAGGAACGAGGCCTCGACCAGCGCCACGGCCTTCAGTAGCGACAGCATGAGTGCCGCAGCGGCCGAGAAAATGGTGATCCACCATGCGCCGTCGAGCTTCTGGCCAAGACCGCGCGCGGCGACCACGAGCGCCAGCCCGGCAAGGCTCGCCAGGAAGTGCGCGCCTTCCACGATCGGCAGCGGCAGATAGTTGGAAAGGAACTCGAGGTTGGAATCCGGCGTCGGCGTGACGCTCGAAAAGATCAGCATGACGCCGAGCAGCAGCGATAGCGTCGACAGAAGCTGCGGCATCAGCCGGATGCCGATGCGGCGGAATCCGGAGGCGACGGGATGGTCGGCGAAGCGGCGAAGCTCGGTCGCCGAGACAGCCAGGACCGCCAGCAGCAGCGGCACGACGTGGTAGATCAGGCGGTAGAGCACCAGTGAGCCGAGCACGGCATCGATATTAACAGCACTGCCGAGCGCGGCGATGATGACGGTCTCGAACACGCCGAGACCGGCCGGCACATGGCTCAGCACGCCGAGGCCGACGGCAATCGCGTAGACGGCGAGAAACACCGGCCAGCTGATCGCCGTCTGCGGCAGGAGAACGTAGAGAACGGTGGCGGACGCCGCGATATCGAAGGCGGCGACCAGGAACTGACGCGACCATGTGGCGGAATCAGGCAGCCGCAGCGAGAAGCGCCCGATGCTGACCGCGCGGCCGCCACGGCCAAGCACGACACCCGCCGCCAGCACCAGCACGATCGACCCGCCGAGAAGGCGCAAAACCCAGCTGCTGACATCGATGAGCGGCGCGATCTCGTCGGCGATGGCGAGAAGCGCTATGGAGCCGACGCCGGCCAAGCCGAGGCCGAAGGCGATGGTGACGAAAGCGATGACGCGGCCGATATCCTCCGGCGTCAGTCCAAGCCTCGAATAGGCGCGGTAGCGAATGGCCCCGCCGCTCAGCGCGCCGAAGCCCGCCGTATTGCCGACGGCGTAGGCAGCAAACGCGGTCAGCGCGACCTGCGGAAACGGCAGCTTCTTGCCGACGTAATCGATGGCGTTGACGTCGTAGAACACCAGCGCGAGGAAGCTCAGCGCCGTGAAGAACAGCGCCAGCACGATCGAGCTGATCTTGGTGTCGGCCAGCGCCTGCACCACGTCGTCGTAGCGCACCTCGGTCGTCAGCTGCTCGATCGCGAAACCGACCATGCAGAACACGGCCAGCGTCGCAAGCGCCGTCAGATGCGTCCGGTACCGGCTGAAAAATCGCGACATGCCCGATTCTTCTATGACTTCAATCTCTTCCAAATTGGCGTGCTTCGACATTACGAACCGTCGTAAACCTACATATTAGCGGGAATCATGTCTTGGACATCTAACATAACCTGCATGTAAGTTCTTGGACGCTCGCCCGCGAATACATGCCAACACTACCCCAATGCCGCTTAACGACGCCTGCTTCATCCCCAATTGGGGCATTTTTGGCGCGAGGACAGGGGTTTCAATATTGTATTTTCGTAAGGTTAGCGATCACCTTCGAGAACTGACACCGGCATCCTTGGATGCCGGCGCAGTGGTTAAGCCGCCGGCTCGTCGGCTTGGCTGCCCTTCTGCGCGGCGTAGCGCGCAGCCGCGGCATTGGCGTCGGCATCATGCGTCTCGCTCGATACCTGCAGCGTCGGCACGGCGAATTCGATGCCGTTTTCCTTGAAGGCCGTGCGGATCATCGCCAGTGCGTTGCGGCGGATGACGAACTGCTCGCCGGGCTTCGTCATCATCGCCAGGCGGATGACGATCGCGAACTCGCCGAACTGCTCGACGCCCTTCATCTTCATCGTCTCGATGATGTGAGGCGCGTAGTCGGGATTGTCGAGCAGCTTCTGGCCGATCTGCTTGATGACCTTCTTCGCCAGCACGAGATCGGTGTCGTAGGTGACGTTGAGGGTGATCTTGTCGATGGTCCAGTCGCGGTTGAGGTTCCGGACGGCACCGAGCTCGCCGAACGGCACGGTCGTCAAAGGCCCGCGATGATGGCGCAGCCTGACGGAGCGCAGGCTGAAGGCCTCGACCACGCCCTTGTGGCTTCCGCTCTCGATATATTCGCCGACGCGGAAGGCATCGTCCCAGAGGTAGAACATGCCGCTGATCACATCCTTGACGATCGTCTGCGCCCCGAAACCGACCGCTACACCGACGACGCCGGCGCCGGCAATCAGCGGCCCGATCTCGACGCCCAGCCCCGAGAGCACCATCAGCACGGCGATGACGGCGATCACGACGGCGAGGATATTGCGGAAGATCGGCAGCAGCGTCTGAAGCCGCGCCCGCCTTGCCTTCTCCTCATCGTTGATCGAGCCTTCCAAAGGCGAGTCCTCCAGCCTGCCGTTGATATAGGCGCGCGCCAGATGCCAGAGCAGATCGGCGGCAAGCAGGATGACGATGCCGCCGACCGAGCCGCGCACGATCCGGTCGATCATCGTCTCGCCGGCCGCCATCCGGTCGGCCGCGAAGCCGAGAATACGGCCGAGCCAGAGGGCCGCGATGGTGATGATGACGGCGCGGACGCCGCGATCGAGCAGCACCGCTGCAATCCGCTTCTTGGCAAGGAACCCGGCTTCCGCCTTGTGCAGCGCCCGCACGGCAAGTGTGGAGACGCGCAGAACACGCGGCAACGCCACAAGATAGATGCCGAGCCACAGGATGAGATTGAAGCCCGCCACCCATAGCAGCCAGAGTGCTGCGAAATAGATGGTCAGCATCCAGGATGCCGTCGTGCTCTTCTGCCCCTCCTCTGCCGGGCGCGACCAGACCGCTTCGGTCGCAATGGCGAGCAGCCCAAGCCCGAGCGTATAGCCGACGAGATAGCGCGACCCCGGCGAGAAGCCGAGCGGCGCCATCAGCTGGATCAGCACCCAGCCGAACACGAAATAGATGATGAAGAGGCAGCTGCGCTTGAACCAGAACATCGCGGTTGCGCGCGAGACGTCCCTTTCACCACCGACATGCGGCAGCGTCACCAGCGCCACGATAAGCCGACCGACCGAGATGGTGACGCGCGAGACGATCAGCGCGATGGCGACAGCGATCGCCAGCGATTGCGTGATCGGCGGCCAGTTGAAGAGCACGAGCGGCACGAGCGTCGCGACACAGAACACCAGCGCCGGCACGATGCGGTAGCTCAGATTGTTCGCCGCATGGTGCGCGACTGTGACGACCGCGCCGTCTTCGAGTTTGACGCGCGGCCGCGGCACGATCATCCGGAACAGGAGTTCGGCCACCACCCCGGCCAGGAACAGTGCCAGCAGTTCGATGGTCACGAATGCCCAGCCACTCGGCTGCACCTCGCGCTCAACGATCTCAGATGCGTTCTCGACTTCATCGGGCAGCGTCATCGCAGCGCCAGAGACGAGATCGAAATGACGGCGCGCATGGCCGAGAAAATCGGAAAGCACCGACATCTGCTCGCCGGACATTTCGCCGCCGGGTGCTGCCGGTTGTGCCGGGGTGCTCGCCGGCTGCGCTGCCGCCGGGGCCTGCCCTGCCGGAGCCTGTGCAGTTGGGCTTTGCGTCTGCGCCTGCGTCGCCATCCATTGCTTGACGGCGGGCGTCTCCATAAGCTGCAGCATCTGCCGCACCTCGGCGGGCGGCGGTGCTGCCGGTGTCGGGCTGGGTGTCGCCGCCGGCGTTTGCGCCGCGGCACTCGAAATGATCATGCCAAATGCAAGGAGCGGCAGAAGCCGTCTCATGATGCGCGCACCAAACCCCAGACCCATACCAGCCCCTCCAATATATATAGCGTAGCTTATATTGAAGCGCGGGAAAGAAAAGCCCACGCAGCTTGTGGCTGCGTGGGCTTGGATAACCATTATTGCTGAATGGTTTACGCCTTCGGCTTTTCGACGTGGCCGCCGAAGCCGGCGCGCATCGCCGAGAGCACCTTGTTGGCGAACTCGTCATTGTCGCGCGAGGAGAAGCGGCTGTAGAGCGCGGCACTCAGAACCGGCGTAGGAACGCTTTCGTCGATGGCGGCCATGATCGTCCAGCGGCCTTCGCCCGAATCCGAAACGCGGCCGGCATAGGCGCCGAGCGCGGGATCGGCATGCAGCGCATCCGAGGTCAGGTCGAGCAGCCAGGAGGTGATGACGCTGCCGCGACGCCACACTTCGGCGACGTCCTGCAGATTGAAGTCGTACTGGTAGTGCTCAGGATGCGCGATCGGCGCCGTCTCGGCGTCGACTTCATGATTGTCGGCACCGATATTGGCGCGCTTCAGGATGTTGAAGCCTTCTGCATAAGCCGCCATCAGGCCGTATTCGATGCCGTTATGCACCATCTTGACGAAGTGGCCGGCGCCGTGCGGGCCGCAATGCAGATAGCCCTGCTCGGCCGTGCTGCCGGCCTGGTCGGGGCGGTGCGCCGAAGGAACCACATTGCCGACGCCAGGTGCCAGCGACTTGAAGATCGGCGAGAGCGATTCAACCACGGCCTTTTCGCCGCCGATCATCAGGCAATAGCCGCGCTCGAGACCGAAGACGCCACCGCTGGTGCCGACGTCGACATAGTGCAGGCCCTTGGTGATCAGCTCGCCACCACGGCGAATGTCGTCGTGGTAGTAGGAGTTGCCGCCGTCGATGATGATATCGTCGCTGTCGAGCAGCGGCGTGATCTGCGCGATCACCTTGTCGGTGATGGCCGCCGGCAGCATCAGCCACACGGCGCGCGGACGCGAGAGCTTCGAAACGAACTCTTCCAGCGAGGCGCTGCCGATGGCGCCCTTGCCAACCAGATCGTTCACGCTTTCCGTCTTCGCATCATAGACCACGCATTCATGGCCATCACGCATCAAGCGCTGGACCATGAAGCTGCCCATACGGCCCAAGCCAACCATGCCAAGCTGCATCTCATAATCTCCTGAGAATTGAGAATCTAATCGATATTATGCGCGAATACCTATCACTCGCACTGCAGCACGCAAGCGAAGTCTCCGTCACAATAGCGGGAACGCCGACGCTTCGCGCGCCGATAAACGCGAGAACCGCGAGCCCGCAAGGCCTTCCGCCGAATCTGGAAACTAAAAAAATATTTCGAATGTCAACCGCAAACCGCCATTAAGGCTGCGGCTCATTGCTGCACCGCAAGAATAACGCGGCCGCTGGTGGCATCGCTTAGCATCCGCGCGGTCTCGGAGAACACCGCTTCCGGCACGGAAAGCGTCAGCAACGCACCCGCATCCACGAACACCTCGGCCACAACGCGCACGCCGGCGGAGCCCGCAAGCCGCGCCTTCACCAAAGCCAGATCGGAAAAATTCACCGCGATCTCCGCCTCGGTGGTCGCCACCAGTTCGACCGTCGCCGCGGCCCTCAGACACGCGGCGGCCGTGCCGCCATAGGCGCGGATCAGACCGCCGGTTCCAAGCAGCACGCCGCCGAACCAGCGAGTAACGACGACAGCCACTCGGTCGAACGATTGCCCGTCGATCGCCTGCAGGATCGGCTTGCCCGCGGTGCCGCTCGGCTCGCCATCATCGTTGAAGCGATAATTCTGGCCGATCCGCCACGCCCAACAATTATGGTTGGCGGCGGGATCGCCGTGCGCGGCCAGAAACGCCCGGGCATCCTCCTCGGAGCCGATCGGCGCCGCGACAGCCAGAAACCGGCTCTTCTTGACGATCTGCTCCAGGGTCTCGGTGCGGGTGAGTGAAAACATGGCCATTGCCATATCGCCAGCACCGCGCGCTTCGCAAGCAAAACCGGCTTGAAGCCCCAGCCCCGCTCGCAAGTCCCAGCCCCACTCGCAAATCAAAGGCCACAAAAGCAAAACGCCCGCAGCTGGAAGCAACGGGCGTTTGAAATCTATCTGCTCATAAAGAGCAGCGATCGCTTGTTAGCGAGTGGCGTCGCGAGCAACGCGCTGGATCTCGGAGCGGTCGATACCGAGGTCGTTCAGCGCACGGTTGGACATGCGGCCGAGTTCGCTAACGGTCTGACGATACTTGCGCCAGTTATTGAAGGAGCGTGCTACGTTCATGATGATCCCCTTTCCTAGGGCTTTCAGCGCTTGGCAGCGTGTTTGCTGCCCGTGTCTCTCTGTTGATGCGAATATATGCATGAAGGCCGACAACGAACAGCGCTAAAGCATCAGAACACCCATGCGCCATGCGCATAACTAAAACCGTGCTGCTTAATATTTTTGCCCTCAGAAAAGCCGTAAACGTTTTAGGAAAACGCCTTTTTGCGGCGATTTCGCCCGAATTTGCGGAATGGCATTCGGCTTGATCACAATCGTTAAAGTGTTTTAACCGTTTTAATTGTCGGTTATCGGCTCCACGCGTCGAAAAATGAGCAATTCCTGCGTGATAAAAACCCGAAACGCATCCCGTGCGCTGAGCGCATGCATTGTTGGCAAGCCTGCGACACCGTGGCGGCTACCCAGCGAAACCCTAGTTACACGCTCGTTTTTCGCCGCCGACAGCCCGCCACCCCATTGCCAGCAAACCCGGCATACGGCAGTAGAAGTGCGCCGGCGTGATCGAATGCGCGACATCAGGTGGCCGTGACAGTACCCATACAACAAGGACGTCACATGAAGCATATCCTCACCGCGGCCACGCTCGTAACCACCACCCTGCTCTCGGTCGCTCCGACCCGCGCCGCCGATTTCGGCGTCACCCCAATGACGGATGGCGACACGTTCATCGGTTGCCTTGCCCAGAACAACCACACCGGCATCGGCTACCTCGCCGTCGGCGACAAGCTGGCGCTGTTTGCCAATGCCGACGCCTTCGCGATCACCAAGGGTGAGCGCGTCAACGGGACATGGTCGGTGGATGGTGCCGCCGCCGCGGAATTTTCCTCGACGGCAGACAGCGACAAGACCGTGACGATCGACGTCCCGAACGATGCCGCGGCTGTCACAACCTTGACCTCGGGCAAGGAGCTGACCGTCACCGCCAACGGTATCGACGTCATCCTGCCGCTGACGGGCACGGAGGAGGCATTTGCCGCGCTGACGACCTGCATGAAGGAAAACGGCGCCGAATAGCGCCTGATACCAGGGCGCTCGAAGCGCGATACGATTGCGGGAGATGGGAAGGAAGAGTGCGATCCGCGGCAGCCGATGGAGGTTTACGATCCTGGGTGCCTACAAACGTAGGTGGGCGCCATATGTCCAAGCCCACGGGCCTGGCCAGGGACAGCTCCCTTTGGATCGAGTATGGCCCCAGGGATTGTGGTTCCTGTCGAGAGGCGCAGATCGCAACTGCTATATAAGACCGATCCATGACGCGCGCCAGAGGCTGACGCGGGCGTCCCGGATTTAATTCGAGCACTTCAGTTTCGCCCGCTTCAGTTCAGAGCCGCCGGCGCCCGGCCATTCAGCTTGTCGGTTATCCCGCGCAGCTGGCTGCTGACCTCGACGATGGCGGCAGCGATGCTCTCTTCGGTGCGGCTGGTTGCGGCCAGCACCGTGTCGCGGTTGCTGCGCAGGCTGTTCAGCTCATCTTCCAGGCTGGCGACGCGCCGGGTCAGCTCCGAGATCTCGTCCATGATCATGATGCCGGCCATGACGGTGATGCGGAGATCGCCGATTTCGCCGAACTGATCCTTGAGATGGCCGACATAGCGGTCGAAACGGGTGGCGAGATCGGTCAGGTGATCTTCCTGCCCCTCTTCACAGGCCATGCGATAGGCCTTGCCGTCGATCGTTACCGTTACCTGCGCCATGTCCTAAGCCCTTTATTAGCGGTCGAGAACCGCGCGGATCGTCTCCATCGCCGTTACCAGCCGACGCGAAACCTCGCGATTGACCTCTTCCAGCCGGTTCGCGCGGAATTCCGCCTGATCGAGTTCTTGCGCCAGCTTGGAGCGATCGGCATGCACGCGGCGAACCTCGCCCTCGATCTCGCCGGTCTCGCGCTGCCGCTCGATCCGGGCGTCGACTGCGCTGTCGAGCGCCGAAATCGCCTGCCGGAGCTCCAAGAGCGCTGCATCGATGCTGTTGCCTGTGGATGTCATGTCTTTCCGGTTCCCCGCGCAAGACCCGCGAATCGGTAATGAGGCCCGACGCGATGTTTTCAAAAGGATATGCAGCTCGCCAACTGCCCGTCAATAAAGGCCTAACGGCGGCAGGCGAGCTAGTTGTGGATGACTGAAATCGGCAACTCGGTCGGCAGCCCCGTTGGCGCCTCTGCCGACACGTCTGTCACACGCCTGTCAACTTTTGTTAAAATCGTTGGTCAAATGTCAAAAATCGTCATTCCGAGCCCTCTATTAGGGCTTCGATTTATTGACTTGCCTGCTCCAACTGCTATTTGTGCACCCGCTCTCATTGATGGTCTCCGCAGGCTTGAGGCCATCCCCCGACACCCCGGAACAAGCGGAATAGCGATGATTTCTCCTGAACAACACGACCGGATGGCAAACGCGATCCGTTTCCTCTCAATGGATGCAGTCGAGAAGGCGAATTCCGGCCATCCGGGCATGCCGATGGGTATGGCCGATGTCGCCACCGTCCTGTTCTCGAAGTATCTGAAGTTCGACCCGTTGAAGCCGCATTGGCCAGATCGCGACCGCTTCGTGCTGTCGGCCGGCCACGGCTCGATGCTGCTCTACTCGCTGCTCTATCTAACCGGCTACCCTGACATGTCGGTCGATGACCTCCAGCAGTTCCGCCAGCTCGGCTCCAAGACCGCCGGCCACCCGGAATACGGCCACGCCACCGGCATCGAAACCACTACCGGCCCGCTCGGCCAGGGCATTGCCAATGCCGTCGGCATGGCGATCGCCGAACGCAAGCTGCGCGAGGAATTCGGCGCCGACCTGCAGGATCACTACACCTACGTGATCAACGGCGACGGCTGCCTGATGGAAGGCATCAGCCATGAAGCCATCGCGCTCGCCGGCCACCTGAAGCTCAACAAGCTCATCCTCTTCTGGGACAACAACTCGATCACCATCGACGGCGCTGTCTCCCTGTCGGATTCGACCGACCAGATCATGCGCTTCAAGGCTGTTCACTGGCACACGATCGAAGTCGACGGCCACGACCAGGCTGCGATTGCCGCTGCCATCGAAGAAGCCCACAAGTCCGACAAGCCGACCTTCATCGCCTGCAAGACCGTCATCGGCTTCGGCGCTCCGAACAAGCAGGGTAGCCACAAGGTTCACGGTTCGCCGCTCGGCGCCGAGGAAATCGCAGCGACCCGCAAGGCGCTGAACTGGGAATACGCACCCTTCGTCATCCCGAACGACGTTCTCTCCGATTGGCGCGCCGCCGGCACGCGTTCGGCTGACGCCGTCAAGGCATGGGAAGGCCGCCTCGAAAAGGCAGCGACCAAGGCCGAGTTCACCCGCCGCTTCGCAGGCGACCTGCCCCAGGGCTTCGACGCCGCCATCAGCGACTACAAGAAGAAGCTCGCCGAAACCAAGCCGACCGTTGCGACCCGCAAGGCTTCGGAAGACGCGCTTGAAGTCATCAACGGCTTCCTGCCCGAGACGATCGGCGGCTCCGCCGACCTGACGCCGTCGAACAACACCAAGACCAGCCAGATGCATTCGATCACGCCGACGGACTTCGCCGGTCGTTACATGCACTGGGGCATCCGCGAGCACGGCATGGCGTCTGCCATGAACGGTATCGCACTCCACGGCGGTCTGATCCCCTACGGCGGCGGCTTCATGATCTTCTCGGATTATTGCCGTCCTCCGATCCGCCTCGCTTCGCTGATGGGCATCCGCGTCGTCCACGTTCTGACGCACGACTCGATCGGCGTTGGCGAAGACGGCCCGACCCACCAGCCGGTCGAACAGATGGCCTCGCTGCGCGCCATCCCGAACCTGATGATGTTCCGCCCGGCCGACGCTGTCGAAACCGCCGAGTGCTGGCAGATCGCGCTGAACACCAAGGACCGTCCGTCGGGCCTGGCGCTCACCCGCCAGAACCTCACCACGGTTCGTACCGAGTACAGCGAGAAGAACCTCTGCGAACTCGGCGCCTACACGCTGGCAGGCAATGCCGATGCCAAGGTGACGATCTTCGCTTCGGGCTCCGAAGTCGAGCTGGCGGTTGCCGCCCGCAAGACGCTTGAAGAAAAGGGCGTTACCGTCCGCGTCGTCTCGGTCCCCTCGACCGAACTGTTCTTCGAGCAGCCGGATGCCTACCGCGCCGAGATCCTCGGCAAGTCGCCGATCAAGATCGCCGTCGAAGCCGCCGTTCGCGAAGGCTGGGATGCGTTCATCGGACCGGAAGGCACCTTCATCGGCATGAAGGGCTTCGGCGCTTCGGGTCCTGCCAAGGATGTCTTCAAGAAGTTCGGCATCACGACGGAAGCCGTCGTCGCCGCAGTTGAAGCCAAGCTTTGATCTGATACAAGGAGCGCCTCAGGGCGCTCCTCTTTGCTTATAAACCAAGCCCTACTCTCGGGAGAGACACACATGACTGTAAAGGTTGCCATTAACGGCTTCGGTCGTATCGGCCGCAATGTTCTCCGCGCCATCGTTGAATCCGGCCGCACGGACATCGAAGTCGTTGCCATCAACGACCTCGGCCCGGTCGAGACCAACGCGCACCTGCTGCGTTACGACTCGATCCACGGCAAGTTCCCTGCCGAAGTGAAGGTCGAAGGTGACACGATCACCGTCGGCGGCGGCAAGCCGATCAAGGTAACCGCTGTTCGCGACCCGGCACAGCTGCCGCACGCCGAACTCGGCATCGACATCGCCATGGAATGCACCGGCATCTTCACCTCGCGCGACAAGGCTGCCGCCCACCTGACGGCTGGCGCCAAGCGCGTCATCGTTTCGGCTCCTGCCGACGGTGCCGACCTGACCGTCGTCTTCGGCGTCAACCACGATCAGCTGACCAAGGAACACCTGGTCATCTCCAACGCTTCCTGCACGACGAACTGCCTGGTTCCTGTCGTCAAGGTTCTCGACGATCTCGTCGGCATCGATCATGGCTTCATGACCACGATCCACTCCTACACGGGTGACCAGCCGACGCTCGACACCATGCACAAGGATCTGTACCGCGCCCGCGCCGCAGCTCTGTCCATGATCCCGACCTCGACGGGTGCAGCAAAGGCCGTTGGCCTCGTCATGCCGCACCTGAAGGGCAAGCTCGACGGCACCTCGATCCGCGTTCCGACCCCGAACGTTTCGGTTGTCGACTTCAAGTTCGTTGCCAAGAAGGCCACCTCGGTTGCCGAAATCAACGAAGCCATCAAGGCTGCTTCGAACGGCAAGCTGAAGGGCATCCTCGGCTACACCGACGAGCCGCTCGTTTCGCGCGACTTCAACCACGACAGCCACTCCTCGATCTTCGCCTCCGACCAGACCAAGGTCATGGAAGGCAACTTCGTGCGCGTTCTGTCCTGGTACGACAACGAGTGGGGCTTCTCCAGCCGCATGTCGGACACGGCCGTCGCCTTCGCCAAGACCATCTAAGGTCTTCGCGACAAGACTTAGGAAAGCGGCTCGGGAAACCGGGCCGCTTTTCGTTTGCCAAGATGTGCCGCGACGACCAAACACGCTTGCCGTCATCCGGCCGGATGCGGTAAATTCGATCGAAGCTGCAACGCGGTCGCGCAACCAGACGCCGAACCGACAACGAGCGAACCACCCATGAAAATCGTGATGTTGGCAATCCTACTTGTCATGATCGCCGGCGTGCTCAGCCTGACCGTCGTCGGCGGCGGCTCCAAGCAGCTTGCCAAGGGCCAGCCGCTGCTCGCCTCCTCCTCGCGACTGATGGGACCGCGATAATTGCACGCACGACGGCTGCGGGGCTGGCGTGGCGCGAACGAACACCATAATGTTAGACGTCAGCGAAACGAAAGAGAATTCAATGGATTATTTCACCATCGAGATATCGGGCAAAGCCATCGCGAGTTTCCGTTCGGAAAACGCCGAGGACGCCAAGCACTTCATCGAGGCCGAGGATTTTCGCGAGGATCTGACGGTGCTCGAGACGGAAGGCAAGCCGGTATGGGATGGCAAAGCGCCGCTCACCCTGCGCAAGGCGACCCCGGATGAGGCAAGCGAAGTCGAGCATGCCTACGAGTTCGACGACGATCCTTCGCGCACCATCGACGACGAATTCGTCGTCTTCCTCATCCCGATTTCGGACGCGGACGAAGACGACAACGACGACGAGGCATAAGGCCGCAGCAAATATACAGGACGATTGTCCAAGAAAAGGACAGGGCAGCGATTTCTGCCCTGCTCTCGCCTGATTTGATCCTACACTTTACTCAGGATCACTCTCCAACCGTTCATTTGATTTGCCGTTAGGCGGATCGCTCAGCAGCATGATGCAGCAAAGCGCAAGGATAGCCCTTTAGGTCTACCCTTCGTTTGGATTTTGCCGTTTACTGGCAGGCATCGGACCGGAACTGGAGACGCGATACCATAGTTTTAGACAGCCGCATTCGACGGGGGGCGACACTGCGGCGATTGATATTTGCATAAAGGGGTTCGGGCATGGAAGCATTCTACATCGTCGTACTGGTATCGACGGCGCTCGTGCTTCTTGCGGCCTTCTCCAGCCTGCTCGCCTTCCGCTTCGGCGCCCCTCTTCTGCTCTTGTTTCTCGGCATCGGCCTGCTTGCCGGCAGCGACGGCCTCGGCATCGAATTCACCAACAATTATCTCGCCTACATCCTCGGCTCGATCGCGCTTGCCATCATCCTCTTCGATTCCGGCTTCGGCACGCCGGTCCAGGCCTTCAAGCTCGCCGCCGTCCCCTCGATAACGCTGGCATCGGTCGGCGTGCTGATGACGGCGTCCCTGTTTGCCGTCGCCGCCATGTGGCTTTTGAACTTCACCTGGCTCGAGGGCATGCTGCTCGGCTCCATCGTTGCCTCGACCGATGCCGCCGCCGTCTTCTTCCTGCTGCGCATCGGCGGCATCAACATTCGCGACAAGGTGCGCTCGACGCTCGAAGTCGAATCCGGCACCAACGACCCGATGGCGATCTTCCTCACCATCGCGCTGGTCGAGGTCCTGGCATCGGGCGAGCGCTATCACGGCATCAACATCGGCATGCTCGCAATGTTCGTTCAGCAGATGGGCCTCGGCGTCATCCTCGGCCTGCTCGGCGGCATGATGATCGTGCTGATCGTCGGCAGGCTGGAGACCGATCGCGGCCTGACGCCGATCTTCGTTCTGGCGCTGGCGCTTCTGGTCTTCTCGTTCACCGGCGCCGTCGGCGGCAGCGGCTTTTTGGCCGTCTACGTCGCCGGCATCTATGCGGGAAATCGCAAGCTGCCCGGCTATGCCTCGATCAAGCGCTTCCAGGACGGCATGACCTGGCTGGCACAGATCATCATGTTCCTGGTGCTTGGCCTGCTCGCGACGCCGTCGCAATTCGGCGCGATCGCCATCCCGGCGGTCCTGCTCGCGCTCTTCCTGATCTTCATCGCCCGCCCGCTGGCGATCTGGCTGTCGCTGCTGCCCTTCGACTACACGCAGCAGGAGATCGGCTTCGTCGCCTGGGTCGGCCTGCGCGGCGCCGTCTCCATCCTGCTTGCCATCATGCCGATCCTCGGCGGGCTGGAAAACGGTCAGGTCTACTTCAACACCGCCTTCATCATCGTGCTCGTCTCGCTGCTGGTACAGGGCTGGACCATCAAGCCGGTCGCCAAGAAGCTCGGCCTGATCATCCCGCCGCGCATCGGCGCCGTCGACAAGGTGGAGGTCGATCTGCCGGGAGCGGCCAACCACGAGCTCCTCTCCTACCGCGTCGTCAAGGACAGCCCGGTGCTGCGCGGCGAGCGCATTCCGCGCTGGGCGACACCCTCGCTCGTCATCCGCGACGGCAAGTCGATGCGCTATCAATATGCCGGCCGCCTGCGCGAGAACGATCTCGTCTATCTCTTCATCGTTCCCTCCTACTCGCGCCTGCTCGACAAGCTCTTCGCAAGCCGCGTGCCGGTGGAGGAAGACGACACCGATTTCTTCGGCGCCTTCGCGCTCTCCCCGAGCCGCCCGGCGACCGATCTCGACACCGCCTACGGCCCCGGCCTGCTGAACGAAAACGAGAAGGGCCTGACCATCGCCGAGCTGATGAAGCAGCGTCTCGGCGGCAAGGCTGAATATGCCGACCGTGTGCGCCTGGGCTCCATCATCCTCATCGTCCGCGACCTCGACGACCACGATCATATCAGCGCGATCGGCATGTCTCTGGAGGCTGTCGAGCCGGCCGTGACGCTGCCGATCTTCATCAATATGCGCGATATCATCGACCGCGTGCATGACCGTTTCAAGAGCCGCAAGAACAAGGAGGCGGCCGCCGCCGCGGCGGCTGGAAAAGCCGACGAAAACCCGCGCTGAACGCCTTGCGTCCGCGATGATCCTTGCTATGGTCCCCGCATCTTTTCAGGCAATAAACGAACGGATTTCCCAATGCCTTCCTTCAAGACACTCGACGATCTTAACGACATTGCCGGAAAGCGCGTTCTCGTCCGCGTCGACCTCAACGTCCCGGTAAAGGACGGCAAGGTCACGGACGTGACCCGCATCGAGCGCGTCGCCCCGACCATCAAGGAACTGTCAGAGAAGGGCGCCAAGGTTATCCTTCTCGCGCACTTCGGCCGCCCCAAGGATGGCCCCTCGCCGGACCTGTCGCTCACCCTGATCGCCCCCTCGGTTGAGGCCGTGCTCGATCATCCCGTGCAGACGGCAACCGACGTCATCGGCGAAGCCGCCGCCGGCGCCGTGGCTGCCATGAAGGATGGCGACATCCTGCTTCTCGAAAACACCCGCTTCCACAAGGGCGAGGAAAAGAACGACCCCGATTTCGTCAAGGCGCTGGTCGCCAATGGCGACATCTATGTCAACGATGCCTTCTCGGCTGCGCACCGCGCCCATGCCTCGACCGAAGGCCTCGCCCGTCACCTTCCCGCTTACGCCGGCCGCACCATGCAGGCTGAATTGGAAGCACTGGAAAAGGGCCTCGGCCAGCCGGTCCGTCCCGTCGTTGCTATCGTCGGTGGCGCCAAGGTCTCGACCAAGATCGACCTCCTCATGAACCTCGTGAAGAAGGTCGACGCCCTCGTCATCGGTGGCGGCATGGCCAACACCTTTATCGCCGCGCGCGGCACCAGCGTCGGCAAGTCTCTCTGCGAGCATGACCTCGCCGACACCGCCCGCCAGATCATGATCGAAGCCGCAACGGCTGGCTGCGCGATCGTTCTGCCCGAGGACGGCGTCGTCGCCCGCGAGTTCAAGGCGGGTGCCGCCAACGAGATCGTCGCCATCGACGCCATCCCCGATGACGCCATGATGCTCGACGTCGGCCCGAAGTCGGTCGAAGCCGTGAAGGCCTGGATCGAGCGCGCCAACACGCTGGTCTGGAACGGCCCGCTCGGCGCCTTCGAGATCGAACCCTTCGACAAGGCAACCGTCGCCGCCGCGCAGTATGCGGCAGAGCGCACCAAGGCCGGCAAGCTCACCTCGGTCGCCGGCGGCGGCGACACCGTCTCGGCGCTGAACCACGCCGGCGTTGCCGATGATTTCACCTACGTCTCGACCGCTGGCGGCGCATTCCTGGAATGGATGGAAGGCAAGGTCCTTCCGGGCGTAGAGGTCCTGACCAAGGCCAAGTAAGTCAAACCGGGCTTTTGGCCTGTTTGAACCGCTTCATTGAGGACCGCGAGAGCCAGCGCTTTCGCGGTCTTTTTGTTGGAACTAAAACAACTTTAAACTTTCAAACGTTTGAAACGATTTCAATCGTTTCAATAGCTTACCCCAGGATTTTCCTTTTAAAATTCTTCTGGTATCGCAGATTTGAGTGCCGATCGGCTTTGACAGAGAGCAAAATCCGGACGCGATGCGCCGGCTCGAGAGAAGGAATGAAGTATGGTGGACGCGAAGATGTTGGACAAGATCAGCTCGGCGCCAGGATTCATTGCAGCGCTGGACCAGAGCGGTGGTTCGACACCCGCAGCGTTGCGCCTCTACGGCATCGCAGACAGCGATTACCAGGGTGATGAGGAGATGTTCCGCCTGATGCACGCCATGCGCGTCCGCATCATGAGCGCCCCCGCCTTCACCGGCGAAAAGATCATTGCCGCAATCCTCTTCGAGCGGACCATGGACGGCGACGTCGATGGCCAGCCGGTTCCTTCCTATCTCTGGGAAAAGCGCGGCGTCGTTCCGCTGCTCAAGATCGACAAGGGCTTGGCCGCCGAAGAAAACGGCGTCCAGATCATGAAGCCGATGCCTGAGCTGGAGACGCTCCTCGCGCGCGGCCGCGACAAGGGAATTTTCGGCACCAAGATGCGCTCCGTGATCGCAAGCGCCGACCGGTCAGGCATTGCGGCTGTCGTCAAGCAGCAGTTCGAAGTGGCGCGCCAGATCATCGGCAGCGGCCTCGTTCCGATCGTCGAGCCTGAAGTCTCGATCAAGAGCCCGACGAAGCAGGAGGCGGAAGCCATCCTTCGCGACGAGATCGCAAATCAGCTCGACCTGCTGCCGGCGAGCGAAAAGGTGGTGCTGAAGCTGACGATCCCGACGGTCGCCGATTTCTACGCGCCTCTGGTTGCCCACAAGCAGGTCGTGCGCGTCGTCGCACTCTCCGGCGGCTACAGCCGCACCGACGCCTGCGAGAAACTCAGCCACAACCACGGCATGATTGCCAGCTTCTCGCGCGCGCTGACGGAAAACCTGCGCGTTTCGATGAGCGACGCGGAATTCGACGCGAGCCTGGCCGAAACGATCAACGAGATTTACGCGGCCAGCGTCAACAAGGCCTGATCCGCTCGCCTATTTTTAAGAACCGGCTGCCTCTGGCGGCCGGTTTTTTGTTGCCGGTTGATTGTCATCGGTGGATTGTCATGGCGACAAGAATTCCCCTTCTGCCAGCCGGCGGTGATAGCTACTGATTGCGCTCCTGAACCATCGGAGCACGCAATGACCGCCGTTTCCTTCACCACCGTCGATGTCTTCACTTCCACCCGCTTCGAAGGCAATCCGCTGGCAGTTATGACGGATGCCCGCGGCCTCTCCGATGATCAGATGCAGAAGATCGCCGCCGAGTTCGGCTATTCGGAAGTGACCTTCGTGCTGCCGCCCGAAAACCCCGAGAACACCGCGCGCGTGCGCATCTTCACGCCGACGACGGAAGTACCCTTCGCCGGTCACCCCAATGTCGGCACCGCCTATGTGCTCGGCGATCTCGACGACATTTTCGGCCAACCGGTCGGCGACGTCATGCGCTTCGAGGAAAAAACCGGCGTGGTCACTGTCGACGTGCGCCGCGAACAGGGCCGCGTCGCCTCGACCGCGATCCGCGCGCCGAAGCCGCTATCGACTGGCAACACCGTCGCTGTAGACACCATCGCCCGCTGCATCGCCATCGACAGCACAGAGGTCAGCACCCGCATCCACCAGCCACTGACGGCATCCGTCGGCCTGAGCTTCGTCGTCGCCGAACTCGCCGATCTCGACGCACTCGCCCGCGCCCGCCCCAACCTCGCGCACTTCCAGGATACCGCCGGCCCGACGCTTGAGGGAAACCACGACTTCTCGCTCTTCATCTACGTCCGCTCGGCCGACAAGCCCTGGCACATCCGCGCCCGCATGTTCGCCCCGCTCGACAACGTCCCGGAAGACCCCGCGACCGGCAGCGCCTCGGCCGCCCTTGGCGCCTACCTCGTCTCGCTCGAGCCGGAACCCGACATGACGGTATCGCTGACCATCGAGCAGGGCGTCGAGATGGGCCGCCGCAGCCTCATCGGTATCGAGGTGACGAAGACCGGCGGCGTGGTCACCGACGTTGCGATCTCGGGCGCCTGCGTCGAGGTCATGCGCGGCGTGATCGACTGCTGATCGCCACGCTCGAACAGGACGGATCCGCGCCCCGGCGCGCTTGACAGCAATCCGGCGCAAGCGATATCAACTGGCTATCGGCAATGGATTCTGCCGAGGCCAGAAAAGGCTGAACCGCTTCCCCGACGAAGCCGATGACTCCTACTTCATTTGCCATCGCGCGAAAGGGTAGAGTCATGTTCGAAGTCTTGTTGTCACCACGCATCGCCGGCGATACCGCCCATCATCAAGGGGCAGCACTATGATCGCCTTCTCCGATATTTTCGGCATCCGCCTGCGCCAGCTTCGCGACATCGGCAAGTGGGTCGCCGTCATCGTTCCGATGGGGGTTGTCGTCGGCTCGCTCTGCGCATTATTCCTCTGGGCGCTCGACCTCGCGACAAGGAGCCGCTTCGATCATCCCTGGCTGCTCTACGGCCTGCCCGCCGCCGGCTTCCTGATGGTGCTGATCTACCAGACATTCGGAAAGTCCGCCGAGGGCGGCAACAACCTGATCGTTGACCAGATCCACGAACCGGGCGCCGGCGTTCCCCTGCGCATGGCACCGCTCATCCTCGTCTCCACCATCGCCACCCATCTCTTCGGCGGCTCCGCCGGCCGCGAGGGCACGGCGGTGCAGCTCGGCGGCAGCATCGCCAGCACCGTGGCGAAGCTCTTCCGCCTGTCGCCCGCCGATGTGAGAATCCTCCTCATGGGCGGCGTCGCAGCCGGTTTCGGCGCGGTGTTCGGCACGCCGATCGCCGGCGCCATATTCGCGCTCGAAGTGCTGACCATCGGCCGCATGCAGTATGAAGCCCTTATCCCCTGCCTGATGGCAGCAGTCACCGGCGACTGGGCCTGCCATGCCTGGGGCATCGAGCATACGCACTACCACATCGCCTATCTCGCCGACGCGCCCGCCAATGTCTTCCATCTCGATGCGATCCTGCTCGCAAAGGTCGCCATCGCCGGCGTCATCTTCGGGCTCGCGGCGAAATCCTTTGCCGAACTCTCCCACACGGCTTCAGCCCTGTTCAAGAAGCTCCTGCCCTACGCGCCGCTGCGCCCGGTTCTGGCCGGACTGATCCTGATCGGCCTCGTTCACCTGCTCGGCACCCGCGCCTATCTCGGCCTCGGTGTCTGGTCGCCCGACGCCGCCGACCCGACGATCGCGGGCTTCTTCGCACCCGGCGCCGTCGATTACTGGAGCTGGTTCTGGAAGGCGCTCTTTACCATCGTCACGCTCAGCGCCGGCTTCAAGGGTGGCGAGGTCACGCCGCTCTTCTTCATCGGCGCCGCACTCGGCAATGCGCTGGCGGCCCTCTTCGGCGCGCCGTCCGATCTCTTCGCCGGTCTCGGCTTCGTGGCGATCTTCGCCGGCGCCACCAACACGCCGCTCGCCTGCATGATCATGGGCATCGAGCTCTTCGGCTCCACCCACGCCGTCTACCTCGCCGTCGCCTGCTTCCTCGCCTATCTCTGCAGCGGCCATTCAAGCATCTATCTCGCCCAACGCCTCGGCGTACCGAAGCGCCGCGTCATGGGTACGATCCCCTCAGGCGTCTCACTCCGCCATATCAGGGAGCGGAAGGTGCCGGCTGGCGAAGGTGTCGAGAAGTAAGCACGAAAACGCCCGCCACGAGAACGCGGCAGGTGACTTGTTCGGCATCAGCCTACGCGGCGCTTGAAAACAGATAAGGCCGGCGCTCGGTCTCGCTCGTCTTGAAGGAATGCCGCAGATGCAGCAGATCCTTGCGCGCGATCAGCCCGACCAGCCGCTTCGTCTGCGGATCGATCACGGGGATGCGCCCTTCGCCGGAATTCAACATGATATCCGTGACATGCCCGACCGTATCATCCGCAAGCGCATAGGCGATCTCAGCATTCGACGTCGCGTCGACAATGCTGACATCATCTGCCACGCCCTCCTGATGCCACCGCAGCACATCGGCGCGGGAGACCAGGCCAAGCAACACGCGCTGGTCGTCGACGAAAGGATAGACGCGATGCGTCTTCTCGGTGGTCTCGAAGAAGGCCTTCACCTCCCCCACCGTCTGCCGCGACGAAAGAACATCGACATCCACGATCATGATGTCGCGGGCGCGCGTCAGCTCGAACGGATCGATACCGTATTCGCGCGTGATGTGCTGGCCGCGCCGGGCGATCTTTTCGGTGAGGATCGAGCGCCGCAGCACAAGCACCGTCACCGCATAGGCCGACACCGTGGCGGCAAGCAGCGGCAGAAGCGCCGACAGGTCTCCCGTCAGCTCCACCGCGAAGAACGTCCCGGTCAGCGGCGCGCGCATCGTCCCGCCCATCATCGCGGCCATGCCGAGCAGCGCCCAGAAGCCCTGATCGCCTGGCAGAAACAGCCCTGCCAGCCAGCCGATCACCCCGCCGAAGATGAGCAGCGGCGCCAGCACGCCACCCGACGTACCGGATGACAGCGCGATCAGCCAGATCGCCACCTTCACGGCGAGGATGGTGAGGACGGCGGCCGGAAGCACGTTGCTGTGCAGCAGATCCTCGATGATATCGTAGCCGACGCCAAGCGCGCGCGGCTCGATCAGCCCGCCGAGCCCGATGAACAACCCGCCGATCGCCGGGCACCACATCCAATGGACAGGCAGGGCCTCGAACAGGTCCTCGACCTTGTAGAGTAGCACGGTCAGAAGACCCGAAGCGAAGCCGGTGAGAATGCCGAGCCCGGCGCAGAGCGCAATCCCCCACCAGGGGAGACTCATGTCGAAGTGCGCGGGAAACAGCGGACCGGCGCCGAACAGAAACGGCCGCCAGCAAGCCGACACGCAGGCAGCCACGGCAACAGGAATGAAGCTCCTCGGCTTCCATTCGAACAGAAGCAGCTCGACCGCCAGGAGAAGGGCCGCAATCGGTGTGCCGAAGATCGCCGTCATCCCGGCGGCTGCCCCCGCCACCAGCAGAGACTTGCGCTCCGCCGAGCTCATCTCGAAGCATTGCGCGAAGAGCGAACCGATCGCGCCACCGGTCATGATGATCGGCCCTTCGGCCCCGAACGGCCCACCGGTGCCGATCGAGATCGCCGATGACAACGGCTTGAGCACGGCCACCTTCGGCGACATCCGGCTTCCGCCGATAAGGATGGCCTCGATGGCCTCAGGGATGCCGTGCCCCCTGATCTTCTCCGAACCGAAGCGCGCCATCAGACCGATGATCAGTCCCCCGATGACAGGCACGACAAGCATCCACAGCGACGGATGCGCATGCGCCAGGCTCTCGGCAACGAGGCTGAACTTTCCGAACCAGACGACATTCGAGACGAGCGAGATCAGGCTGACCAGCAGCCAAGCCGCAAACGCGCCGCCGGTGCCGACGACGACGGCCATCGCGATCAGCGCCAGAACGCGCTTGTCGGTGGTGAAATCGCCCGCCGCGCGGCGCGGCAGCAGGGAGGCGGTATTGGGGGATGTATCGGGAGGAAGAGATTTTGGGGGCATGGTCGATCCTGTCTAGTGTTTATCTGTGCGCTCAAATATATCGTATTACGATATAAATCAAGAGACCCGCTTCTCGCGCCGCGGGCTTTGCGGATGGCGGCGATAACGGCTAGAGATCGCCCTGGCTTTCATGGGCGTTGACGGAAGGATGTGGCGATGCGGGACGATCTGTCGGAGGAGGATTACGAAGCGCTCGCGAACCTTCGCCACACGCTGCGCCGTTTCATGGATTTCAGCGCCTCGGCCGCGCTCGAAGCCGGCCTGCCCGCGCAGCAGCATCAGGCGCTGCTCGCCATCAAGGGACACCGCGCCCCCGATCCGATGACAATCGGCCTGCTCGCAGAGCGGTTGATCATCGCGCCGCATACCGCGACTGAACTGGTGGGCCGTCTCGAATCTGCCGGCTACGTCAGCCGCCGCCCCGACCCCAACGACCGC